>NZ_JAQGPL010000001.1:187500-830000 GCF_028826105.1 Paenibacillus humicola
CGAAGCGGTCTGGAAAGGCCGGCCAAAGAAGGTAAAAGCCCTGTAACCCAAAGTCAGCGCTCTCCGAGACGGATCCTGAGTACGGCGGGACACGAGAAACCCCGTCGGAATCCGGCAGGACCATCTGCCAAGGCTAAATACTCCCTAGTGACCGATAGCGAAGCAGTACCGTGAGGGAAAGGTGAAAAGCACCGCGGAAGCGGAGTGAAAGAGAACCTGAAACCGTGCGCTTACAAGAAGTCAGAGCCCAATTTAGGGGTGATGGCGTGCCTTTTGTAGAATGAACCGGCGAGTTACGTTCCCGTGCAAGGTTAAGGTGAAGAGCCGCAGCCGCAGCGAAAGCGAGTCTGAATAGGGCGAATTGAGTACGTGGACGTAGACCCGAAACCGGGTGATCTACCCCTGTCCAGGGTGAAGGTGCGGTAACACGCACTGGAGGCCCGAACCCACGAACGTTGAAAAGTTCGGGGATGAGGTGGGGGTAGGGGAGAAATTCCAATCGAACCCGGAGATAGCTGGTTCTCCCCGAAATAGCTTTAGGGCTAGCCTCGGCGTAAGAGTCATGGAGGTAGAGCACGGATGGGGTGCGGGGCCCGCCAAGGGTTACCAAGTCCCGTCAAACTCCGAATGCCATAGACTTATCGCCGGGAGTCAGACGGTGAGTGCTAAGATCCATCGTCAAGAGGGAAACAGCCCAGATCATCAGCTAAGGTCCCCAAGTGTGTGTTAAGTGGGAAAGGATGTGGAGTTGCCCAGACAACCAGGATGTTGGCTTAGAAGCAGCCACCATTGAAAGAGTGCGTAATAGCTCACTGGTCGAGTGACTCTGCGCCGAAAATGTAACGGGGCTAAACACACCACCGAAGCTATGGCTAGGCAATCGCAAGATTGTCCTGGGGTAGGGGAGCGTTGAATACGGGTTGAAGGTATACCGTAAGGAGTGCTGGACTGTATTCAAGTGAGAATGCCGGTATGAGTAACGAAAAGACAAGTGAGAATCTTGTCCGCCGAAAGCCTAAGGGTTCCTGAGGAAGGCTCGTCCGCTCAGGGTAAGTCGGGACCTAAGGCGAGGCCGAAAGGCGTAGTCGAAGGACAACAGGTTGAGATTCCTGTACCACCGTAAACCGTTATGAGCGATTGGGGTGACGCAGAAGGGCAGTGACGCGGGGCGATGGAATGCCCCGTCCAAGCAGTGAGGCTGGTTGATCGGCAAATCCGTCAACCGATAAGGCTGGGCTGTGATGGGGAGGGAAAATTACAGTACCGAAGGTCATGGGCTCCGGCTGCCGAGAAAAGCCTCTAGCCAGGTGAAGGTGCCCGTACCGCAAACCGACACAGGTAGGCGAGCAGAGTATGCTAAGGCGCGCGGAAGAACTCTCGTTAAGGAACTCGGCAACATGACCCCGTAACTTCGGGAGAAGGGGTGCCTCGGTAGGGTGAATAGCCCGAGGGGGCCGCAGTGAAAAGGCCCAAGCGACTGTTTAGCAAAAACACAGGTCTGTGCGAAGCCGTAAGGCGAAGTATACGGGCTGACGCCTGCCCGGTGCTGGAAGGTTAAGGGGAGCGGTAAGCCGCAAGGCGAAGCTGTGAACCGAAGCCCCAGTAAACGGCGGCCGTAACTATAACGGTCCTAAGGTAGCGAAATTCCTTGTCAGGTAAATTCTGACCCGCACGAATGGCGTAACGACTTGGGCGCTGTCTCAACGAGAGATCCGGTGAAATTTTAATACCTGTGAAGATGCAGGTTACCCGCGACAAGACGGAAAGACCCCATGGAGCTTTACTGCAGCTTGATATTGGACTTTGGTACGATCTGTACAGGATAGGTGGGAGCCTAAGAAGCCGGAGCGCCAGCTTCGGTGGAGGCGCCGTTGGGATACCACCCTGATCGTATCGGAGTTCTAACCTGCTACCCTGAAACGGGTAGAGGGACCGTGTCAGGCGGGCAGTTTGACTGGGGCGGTCGCCTCCTAAAGCGTAACGGAGGCGCCCAAAGGTTCCCTCAGAATGGTTGGAAATCATTCGAAGCGTGTAAAGGCAGAAGGGAGCTTGACTGCGAGACCGACAAGTCGAGCAGGGACGAAAGTCGGGCTTAGTGATCCGGTGGTACCGCATGGAAGGGCCATCGCTCAACGGATAAAAGCTACCCTGGGGATAACAGGCTTATCTCCCCCAAGAGTCCACATCGACGGGGAGGTTTGGCACCTCGATGTCGGCTCATCGCATCCTGGGGCTGAAGTAGGTCCCAAGGGTTGGGCTGTTCGCCCATTAAAGCGGTACGCGAGCTGGGTTCAGAACGTCGTGAGACAGTTCGGTCCCTATCTGTCGCGGGCGCAGGAAATTTGAGAGGAGCTGTCCTTAGTACGAGAGGACCGGGATGGACGTACCGCTGGTGTACCAGTTGTTCCGCCAGGAGCACCGCTGGGTAGCCAAGTACGGACGGGATAAGCGCTGAAAGCATCTAAGCGTGAAGCCCCCCTCAAGATGAGATTTCCCAGTATGTAAGACCCCTGGAAGACGACCAGGTTGATAGGTTCGAGGTGGAAGCGCGGCAACGTGTGCAGCTGACGAATACTAATCGGTCGAGGGCTTATCCTATCGGTGTTCACGGACACGTGAACGCCGCTTCGGAAGACCAGCTAAAGAATTGATCGGATGTTCGTATCCAGTTTTCAGGGTGTAAGGTCTTTTTGTCTTCCGACAAGCGCGGAGACATCGGTGATCATTACGCGCAGCGTTTGGCGACGCTGTGTACCTGAATATCTGCCCGGATAACGGGCCAGTATTGTGGCGGCATAGCTCAGCTGGCTAGAGCGTACGGTTCATACCCGTGAGGTCGGGGGTTCGATCCCCTCTGCCGCTACCATTTACATATGGAGGCTTAGCTCAGCTGGGAGAGCATCTGCCTTACAAGCAGAGGGTCGGGGGTTCGATCCCCTCAGCCTCCACCATATTGCAAACGCGGAGCCGTGGTGTAGAGGCCTAACATGCCTGCCTGTCACGCAGGAGACCGCGGGTTCGAATCCCGTCGGCTCCGCCATTTGCCTTGATAAACATTGGGAATCCAAACAAACGTGGCTCGGTAGCTCAGTTGGTAGAGCAGAGGACTGAAAATCCTCGTGTCGGCGGTTCGATTCCGTCCCGAGCCACCATTTTTTTGTTTTTTTTTCGTGGAGGGCTAGCGAAGTGGCCAAACGCAGCAGACTGTAAATCTGTTCTCTGACGAGTTCGGTGGTTCGAATCCATCGCCCTCCACCATTTCCTACAAGTTAGAGCCATTAGCTCAGTTGGTAGAGCACCTGACTTTTAATCAGGGTGTCGTAGGTTCGAGTCCTACATGGCTCACCATATCTTAAAGCAGCGCCTGCGGCATTCCGCAGGCTTTTTTTTGTTTTACAGGAAAGTTGACGTTTCCACTTACCTTTTGTTTCGCGATTTCAAGTAAAGAAACTTGTTCGGTTGTCGAGAGACGGTGTCACCCGTTCACCTGGCTTTGTCGACAGCCTGGACGGTGTCAACCGTTTCTACTTCTTTCCCGCCATGCCGTCTTAGGCTGAATTTCGGCGTTATGTATGTTACAATGGCCTAAAAAAGCGCTTCATGTGCGTTAACCGATAGGGGCCAAGGGATGATCGATAAGAAATGGATCGAACAGCTGCAGGCGATTTTGGAAAGCCCGGTCCGGCACCTGCGCATTTCCTTCGATGAGTGGCATGAGCATCAAATGAACGGCCGGAACGGCGGCGGGCAGCGGAAAGCGAAAGTCACTCCGGGAGACTCCATCCAGCGCGAGGATGGACAGCTGATGTTTGCGATACGAAGCGACCAGCAGGAAGTGGAAGCTGTCGCTATACCGTCGGAAGCGGTCAGTAAACAAACCGCCCGTCTGATCGGCTGGGCCTTGGACCAGCTGCGCGGACATGCGGTTAAGGGCCAGGAGAGCATATCGGAAACCGAACGGCATGCGAAGGAGCTGGGGGATTGGATCGCGGAGCAGCTCGATCTAAGCGAGCCGCAGACGACAATTCCCGACCGGTACGCGGCGAAGGGCCGGCTTTTTTCCGAGATGATTCCTTTCCTGCTGGTTTGCGTGCAAAGCGAGACGGGGCGATCCAGCTACAGCGAGCTGGAAAAGCTGCTGCGCACCTTTTTGTCCGAAGAGGCGATGCTGATTCCGCTGAAGGAACAGGAGTGGCTGATTCTCGGGCCGATCACGCTGATCCAGGATGCGCAGTCTGAAGATAAGGACGAGGAAAGCGAAGAATCGCTTGAGGAAAGTCTCGGACAGATTGCGTCCGGCCTTCATGACATGCTGGCCAGCGAGTGGATCGGCGAGTGCCATCTGGCGGTCTCCTATCCGATCTCGCCTGCAAGCTCGCTTATCGCAACAGCTCAGCTGCTTCGAGAGACGATCAATTTGGGGCGGACGTTCCATGTCGGAACGAACATTCACCTCCCGTGGCTACTTCATCTAGAACGGCTGCTCAGCGCCATTCCGGAGACGCAGCGCATTAAATTCGTCGAACAGGCGTTGAAGCGGACGGATGTCTTTTTAGAGCCCGAAATATTAACCACATTAGAAACCTTCTTTTCGCTCGACTGCAACGTAAGCGAGACGGCCAAAAAACTGTACATTCACCGTAATACGCTGCTGTACCGGCTGGACAAGCTAAAGCAGGAAACAGAGCTCGACGTCAGGCAATTTCGCGATGCGGTCCTTGTCAAAATTATTTTATTATTGTACAAAGTGACGAAAAGGAAGTAGTTTTTTTGTAGAGTTTGTGCATAGTCACAGGACGGGTGCTGATATAAGATAGTTGTAGTGATCAACAAATTTCCGTTAGGGGGAAAATCTCATGGCAGGTGTACGCTTAGAGCACATCTACAAAAAATACGCTGGTTCTGATGCCGCTTCCGTAAAAGATGTTAATCTCGATATTAAAGATAAGGAGTTTCTCGTTCTGGTCGGTCCTTCCGGCTGCGGCAAATCGACGACGCTGCGGATGATCGCCGGCCTCGAGGAAATTTCCGAAGGCAAATTGTTCATCGGCGACCGTCTGGTGAACGACGTCGCTCCGAAAGACCGCGACATCGCGATGGTGTTCCAGTCCTACGCGCTGTATCCGCACATGAACGTGTACCAAAACATGGCGTTTGGTCTTAAGCTTCGCAAATTCAAAAAGGCGGAAATCGACAAGCGTGTTCGCGAAGCCGCCAAAATTCTCGATATCGAGCATCTGCTCGACCGTAAGCCGAAGGCATTGTCCGGCGGTCAACGCCAGCGTGTCGCTTTGGGACGCGCAATCGTCCGTGAACCCCAAGTGTTCCTGATGGACGAACCGCTCTCCAACCTTGACGCAAAGCTGCGCGGTCAAATGCGCGCGGAAATTACGAAGCTGGCCAAGCGTTTGGAAACGACCGTTATTTACGTTACCCACGACCAGATCGAAGCCATGACGATGGGCGACCGGATTGTGGTTATGAAAGACGGCGTTATCCAGCAAGCGGCTTCCCCGGAGGAGCTGTACAACCATCCGGTTAACATTTTCGTAGCCGGCTTTATCGGTTCGCCGACGATGAACTTCATCAACGGCACGCTCTCCGAGCAGGGCGGCGCTCTTCATTTCAAAACGACCGGCATCGATGTTGTCGTTCCGGAAGGCAAAGCGCAGCTGCTGCGCGACAAGGGTTATCTCGGCAAAGAAATCATCATCGGTATTCGTCCGGAGGACATCCACGAAGAGCCGGTATTCCTGGAAGCTTCGCCGAACACGATCGTGAGTGCGCATGTGGAAGTGGCGGAGAACCTCGGTCACGAAAGCCTGCTGTACTTGGCCGGTCTGGGCAAAGACAACGTTATCGCTCGCGTTGACGGCCGTTCGGGCACGAAAGAAGGCGCGAACGTGAAGCTTGCGCTGGATATGAACAAGGTTCATGTCTTCGATAAAGACAGCGAACTGAACGTATTCGAAATCTAAGATTCGGCTTTTGCCGCTAAACCAAGCAGTCGTTCGATTTTAAATCGGGCGGCTGCTTTTTTATGGCCGGTTGACCGAAAATGGGGCGGGACGTTGCGTTTGACGCTTTTTTCTTATACGATGTGAATGAGTAAATTGGAACTAGCAACCTGGGTCAGAGCAGAATGAGCTGCTGCAACTTGAGGAGGACTGGCAATGCCTAAAAAAGTAAAAGTATCCGAGCTGGTCAGCCAGTTTCAGCTGGAAATCGTAAGCGGAGAAGACGGCCTGCGCCGAAATATTACCGTTGACGATTTGTCCCGGCCTGGACTGGAGATGGCGGGCTATTTTCATTATTACCCGAATGAACGCGTGCAAATTCTCGGCCGTACCGAGCTAGCGTTTATGGAGACGCTCAGCGGCGAGGAACGAATTGACCGGATCGAGCGGTTGTGCGATGACGAGACGCCGTGTTTTATCATAACGCGCGGGCTTGAAGCCCCGAAGGAATTGATCGAGGAATCCAACCGCAAACAAATTCCGGTGCTGCGCAGTCATGTGGCGACGACGATTCTGATCAGCCGCATTACCAACTTTTTGGAACGCAGGCTGGCTCCGTCGGCCACGATTCACGGCGTGCTCGTCGACATCTATGGCGTCGGCATGCTCATTACGGGCGGAAGCGGAATCGGCAAAAGCGAAACGGCGCTTGAGCTGGTAAAACGGGGCCATCGCCTGGTCGCCGACGACGCGGTGGAAATCCGGCAAACGTCCGACGGGCAGCTGCACGGCAGCGCACCGGAGCTGATCCGGCACCTGCTGGAGATTCGCGGCCTTGGCATTATCAATGTCATGACGCTGTTCGGGGCCGGAGCCGTCCGTTCGATGAAACGGATCAGCGTCGTCATCAAGCTGGAGAACTGGCAGCCCGACAAGCAGTACGACCGTCTCGGTCTTGACGAGGAATTAACGCGCATCATCGATACGGACATCCCTCTTGTAACCGTCCCGGTCCAGCCGGGACGAAACCTTGCCGTTATCATCGAAGTGGCGGCGATGAATTTCCGACTCAAACGGATGGGCTATAATGCCGCGCTGCAATTCACGAACAAGCTGACCGAAACGATTGCCGACGATTCCGACGATTTCGATTAAACGGGAGGCGCGGCTGGCGCGATACGCTCCGCCCTCCGGACTGGATCCTCAATGAAATGACGTGGAGGGCGTATTTCACCATCGCCTGGTAAGATTCCATCCCATCACAAGGAGCTTTCCATGAAAACTGCGATTCGAACGATGCTGTTCGATTTGGACGGCACGATTCTCGATACGAACGAGCTCATTATCGAAACGTTCCTGCAGGTGTTAAAAGACATTGTGCCGCCCGAGTTCGGACGCGAGCATATTATTCCCGGCATGGGGCTGCCGCTGACCGACCAAATGCAGCGGTTCTCCGGCCTCGAAGACGTCACCGGCCTGATCGCCGCTTATCGGGATGTGAATTTGCGGCTGCATGACGACTATGTGAAGCCGTTCGGCGATGTGGCGGAAGTGTTGGCCAAGCTTCGCAAGGCGGGAGTCGGGCTCGGCATCGTCACGACCAAGATGGAGCTCACGACGCTGCGCGGCTTGAAGTTTACCGGGCTCGACGGTTTTTTCGAGCGCGCTGCGATTGTGACGCTGGACGATGTCGAGCGGCTGAAGCCGCATCCCGAGCCGGTGCTGAAGGCGATGCAGGCGCTTGGCGCCGAGCCGGATTCGACGATGATGATCGGGGACAGCCCCGTCGATATGGAGGCTGCTGAGGCTGCCGGCGTCATACCGGTCGGCGTCGCATGGTCGCTGAAGGGCGAGCAGAAGCTGCGGGAAAGCGGGGCGCGCCATATCCTATACGAAATGCGCGACTTGTACTCGTTTATTTAGAGGAGCGTCGGATTGTGCGGAAATTGGAGCGTTACCCGGTCGAGGGGGCGAACGCCCTGTGGCAAGTTTACCGGACCGTCAGCCCGCTGAAGGCGGTGCGAAATTTCATCTGCATCCAAATTGCGCGGTACTGCCCGTTGCTGCCGGTGAAGAACTGGATATACCGCCGCCTGCTCGGAATGAAGGTGGGCCGGCAAACCGCTTTTGCGCTGATGGTGATGGTCGATGTCTTTTTTCCGGAACGGATTCGGGTCGGGGATAACTCGATCATCGGATACAATACGACGATTTTAACGCATGAATATTTAATCCACGAGTATCGGCTTGGCGACGTGACGATCGGCTCCAATGTGATGATCGGCGCGAATTCGACCCTGCTTCCCGGCGTGACGATCGGGGACGGGGCCGTCATCGCCGCGGGCTCTGTCGTGCACAAGGACGTTCCGGCAGGCGCGTTCATGGGAGGTAATCCGCTGCGGGAAATTGCAAGGCGCGGAAGCGATGATTAACGAAGACGTCCTGCGAGGGTGGAGCATGCTGCGTGCGTTCTGGAGCTTCCGAAGAGCGAGGAAATTTTGCGTTGCGAAAAATTTTATTCCGTTAATTGAGGAGTCGTGCCTTGTGGCACGGCTTTTTTTCATGATAGGAACAGGCGGAGAATGAACCGGTTTCATGAAAAGAGCCTCGCGGGACCAATACATCGGTTCAGCCCTGTTTTGCAAAATTGTCCAACTGCCGCCAAAAAATGAAAGTCTCTGCTCGCTTGCGGAGAAAAAAGTCCAATTGCAGGAAAAAGAGCGGGCTGGTTACGATGATAAAGCCGGCTCCGGTCATTTAAGCGGACGAGCCGGCGGAATATGGAGATCCCAAAAGGGCAAAATGCCGGGTCGTGTAAAAACGGAGGTGAGAAGCACAAAGGACAGGCATCAAGATCGACGCTTGACGTGTAACAGGTTCATTCCAAGGAAGGTCAGAGAGGAGAAAAGTAATGGCCACAACATGGAAGTCGACGTTTAAAAAGGTAAGCGCATTCATGCTCGGCGCCGCAATGCTTTACAGCACGGTGGCGTTTTCACCCGCCGTTAAACCGGCCAATGCGGCCGCGCCGGCCGATGCCGCTGCGCTTGCAGGAACCGCACCGAAACGGCAAATGGAATTTCTGGACCGCGGGCTGGTTGCGGTGAAAACCGATGCGGGCGTCTTTGTCAGCTGGCGCCTGCTGGGAACGGAGCCGGAAAGCACAACGTTCAATCTGTACCGGGACGGCGTCAAGGTGAACTCGGATCCGATCGCAACGAGCACGAATTTCTCCGATCCTTCGGGAACGCCGAATTCGACGTACGCGGTTCGCGCGATTGTCGCGGGCAAAGAACTGTCCCCGTCGGCTCCGGCGCATGTGTGGGGCACGAACCATTTGACGGTTCCGCTTCAAAAGCCGGCGGACGGAACGAATCCCGACGGGTCGGTCTACACTTACAGCGCCAATGATGCGAGCGTAGGGGATTTGGACGGGGACGGCAAATATGAAATCGTGCTGAAATGGGACCCGTCCAACTCGAAAGACAATTCGCAGGACGGCGTAACCGGTCCGGTTTTCGTGGATGCATATAAGCTGGACGGGACGCTGATGTGGCGGATCAGCCTTGGCAAAAACATTCGCGCCGGCGCGCATTACACGCAGTTTATGGTGTATGATTTGGACGGCGACGGCAAAGCCGAGGTCGCGATGAAGACCGCGGACGGCACGACGGACGGAACCGGCAAGGTGATCGGCGATCCGAACGCGGACTGGCGCGACCTGACGAGCAGCAGACCCGGGCGCGTGCTTGCCGGACCGGAATATTTGACGATTTTCAGCGGCTTGAACGGCAAGGCGCTGGTTACGACGGATTACGACCCGCCGCGGGGCAACGTTTCGGATTGGGGCGACAGCTACGGCAATCGCGTGGACCGCTTCCTCGCCTGCATCGCGTATTTGGACGGCGTCCGTCCGAGCCTCGTCATGGCGCGGGGGTATTATACCCGGACGGTGCTTGTCGCCTACAATTGGCGGGACGGCAAGCTGACCAAGCTGTGGAAGTTCGATACGAACAACGAAGGATACGGGAGCTGGACGGACCAGGGCAATCATAACTTGAGCGTCGCGGATGTGGACGGGGACGGCAAGGACGAGATCATTTACGGGGCGATGACGATCGACGATAACGGGCAAGGCTTGTACAACACCGGGCTCGGCCACGGCGACGCGCTGCACGTTGGGGACCTCGACCCGACCCGGCCGGGGGACGAAGTGTTTAAAGTGCTGGAAAACAGTCCTTACGGCGCCGCCGTCTGGGATGCCGCTACCGGCCAGGTGCTGTGGCGGGTGACGGGCACGAACGATACGGGACGCGGCGTCGCCGCCGACATCGATCCGAACTATCCCGGCGAAGAAGTATGGGCGGCCGCAGGCGTCGGACTGTATACGATTAAAGGGCAGAAAATCGGCACCGCCACGCCTTCCATGAACTTCGCCATCTGGTGGGACGGCGATTTGCTGCGCGAGCTGCTCGACGGCAATCATATCGACAAATGGGATTACACCAATCAGAAAATGGTGAATCTGCTGACGGCGGACGGCCACGCTTCGAATAACGGCACGAAAGCGACGCCTACCCTGCAGGCCGATTTGTTCGGCGACTGGCGGGAAGAAGCGGTATGGCGCACGGACGACAGCACCGCGCTCGATATTTATACGACGACGGATCCTACGAACTACCGGTTTTACACGCTGATGCACGATCCGGTGTATCGGCTCGGTATCGCTTGGCAGAACGTGGCTTATAATCAGCCGCCGCATACGAGTTATTTTCTCGGGGACGGCATGTCGACGCCGCCCGCACCGAGCCTGTATACGGTCGTGTTCGGCAACTATCGGGCTTGGGCCGAACGCGCTTAACGTAAAAAGCAGCGGGGGCGAAAATTCGTTTACCGCCATCGTGGAGCTGCCGGCGTCGGTCGACCCGGCCCTCATCGGCGCTCCCGGCACAACGCTGACGATCAACGGCAATACGGCAGCCGCTCAGCCGCAGCAGGTCGCCATCGGCGACGCGAACGGAAACGGCATCCCCGATGCGGTGATCAAGTTTGACCGGCAGCAGGTCATTCAGGCGGCCGGTAACGCCAGCGGCGCGGTTCCGGTCCTTGTACAAGGACCGCTGTCGGACGGCAACCGTTTCTCCGGAACGGGAACGATTCAAGTGATCCAATAAACGTCTTTAGCGTCGGAAGTTGGTTTCGGACTGACGGGCTCAGAACTGAGCTCGTCAGTTTTTTGTTGTAGGGAAGGTCAGCTTTCGGCCTTACTTCCATGCTGGGATGAATGGGAGTTCCGTTCGGGGAGGAATAAAAGTTTGCCGCCTTGACGAACGTTATGCGGCATGGTACTATTACGACTAAACTCTTTATTTTGGCAGTATGGTAACATGGTAGCACGTTAATAAACTAAAGTGCTGTAGGTGAATAATGAATGTCCAAACCGAAGGTGTTTGAGAAACCGACCGGCGTCAAGGATTATTTGCCGCACGCCGTCGCCCGGCTGCGCCAGATTGAGCGCCAAGCGCTGGACTGCATGCAATCGTGGGGCTATGAGCAAATTATAACACCAACGATGGAATACTACGATACGGTAGGCGTGGCCAGCTCGACGTCGGACCAGAAGCTGTTCAAGCTGCTGAACAACCGCGGCACGACGCTTGTGCTGCGTTCCGACATGACGGCGCCGATTGCGCGCGTCGTATCCTCCCTGCTGAAGGATGCGCCGTTCCCCTTAAGGCTGTCCTACCATGCGAACGTATTTCGCGCAATCGAGGAAGAAGCGGGACGGGAGGCGGAGTTTTATCAGACCGGCGTCGAGCTGGTGGGCGACGCCTCGCCCGAGGCGGATGCCGAGGTGGTTGCGCTGGCGATCGCGTCGCTGAAGGCCGCTGGCGTGAACCGGTTTAAAATCGCCATCGGCCACGTCGGCTTTCTGAACGGCCTGTTCGAGGGCACGCTCGGAGGGCGCGAGGAAGCGCAGGAGGAGCTGAAGGCGTGTCTGCTCGGCCGCGACTATGTCGGCTACCGGGACCTGCTGCGCAGGCTGTCGCTCTCCGGGCCGGTCCAGCGCGAACTGGAAGGCATCCTGCGGCTGCGCGGCGGGCAGGAAATTTGCGATCAGGCGCTGTCGCTCAGCAGCAACCCGACGGCGCAGGCTTCGATCCGCCATTTGTGCGCGATGTGGGACGTGCTGAAGGCGTACGGCGTATGCGGGGACGTGCTGATCGATCTGACGATGATCGGCGACTTCTCTTACTATACGGGCATGACGTTCGAAGGCTATGCGGCCGATCTCGGATTCCCCGTTGCCAGCGGGGGCCGTTACGACAATTTGCTGAGGCAGTTCGGGAGGCCGGCGCCGGCGACCGGCTTTGCGCTGAAGACGACGCGCATCCTGGAGCTGATCGGCGACCGGCTGCCGGAAGAAGCGGCCTGCCCGGTGCTGATCGGCTATGACGAAGCCGGCCGGGCGGACGCGCTGGCCGAAGCGCAGCGGCTGCGGGAGGCGGGTACCGCCGCCGTCACGGAGCGTATGACGCCGCAGTCGAGAATTGAAGCGGCCGAGGCGGCTGCCGGAGGCGCGAACGCTTTTGCATTCAGGGGCAGGACGTTCGCGAAGTTTGTGCCCTTCTTCTTGAACGAAGCCGAGGCCGCGCAGGGAGGGTTAAAAGAATGAGCGCTGCGAATGACGGGCGCGATCTGCTGAAGGTCGCGATGCCGAAAGGGCGGATCTACAAGCAGGCCTCGAAGCTGTTTCGGGAGGCGGGACTGCCGATTCCGAGCGACTTCGACGATACGCGCAAGCTGATTATCGAAGTGCCCGAGGCGGGCATGTCGTTCATTATGGCAAAGCCGGTCGATGTGCCGACCTATGTGGAATACGGCGTCGCCGATATCGGGGTTGTGGGCAAGGACGTGCTGATGGAGGAAAACAAGGACGTCTACGAGCTGCTCGATCTCGGTATCGCCAAGTGCCGCATGTCGGTCATCGGGCTGCCGGATTGGAAGCCAGTGATCCATCCGCGCGTCGCGACGAAATATCCGAATGTCGCCTCGCAATATTTTCGCGAGCTGGGCCAGCAGGTCGAGGTGATCAAGCTGAACGGCTCGATCGAGCTTGCGCCGCTGATCGGCCTTGCGGACCGGATCGTCGATATGGTCGAAACCGGACAGACGCTGCGCGAGAACGGGCTCGTCGAGCAGGAGACGATCTTCGGCATTACGAGCCGGCTGATTGCGAACCGCGTGAGCTACCGCATGAAAAACGATGCGATCCAAAGCCTGTGCGACAAGCTGCAGGCGACGGTCGCGGCGAAAAGCGGCGTTTGAACGCGGTGCCCGGAGGCGGAACGCGGCCAGGCGAGAGCTAGGCGCCGGGACGGCCGCGGCCGGAGCGGATGCGGCGACTGCGGCGTTCGGCGCGGTCGGGCGGTGCGGCGGCGCGAAGGCGAAGCCGCGCCGAAGAAGCGGGATGCCGGTTAGCGGGAGTGGCCGCGCCGGCATCAGGGTTGTAATGAGCGGCAGCCGCATGTGAAAGCGGCGGCTCGACATAGAAGGCTGCCGGGGCGTTGTCCGGCAGCGGCGAAGGGAGCGGAGCGCATGCGAGTGCTGCGTGCGGAGCAGTTTGGGTTGACGCGCGAGGTGGACTATGGGACACCGGAGCAGAATGAAGCGGTCCGGGAGATCGTCGAGGCGGTCCGGACCGAAGGGGATGCGGCCGTGCTGCGCTATACGGAGCGGCACGACCGGGTGAAGCTGGACGCCGCGGCGCTGCGCGTGGCGGAAAGCGAGATTGCGGCGGCCTACGACAAGGTGGACGCCGAATTCCTCGCCGCCATCCGCGCGGCGGCGGCGAATATCCGTACCTTCCACGAACGGCAGTCGCGCCAGTCGTGGGTGGACGTGCAGCCGGACGGCACCATGCTCGGCCAGATTTTACGGCCGCTGCGGCGCGTCGGCGTCTATGTGCCGGGCGGGAAGGCGGCTTACCCGTCTTCGGTGCTGATGAACGTCATTCCGGCGCAGGTGGCCGGCGTGCCGGAAATCGTCATGGTGACGCCGCCGGCGACGGGCGGCACGGAAGGCATCGACCCGTACATTCTCGTCGCCGCCGCCGAAGCGGGCGTGAAGGAGATGTACCGGGTCGGCGGGGCGCAGGCCGTCGCTGCGCTGGCCTACGGCACGGCGACAATCCCGCCGGTCGATAAAATTTGCGGCCCGGGCAATATTTACGTCGCGCTCGCCAAGCGCGCCGTGTTCGGCGCCGTGAGCATCGACAGCATTGCCGGCCCGAGCGAGATCGTCGTGCTGGCCGACGAAACGGCCGATCCGGCCTACGTGGCGGCCGACCTGCTGTCACAGGCGGAGCACGATGAAATGGCGTCGGCCATTCTCGTGACGACGTCACAGGCGCTCGGCGAAGCGGTCGACGCGGAAGTGGAGCGGCAGCTCGCCGCGCTGCCGAGGGCGGCTATCGCCCGCGCGTCGATTGACTCGAACGGCGCGGTACTGCTGGCCGAATCGCTGGACGAGGCGATCGCGGCCGTGAATCGGATCGCCCCGGAGCATCTCGAGGTGATGACCGCCGATCCGATGATCGTGCTCGGCCGGATCGAGAATGCCGGCGCGATTTTCATCGGGCCGTACAGCTCGGAGCCGGTGGGCGATTATTTCGCCGGCCCGAACCACATTTTGCCGACGAACGGCACGGCCCGCTTCTCGTCGCCGGTGAACGTCGACGACTTCCTGAAGAAGTCCAGCCTGATTCATTACAGCAAAGACGCGCTGCTGGCAAACGGCCGGCAAATTATGACGCTCGCCCGGCACGAGGGGCTGGAGGCGCATGCGCGGGCCATCGAAATCCGGCTGGAGCGGGAAGGCAAATAAAAAGCGGCCGGGAGCGCCGCAGCTGTACGAAGCGCGCGGTTCATACCGCCGGCTGCCGCTTGGGCGGATGTGATCCGGGCTGCAAACGCCGTTTGAACGGCAGCTGCGAGGAACGTGCGGCCGCCGCTCCGTGCTCATTGCTCCCGGGGCGGGTATGCCGGGACAATCCGATAACGACTTCATTAGGAAAGAAGGGCGATTCATGGCGGACACCGTCATCCGCGCCGCCGAAGTGGCGCGCAAAACGAACGAAACGGATATCAAGCTGAGCTTTGCCGTCGACGGCACGGGCAGCGCCGAGCTCGAGACGGACGTGCCTTTTCTGAACCATATGCTCGACCTGTTCACGAAGCACGGCCATTTCGACCTGAAGGTCAAGGCGGTCGGCGACGTCGATATCGACGACCACCACACGGTGGAGGACATCGGCATCTGCCTCGGGCAGGCGCTGCGCGAAGCGTTGGGCGACAAACGGGGGATCAGACGTTATGCGTCGGTGTTCGTGCCCATGGACGATGCGCTCGCCCAAGTCGTCATCGACCTGAGCAACCGGCCGCATTTCGAATACCGGGCGCAGTACCCGTCTTCGCAGGTCGGAAGCTTCACCACGGAGCTGGTGCACGAATTTTTGTGGAAGCTGGCCATCGAAGCGCGGATGAACCTGCACGTCATCGTCCATTACGGACTTAATACGCATCATATGATCGAAGCGGTGTTTAAGGCGCTCGGACGGGCGCTGGACGAAGCGACAAGCATCGACCCGCGCGTGCAAGGAGTGCCTTCGACGAAGGGAGTGCTGTAGATGATCGCGATCATCGATTACGGCATGGGCAATTTGCACAGCGTCGGCAAAGCGGTCGGCCGTCTCGGTTACGACGCGGTCGTGACGGCGGACGCCGGGGAGATTATGAAGGCGGACGGCGCGATTTTGCCCGGTGTCGGCGCTTTTGGCGATGCGATGCAAAATCTGCGGAATACCGGGCTGGACCAAACGGCCCGCGATTACGCGGCTTCCGGCAGGCCGCTGCTCGGCATTTGCCTCGGCATGCAGCTGCTGTTCGCCGAAAGCGAGGAGTACGGGCGGCATGAAGGGCTGTCGCTGCTGCCGGGCAGGGTGGTTCGCTTCCGCGGCGGCTACAAGGTGCCGCACATGGGCTGGAACCGGCTCGAGTTCCGGCGGCCGGACCCGATTTTCGAAGGCCTCGCGGAAGGGCACGTTTACTTCGTGCACTCGTTCCATGCGAAGCCGGAGCACGAAACGGACCTGCTCGCCACGACCGACTATTACCAGCAGGTGACGGCGATCGTAGGGCGGGACAACGTGTACGGCATGCAGTTTCATCCGGAAAAAAGCGGCGAGCTCGGCATGTCGCTGCTCGGCAATTTCCTGGCGCTCACGGCCTCCCGGGCCAAGGTGCGCTAATCCTTTGCGGTCCGGCCGGGATTCGGCGCGTACCGGTGCATCCGCCGGGATTCTGCACGAACCAGAGCCAGAGCCTCCGCCCGGGATTCTGCGCGTACAGGTACATCCACCCGGGGCTTTCCGGGGGATCCCGCCGCTGCTGCAGTCAAAATCGGCTGGCCGCGCGGCGGAGCGCGGCGCAAAACCCTGCGCCAAAACGGCCCCAAGGCGGCGCGTCGCTGCCCGGTCCTTGCAGGCGGCGACGTATTTAGATCACGGATAGTTTCTATTACTTAGAGGAGGCGGCATCCCACTATGCTGGCCAAACGGATCATCCCCTGTCTCGACGTCAAGGAAGGCCGGGTCGTCAAAGGCGTCAATTTCGTCAATCTGCGCGATGCAGGCGATCCGGTAGAGCTCGCGGCCACTTATGACCGGGAAGGCGCGGACGAGCTGGTGTTTCTCGATATTTCGGCCTCGGTTGAAGGGCGCGCCACGA
This sequence comes from Paenibacillus humicola, assembly GCF_028826105.1. Lineage (NCBI taxonomy): Bacteria > Bacillati > Bacillota > Bacilli > Caryophanales > Paenibacillaceae > Paenibacillus > Paenibacillus humicola. The sequence continues at coordinate 204,245 of NZ_JAQGPL010000001.1, forward strand.
TGGTCGAGGTCGTCAAGCGGACGGCCGGCGAAATCACGATTCCCTTCACGGTCGGCGGCGGCATCTCGCAGGTTGACGACATGAAAAGGCTGCTGCGCGCAGGCGCCGACAAAATCGGCATCAATACGGCTGCGGTCGTCAATCCGCCGCTCATCTCGGAGGGCGCCCGCAAATTCGGCTCCCAATGCGTCGTCGTTGCCATTGACGCCAGGTACAACGAAGGCTGGGGCGAATGGGAAGTGTATACCCACGGCGGGCGCAAGCCGACCGGCATTAGAGCGCTGGAATGGGCGAAGGAAGCGGAGCGGCTCGGCGCCGGCGAAATTTTGCTGACAAGCATGGACGCGGACGGCACGAAGGACGGCTTCGATCTGAAGCTGACGCGGGCCGTTTCGGACGCGCTCGGCATTCCGGTCATCGCCTCCGGCGGGGCCGGGAAGGTCGGCGATTTTTACGATGTGTTCGAGCAGGGCCGTGCGGACGCGGGGCTTGCGGCCACCATTTTTCACTATAAAGAGATGACGATCCGCGAAGTGAAGGACGATTTGCGGCAGAAAGGAGTCGAGGTTCGATGAGCGGCAACGCATTGGAAACGGCCTTCGAGTCGATCAAATGGAATGAGGCGGGCCTGGTCCCCGCCATCGTGCAGGACGCAGTCAGCAAAGAAGTGCTCATGCTGGCCTACATGAACCGCCAGTCGCTGGCGAAGTCGGTTGAGTCGGGCGAAACATGGTTCTGGAGCCGTTCGCGCGGCGAGCTGTGGCATAAAGGAGCGACGAGCGGCCATATCCAGCGTATCGTCTCGATGCAGTACGATTGCGACGGAGATACGCTGCTGGTGCGCGTGGAGCAGCAGGGGCCGGCCTGCCATACGGGAGCTTATTCCTGCTTCCATCACACGATTGCAGGCGACGCGGAAAGCGCCGCCGGGTCCGACCGGTTCGCCATGCTGAGCCGGCTGGAGACGATCATTTCGCAGCGGTATGCGGAGCGGCCGGAAGGCGCGTATACGACCTATCTGTTCGAGAAAGGCGTCGACAAAATTTTGAAAAAGGTCGGCGAGGAAACGGCGGAGGTCATCATTGCGGCCAAAAACAAGGACAACGACGAGCTCCGCTGCGAGACGAGCGACCTGATTTTCCACCTGATGGTGCTGCTTCGCGATCGCGGGCTGTCGCTGGACGAAGTGATGGCCGAGCTCGGCAAACGCCACGCTCAAAAGTCGCAGGCGTCCTCCTAACCGGGGGGCGGCAACTGGAAATTGCCCGGGCGTTCGGGGCCGGATGGCCGTTCCCTAAGGGAGCGCCCAAGGTCCCTTAAAGGCTAAGCTGAATAACCGGGCCGCCTATGCGGCGGCTTTCGCGCTGTACAAGACCGGGAGCGTCAGGATAATGCCGCTTTCGCCCGCCGGACGGCCTGCAGGCGCCGCAGGCGGACAACAGACGGTTTTTGAAATATCGCCCTTTCGATGTATAATGAAAGTTGTCAAAACAAGCAAATCTAGTGGTCTAATCGCTCAGGAGGGTATCATGTTTAGCGACAAGCTGCGTATTTTCTCGGGTTCCTCGAATCCGAAGCTGGCTGAGCGCATCTGCGCCGAACTCGGACTGCCGCTCGGCCGAATCAAAGTGTCCCGTTTCAAAAGCGGCGAAATTTACGTGCATTACGAGGAAACGATCCGCAATTGCGACGTGTTTCTCGTACAATCGTTTTCGCACCCGATCAACGACCATTTTGTCGAGCTGCTCGTCATGATCGACGCCGCTAAACGCGCCTCGGCCCGAACGATCAACATCATCGTCCCTTACTACGGTTATGCGCGGCAGGAACGCAAAGCGGCGCCCCGCGAACCGATTTCGGCGAAAATGGTGGCGGACGTCCTGACGACGGTCGGCGCGACGCGCGTGATTACGATCGATCTGCATGCGCCTGCGATTCAAGGCTTCTTCAACATTCCGGTGGACCACCTGACCGGTCTCGATTTGATCGAGGACTACTTGAAGACCAAGAAGATTACGAATCCGGTCGTCGTATCGCCGGACGCCGGACGCGCTTCGACCGCCGAGAAGCTGGCCAACTACCTGGATGCCCCGTTCGCGATCATGATCAAGAAACGGCCGGCGCATAACGAGTCGGTCATCACGCACGTGATCGGGGAAGTGGAAGGCGCGACGCCGATCATCATCGAGGACCTCATCGATACGGGCACGACGATTGTCAATGTCGTGGAAAGCCTGAAAGAACGCGGCTCCGAGGATGTCTATGTATGTGCCACGCATCCGCTGTTTTCCGGACCCGCTTTGCAGCGATTGGACCACCCCAATATAAAAGAAGTTGTCGTCACCGACTCGATCTCGCTCCCGGACAACCGGTCCGAGCGGTTCAAGGTGCTGTCGGTCGCACCGATTTTGGCGGAGACGATCCGCATCATTATCGAAGGCGGTTCCATCAGCACGCTGTTCAAAAACGCAGGCGTTTAGCTTGCGCTTCATGCCCCGCGCCTGCCCCTCCGCCGGAGGGGCGTTCCCGCTGCGCGCAGCCGGAATAACTCACTCGGCCTTCGGCGGGTGAACGGCGGCAGTAACGGATCGGATGCGCCTGCACGTAGAAGAGCGCCGCTCGGCCTATGAGGCCGGCGGCCGTTGGCGTGGGGTCAGCGCCGCCGCTCATGCAAATGGCCCGCGTTCGGCTCATAATCCTGCGTGTATGGATAGGCCGCGCTGTGGTATAATCGTAGCGACTTTGATGAACCGGGGAGGTGCCTTGCGGATGAAAGAGAAGAAACGTGCGGCCGCCGGCCGTAAAACGAACGTCATTCCGGTTCAATGGGATGCCACGTTCTTTTTCGAGCGAGCCGTTCAGTCGCTGGATCGTTATCATTACGACAAGGCACTGAAATATTTCCGGCGGGCCGTGGAATACGAGCCTGACAATCCCGTCAACCACTGCAATATGGCCGGCATCCTGTCGGAAATGGGGGATTACGGGGAATCGAACCGCATCCTTCGCATGATCGTCGAAGAGCTGGACCCGACGATGACAGAATGCCATTTTTATATGGCGAACAATTACGCCAACCTGGAGCAGTACGAGGCTGCGGAAGAAGCGCTGATCCGGTATTTGGAAGAGGACGAGGAAGGGCAGTTTTTGGACGAGGCCGAAGAAATGATGGAGCTGCTTCATTTCGAGCTGGAGCGCCCGCCCCGCCTCGGTTTCATTAAAGCGCGGGAAGGCTTTTACGAGCACGACCGCGCGCGTTCGATGCTCGAGGAAGGGAAATTTGTCGAGGCCGTCCGCCTGCTGGAGAGCATCGTCGAGAAGAACGGAGACTTCCTCGCGGCGCGCAACAACCTGGCGCTGGCCTATTATTATATGGGCAGATTTGAGCAAGCGATGGCCACGATCAAGGAAGTGCTCGGGATGGAACCGGGCAATTTGCATGCCATGTGCAACCTCGCGATTTTTCACCAGCATGCCGGCGACCGGGAAGAGCTGGATCCGCTCGTCGCGCTTCTCCGCAAGACGGTTCCTTTCCACCAGGAGCATGTATTCAAGCTCGCCACGACGATGGGCATTCTCGGCGAACACGGCGATGCGTACCGCCATTTCGTCCGTCTGCTGAAGGACGGCTCGCTGAGGTACGACCCCTGCCTGTATCATTATACGGCGGTCGCCGCCTGCAACATCGGCAGGCTCGACGAAGCGCAGCGGATGTGGCAGCAGGCGGCGAAGCTCGATCCCGACTCGAATGTGCCCGGCTATTACCTGGAGCAGCTGACACGCTTCCGCAGCGGCGATGACCCGGTGCCGACGAGCTACCATTACCATCTGCCGTTCGAGGAGCAGTTCAAGCTGTGGGAAAAAACGAGCGACACGATGCCCGATCATTTGAAGCGGGACCCGCTGGTCCGCTCCTCTTTCTTCTGGGCGCTGCGGCACGGCGACCGCCAGACCAAGCTTCAGGTCATCCAGGCGCTCGGCATGATCGCCGACGGCGAGGTGAAGGACGCGCTGAAGGCCTTTATTTTGGAGCCTCAAGAGGAAGACTATTTGAAGCGGATGGCGATTTTCGTTCTGCGTTCGATCGGCGTGCACGAGTCGCTGCCCGCCATGCTCGAAGGACGGGAGACCGTAATTGAGCACAGCCGGATGCCATCGCGTCTTCCCGTATGGGACGACAAGTGGCAGGCGGTGCTGGAAGCGGCGCTGCTGCGAATGAACAAGCATTACGATCTCGTGCAGCAGCATGACCTGCTGACGCTCTGGATCGAGTTTCTGTCCCGCGTCTATCCCGATGTGCCGAGGCTCGGCAAGGTCGAGGGCTGGGCGGCTGCGCTCGAATACTTAACGGCGAAAATGCACCGCAGGGCGATCTCGTATCACGAGGTATCCGTACGATACGGGACGTCGATCGCTACGGTGAGCAAATGCGCCAAGCGCATTGACGAGATATGCGGCATTAAAGAGAAAATGAAGCTTATTTTTCCCGCGCTTGCGGACCGGCACCGCGATTAGAGAGGGCCGTTTCCCGGAGCGCCGCAATTTGCAAAGGAGGCTGAATTCCCAATGTACAAATCGATTATAATCGGAACGGGCCCTGCCGGGCTCACGGCGGCCATTTATCTGGCGCGCGCCAATATGAATCCGCTGGTGATCGAAGGTCCCGAGCCGGGCGGACAGCTGACGACGACGACCGATGTCGAGAACTTCCCGGGCTTCCCGGAAGGCATCATGGGTCCGGATCTGATGGCCAACATGCGCAAGCAAGCCGAGCGGTTCGGCGCGGAATTCCGCACCGGCTGGGTCAACTCGGTCGATACCTCGAAGCGTCCGTTTACGCTGCAGGTGGAAGGCCAGGGCGAGCTTCAGGCCGAATCGCTTATTATTTCTACCGGCGCATCGGCGAAATACCTCGGCATTCCGAACGAGCGGGAAAATGTCGGCCGGGGCGTCAGCACCTGCGCAACGTGCGACGGCTTCTTTTTCCGCGGTAAAAAAATTATCGTGGTCGGCGGGGGCGACTCGGCGATGGAAGAAGCGAGCTTCCTGACGAAGTTCGCGACCGAGGTCGTCGTCGTGCACCGGCGCGAAGAGATGCGCGCCTCGAAAATCATGCAGGACCGCGCGCGGGAGAACGAAAAAATCAGCTGGGCGCTTAACCGTACGCCGCTCGAGGTCATTGCGGGCGAGCAGGGCGTGACGGGCCTGAAGGTGAAAAACAACGAGACCGGCGAAGATGAGGTTATTGAAACGAACGGGATTTTCGTCGCGATCGGCCATACGCCGAATACCAAATTTCTCGGCGGACAGCTTGAGACGGACGAGACCGGTTATCTGATCGTCAAGCCGGGCACGGCGGAGACGAATATTCCCGGCATTTTCGCCTGCGGCGACGTGCAGGATCACAAGTACCGCCAGGCGATCACGGCGGCCGGGAGCGGCTGCATGGCGGCGCTCGATTGCGAGAAGTTCATCGAAGGGAATCCGGTCCACGATTGGAGCCAAGCGCTCTAAGCCGGGCGGAAAACCGATAGCATTCCTGTGACGCTGTTCCCCTGCGGACAGCGTCGCTTCGCGTCAGGCGGCCGGGCAGCTGCACTGCGCGGACCGCCCGGATGTGCGATCCGGCTGCTCCGGACGGCGGCGCTTGTGCCGCCCGATCCGCGCCGCTGCGGCTTTCGGCCGCGCTTGACCAGTCTTATAGCGTTCGTTATAGTGGGAACAGAAGAAACCCTAACCTAACCTTAATGATCGAGGTGGCCTAATTCATGTCTGATAAAATCGTTGTTGGCGTCGATATCGGCGGAACGACCATTAAAGTCGGCCTTTGCAGCGCCGAAGGCGAGCTCCTGAGAACGTACGAAGGACCGACCGAGGTCGATAAGGGCTCGGTTCAGGTGTGCCAAAATATTGCGGATTACGCCCGCCTCATCGTGGAGGAGTCCGATTTCGAATGGGAGCAGGTGGAAGGGGTCGGCGTCGGCATCGCCGGCTTCCTGGATATCCCGAACGGCATCGTCAAGTTCTCGCCGAACCTGCATTTCAAAGACGTGCACCTGAAGGATTTCCTGGAGGAGAAGCTGCAGAAAAAAGTATTGGTCAACAACGACGCCAACGTGGCCGCGCTGGGCGAAGCGTGGGCGGGCGCCGGCCGCGGGGTGATGCACTGCGTCTGCTATACGCTCGGCACGGGCGTCGGCGGCGGCATCATCATCGGCGGCAAAATCGTGGAGGGCTATGCCGGGATGGCGGGCGAGCTCGGGCATATGTCGGTCGTGCCGGACCTGGAAGCGATCCAATGCGGCTGCGGCAAAATGGGCTGCCTTGAGTCCGTTTCCTCGGCGACGGGCATCATTCGCATGGCGAAAGACGCCGTGGAACGCGGCGACCGGACGTCGCTCTCGTTCGTCGAGCAGATTATGGCCAAGGACGTGTTCGACGCGGCGAAAGCCGGCGATGAAGTGGCGGCGCGCATTGTGACCCGCGCGGCATTCTATCTCGGCAAGTCGATGGCAACCGTCGCAGTCGTGCTGAACCCGCAGCGGTTCATCATCGGAGGCGGCGTGTCCCGAGCCGGCGAATTCCTGTTCGAGCAGATCCGCGAGGTGTTCCACAAGTTCACGCCGGAAAACACGCAGGAAGGCGTTGAGATCGTTCCGGCGATTCTCGGCAACAATGCCGGCGTCGTCGGTGCAGCCGGCCTGATCATTCGGGCCTGAACCGCCCGCGGGCTCTGCCGCGCAGGGCAAGGCAGGCGCACAAGGGAATGGAAGCGGCTTAAGCGACCGTCATCATGCGGCAACGATCGCTCGCCGGAAGCGGGATTTCCCGCCGCGGCCGTTTGACAGGGGAGGGGAAACAGGATGGATACAGGTATGGCGGTGGCAAAGCTGGTCATCATAACTGGTATGTCGGGTGCGGGAAAAACGATCGCCGTGCAGAGCCTCGAGGACCTGGGGTATTTCTGTGTCGATAATTTGCCCCCGGTGCTGATTCCGAAATTTGCCGAGCTGATCGAGCAGTCGAACGGTAAAATCGGCAAGGTGGCGCTGGTGATCGATCTGCGGGGGCGCGAGTTTTTCACCGCGCTGTCGGAATCGCTCAGCTATGTGAAGGGGCATTTCACGATCGGCTACGAAATCCTGTTTCTCGACGCCACCGACAGTGTGCTCGTGCAGCGCTACAAGGAAAGCCGCCGCCGTCATCCGCTTGCGCCCGAAGGGCTTCCGCTCGAAGGCATCCGGATGGAGCGGCGCATGCTGGAGGATTTGAAGGGCTGGGCGACGCAGGTGATCGATACGAGCAGCTTGAAGCCGGCACAGCTGAAGGAGCGGATTATCGGCCGCTTCGCTCATACCGACCTGAGCACCATCTCGGTCAACATCATCTCCTTCGGCTTCAAGTACGGCATTCCGATCGATGCGGATCTCATCTATGATGTCCGGTTTCTGCCGAATCCCCATTACGTCGAACAGCTGCGTCCGCATACCGGCCAGAACCCGGACGTATACGAATACGTCATGAAATGGCCGGAAACGCAAGCCTTTCTCGCAAAGCTGGTCGATATGCTGCAGTTTCTCATTCCGCTATACCGTAAAGAAGGCAAGAGCCAGGTTGTGATCGGCATCGGCTGCACGGGCGGCAAGCACCGGTCGGTGGCGATCGCCGAATATTTGGGACGCACGCTCGGCAGCAGCGATACGGAGCTCGTCCGCGTGAGCCATCGCGATGCCGATCGCGATCGCCATTAGAGGTGAACGATGGCCGCTAAACGAAAGAAAGAAAGACTTCCCCGGATCGTCGTGATCGGCGGCGGCACGGGACTGTCCGTCATGCTGCGCGGGCTGAAGGAGAAGCCGCTCGACATTACCGCCATCGTGACGGTGGCGGACGACGGCGGCAGCTCCGGCATTTTGCGCAGCGAGCTGCAGATGCCCCCGCCGGGCGATATCCGAAACGTGCTGATCGCCCTCGCCGACGTGGAGCCGCTGCTTGCCAACGTGCTGCAGTACCGGTTCAACAACGGCACGGGACTTGCCGGCCACAGCCTCGGAAACCTGATGCTGGCGGCCATGACCGACATCGCCGGCGATTTTGTCACCGGAATCCGCCAGCTGAGCCGCGTGCTTGCCGTGCGCGGGCGCGTGCTGCCCGCGGCCGGTCAGGCGATCATCCTGCATGCCGAGATGGCCGACGGGACGATTGTGACCGGCGAATCGAACATTCCGAAGGCCGGCCAGGCGATCAAGCGGGTCTTCATCGAGCCGGAGAACGTCGAGCCGCTGGAGGAGGCGGTGGAGGCGATCCGGGAGGCCGACGCGATTCTGATCGGACCCGGAAGCCTGTATACGAGCATAATCCCCAACCTGCTCGTACCGAAGCTGGCGCAAAGCATCGTCGAATCGGATGCGGTGAAGCTGTTCATCTGCAATGTGATGACGCAGCCCGGGGAGACGGACGATTATTCGGTCGGCGATCACCTGAAGGCGGTTCACGCGCATGTCGGGCATCATTTATTCGATTATATCATCGTCAATAACGGTGAAATTCCGCCGCAGGTGCAGCTGAAATACGCCGAGAAAGGCGCCAAAGCCGTCCATCTCGATCTTGAGGAGGTGGAAAGCAGGGGTTACAAGGTCATCGCCGACCGGCTCGTGCTGTTCCGCACCTATTTGCGCCATGACGCCGAAAGACTGAGCCACCATATTTACCAGCTGGTCGAAAAATGGATGGAACGAAAGAGGTGAGAGGGCGATGTCTTTTGCGGCCCAAACCAAAAAAGAGCTGACGCTCATCGAGGCCGACGCCTGCTGCGAGAAAGCCGAGCTGTCCGCGCTGATCCGCATGAACGGCTCCGTTCAGCTTTCAAGCCGCAAAGTCGTGCTGGACATCTCGACCGAGAACGCCGCGATCGCGCGCCGCATCTATTCGCTCCTGAAGAAGCTGTTTGCCGTGCACACCGAGCTGCTCGTCCGCAAAAAAATGCGGCTGAAGAAAAACAATGTGTATATCGTACGCATACCGTCCAAGGTTCAGGAAATACTGAGCGAGTTGCGTATCGTATCCGAAGGATTTGTTTTCAACAAAGGGATCGACAAGGAGATCATCCGCAAAGGCTGCTGCAAGCGCTCCTATTTGCGCGGGGCGTTTCTGGCCGGCGGGTCGGTCAACAATCCGGAGGGCTCGTCGTATCACCTCGAAATCGCCACCATGTACGAGGAACACTGTCAAGCGCTCGTGGAGCTGGCCAACAAATTCGGGCTGAACGCTCGCTGCATCGAACGCAAGAAAGGGTTCATTTTTTACATGAAAGAAGGCGAGAAGATCATCGAGCTGCTGAACATTATCGGCGCTCACCAGGCTTTGTTCAAGTTTGAGGATGTGCGGATTATGCGCGACATGCGCAATTCCGTTAACCGGATCGTCAACTGTGAAACGGCGAATTTGAATAAAACGATCGGCGCCGCCGTGCGCCAAATCGATAATATAAAGCTGCTCCAGAAGGAAATCGGACTCGAGAACCTGCCGGAGAAGCTCCGCGAGGTCGCGGAAATCCGCTTGCTGCACCCCGATATGAACCTGAAGGAAGTCGGCGAAATGCTGAAAAGCAAAGTAAGCAAATCCGGCGTTAATCACCGGCTCCGAAAAATTGACGAACTTGCGGAAAAATTACGAAATGGGTAGCATTAGGCTAGTGCTGGTATTCAAAAAGTGGTATAATGGTGAATATATTGGCTTTGATCGTTCGAATGAATTTTATATAGGGGGTAAGGTTCCATGACAAGGCATCCGGTGGTTGTTCGCCTGAAAACGGGTCTCCATGCAAGACCGGCAGCACTTTTCGTTCAGGAAGCGAACAAGTTTTCTTCCGAAGTGTTCGTTGAGAAAGACGACAAAAAAGTGAACGCAAAATCCATTATGGGGATTATGAGCCTTGCAATCAGTTCGGGTACGGAGGTTACGATAAGCGCGGAAGGTTCGGATGCCGACCAGGCTGTAACCGCTTTAGTCAACCTCGTCAGCAAGGAAGAATTGGAAAACCAATAAGAGGCGGCGAAGGAGCTCCCGGGCGGGGGCTTTTTTCTGTTTTCGGGGCATTTCGCTTATCGGCTCTGCAACAAATCAAAGCGGACATCCGTTTAAGAAGACAAACGGACACAAGAGGAGATGACGCATGTGGTGAAAATGACAAAAGGCCTGCGGGCGCTGGTGCTGGTGCCGGCGCTTGCCGTGGCGGTGGGAGTGGGCGCGATGATCGGAGCAAGCGGAGGAAAGGCGGATGTATTCGCCGCGCAGGGCGACACGGCGGGAAGCGGCGCGCCGTCGACGATTACGGTTTCCGGCAGCGGCGATGTCAAGGTAACGCCCGATGTAGCTTATGTCTCGGTAGCGGTCGACTCGCGCGCTGCGTCGGCCAAGGAAGCGCAAGCCGCCAATGCGAAGCAGTTCGGAGCCCTGGAGAATGTGCTCTATACCAAGCACAACATGGATCCGAAGGACGTTCAGACGACAGGCTTCGTCGTGCAGCCGGTCTATACGTACAACGACAAGGACGGCACGAATAAAATTACCGGCTACACGGCGACCCACAGCATTCAAATTACGATGCGCGACCTGGCCGGGATCGGACAGCTGCTTGACGAGCTGTCGTCCGCAGGCGCGAACCGCGTGGACGGCGTCCGCTTCGATACGGAGAAGCAGGACCAGTACGAGCTCCAGGCGCTGGATGATGCGATGAACCATGCAAAAGCGAAAGCGGATGCACTGGCCAAAGCGGCGGGACGCCAGGTGAAAGGGGTCGTCTCGATTACGCAGAACGGCGAGAGCAGCCCGCCGGTCGTCTTTAATGCCGCGGCAAAATCGCTCGCGGCGGCCGACAGCGGCGGCTCCACGTCCGTGCAGGCCGGCCAGATCGACGTAACCGCCGACATTACGGTCGTCTATGAGATGCAGTAAGCCTCTGCTCCGACCGGGTAAAACAACAGCCGCCTTCATCCGAAGGCGGCTTCATGCTGCTCATGGAAACGACAAAAAGCCGGGGCTGCAGCCGCGGCTTTATCGACGTTCAATCGGTGGACGTACCCGAATTATTCTTTCATTTGTTCAACGGGTTCATGCAGGCCGCGCTGCTCGATCGCCTGCCGAATCATCGAAATAAATTCTTCCGACAACCGCATGGCCTTGGCTTCCTGATACACTTCGAGCAGGTGCGTATCGCTGAGGGGACGAAGAAGCAGCGATTTGTCCTGCAGGGGAAGAAACAGGTTATGCGTTTCCTGTACAGCCTGCGGCTGGCTCGGCCGTTCGTAAGCGGGCGGGAAGTGTGCATAAACGCGCCCGGATTCGTTCGATCGGATAAAATTGCGCACGCCGGCGAATGGATTGGATAATTTCATGAGCTTGCACTCCGTTAAGTTAGATTTCGTCTTCAAAAGCACTAAGTGACGGTTCAATTGGAATCATTTAGTATATCTTAACATGAATTCAAGCCTTCGTCCCTAGCGATTCAGTGCTCTGAATTTTTATTGACAGAACGGAGGAAGTGTGGTAGAGGAAAACGGTCAGGAGAGCTTGAACAAGCAAAAAAGCGCGAACGCATCTGATTTCCAGACGGTTGGCGCTTTTGTTATTTCCGGGTGATCAATCGATTACAGCTTCTCGATGACTTTGTCGACAAGGCCGTAAGCCGCAGCTTGATCGGCCGACATGAAGTTGTCGCGGTCCGTGTCGCGTTCGATTTTGTCGAGCGGCTGACCGGTCCGTTCCGAGAGGATGCGGTTCAGCGTATCGCGTGTTTTCAAAATATGCCGGGCGCGGATTTCGATGTCGCTGGCCTGGCCTTGTGCGCCGCCGAGCGGCTGGTGAATCATCACTTCGCTGTTCGGAAGCGCGTACCGTTTGCCTTTGGCGCCTGCGGCAAGCAGGAAAGCGCCCATGGAGGCGGCCATGCCGACGCAGATCGTCGAAACGTCGGGCTTGATGAAATTCATCGTATCGAAAATGGCGAGACCTGCGGAAACCGATCCGCCCGGGCTGTTAATGTAGAGCGAGATATCCTTCTCCGGGTCGTCCGCGGCAAGGAACAGCATTTGGGCAATAATGGAATTGGCCACAAGGTCGTTCACCGGCGTGCCGAGGAATACGATTCGGTCCTTCAGCAAACGGGAATAGATGTCGTAAGCGCGCTCGCCCCGATTGTTTTGCTCAATAACCATAGGTACGAAATTCATGTCCGTAAGTCCCTCCCAAAATGTGATTTGCAATGCGGCTTGGCCGCAAGCACCGGCGAATAAGAGCCGCTTCGGATGATCGGCCAAGTATAAAGAAGCGTTATATGCGGTACCGATGTCAATATCATAAATCATCGTCCGCCAAAAGTCAAAGATGGTCAAAGACCGGAGATAAAAAAACCGGCAGATGCCGGTATCGTCGCTAATAATTGGCGCGCCCGCGAGGGATCGAACCTCGATCTCAGGCTCCGGAGGCCTACGTCATATCCATTGGACCACGGGCGCAAAAGCGTAGCGAAGATTAGTATATGACATCCGTAACGAAAAAGCAAGAGCTTGGCTCCACAAATTTTTGTGTAAATTGTGGCGGCAAACGGTTTCATGGGCAAAACCACGCTTGCGGCCGACAATCGTTTGCGCTAATATAGTGGTGGGACTTAAAAAGCGCACGCGGGACATTTTACGTCCCCGAGTAATTTGAGTCCTTTCCACTGATGGAGTTGATGTCACGGGATGCAGTCCCTTATCGAAATTCAGCAGCAGCTTTTGCCGGATTTGCTCGTGGTGATGAAGAAACGGTACCTCATTCTCCGCCAGGTGATGCTCTCCGACACGATCGGCAGACGGACGCTTGCGGCGTCGCTCGACATGACCGAACGCGTGCTGCGCGCCGAGACGGATTTTCTGAAGGCGCAGGGGCTGCTGCAAATTGATGCGGGCGGCATGCGGATTACCGAATCGGGCGCGCGCCTCCTTGAGGATATGGAGCCCTTCTACAAAACGATGTTCGGCTTGTCCGATCTCGAGGAGCGCATCAGGAGCTATTTCGGCCTGAAGAGCGTCACGATCGTCCCGGGCGATTCGGATACGTCGCCGCATACGAAGCGGGAGCTTGGCAAAGCCGGCAGCTTGGCATTGCGCAGGGCGATGGGCAAGGACGACGTCGTCGCCGTAACCGGCGGCTCCACGCTGGCGCAGGTGGCCGCCCAGCTGTCGACGCAGACGCCGCTGAAGGGCAATTGGTTCGTGCCGGCGCGCGGCGGGCTCGGCGAGAGCCTCGATTACCAGGCGAACACGATCGCTTCGACGATGGCCAAGCGGACCGGGGCGCAGTACCGGCTGCTGCACGTGCCCGACCATCTCGGCGACGAGGCGTACGCGACGCTGATGCAGGAGCCGAACATCCAGGAGATCGTGAACGTGATCCGCAGCGCGCGCATCGTCGTGCACGGCATCGGCGACGCGCTGGTGATGGCCCGCAGAAGGCGGGCGGACGAATCAGTCATCCGCGCGCTGAAAGCGGAAGGGGCGCTGGCCGAATCGTTCGGGTATTATTTTGACCAGAACGGAGCGGTTGTACACAAGATGCCGACGGCCGGACTTCTGCTCGAGGATATTATGGGCACGGAGGTCGTGATCGCGATCGCCGGCGGCCGCAGCAAGGGCGAAGCGATCGCCGCCATTATGCGCTTCGGGCACGACGACGTGCTGATTACCGACGAAGCTGCGGCGCTCGTGATTGCGAAGCAGATTGGGAAGGAAGACGTCTAAATGGTGATCTTGACGGATGAGCGGCGGCGGAATGACGCGGCCTGCGCTTTCGTCTTGAGATATATGATTTTCAATTGAAGTCTAGGAGGACGAGAACATGGTAAAAGTAGGCATCAATGGTTTTGGACGTATCGGACGCAACGTATTCCGCGCAGCGCTGAACAATCCGAATGTGGAAGTCGTGGCGGTTAACGATTTGACGGATACGGGAACGCTGGCACATCTGCTTAAATACGACACGACGCACGGCAGGCTGAACGCAACGGTTGAAGCGAAGGAAGGCGCGCTGGTCGTCAACGGCCGCGAGATCAAAGTATTCGCGGAGCGCAACCCGGAGAATCTCCCTTGGGCGCAGTTCGGCGTTGAGATCGTCGTCGAATCGACCGGTATTTTCACCGCGAAGGACAAAGCCGAGCTTCACCTGAAAGGCGGCGCGAAGAAAGTCATCATCTCCGCACCGGCCTCGAACGAAGATATCACGATCGTGCTTGGCGTTAACGAAGACAAATACGATCCGGCGCAGCATACGATCATTTCGAACGCTTCCTGCACGACGAACTGCCTGGCGCCGTTCACGAAAGTACTGAATGACACATTCGGCATCGTCAAAGGCATGATGACGACCATTCACTCCTACACAAACGACCAGCAGGTGCTCGACCTGCCGCACAAAGACCTGCGCCGTGCGCGCGCGGCTGCGGAAAACATCATTCCGTCCACGACGGGCGCTGCCAAAGCGGTTTCCCTCGTTCTGCCCGAGCTGAAAGGCAAGCTGAACGGCATGTCTTTCCGCGTACCGACGCCGAACGTTTCCGTTACGGACCTCGTCGCCGAGCTGAAAGTGAACGTGACGGTCGAAGAGGTGAACGCAGCGCTTAAGGCCGCTTCCGAAGGGCCGCTGAAAGGCATCCTCAATTATTCCGATGAGCCGCTCGTTTCGAGCGACTATAACGGCGACCCGGCTTCCTCCACGATCGACGCGCTGTCGACGATGGTCGTCGAAGGCAACATGGTGAAAGTCGTGTCCTGGTACGACAACGAGTGGGGCTACTCCAACCGCGTCGTCGATCTGGCTGCTTATATCGCATCCAAAGGCCTTTAATAAGGAAGGATGGCTCTGCCGCGCGGCAGGGCGGTCATTCCCCGAAGCCTGGCGATGAACGTCAAATATCCGCGAAGGAGCTGCCTCAAGCAGCTCCTTCGCGGCGGTTTGCGGCGTACTCGCGCGGCGAAAGCCACAAACATACTGACCGGTCCCCGGCGGCGGACGGCGGCCTGACCGCACGCCCGAACAAGGCGTCTGCTGCAGGCGGGGATTCGAAACGGAGGTTGACAGGATGAACAAGAAAAGTGTCCGCGACGTCGATGTGAAAGGCAAGCGCGTATTCGTGCGCGTCGATTTTAACGTACCTTTGGAAAACGGCGCCATTACGGACGATACACGGATCCGAGAGACGCTGCCGACCATCAACTATTTGATCGAAAACGGCGCGAAGGTAATCCTGGCCAGCCACCTCGGCCGCCCGAAGGGCGAAGTCGTCGAAGAAATGCGCCTGACGCCCGCCGCAGCCCGTCTGTCCGAGCTTCTCGGCAAGGCGGTGGCGAAGGCAAACGAGGCGGTCGGCGATGCCGTACAGGCTCAGGTTGCCGCGCTCAAAGAAGGCGACGTGCTGCTGCTTGAGAACGTCCGCTTCTATCCGGGCGAAGAGAAGAACGATCCGGAGCTGGCGAAGGCGTTCGCCGGGCTGGCCGACCTGTTCGTGAACGACGCGTTCGGCGCCGCTCACCGCGCGCACGCGTCGACGGAAGGCATTGCGCATCATCTGCCGGCCGTATCCGGCCTTCTGATGGAGAAAGAGCTCGACGTGCTCGGCAGGGCGCTGAACAACCCGGAACGCCCGTTCACCGCGATCGTAGGCGGCTCCAAGGTGAAGGACAAAATCGACGTTATCAATAAAATGATCGAAATCGCCGACAACATCATCATCGGCGGCGGCTTGTCCTATACGTTTTTCAAGGCGCAGGGCTACGAAATCGGCAAGTCGCTTTGCGACGATTCGAAGCTCGATCTGGCGCTCGAATTTATCGAGAAGGCGAAGAAGCTCGGCAAGCGGTTTCTGCTTCCGGTCGATATCGTCGTAACCGACGAATTCAGCGCGAGCGCGAACACCAGGATCGTCGATATCGACGGCATCCCGGCCGAATGGGAAGGCATCGACATCGGACCGAAGACGCGCGAGATTTATGCCGACGTCATTGGGAGCTCCAAGCTGGTCGTCTGGAACGGGCCGATGGGCGTGTTTGAAATCGAGCCGTTCTCTCACGGGACCCAAGCCGTTGCGCGGGCATGCGCGGAAACGGCGGCTTATACCGTCATCGGCGGCGGCGATTCCGCCGCGGCGGCCGAGAAATTCCACCTTGCCGATCGAATGGACCATATTTCCACCGGCGGCGGCGCGTCGCTCGAGTTTATGGAAGGCAAGGCGCTTCCGGGCGTCGTTGCGCTGAACGACAAGTAGGAAAGGAGCTTTCCAAAGATGCGTAAACCGATTATTGCGGGTAACTGGAAAATGTTCAAAACGGTGTCCGAAGCGTCGCAGTTTTTCGCGGATGTGAAAGGAAAGGCGGAGGTGGACGGCGTCGAGTCCGTCATCTGCGCGCCGTTCACGGCGCTGCCGGCGCTGGTCGAAGCGGCGAAGGGCACGAGCATCGCGATCGGCGCGCAAAACCTCCATTTTGAGGACAGCGGCGCCTATACGGGCGAGATCAGCGGCGTCATGCTGAAGGATCTCGGCGTGAAATACGTCATTATCGGCCACTCGGAGCGCCGCGCGTATTTTGCGGAAACCGACGAGACTGTGAACAAGAAAGTGCATGCCGCGTTCAAGCACGGCCTGACGCCGATTGTCTGCGTCGGCGAAAAGCTGGAGGAGCGCGAAGCGGGCCAAACGAAGGACGTCTGCAAGGTGCAGACCGAAGCCGCGTTCCAAGGCCTTAGCGCCGATCAGGCGGCGGAAGTCGTGATCGCGTATGAGCCGATCTGGGCGATCGGAACGGGCAAATCGTCGACCTCCGAGGACGCCGAGGACGTGATCGCTTATATCCGCGGCATCGTGGAGGGGCTGTACGGCGCGGCGACGGCGGCGGCGGTCCGCATTCAATACGGCGGCAGCGTAAAGCCGGGCAACATCCGCGAATATATGGCCCAGCCGGACATCGACGGCGCGCTTGTAGGCGGCGCGAGCCTGGAGGCCGCTTCGTACATTCAGCTCGTCGAGGGGGCGAAGTAAGATGGCTCCGAAACCGGTTGCGCTTATTATTTTGGACGGATTCGGGCTTCGCGGCGACGTTACGGGCAATGCGGTGGCGCAGGCGAAAAAGCCGAATTACGACCGGTACTGGAACACATACCCGCATACGACGCTGACGGCATGCGGCGAAGCGGTCGGATTGCCGGAGGGGCAAATGGGCAACTCCGAGGTCGGCCACTTGAACATCGGCGCCGGACGGATCGTCTACCAGGACCTGACCCGGATCAGCAAATCGATCCGCGACGGCGAGTTTTTCGACAACGAGACGCTGATCGGAGCGGTGCGCCATGCCAAAGAGAACGGCAGGAAGCTGCACCTGTACGGCCTGCTGTCCGACGGCGGCGTTCACAGCCATATCGAGCACCTGTTCGCGCTGCTTGACCTGGCCAAGAAAGAAGGCTTGAAAGACGTTTACATCCACGCATTCCTCGACGGCCGCGACGTAGCGCCGGACAGCGCGAAGGGCTACCTCGAACGTCTGCAGGCGAAAATCGCCGAAGTTGGCGTCGGTCAAGTCGCTACGGTGCAGGGCCGCTACTATGCGATGGACCGCGACAAGCGCTGGGAGCGGACGGAGAAATCGTACCGCGCGATGGTATACGGGGAAGGACCGCAGTATACCGACCCCGTCAAGGCGGTCGCCGAATCGTACGAGAAATCGGTATTCGACGAATTCGTCATGCCGACGGTCATCGTGAAGGAAGACGGAACGCCGGCGGCAACGGTCGAATCCGGAGATTCCGTCGTATTCTTCAACTTCCGGCCGGACCGGGCGATTCAATTGTCGCAGGTGTTCACGAACTCGGACTTCCGCGGCTTCGACCGCGGGCCGAAATTTCCGCAGAACCTGTACTTCGTCTGCCTGACGCTGTTCAGCGAAAGTGTCGACGGTTATGTGGCGTACAAGCCCAAAAACCTCGACAACACGCTCGGCGAGGTGCTCGTCCAGCAAGGCAAGAAGCAGCTGCGGATCGCCGAAACCGAGAAGTATCCGCACGTCACGTTCTTCTTCAGCGGCGGCCGCGACGTCGAGCTTCCGGGCGAGACGCGCATTCTGATCAATTCGCCGAAGGTCGCGACCTACGACCTGAAGCCGGAGATGAGCGCCTATGAGGTAGCCGAAGCGGCGGTGAAGGAAATCGAAGCGGATAAGCACGACGCGATTATTCTGAATTTCGCCAATCCCGACATGGTCGGGCACTCCGGCAAGCTGGAGCCGACGATCAAGGCGGTCGAGGCGACCGACGAGTGCCTCGGCAAAGTCGTCGAAGCGGTGCTTGCCAAAGGCGGCGTCTGCTTGATCACCGCCGACCACGGCAACGCCGATATGGTCATCGACGAGAACGGCCGCCCGTTTACGGCGCATACGACCAACCCGGTGCCGTTCATTCTGACGAAGGCGGGCGTTTCGCTCCGCGAAGGCGGCATTCTGGCCGACCTCGCGCCGACGATGCTCTCGATGCTGGAGCTGCCACAGCCGGCCGAGATGACGGGCCGGTCGCTGGCCGAAGGCTGAGGTTGATTTTTACCGGACAAAGATTGTACAGTGTGTAGTAGCGGTTTTTTCATTTCAAGTTCGAAGGAGTGTTTCGTCCCATGTCCATGATTACCGACGTTTACGCGCGCGAAGTGCTTGACTCCCGCGGCAACCCGACTGTTGAAGTTGATGTGACCCTCGAATCCGGCGGCAAGGGCCGGGCGATCGTGCCTTCCGGCGCATCGACCGGGGCTTACGAGGCCGTTGAGCTGCGCGACGGCGACAAAGGCCGTTATCTCGGCAAAGGCGTGCTGAAAGCCGTCGATAACGTTAATTCCATCATCGCGCCGGAAATTATCGGCCTCGACGCGCTCGACCAGGTGCTGATCGACCGCAAAATGATCGCGCTCGACGGCACGCCGAACAAAGGCAAGCTCGGCGCCAACGCCATTCTGGCCGTATCGATGGCCGTGGCCCGCGCGGCTGCCGACGCGCTGAACGTGCCGCTGTACACATACCTCGGCGGCTTCAACGCGAAGGTGCTGCCGGTTCCGATGATGAACATCGTCAACGGCGGCGCGCACGCCGACAACAACGTCGACGTGCAGGAGTTTATGGTGCTGCCGGTTGGCGCGGAGAGCTTCAAGGAAGCGCTGCGCATCGGCGCGGAAATTTTCCATAACCTGAAGTCGGTGCTGAAGGACAAAGGTCTGAACACCGCCGTCGGAGACGAAGGCGGCTTTGCGCCGAACCTCGGCTCCAACGAAGAGGCGATTACGACGATCATCTCGGCCATCGAGCGCGCGGGCTACAAGCCGGGCGTCGACGTTTACCTTGGCATGGACGTTGCTTCCACCGAATTTTTCAAGGACGGCAAGTATCACCTCGAAGGCGAAGGCAAATCGTACACGTCCGCCGAGTTTGTCGATCTGCTCGCTTCTTGGGTGGAGAAATACCCGATCATTACGATCGAGGACGGCTGCTCCGAAGACGACTGGGAAGGCTGGCAGCTGCTGACGAGCAAGCTCGGCGGCAAGGTTCAGCTTGTCGGCGACGACCTGTTCGTCACGAACACCGAGCGGCTGGCGCAGGGCATCGAGAAAAGCATCGGCAACTCGATCCTCGTCAAAGTGAACCAGATCGGCTCCCTGACGGAAACGTTCGACGCGATCGAAATGGCGAAGCGCGCCGGTTATACGGCCGTCATCTCGCACCGCTCCGGCGAATCCGAGGACAGCACGATTGCCGACATCGCCGCCGCGACGAATGCGGGCCAGATCAAAACCGGCGCTCCGTCCCGCACGGACCGCGTGGCGAAGTACAACCAGCTGCTGCGCATTGAGGACCAGCTTGGTTCGACGGCGCAGTACGCCGGCAAGAGCGCCTTCTACAACCTGAAAAACTTCAAGTAAGCTCACCATCGGATAGGCCAAAATGGCAAAAGAATGTCCCAAATGGCGAGGTAGTTTCCGCCCGGACGTTCGTTATAATAAAGGGAGAGAACAAGCGGCTTCGGCCGCGTGCCTCTCCCTTTTGCGCTGATCGGCCCAAACCGGGCGGTATGACAAAATCATAGAATTTCGAGGTGAACCCACTTGGCAAAACCGGTTGTAGGTTTGCAATTGTACACGCTTCGCGACCAGACGAAAAACGATTTTCTCGGCACGATCCGCAAGGTGGCCGAAATGGGCTATCAGGCGGTTGAGTTCGCTGGTTATTTCGACACGCCGGCCAAGGAGCTGAAGTCGGTGCTCGACGGCGTCGGCCTGGAGGCGCCTTCCGCGCACGTCGGCCTCAGCTTTAACGAGCCGGACAAGATCGAAGCCGATCTGGCGAAGCAAATCGAATACGCCCAGGAAATCGGCTTGAAATACATCATCACTCCTTGGGCGCCGCTGCCGCAAAATCCGACGGAGGAGGATGTGGCGAAGCTGGCGTCGATTCTGGAGGCATGCGGGCGGCAGGTGACGGCGGCAGGTCTGAAATACGGCTACCATAACCACGATTTCGAATTCAAGCTGGTGAACGGCAAACCGATTATGGACCACCTGCTCGAACACGTGCCGGCCGAGCTGCTGGTCGCCGAGTTCGACCTTGGCTGGGTGCATATGGGCGGCCAAAGCCCGCTTGAGTACGTCAATCGCTATGCGGGCCGCGTGCCGCTGGCGCATTTCAAGGATTTCGGCAACGGCCGCCGCGATACGGAAATCGGAAAGGGCGTGGTCGATCTGAAAAGCGTGCTCGACGTCGCCGAGAAGGTCGGCATTCAGTATTACATCGTCGAGCAGGAAGAGTTCGAGAAATCCTCGCTCGAAAGCGCGAAAATTTGCCTCGAGTTTTTCCGCGAGAACGGCGCGCTGTAAGCGGCGCAGACCGGCTTTCGATCCCGCAGTCCCGTACAGGGCTGCGGGTTTTTTGGCGTAACCGGTATGGGGGCGGCCGGACTTGTATTCAAATGGGCCGAATGCTATAATAGGTGTGCTGTCTATCTGGGTTCGGCACGGTAGTGACGGACCAGCGGCAAATGAAACGCTCCTAGCTTGGGAGGTGGAACTGTGGAAATCGCATTTAAAATACTGCTCATTATTTTTTCGCTGGCTTTGATCACGGTCGTTCTCCTGCAGAAAGGGAAGAGCGCGGGGCTGTCCGGCGCCATCTCCGGCGGTGCGGAGCATCTGTTCGGCAAGACGAAAGCGCGCGGCATGGATTTGTTTTTGCAGCGCATGACGATCGGAATTGCGGCCGGGTTCTTCATTACGGCGCTGATTGTCGCTTATTTGGTTAAAGTTTAATGTGATGAAGATCGTGAAAGCGGGACGCCGGTCCCGCTTTTTTGTTTTTTAGATCTAGGCTGCAGAGCCAACAGCCGGCAACAGCCGATTCTTCTTGATGGTACCGGGTTACTTCTATCGTGCGAAGCCGTTAATGATGCAGGCCGCTAATGATTGATGCCGTTTAGTATCGGCGGTTAACGAAAGGATCCTCGGTCTGCAGACGGAGGGGAATTTCGGGCTGAGGCCGCTGTTTGGGGGTTGTCGTGCGGGTTTATAATGAGACAGGAATGAGCGAAACTTGAGTCAAGAGACTGCCAATGTCTTTACAACGTAACAGTGTTTTGTTACGATGGAGGTGACGAGGTGATGTATAGATGGATGAGCGCGAGCTGATCTCGAAGAAGGACCTGCTTGAAGCGACCGGTATTTCCTACGGCCAGCTGTATCGATGGAAACGAAAGCAGCTGATCCCCGAAGACTGGTTTATCCGCAAATCGACTTTTACGGGGCAGGAAACCTTTTTTCCGAAGACGCTGATTCTGCAGCGGATCGACCGCATTTTGAACATGAAGGACGATCTGTCGCTCGATGAACTCGCCGGTAAGCTTTCGCCGCTGCTTTACGACGTCGAGCTGCGCAAAGATGAGCTTATAAAACGTAACATTGTTTCGAAGGTGGTGCTGGACCGGTATGCGGCGAAAGACGCGCCGGACGCCATTTACCCGTTCGAGAAGACGTTGTTTTTTTTCATTGTCGATAAAATGCTGCAGGGCGGCGGGATGAGCCTCGAGGAAGGGGTGAAGCTGCTGGAGACGCTGCGGGAGCATTTTGCGAAATGCGAGAACGGGAACGGTGAGCTGCTGCTGATTCGGAAGATGGGCGTCTCCAGCTTCATCCTGACGACGGGAGCGGGCGGGATATTTTTCGAAAACGGGGTCAAGGTGGTCGAGCGGCTGTCGCTGTCCGATTGCGTGGAAGAGTTAAAAATGAAAATCGGTTAATGCGGGGTGAACAAAATGGAGGAGCGGGAACGAGCCGATCTGAACATAAACGGGCTCGGCAGCGCGTCCGGAGGCGATTTTCGCCATGTTAACATTGAAGGCGTCGGGCGGGTCGACGGCGATTTGAGCTGCGAGAGCTTCCGGCTGAACGGAATGGGTACGGTGAAAGGTACTATCCACACCGCCGGCCTGTTCGACATGAACGGCAAGCTGACCGGATACGGCGAAATCGAGGCGTCGAAGGTGCTGATGAACGGCCATGCGTCGCTGCACGGACGGCTGCGCGGCGAGGTCGTCGAGCTGATCGGCATTGTGAAAGTCCATGGCGATTGTGAGGCGGAACGATTTATCGGGGACGGCGGGTTTACGATCGGAGGTCTTCTGAATGCGGGAACCGTGGACATTCAGCTCTACGGCCGGACGCAGATCGGTGAGATCGGCGGCGACCGGATATCGGTCCGCAAGTCGGAGCGCAAGGACTGGAGCCGGCTGCTGGCCTGGGTCGTGCCGATTTTTCAGACGCAGCTGCGGGCTTCGGCGATCGAAGGCGATGCCGTGGAGCTCGAAATGACGACGGCGGGTATCGTGCGCGGCAACCGGGTCGTGATCGGCCCGGGCTGCAAAATCGGCCGCGTCGAATACCGTGACGAGCTGATCGTCCATCCGAACGCGGAGATCGGCGAACAGGCGAGACAATAAAACAAACGTTAAAGCGAAGGGAGTTTTGCGCATGCAGCCGAAAAGCGTAACCATTACCGGCACGGGCTCGGTGTCCGGCGGGCTGTATCAACGCGTAAACATACTGGGCGAAGCGGAGCTGTTCGGCGACATTCAGTGCGAGTCGTTCAAATGCACGGGGAACAGCCATTCGAAGGGCTCGATGACCGCCCGAAAATATCGGCTTCAGGGCGAAGCGAGCATCTCCGGCGATTTGAAGGCGGTAGAGCTGACCTCGCTCGGGCAGATCGACGTCGAAGGCGCCGTGCGCGGCGGGAAAATGACGGTCAGGGGACAGCTCTCGGCCGGCGGGTCGTGCGAAGCCGATCGGCTGACGGTGAAGGGGGCGGTCAGCGTCGGCGGTCTGCTGAGCGCGGAGCAGCTGGACATCAGCCTGTACGGCCCGAGCGAAGCGAAGGAAATCGGCGTCGGGACGATCAGCGTCAAGCGCAAAGCCATTCAGACGATCAAGCAGTGGTTTACTCCCCAAGGTGCGGCGGAGCTGCGGGCGGGTACGATCGAGGGCGACACGATTTATTTGGAGCATACAACGGCCGACGTCGTCAGGGGCAATCGGGTCGAGCTCGGTCCCGGCTGCAAAATCGGGCTGGTCGAATACCGGGACGTCCTGAAAAAAAGCGGAAGCGCCGCAGTCGGCAGCGAGCTTAAAGTTTAGCGGCGTCGATCGGCAATATTCATTTGGAAAGGAAGGAACAATACGATGGCACCGCAATCCAGCAAGTTAGGGCTTGTCATTCTCGGTCTGCTGCTCGGCATTTTCGTAGCGGCGATCGACAATACGATTGTGGCGACGGCGATGGGAACGATCGTCGCCGATCTTGGCGGTCTCGATAAATATGTATGGGTCACCTCGGCTTATCTCGTGACGGAGATGGCCGGCATGCCGATCTTCGGCAAGCTGTCGGATATGTATGGGCGTAAACGGTTTTTTGTGTTCGGCATCGGCATGTTTCTGCTCGGTTCGATCCTGTGCGGCACAGCGCATAATATCGTAGAGCTGAGCATCTACCGCGCCATCCAAGGAATCGGCGGCGGCGCGCTGATGCCGATCGCTTTTACAATCATGTTCGACGTCATTCCCCCGGAAAAAAGAGGCGGCATGGGCGGCCTGTTCAGCGCCGTATTCGGCACGTCGAGCCTTGCAGGCCCGCTGCTTGGCGCTTATATTACGGACCATATCGATTGGCGGTGGATTTTCTACATCAATGTGCCGATCGGCATCGCCGCGCTTGCGCTGATCCTGTTCAACTACCGCGAATCGGTCCAGCACGCCGTGCAAAAAATCGACTGGTGGGGGGCGCTGACCCTTGTCGGCTCGGTCGTCAGCCTCATGTTCGCGCTGGAGCTGGGCGGACAGGAATATGCCTGGGACTCGGCGCAAATCATCGGATTGTTCGCCGCCGCGGCCGTGCTGCTGGCCATCTTCCTATACGTCGAGACGAAAGCGGCGGAGCCGATCATCTCTTACGGCATGTTCCGCAAGCGGCTGTTCGCCGCAAGTACAATTATCGGGCTGCTGTACGGGGCGGGGTTCATTACTTTCGCCATGTACATCCCGATCTACGTGCAGGGCGTGACGGGCGGCACCGCGACTAATTCCGGCCTCCTTCTGCTGCCGATGACGCTCGGGTCAGTCGCTGCCTCGCAGGTCGGGGGCGTGATGGCGTCAAAAACGTCGTACCGGAATATTATGATTTTGTCCGGCGTCATTTTCCTGCTCGGCACGTATTTGCTCGGCACGCTTACGCCGGATACATCCAGATGGCTGCTAACGGTGTATATGATTATTGCCGGCTTCGGCGTCGGCTTTTCTTTCTCGGTGCTCGGCATGGCCGGCATTCACCATTTCGACGCCCGGCAGCGCGGCTCGGCGAACTCGACGATGGCCTTCGTCCGCTCGCTCGGTATGACGGTCGGCCTTACCGTGTTCGGCATCCTGCAGCGGAATTTACTGACCGGCAAGCTGTCGGACGCCTTCGACGGCCAGACCGGGGCGGCGGCCGGCGGGCTGCTCGGCGATACGCGGGAGCTGCTCTCTCCCGAGAAGCGGGCGGCGATTCCAAAGGACGTCCTGGACAAAATCATCGGCGCGCTGTCCTCGTCGGTCTCCACGATGTTTCTGTGGGCGCTCATCCCGGCCGGACTCGCCTTTATCGCGATCCTGTACATGGGGAACGCAAGGCTTGAAATCCCGGCGAAAGCGGAGCAGGGGAAACGGGCGGCCGGGTTCGGCGGGCATTGATCGTATTGCTTGAAAGGAGCCGTGCCTGGAAAACACCGGGCGCGGCTTCTTGCGGCCGGCGGCGGGCGGGCATTGTTGCCGGTTGGAGTCGAAGTCCGCATTCGGGCGCGCTCAACGGTTCTCACTGCAGCAGGGGCGGACGGGATTTTATTTTCACAAAACGGGCTGGAACGGATGATGGAACCGGATTTCGTGTATACTATATGTTATATGAGAATCTATCAACCGACGACTGCAGCATTTGCCAGAGGCGCCCGTCGCGGTACATGAGGTGGAATAACGGAAAATGGTGACGGAGCAGGAGCTGCTGGATTTCATGCGCGAGCAGGCCTATAAGCCGATGACATACCAGGAGCTGCAGGAGCAGCTGGGAGGCGGGGACGCGGAATCGTTCAAGGCGTTTCTCGTTATGCTGAACGAATTGGAACACGAAGGGAAAATTATCCGGACGCGCAGCGACCGGTACGGCGTGCCGGAGCGGATGAATTTGCTGCGCGGCCGCGTGCAGGCGCATTCCAAGGGATTTGCGTTTCTGATTCCGGAGGAGAAGGGGCATCCGGACGTCTATTTGCATGCGAACGATTTGAAAACGGCGATGAACGGCGATACGGTGCTCGTCCGCGTCACGTCCAAAAGCGAAGGCGGCGGCCGGATGGAGGGCGAGGTCGTCCGCGTCGTGCAGCGGGCCGTGACTCAAGTGGTCGGCACGTTCGAAAATCACGAGACCTACGGCTTTGTGCTGCCCGACGATAAGCGGATCAACCGGGATATTTTCATCCCGCAGGACGGCTTCAAAGGGGCGGTAACGGGCCAAAAGGTCGTGGCGCGCATCGTCTCGTATCCGGAAGGGCGTTCGGCCGCCGAAGGGGAAATCGTTGAAATTCTCGGGCACAAGGACGATCCGGGCGTCGACATTCTGTCCATCATTCGCAAGCATCAGCTGCCGGAGAGCTTCCCGGAAGAGGTGACGGCGGAAGCGGAAGCCGCGCCCGATTCGATTGCCGAAGAGGAAATCGTCCGCCAGGGACGGCGCGATTTGCGAAATAAAGTGATCGTGACGATCGACGGCGAGGATGCGAAGGATCTTGACGACGCGGTCAACGTCGAGCGGCTGGAGAACGGCAACTACGTGCTTGGCGTGCATATCGCGGACGTGAGCTATTATGTGCGCGAGAACTCCGAGCTGGACCGGGAGGCGTACCGCCGCGGCTGCAGCGTGTATCTGGTCGACCGGGTCATCCCGATGCTGCCGCACCGGCTGTCGAACGGCATTTGCTCGCTGAATCCGAAGGTGGACCGGCTGACGATGTCGTGCGAGATGGAATTCGACGCAAAAACGCTGAAAAGGGTGCGACACGACGTCTTTACGAGCGTCATTCGCACAAAGGAGCGGATGACGTACACGAACGTCCGCAAAATTGTACAGGACGAGGATCCGGAAGTGACCGAGCGGTACGCCGATCTCGTCGATACGTTCAAGCTGATGGAAGAGCTGGCGATGCGGCTGCGCGACATGCGCATGAAGCGGGGCGCGATAGACTTCGATTTTGTCGAGGCGAAGGTGCTCGTGGATGCGGAAGGCAAGCCGGTCGATATCGTGAAACGCGAGCGCTCGGTGGCCGAGCAGATCATCGAAGAATTTATGCTGGCGGCGAACGAGACGGTGGCGGAGCATTTCTACTGGCTGCGCGTGCCGTTTCTGTACCGGATTCACGAAAATCCGGATTCGGAGAAGCTGCTGCATTTCGTGCAGTTCGCGGCGAATTTCGGGTATAAAGTGAAAGGTAAAGGAAATGCGATCCATCCGCGTGCGCTG
This sequence comes from Paenibacillus humicola, assembly GCF_028826105.1. Classification (NCBI taxonomy): domain Bacteria; kingdom Bacillati; phylum Bacillota; class Bacilli; order Caryophanales; family Paenibacillaceae; genus Paenibacillus; species Paenibacillus humicola. The sequence continues at coordinate 231,385 of NZ_JAQGPL010000001.1, forward strand.
CAATCGCTGCTCGAGGAAATTCGCGGGACGAAGGAGCAGACGGTTATCTCGACCGTGATGCTGCGCTCGATGAAGCAGGCGCGCTACGAGGCGGAGAGCCTGGGCCATTTCGGCCTGGCGGCGGAGTTTTATTCGCATTTCACGTCGCCGATCCGGCGGTACCCGGACCTTATCATCCACCGTGTCATCCGCGAGGTGCTGGAGAACGGCGGTTTTCTGCCGGACGCGCGCCTCGAGGCGATGACTGCGAAAATGCCGGACATCGCGCAGCAGTCTTCGGAGCGGGAGCGCGTCGCCGTTGAGGCGGAGCGCGATACGGAGAAGCTGAAAAAAGCGGAATTCATGCTGGACAAGATCGGCGAGGAATACGACGGCATCATCAGCAGCGTGACGAGCTTCGGCATCTTCGTCGAGCTTGACAATACGGTGGAGGGCTTGATCCGGCTCAGCTACTTGGCCGACGATTATTATCATTTTGACGAGCAGCATATGCTGCTGATCGGCGAGCGCACGTCGAAAATATTCCGCATCGGCGATGAGGTGCGCATTCGCGTCGAGAATGTCAATATGAGCGAATACACCATCGATTTCACGATGGTGGAAGCGCGCAGCGCGAGGCGCGGCGATAGAGCCGCGTTTGGCGCCGGCAAGAGCGGCGGCGGCCGCGGGCGCGGCAAGGCGCAGGGCGGGCCGCGCGAACGCGAAGCGGCCGGCGGCCGCAGCGCGGAAGGCGCGCCGGGGCGAAGCGGGCGCGGCTCGCGCGAGAACGCGCCGGGCGGGCGGAGCCGCGAAGCGGGCCGCACAGGCGGCGCCGCCGCCGGTTCCGCCGCAGCGGGCGAGCGAAGCGGCCGCCGCGGCAGCGGTGCGGCCGGGGGCGGCGGGATGATCCCCGCCCGGAGACGCAGCGCGGACGAGGAGCGCGGCTGGAAGCCCGAGGACGATTACAATCTCGACCGGATTCTCGGCATCGAGGACAATAGTGCTGATACGGGGTCTGCCCGGCCCGGGCTCAGCGGCGATTCACCGAACGGCGAAGCGCGTAAAGGCGCGGTGCGCACCGACATGTGGGGGCTCCCGATCCTGGGAACCGACAGCGGCACTATCGACGGCGGCGAAGACGACGATTATTACACGGGCGGCCGGGATAACCGCGGCGGCAGACGTTCGGGCGGAAATCGCGCAGCAGGTACGGGATCGAGAGGAGCGGCGGCAGGCGAACGCGGCGGGCGACGCGGCGGCTCGGCCCGCAAGAATGGGGCTTCGGCTCCGGACGGGTCTTCCAAGCGCAAGAAAACGCCGGGCAGCGGCATTATTAACGCTTCGGGACAAGAAGCCCCCGCTTCGGCCAAGCCGCACAAGAAGAAAAGCGGTGGCAACGCTACAGCGGCCTTTGTTAGGAAGAAACGGAAGTAGTATGCCGAAGTGCTTCCCGCTCAGCTTGGCGGGTCGTTAGCCTTCGGAGGTGCGGTGACGGTTGGCGGCCGCCCATTAGGCCCTCCGGAGCTCGTGTACATGACGAGCGATCCGGAGGCCCGCCTGCTTGCTGAGATGTCCGAATTGCACGTAGTACCTTCAATGGCGCTTGCGTCCCGCTTCACCCTCGCGGTAACGTACGGCTATAACGGTTTTGGCGTCTTGCGTTCGCTCGTTAAAGTTGTTACAATGGATTCCTAGATCAGCCTGTCAGGAGACCGAATCCATTGGTTTCGGCGGATTTGCGGAGCTGGAATCCGGATTACCGCGAGGTGAAGGACATGGGTAAGAAGAGCGACGGAAAACAGCTCGCCCAGAACAAAAAAGCTTCCCATGACTATTTCATCGAGGAAACGTACGAAGCGGGCATCGTGCTCATGGGAACGGAGATCAAGTCGCTGCGGACGGGGAAAGCGAACATTAACGATGCGTTCGCAACCATTCGCAATGGCGAGCTGTTTATTCATAACATGCACATCAGCCCGTTCGAGCAGGGCAACCGCTACAACCCGAGCGATCCGACGCGGGCGCGCAAGCTGCTGCTGCACAAGTCGCAGATCCACAAGCTGCTTGGGCAATCGAAGCAGGAAGGCTACACGATCGTACCGCTCAAGATTTACGTGCGCAACGGGTATGCGAAGCTTTTGATCGGCCTTGGCAAAGGCAAGAAGCAGTACGACAAGCGCGAAAGCGCGGCCAAGCGCGACGCGCAGCGCGAAATCCAGCGTGTCCTGAAGGAGAAGCAGAAGGTATTGAGGTAAGCATGGCGGGAACACGCAGAGGCATCACTCGGGGCATTTTCCGAAAGTGGTTCTCGAGACCATGCCTGCCAGCAAGACACCGGCCCGCCGGGCCTGTAAATGTGTTATACTAAGGAAGCAGCAGCATGCTGCACGACTTATGCTCGAAGCGAAGCTGCCGGCCGGCATGGCCGCACCGCGAATGAGCGCTTGACCCGCTAAACGGAACGCGGAAGCAGCGAGGCCGTTTATGCAGCTTGGGGGCGTTTATGGATTCGACGGGGATAGTTCGAGCATGGGTTGCGGGTAGCGGGGACGCGTCCGCTTCATCAACGCTAAAGCCAATTAACTGGCAAACAACAACAATCCTACGCTTTAGCAGCTTAACAACCTGTTAGCGTGCTCCTCTCCTGCATCGCCCATGTGCCGGATGTAGGGGCTCAACTTTAGTGGGATACGCCGATTCGGTCTCCGCCTGGGGTCGACGGAAGAAGACAATCAGGCTGACCTTCTCGATAGCCGGTTACGGGGCGCTTGAGTCGGTGACATCAAAACCGTGACTACACCCGTAGAAGCCTGTGTGGCGTTATTTTCGGACAGGGGTTCAAATCCCCTCGCCTCCACCATCAAAAACCCGACCGCGAGAGGTCGGGTTTTTGCTATGCATTTTTATCGATGCATTGTTCTTGGATGGCCGAAAAGAATTTTATACAAGAGGGTTTTCATAATTATGACGCGGCTACCGGTCAAATTAACGGCTCGACCCCGAATTCGGCTGCCGTATCCAGCAGCAGCTGGCGGTTGTGCAGGCTGAGCGGAATGCCCTCGGCGCTCCAGGCTTGCATGCGCTGCAGCTCGAGGACGCCGGGCAGCGTCGCTTTTTCGTACCCCGGCATGGGCTTCATTTGGCTGGTTACCCGCATGTAGACATCCATTTCGCTTTTGAACGCGTCCGCCGGGATGAAGCGGTTGATGTCCAGCGCGATGATCAGCGATCCCTGATTGGAGCCGGAATAACGACGTACCGCTCGTTCTTCTTCCACCGGGACGCCTGCGAGGAAGCCCCCGAGCGCCTGGCACATATAACCGATCCCCATGCTGCGGAACACCAGCCCCGGCGCCAGGTTGAACAGCTCCGGCACGTGCGGGGAATCCGGGTACAAATCGTGCATGGCGCCGAAATCGAGGACCATCGGTACGGCTTCTCCAGCCGGAACGGCAAAGGACATGGGCGAACCGCCCGCCGCCTGCATGATGGAATCCTCCGGTTTCAGGGTCAGCTGGTGACCGGACGTGACATACCCGATCAGACCGTTCTCCGCCAGAAAACGGGAATAAATGCCCGCCGCTCCGATGTGGCCGTGGTTCCTGGTGACCGCCGCTGCAATGCCGTGCGTGCGGCAGCGCTCGACCAGGATCTCCGCAGCCGAAGAAGCGGGGAAATAGCCGAGTCCCCCGTCGCCGTCGACGACGATTGTGCTTCCATGATCACTCGTTATACTCACCGCGGGATTCGGATTAATCAGGCCGTCACGCATGATTTGCGCATAGCGGACGATCTGGATCGAGCCGTGACTGAAATTTCCGCGAAGGTCGTTTTTAACTAAAAGCCCCGCAAGCAAGTCCGCTTTTTCTTCCGGCATCCCGGCTTGCTGCGCCAGGCGCAGGACGAGCTGCTTCAGCTTGTCCGGCTTCGTTCGGACAAACTCTTTCGGTTCTGTGTTCATTCCTTCGTTCCTCCCGTTCGATGGCGGCAGCTTGATCTCGTATCGCCTGATACTGCCATCAAATCCGCACGGATATAAGATAAAAATACTACGGCCGTCATTTTAAGAACGATAAAAGAGGTTTGCCGCGAAGGTCCTTCGCTGGGAGTACCCGAAAACATAACGGCAGCCCGGGACAAGCCCGGCTGCCGTTATGGGATGGGAAACGGAAAGGTTACCCTTTAGCGAACCACTTTTTTCTCCATAAAACGATACCCAGCAAAACGGCCGCCAGCCCCGCCGCTTGAACGGGCAGGTGACTGGTTTCTCCGGTTTTGGGAAGCTCGTCCGTGCCTTGCGGCGGCTTGCCAGAAATGCCTCCAAGCGGAACACCGCTGTCGCCGTCAATTGTCGTACCCTGACCTGACGGCGGGGTTACCGGTTTGACCGGAGGTGTCACCGGCTTGACCGGAGGAGCCGTCGGAACAGTCGGCGGCGTCCCCGTAATGATCGGCGGCGTCGTCGGATTGCCCGGAGGTGTCGTCGGCCCACCTGGAGGTGTCGTCGGTCCACCTGGAGGTGTCGTCGGTCCACCCGGAGGATTCGTCGGCCCACCTGGAGGTGTCGTCGGACCACCTGGAGGTGTCGTCGGTCCACCTGGCGGATTCGTCGGACCACCTGGAGGATTCGTCGGTCCACCTGGAGGATTCGTCGGACCACCTGGCGGCGTCGTCATCGGATTGTTCGGAATATCCAGCTCAACGCCTGCGGTGGAATTGATCGTGACCGCGTGGTCGCTGTCGTCCAGCTGATATCCGGCCGGTGCCGCCGTTTCTCTAACGACATAGTCGCCTGCCGGCAAATTGTTGAATACGATTGAGCCGGTCGAATCCGTCGTCAGCGTATTCAACAGCGTAAGGTCATCGCCCGATTTCTTATAAAGCTCGAAGGTGGCTCCGCTAAGCAGCACGGTATCGTCGTCAGCGTCCACTTTCTTAATCGTGAGCGAGCCTCTTTCCCCGCTGCCGGTGCCCGATCCGCTCGAAACACCGACAACAACGTCCGTGGTCGTTTCCTTGGTGACCGTGGTTACGTTATTGCCGCTCAGGCTGGCGGTATTCGATACGGTGTCATAATTTTTGGCGGTAATCATGGATTGATATTCCAAAATATACGCCGATGTGATCGGGTGCAGGAAGCTCAGCTCGAAGGATTGCTTTCCGCTGTTATCGGTTTGAATATCCAGCGTGTAGTCGGTATCCTTCGTTAATTCGACGCCTTTGGCAAGACTTCCGTTCGCTGCGACCGTCGTGGCGTACAGATGGAACGAGTCCGGCAGCAGAATCTGGTTGTCCGTTGGCGTATCGGTCAGCTTCGCATCGTTGACCGTCGACTGACTGCTGTTGATATTGACGGTCCAGTTGATTTTGTCGCCGCTTTGTACGCCGGTTTTATTGACGTATTCGCCCCCGTGGGGGATGGTGACATAAGCCATCAGGTTCTTCGATACCTGGTCGGAGCCGTCGAACAGCTTCGCCGTATTGGTAACGGTGCTGTCGATCAGCTGGCCCGCGAGACTCGTCTTGAACTTCACGAAGTACGGAGACGAAATCGGTTTATCGAAAATAACCCTAAGCGTATTGCTGTTATCGACCGAATAATGATAGTAGGTGTCGTCCACGACCGTACCTGGAATTGCGTTTCCGTTGGCCGGAATCGTCATGTTATACACAGCCAGCGAAACCGGAACGAGCTGCTGGCCCGATTCCAGCGGGTCCACCAGAACGGCGTTCTCAAGCGTTTTGCCGTTATAGTTGATCCCGATGTTCCAGGAAAGTTCCTTTGAAATTGCGTTGTAGGAACCCGACTTGAACCCGTTGTTTTTCACTTCGCTGCGCGGCACGAACGAATTGTAGACCGTTTTCGTCTGCGACGAACCGTAAACGTCGGTCCACGTGACCGTCGTCAGGTTGTCGAAGTTGCTGGTGCCGCTGGCAGGATCGATCCCATCGTAGTTGAACTTGGTCGTGTAGTAGATCGAGACAGCCGCGGACAGCGGGTGCGTGAACGTCACTTTAAAGCCCGCATCGCCGGAAACCGCGCTGTCGACCGTATAATCCGTGCCTTCGACCAGCGCCGTGCTTCCCTGCTTGATCAGCAGCGATCCCGGTACGAGTTGAAGGCCTTTGTGGTAAAAACGATCTGTCACGACAACATTGCTCATCGGCTGTTTGTCTTTGTTAAGATCGATTTTCCAGCTGACCGTCTTGGCTTGATAATCGATAGCGCCGACGCCTTTGGCCAGAACCGACTGCGTAAGACGATGCGTAACCGAATAGCTGGCTCCGCTGCCGACCGTAACGTCGTTCCGGACCGTAGTGTCGTTGATGACCCGGTCAACGGCCTTTGTTCGATACACGATTTGATAAGCGGAAGTAATGCCGCTGTTGAACTGCACCTTGAAGCCGTTCTTCCCGGTCGCTGTCACGGGCGTTACCGTAAATTGTCCGGTCGCTTCATGCCCGAGTATTTCCTTGCCGCTGGAATCCAGCGTAACGGGAAAGACATGGACGGAGCCCGGAACAAGCGCCAGCTCATCGTCGAACAAGTCGGTTACCGAAGCGTCGGACTGCGCAATCGACTGCCCGTCATAGTTGTATTTGATGGCCCAATCAATGGTCTGCGCAATCGGATCGTACTTGATCACCGACTTGCTCAGAGGGCCGCCGCGTTGAACTTCAACGGTTGCGGATGCTTCAACGGACGGCAGGTTGCTTCCTTCGAATGCAGCCGTATTGGTATACGAGTTTCCATTGGCGCTGCCGTTAATCGGGGTCGTATACTGAATGCGGTAAGCCGAATGGATCGGGCTGTCCGTGAAGTTGACTTTAAGCACATTGCCGTCCGTATGTACCGTGTACTTGCTGCTGTCGACAGGCGCTCCTTGGCTGACCGTTCCGTCCAGATTGACGTTCAAGTCATAGACGGATACGGTGACCGGAACACCCAAGCCTGCAGGGATCGAATCGGTCACGACGGCATTTTCCACAGTATCAAGCGCCTTGTTCACATCGACGGTCCAATTGATGTTTTGCGCGTTGAAGCCTGCGGCCGTACCGCTTTTCTCAATGGTCGAGCTTACGTCCGGTCTGAAATGAAGCGTAAAAACCTGTTCGCCGGATCGAATCGGAATGCTGACCGTCTGCGTCGTGCTTCCAGTCATATGGGAAACATCGAATTGCGTATTAAAGGAAAGCGTTCCATGAATATTGAAATGCGATTCAATAAAATCGTTGAACGTAATGACGACCTGGTGCGTCGTATGGTCGGCGCTGAAAGTCCCTACATTCTCGTCGCCTGATACAAGAGGCCCATGGATATCGTTATATAGTAAAAAGGCCTGGGGAAGCGTGAAGGTGAATTCATCCCCGGCATGATAACCATGGCCATCCGGCAGCGACCAGTTATAGTCGAGCTTCACCCTGGAATTCTGGTCATAAACCGTGTCGGTTACCGGATGTCCGGCGGAATCGTAAACCGACATCGTTACACTATCGATGATGTTGTCCGGGATGGCCGCCGCACTTGCTTGCGTCAGGAAGCCGAACCCGTAGTTGCACTGCAGAAGCATCATGAACATGACGAGCAGCGCGCTGACCTTTCTCTTTACCATTTTCTGTATGTTGCCTCCATTTCTGCTAGCAACGAAGTTGCTAACTTGAGTCCAAAGAAGGTGTTATCGTTCAAATAAGCGGTTCCTCCCTCCTATCAATTTTCTATCATACTTTCCTGTCTCTGTTATATACAGGATATTGATTCATCCTTCATTATATATCGGAGGTCCGATCAAATCTATATCCGCAGGGAAAATAAGAAATACGCACCATAGGTGCGTATTTAACAATCATTTGCTATTTTAAACTATAATAAACCATTACTAGTAGAATTTAGTTGATTTATAGCTGGATTCATTTTTATACATGGCAGCAGCTTGTCCGCTTTGGATCAGGGCTGAGTCGTAGGTCGTATCGATCGTGACCCATTTCTTCAGGTCTTTGAGGTACACTTGATTCCATGCGTGATAGATAGCGGGGTTATGCGCTTCATATCCCATGACCAGCTTGGTGGGAATGCCCTGGCTTCTGGCCATCGCGGCGAAGAGCGCAGCATAATCATAACAGATTCCTCGGTACGAAGCGTAAATCTTATCGAGGTTCGGGACGTAGTTCCCTTCAACCGTCTGCGCTTTTTTGAGGTCATATTTGTAGTTCTTCGTTATGTAGGTATAAATGGCCGCAACTTTATCCTTATCCGACTTGAGGTTTGCGGTTAGACGTTTGGCTTTCAGTACGGCTTTGGTTGTTGGCGTCCAATCGATGATCGGGATGGATTGCAGGAAAACGGCGTATTCGTTCTGCATATTCAGCGAAACGGTTTGCTGCGCGACGACTTTATATTTGTTTCCGCCGATTGCGGCCCCGACGATCACGGTGTAATCGCCGTTTCCCATTTGCAGCGGGTAATTGGCCCCTTGCTCAAACGGATAATCATACTTGACGTTACCTTTGCTGATGCGTACGATTCCGGCCTGGCCGGTTTGGAGCGGATAGTCGAGTCGGATGATTCCGTCGGCTAAGGAGCTTGTGTCAACGAAGGAAGGGTTAGAGTCGGCATATGCGGCTAAAGGAGCAGATAACAACATAAAAACGACAAAAAACGACAAAAAGAGCGCGTTTTTAGACACAAAAAATACTCTCCCTTCGGTATCTGGCTGCCATCTTAAGGAAATTTAAGGAAGGCCCTTTAGTTTTGCGTCTCCAGCTTTCGCGGGATTTGCCTTTATCGGTAGAAAGTACCGAAATATATGTACTTATACCTAGTACTATAGCATAGGTTTTTTTGGTTTGCTAGAGAAAATTACAAATTTTCTACAAAATTCCCCTTTTGGTGAGACTTCCGGTCGAAAAGAGGCGGGTCTCGTTATAACGACTATTTTGCTAGATTGTGTGGGGAGAAAGATCCATTCGGCGGGAGCGCGTCCGGGCACCGGATTCAATGATTTGTCCCGATGGGGGAGGTTAAAAGGCCGGATCGGTCATGCGAACCATGCCGGGAGAAGCGGTTGGATTCGAAGGATGTAGGATGTGTTATTTTATCGCTTCGCTGGGCTTTTTCGAGGGCGGAAGGAGGGCGCTTGAATATGCGACAAGCTATTCCGGAATAAGGAATTCATGCGGCACCATACTTTATGGAGACACAAAAAAACTTTCCCTTCGGTAACTGGCTGCCATCTTAGGCTGTGCTAAGGAAGGCCCTTTAGTTTTGCGTCTCCGGCTTTCGCAGGATTTGCTTTTTTCGTGGAAAGTATCGATCACGTTCGTATTCCGCTCTTACAGCGTGCTATCTTTCGTTTCTACAAGCTTTCCTTTTACAATGAGACGGTGAGTCGGGTGTCCCATCGGATGGCAGGTGACAAGCGTAATTTCCCGGTCTTTGCCGTTGCCTTCCAATACCCAGACGTCCGTCGGTTTTACATATAACTTCTGATCCACTTTATAGATGAATTGCTTGGTTCCCGTGTCCACTTTAATCAAGTCGCCGACCTTCATTTCGTCGAGTCGGTTGAAGTTTTTCCCGTAGGTTAGATTCCGATGGCCGGCGATTGCATAATTGCCCACTTCGCCCGGCTTGCCCGTATGTGCGATGCTGGCAACGGAAACCAGCATATGCGCCTTCGTCGCGCCGGTCAAAATCGGCAGCTTTAAATTGATTTTATCGATGGTCAGTACGCCTTCGGGCTTGTACTGGGGCGGGATTTTCTTCAATGCCGGCTCCGTTTGCGGCTGCTGCGGCTGGGTTTCGTCCGAGACCGGAACCGTATTGACCGCCTGCTCGCGGGCAGCATCCGGCTCGGAATCAATCTGCGGGTCGGGCTGTTCGAGCTCCTTCAAATTGTCCTGCCACTCGGACAATATTTTTTGCTGCTCGTGGGTTTCATAGCGGTCCTTAACCGTCGGATAGAGAAAGATGCCTATGCCGAGGATCATGCAGGACAGCGCCACTAATCGTCTTGCCATCGAATTCCCTTCTTTGCCTCTATTTTTGTTATCCTCTATTATACCCTTCCATTCCGGCACATGCCAGCAGAGAGAAAGCTTGCCGGGACGGCATCGACAAAACGGAATCTATTTCTTTATCTAGGAAAAAGGGGTAAGATCATATTATGGATGCCGCACTACATAATCGTATGCTTGCCGGGTTTGACAAGCGAACAGCATCAAGCGGTACAAATTCCAAAACAAAAGGAGAGATCACCCACATGTACAACAGCTTGAACGGTTTTCTGGAGGACTGGAAGCTGGAAGCATCCCTGACGCTGAAGGTGCTGGATGCGCTTACCGACGCCTCGCTGACGCAGGCGGTATCGGAGGCGCAGCCGCGCACGCTTGGCGACCTGGCTTGGCACGTGACCGGATCCGTCGGTTTTTTTCTTGGCACGGTCGGCCTGGAGTTAAACGCGCCCAAAGAGCGGCCATCCACAGCCGCTGCCATCGCGGATGCGTACCGCAGCGTGAGCGGCGAGGCCGTTTCGGCCATATCCGGGCAGTGGTCGGATGCTAAGCTGCAGGAAACGCTGGATCTGTTCGGCAGAAAGATGACCTACGGCCAGCTGCTGTCCATGATGGTCCGCCACCAGATTCATCACCGCGGCCAAATGACGATCCTGATGCGCCAGGCGGGGATCGCCTCGCCCGGCATTTACGGTCCGAACGAAGAGGAGACGGCGGCCATGCGGGCAGCCCGCGAACAAAAATAGTCTGTCGAGGCCAGGCAGAACCGCAGACGTTTGACAATCGACACTTCGGTAATCGGCAGCAGCCGCAAAAAGACCGCGATTAGCGGTCTTTTTGCGTGCAGCGTGCCGAATGCTTCTTTGGCTCTGCGGTATCCGTTATTTTTGGCTGAAATCGTAATAGAACTTCGGCTGTTCCCCAAGCAGCACCTTATAAATATCGTCATTCGACTGCATGACGCCGGTAAGGAACGCCTTGTACGGACGGTCCGCGACGTTCAGAACGCCCGAATTGTAGCGCTCCGCCCAGGAGCCGATGCCTTGCCAATACCGGCCCAGAGGAGCCTGGTCCACGTAGTTGAACCAATGGGCGCCTACGACATAGCCGAGACTGGCGACGCCCTCCACGTAGTTGCGGTAGCGCATGCCCCGCTGGAACTGGTTCACGGCCGCATTCGGCAGGAGCGGCTGCAGCCCTTGCTCCCCGGTGCCGTAGCCGAATTCGCTCATCAGAATCGGTCTGCCGCCCGATTTCGAATAAACATCCTTCAGCAGGTCGGATTCGATTTTATACGAATAATAGTTGATGCTGATGACATCCGAATATTTGCCTTCGACCTCCGCCAGCACGTCGCGGAATTTCGCGTTGTGGAAGGCGGTCGTAATCCAGCGGTCCCCGAGCAGGAGATGGTTCGGATCGTATTTGTGGTAAATCCGCGAAACCGACCCGTAGAACGTATCGAGGTAATACCGGAAAAACATATCCATGTCCGCCCATGATTGCGAAGTGCTAACCGGAAGGTCCGCGTCGCCCAGCTGGCTGAAGGAGGTAAAGCTTGTCCCCCAGTTCCGGTTGAACGAATCGATCGTCTGGTATTTATCCTTCAGCATTTGGACGAGACGGCCTTTAATGGCGGCGGAGCTGGCTTTCAGCTTCGGCACGTTGGAATAAAATTTCTGGTAATCGAATTCGTTGCCGATGAAGTACCCGATCAGATACGGATCGTTTTTGTTCGGCGGCAGCGCTTTGGCGAACGCCTCATCGATCTTCTGTTCGGCTCCCGGCGCGAAAATATCGAAGATCGAAATGCCGTCCAGCTTGTTCCAGTTCAAATCCAGCGGCAGCATGCGCGTATAAGGAAACTTGTTCGCGCTGCCGTACTTTTCGGGCGAGTAGCCGCCGGCGCTGTTAAAGCCCCATTTCTTCAGCCGGCCGACCGCTTCCTTATAGAAGGATGCGTCTGTCGGAAACGCTCCCGTTTTCTTGAATTTATTCGCCATATAGAACGAGTAGCCGTCATGATCCGATCCGATAAAGGCCGGCTTGTACTGCCCGTCGGAGGAAGGAATCGATTCGAATTCCTGCTCCCGGCCTTTGATCATCGTATACGTTTCATCGGTCGTGATGCCGTTCATCCCCAGGCTGAAGAAAACGTCGCCGTTTGGCGTTTTCAACACCCTTCGGCTGCCGAGCTGCTGAACCGCGAAAAACCCGGTGCCTTTAATGCCGTATTTGGCCGCGCTGCCGGATAACCCTCCGTAGCTGTCAAGATCCGTAGGGGGCTGCAGGCTGCCGTAATAGGAGGCGTCCGCCGATGCGTCGGCTTTCAGCTGCTGATCGCTGGTCACCTTCTCCGGAAAATTCGCTGCGGCGATTTGGCCGAACGTATCGACCTCGTAATCGCTGCTCCCGTTCAGCTTATATTTGCGGATCGGACTCGGCTCCTTGCCGTCCTTGACGGCATACGTTTCGAGCACGCTGTAGCCGGTCAGGTTCAGCGGTCCCGAGTAGGCTTTGAACGAAGACGCGTTGTCCCAGCGGTAATAGATCCGCGCCCCCTGGCTGGCCGAAGACAGCGTAACCTGAAGCGCTCCTGCGCTGCGGGCCGTCTTGACGCCGACGGAAGCGGTGATTCGATTGATCGATACCCTGGAAAGCTGCGGAGACCAGGCTTTGGCGGCCCCGTTCAGCTGGATTTTCAAATAGCGCGTTCCCGCCGGAAACGAATTGGCCTCGACGGCATACTGCTGCCAGTTGCCCGAAGCGCTGCCGACCGGGAACGAATTGGCCGCGACCTCCTTGTAGGTCTTGCCGTCCGCCGAAGCGAAAATCCGGTTTTTCTCCATGTCGATCCCGGTGAAAAAGTAGCTGTAAAAGAGCACGGACGTGATATCGGTGTTCGTATGATACACAATGCTTCCCGGTGCGGTCGACGTACGCGCCATCCGTTTCGCGTCGCTGCCGAAATAACCGGGGTGATCCGTCGCGATATAAATATTCGTCCGGTCGGCCAGCCGCTTAAAATTGTCGAGCGAATCGTACAGCCCGGCAGCCGGCGCCGGCGGCGTTCCTACCGGCACATAATCGTAAAGGGATACGGCGCTTACTTCCGTTTTGCCGGAATCCGGATGATAGACCGCGCTTGTTTTCAAATGCAGCCTGCCCAGCACCGGAATCGGCGCCGTATAATGCTTGCGCTTGAGCGATGTCCGGGGATCGCTGCCGTCCGTCGTGTAGTAGATGGCGGCTTCCGGTTTGGCGCTCAAGACCACCATGCTTCCGTAAGGGACGCTGCCCGAAGGCAAGCCGGATGCTACGCCGTTGCCGGGCGGCTTTACGGGAGCGGTCGTCGTCTTCACCGCCGTTGTGAACGCCGCGGGCGATAACGTCACGGGCTCGGATGCCGGCGGAGCGGTGACTGTCGGCTCCGGCGATGACGGAGCGGAAGCCGATGGAGCCGGCGCAGACGCTGCCGGAGCGGTTGCCGGCGGAGCGGACACCGCGGGCGCAGGCGCTGCCGGAGCATACGTCTGCGGAGCAGGCTCCACAGGCGCAGGTGCTGCCGGAACGGACGCTGACGGATCGGGCGCCGCCGTCAAACTGCCGGGAACCTCCTTCATCGACAGATCGATTAAGGCGGCCGCTTCCTCGCGGGTCATGGCGGCTTGCGGCCGGTACGACCAAACGTCGTCCTGTTGGGCGACGTCTTTACTGTACCAGCCATGGGCAATAATACCGCTGATTCCTTCCGCCGCCCAGGAATCCGGCTGTTCGCTGAACTTCAGCGCGGCGCCGGAAGAGAGCCCCTGCTTCTGCGCATACCGCCAGATCATGGCGGAGGCTTCTTCCCGTTTGACCGGCTCATTCGGCGAGAAGGTCGTATCGGACGTGCCGTTTACAATACCGGCCTGATAAGCGGCTCGTATGCTGGAGGCAGCCCAGTGGCCCCGGATATCCGTGAAAGGCGCAGGGCTTCCCGAATCCTTCAGCTGAAAAGCGGTCGCGGCCAATTTAGCGAACTGAGCGCGGGTCAGCGTTTGCTGCGGAGCGAATTCGCCTCCGGTAATGCCATTCACTACGCCGAGTGCCTGCAGGTCGCGAATATAAGTGAAATAAGGGCTTGTTTCCGGAACATCTTTAAAAACCGCCGTCGTTGCACTGATGCCCGTACCGGTAAGCGAAGTACAGGCGATCATGACTGCGGCTGCAATCGATAATTTTTTCATTCCGGCTCCTTTCTTCCTAAATAATTCCTCTCCCTATAAAGGATCGAAGCTGTCCCGAATTATAAGGGGGGGCGAAAAATGATAATTCACTCAGAAAATTTCCTGCCTTATTCCAGTTTCGCCCGCGGCGTATGTGAAAAAAAGCGGCAATCGTTGGGGCGGCCTTAAAGACTTGGCGGCGATGAGCCGGCACGTAACATCACCGCCAAGCCGCAGGAGACGGCCTGAGTCGCTGCTCTTATCCCGCAAGAAAGCGGATACAGATGCGGATGGCTATGGTAAGGTTAAGGGAGCGCTATATTTTTTATTCTTCTGGTGATAGATTTTCGCGGCGGCCGGCATCTGGAGTATGGGGGGATGAATGTGAAGCCGGAGGCGGCGCTTACGACGTATGCACGACAGGAACAGGACGGAAGCCCGGAGAGCGAGCTTGTGGAACGGGCCCGCTCGGGCGATCGCGAGGCGTTCGGGGAGCTGGTGCGGAGGCATCGCGCACAGGCGCTCGGACTCGCGGGAGGACTGACGAAGGACGCGCATCTGGCGGAGGATATCGTGCAGGAGGCGCTGATCCGGGCTTTCCTGCATCTCGGCACATTGGCGGATACAAGCCGGTTTCGGCCCTGGTTTCACCGCATCGTGCGCAACCAGGCAAACATGAAGCTGAGGCGCGGCGGGCCGTTCGGCCGGGAACGCCCGTTTACCAGCTTCGCCCCGGCGAACGCGGCGGAGGATGAGGACCGGTCCGCCGGTCATGTGGACTGGAGCGATGTCGACAGCATTTTGTTCCATCTGGCTCGCCACGCTTCGGAGGAAGCCGGACACAGCTTGAATCCGGAGGAGCATCTGATGCGCCGGGAGCTGCTCGAAAATATCCGGCTGATCCTGCACTGCCTGAGCGGGCGGGAGCGGGCCATCTTCGAAGCGCGTTTCTTCGGCGAGCTGCAGCCAGCCGAAATCGCGGCAATGTTCCAGACGACGAGTGCAGGCGTCTATAATTCGCTGTCCCGCTCCCGTGCGAAGCTGCAGAAGGAGCGTATTCGCCAAACCATCTCGCTGTACGTGCAAAGACGCTCCGAGCTCGGTTTGCCGCGGCGTAAGGTGCTCTCTCCCCCTCATTTATAAGGCTGAAGGAGGCCGAATTCGTTTGCCTGACGACAAGGATTGGACGCGCACATGGACGTCTGCGGCCGCAGCCATATACGGCGCGGTCAGCTATACGGACAAGAAATACCTCTCGTTATCGGAAGTGATGGGCTACACCGGGCACGCGTTCCGGATGAACATCGACCCGGTCAGCATTAACATTGCAGGCCCGACCTCGTTTCCCGGCGGGTATATTCTGAGGCGCAATCTGTGCAATCTCGGTTTTACCGGCTGTCTGGCCGATCCGGTATGTCCTGTCCCTCCGGACAAGGTCGAGAAAACGATCGCGCTGGTGCAGGCATCGATCGACCGGGGCGTTCCCGCCATCACATTCGACCTGTTTACTCCGGAATTCGGACTTATTTACGGTTATGACGACGAGCGCCGTCTTTTCTACGGGAAGGATAATGCCAAGGACGGGACGATCACGTACGAGGAATTCGCCCATCCGAAAATCGATCTGCTGTTCGTGACCACAATCGTGGAAAGCCTGCCGCATTCCAAATACGAGATGCTGCGCATGGCGCTCGACATGATCGTCGATCACGAGCGGGGACGGGAATGGACGCATATTTTTGAAAACCGCTTTGCCATCGGTCTTGCGGGGTATGACGCCTGGATTGGGGCCATGGAGCGTCGAGCCGCGGATGAGCAGGGCAACGCCTATAATACGGCGGTCGTCGCGGATGCAAGGGAGCATGCGGTCCGCTTTCTGGAGCTGCTGGCGAGGCAGTGGAACGGCTCCAACGTGGTGGAACGCACGGTGCAGGGCAGGGCGGCGGAAGCGGGCCGGCATTTTGCCGCCGCGGCTGAGGCTTTCAATGAGCTGCGCCGGATGTTTCCTTTTCCGCAAGGGGGCTCGCCGAAGGATCCGGCGGAAGCGGATAAGGCGATCCATCTGCTGCAAACGGCGAAAGAAGCGGAGACGGCAGGCGTCGAGGTGCTCGAGAAGCTGCTCGATTTTATGAAAGCGTATCATACGGAAACCTGGATTCACTAAAGGGGCTGCTCCTGTGGATGAAAAATTGCGGCCTGGCCGACCCGGAATCCGAAGGATGACGCCAAAAAAAATTATGCGAAAAGGGTGATGAACATGTTTGCAGAACCTGCCGTGGTTAAGAGAGATTCGTTCATGGTGGCGGGTGTTGCTTATGAGGCGACGCTGCCGCAGATCGAGGAACAAGAGCTGGGCAAGAAGGCGTATGACCGCGTATTGGCTTGCCGGGACACGCTATCGCATCGGGTATCGGACGCGGTCCTGCTTATCCAGGTTTATCCGATGAAGCCGGGATTTAATCCGCATACGGTTGCCTTTACCCAGCTGATCGGGTACCAGGTTGCGGAGCATTCGACATTGCCGGAAGGCCTCACGTTACGGTCGTTCCCGGCCAGCGATTATTTGGCGTATACGCACAGGGGCCCTGAATCCCAGCTTGGCACGTCTTACGATAAGCTGTACGGGGAATGGATGCGGCAGCAGGCGCGGCGGCCGGCCGGTTTCGATATCGAAGTCTGGGACGAGCGCTACCGGCCGGAGGAGCCGGACAACGAAATCGACTTGTTCGTCGCTTTGGCGGAAACGTAAGGAGCGGCAGGGGAGGAACGGTTTTCTGGAGACGATTCAATTTGATGGGGTCGGATACCAAGGCTGTTCCAAAATTCGGCCAAAACAAAAGCAACCTCCGTCTTCACAGACGGGAGGTTGCTCAGCTTTGCTGCGTTTAAGGCGCGCCTGCCGGCTAAGCCTAAGAGCGTTTACCGGCCGCGGCGCGAAGCTTACGGCAGCACGTTGCCCGCAGCGCGGTAAATTTCGTACCATTCTTCGCGGGTCAGGCGAATGTCGGCCGCTTTGCAGCAGTCCTTCAGACGCTCGAGGTTCATCGTGCCGGTGACCGGCTGCATTTGGGCCGGATGGCGCAGAAGCCACGCGATTGCGATCGTCGTGTTGGTCACGCTGTATTTCTCCGCCACTTCGTTGATCTTCTTGTTAAGCTCCGGGAATTTCGGATTGTCGAGGAACACGCCCTCGAAGAAGCCGAACTGGAACGGCGACCACGGCTGGATCGTAATATCGTTCAGGCGGCAGTAATCGAGCACGCTGCCGTCCCGGCCTACGGCCGAGGCGTTCTCCATATTCACGTTAATGCCGCTTGAGATCATCGTGGCATTCGTGATGCTGAGCTGCAGCTGATTGGCGACGATCGGCTGCTTCACCGATTTCTTCAGAAGCTCCATCTGCATCGGGTTTTGGTTGGACACGCCGAAATGGCGCACCTTGCCCGAGCTGTGCAGGGTGTCGAACGCTTCCGCCACTTCGTCGGGCTCGACGAGCGCATCCGGACGGTGCAGCAGCAGAATATCGAGGTAATCGGTTTTCAGCCGCTTCAGGATGCCGTCGACCGACGACAGGATATGGTCCTTGGAAAAATCGAACATCCCTTTGCGTATGCCGCATTTGGACTGCAAAATAATGTTCTCGCGGATATCCGCGTTCATATGAATAGCATCCGCAAAAATTTCCTCGCAGGTGCCGCCGCCGTAAATATCGGCATGATCGAAAAAGTTCGCGCCCTGCTCCAGTGACGTCTGCACAAAGCGTTCCGCCCCGGCCTTATCGAGCGAATTAATACGCATGCAGCCGACCGCGATCACCGGAACCTCCAGTTCGCTGACTCCGAGCTTGATCGTTCTCAAGATTCATGTCCTCCTCGTTTTGGAATCGATTCTATCGATTGCGTTGTCTAGTTCGTCCCTCATTGATTGTGACATAGCAGGCCGGTAGTTTTCAAGATGAGCCGAGAACTTATTTTGAGCGCTTGAATTCCAGCAAGCGGGACCTTGATAATTCTAGTATGATCACCTATCATTTGAGTAAAGCGGTTACACTGCGGAAAAGGGGCTGTTTACGATGTCCAGCATTATGAATCCGATTTTGCGCGGATTTAATCCCGACCCGTCCATCCTTCGGGTGGGAGACGACTATTATATCGCAACCTCGACGTTCGAGTGGTTTCCCGGCGTGCAGATCCATCATTCGAGGGATCTGCGGAATTGGCGGCTGCTCACCCATCCGTTAACGCGCACGAGCCAGCTGAATATGGTCGGCGATCCCGATTCCGGCGGCGTGTGGGCGCCGTGCTTAACCTATGCGGACGGCATGTTTTACTTGATTTACACCGACGTGAAAAGCCACCTGGGCCCGTTCAAGGACGCGCATAACTATCTGGTCACCGCCGATTCGATCGAAGGCCCGTGGTCCGACCCGGTTTATTTGAACAGCAGCGGCTTCGACCCGTCCCTGTTCCACGACGACGACGGCCGCAAGTGGCTGCTCAATATGGTATGGGATCACCGGAAAGGGAAAAATCATTTCGGCGGCATCCTGATGCAGGAATATTCCGTACCGGAACGGCGGCTGACGGGACCGGTCTATAATCTATTCCGCGGAACGCCGCTCGGGCTGACCGAAGGTCCGCACCTGTATAAGCATAACGGCTTCTATTACCTGATGACCGCCGAGGGGGGCACCCGCGCCGGACACGCCGTCACCGTCGCGCGCTCGCTATCGCTGTTCGGCCCTTACGAGGTCGACCCGGAGGGTCCGGTGCTGACGTCGGCCGGAAAGCCGGAGCTTGAGCTTCAGCGGGCCGGTCACGCCAGTCTGGTCGAAACGCAGGGAGGCGAGCTGTACATCGCCCATCTGTGCGGGCGGCCGCTGCGGCCGTCGATGAACTGCAACCTCGGCCGGGAAACGGCGCTGCAGCGCATGGAGTGGATGGCGGACGGCTGGCTCCGGCTGGCCGGCGGCGGCAACAGCCCGCATGCGGAGGTGCAGGCCCCCGACCTGCCGGAGCATCCGTTTGCGCCGGAGCAGGAAACGGACCATTTCGACGGCGATACGCTTGGCATCCACCTGAATTCCCTGCGGGAGCCGGTCGGCGATGACTGGGCGACGCTCAAGGAGCGCCCGGGCTATCTGCGGCTGAAGGGGAGGGAGTCGCTCTATTCGACGCAGCGGCAGAGCCTGATCGCCCGCAGGCAGCAGGCGTTCGCCGCCGAAGCGGAGACGGCCGTGGAATTTGAGCCGGAGACGTACCAGCAATTGGCCGGGCTCGTTTATTATTACAATACGAAAAATTATTATTACCTGTATATCAGCCGCGACGAAGAACGGGGAAAATGCCTCGGCATCATGTCGAGCGACCGCGGCAAATACGACGAGCCGCTGGAAGCTCCGGTCTCGGTGGAAGGCTGGGAGCGCGTCTATCTGAAGGCGTCGCTGGATCATGAGCGGCTGCAGTTTCATTACTCTCCCGACGGCAAAAGCTGGACGGCCGTCGGTCCGGTGCTCGACGCGAGCAAAATTTCCGACGAGCACGCCGAATCGGTGACGGCCGGCTTCCGCTTCGACCAGGGCTTCACCGGAGCCTTTATCGGGGTTTGCGCGCAGGACCTGAGCGGCCGCAGAACGCACGCGGATTTCGATTATTTTACGTATCGCGAGACGGACTCCCGATAGGAAGCTTGCCGTAAATGCGGGGTCAGATACTCTCGTTTTTCATTTTGAATCGTTTAATGTAGCCGAAGCCCATCAGCTTCTTCCGGTTCTCATCCCAAATCCGGTAACGAATCGATCGAAAACTGGACCGCAAGGTGATGGGATACGCGCTTTGGAGCATCGTATTCTCCTCGTGAGCCCGTTCCAGATAGTAGTTCGGGACGCGGGGGCTGAGGTGATGAATATGATGATAGCCGACGTTCCCGGTAAACCAATGCAGAATGCGCGGAAGCTTGTAGAAGGAGCTCCCTGCAAGAGCTGCATCAACGTGGTCCCAGTCTTCGTTTTTTTCAAAATACGTATGCTCGAATTGGTGCTGAACGTAGAACAGCCAGAAGCCGGCCAGCCCGGAGAACAGAAAGGCAGGTCCCTGAACCAATACGAACGCTTTCCAGCCGATTGCCCAGCATAACGTTCCGGCAAGGAAAAGAATGCCGGCGTTCACGGCATACGTATTCAGACGTTCTTTCATCCGGGCTTGGCTCCGATTGAACCGGTATTGAATCAAGAAGACGTACACCGGACCCAGTCCGAACAGAATGAGCGGGTTCCGGTACAGCCGGTAGCCCAGCCGTTTGATCGGCGGCAAAGCCAAATATTCCTGAACGGTCAAGGTCCAAATGTCGCCTGTCCCCCTCCGGTCCAGGTTGCCGTTGGTGGCGTGATGGATGGAATGGCTGTGCCTCCACTGGTAGAACGGACAACAGGTCAATATGCCCGAAACGGTGCCGATCACCTCGTTCGCGATCCGATTCGAGAACAAGGAGCCGTGGCAGCAGTCATGGAAAATAATAAAGATCCGGACCAAGAAGCCGCCGGATACGATGGACAATATAAGCGTAAGCCAGTAGGAAACGGAAAGACTCCAATAGGCGGCGAACCAGGAAAGAAAGAAGAAGGCAAAGGTGCTGGATATTTGCCAGACGCTCCGCTTGAGGCACGATTTCTCGTAAGGAGAGATCAATTTTCGCCAGCCTTTATTTTTTAAGCAATCGCTCATTAACAAGCTCCTTTGTATGACACCGATTGTACTCACGGAAAACGATTGCCGCTGTCTTTCATTGTAGCATACCCGAAGACGATATCTGAAAAAACAGAACGCCAATTGCTGGATGCAGGAAGCGGATGGATTAGGTGCGGAGGTATAAATATTTTATTTAACGGCATAATAAAACCGTTAAACTATTTTGGAGGTTATGCAGTGCAAACAGGTACAGTAAAATGGTTCAATAACGAAAAAGGCTTTGGGTTTATCGAGGTTGAAGGCGGCAATGACGTCTTCGTCCACTACAGCGCAATCGAGGGCGAAGGATTCAAATCGCTCGATGAAGGCCAGCGGGTGCAGTTTAACGTGGTGCAGGGCAATCGCGGACCGCAGGCCGAGAACGTCACCAAAATCGATTGAGGCGAAAAGCCGTTCCCGCTTGCGGGAGCGGCTTTTTTGCTGTCCGGAGCCGCCGCTTCGGACAATTTCACCGCGGCCTCTTTTCTATTAAAGGCGGTTAGGGTACATTTTAATAGAGTCGTAACGAACTCTAGGTCCGACAGGAATGGGAGGGATTCGTGATGCGGCAAACGGAGGCGAAAATCTGGAGATTCCAGGATGACGGGACAATTCCGAACAGCGGGCTGCCCGTCGTGCTTTACCCTGGCGCTTTGACGGAGGAAGCGGAGTCGATCGAGCGCATCTTTAACCTGAATAACTGGCGGAACAGCTGGACGAACGGCATTTATTCCTTTCATCATTACCACAGCGATGCGCATGAGGTACTTGGCATCGTACGCGGATATGCCGTCGTTCAACTCGGCGGGGAGCGGGGCGAGACGGTGAAGCTGCAAAAGGGCGACGTCGTCATCCTGCCCGCGGGGACGGGGCATAAAAGGCTGTCCGCGAGCGGCGATTTGCTCGTGGCCGGCGCCTATCCGGACGGCATGAGCTGCAATCTGCGCAAGGGAGCGGAAGGCGAGCGGCCGCGCGCGCTGGAGGAAATCCGGGCGGTTCCGCTGCCTTCGACCGATCCGGTTTACGGACGGAACGGGCCGCTGATGCGGCTCTGGACAACACAGGAACTAGCAAGCTTTTAAAATATGGGGCGGAGGGATGGAGATCATGGCGGAACAGGAACAACGCATCATTCGCTGGGGCATATTGGGGCTCGGCGGCATATCGAACAGCTTTACGGGCGAGCTTGTAAACGCTCCCGGCGCCAAGGTGTGCGCCGCGGCGGCGCGGTCCAAGGAAAAAGCGGAGGCGTTTGCGGCCAAATTCGGCATTCCGCGGGCTTACGGCAGCTACGAGGAGCTGGCGCAGGATCCGGAAATCGATATCGTCTACGTCGGCACCGTTCATCCGACTCATAAAGACAGCGTGCTGGCCTGCCTGCGCGGCGGCAAAGCCGTGCTGTGCGAAAAGCCGTTTACGATGAATGCGGACGAAGCGCGGGAAATCGCGGACGAGGCCAAAGCGCGCGGCCTGTTCGTGATGGAGGCGATGTGGACCCGGTTTCTGCCGGCGATCGTCAAGGTCAGGGAATGGCTGGCGGAAGGGCGGATCGGCGAGGTCAAGCTGCTCAAAGCCGAGTTCGGCTTCGATGCCGGCTGGAATCCGGAAGGCCGCCTGCTGAACAAGGAGCTCGGCGGCGGCACGCTGCTCGATGCCGGCATTTATCCGGTTTCGTTCGCTTCGATGGTGTTCGGGGCGCAGCCGGTGTGGATCGTCAGCTCCGCCCATATCGGGGAAACCGGCGTGGACGAGCAGTATTCGGTCATTTTCGACTACGAAGGCGGCGGGAGGGCCGCGCTGCATGGCGCCGTCCGGCTGCAGATGGTCAACGACGCCTGGTTGTACGGCACGAAGGGCAAAATTCATGTGCCCGACTTTTTGGCGGCGAAGACGGCGACGCTTCACGTGCACAACGAGGAACCCGTCACGTTCCGGGATGACCGGACGTTCCGTGGGCAAAATTTCCAGGCGCTCGAAGCGATGGAATGCCTGCGCACGGGGGCGGCGGAGAGCCCGGTCATGCCGATCGGCGAGACGGTCGCGATTATGGGCACGCTGGACGCGATCCGAGCCCAGTGGAACCTGACGTATTGAACGACATCGGTGCCGGGGCGCTGAAATAACGAAAACCCGCCGTCAGACTTCACCGTCTGACCGGCGGGTTTCGTTTATTTTGCGGCGGGCTTCTTGATCAGTCGCGGTTCAGCTGCGCGGTGTCGATTACGAATCGGTAGCGGACATCCGATTGCTTGACGCGCTTCCAGGCATGCTGGACCTCTTCCGGATCGGCCCCGATAACTTCGATCAACGGGGCAATTCCGTGCTCGGCGCAGAAATCGAGCATCTCCTGCGTTTCCCGGATTCCGCCCACGAGCGATCCGGCGAGGCTGCGCCGGGCCATAATGAGCGAGAACGCGCTGTAGGTATCGGGTTTGGCAGGGGCGCCCACGTTCACGATCGTTCCGTCTATGCGCAGCAGCGACAGGTAAGCGTCCATATCAAGGTTGGCCGATACCGTATTTAGGATGAGGTCGAACGAGCCGGCCAATTTGGTGAATGTCTCCGGGTCGCGGGTGGCATAGTAATGGTCGGCGCCCAGCTTAAACGCTTCCTCCTGTTTGCTTAAGGAGGTGCTGAGCACGGTTACTTCCGCGCCCAGCGCATGCGCGAACTGCACCCCGAGGTGCCCGAGTCCGCCCATGCCGACGACGGCGACCTTCTTGCCCGGACCGGCGTGCCAATGTCTAAGCGGCGAGTAGGTCGTAATGCCGGCGCACAGCAGCGGCGCGGCGACGTCCAGGTTGAGCTTGTCCGGTACGCGGACGACGAAACGCTCGGTGACGACGATGTTCTGGCTGTATCCGCCGTACGTGGGGTTCCCGTCATAGTCCATCGCGTTGTAGGTCGAGACGACGCCTTTTTTGCAATACTGCTCCTCGCCGGCCAGGCAGTACTCGCATTCGCCGCAGGAATCGACGAAGCAGCCGACGCCGACCCGGTCGCCGGCGGAAAATGTCGTGACGCCGGGGCCGACCGCGGCGACGAGTCCGACGATTTCGTGTCCGGGAACCATCGGAAAAATGCCGTCGCCCCAGTCCCCTTCGCCCTGGTGAATGTCGGAGTGGCAAATCCCCGAATATTTGATATCGATCAGGACATCATGCTCGCGAAGCTCGCGGCGCTCGATGACGGTGCGCTCGATGACGGCGCCGGCGCTTGGGATCTGTAAAGATTTCGCTTTCATTACGGCTTCATCTCCTTATTTTTAGCGATCGGGGAAAGCAGTCTGGATGCCTTATGATCAGTATATCAAGTCCGTTCATCGCGGACGATAGACTTATTCGTATAGAATGTAAACAATTGTTGACGCGATTTCGGTTTTTGGACTAAAATGAATCTGAACTGAATCGGCGATGGAGTTCGCCATAACCGCCTTGCGCTGATGACTCCTACCAGTTTTTTTGTGCTGGTAGGAGTTTTTTTTGTGCCGGCGGGCGTTTATTTTTTGGAGGAAAGGACGTTGACGATGAATGTGGCTGCGCTTGCGGCCGGCGGCTTTATCGGAACCGTGCTGCGGTATGCGCTCGGCGAAGCGATTCCCTCGGCTTCGAACGGTTTCCCGCTTGGCACGCTGATCATTAATTTATTGGGCTGTCTGTTTCTGGGGTGGTTGTTCACCGTAACGGCGGAGCGGTGGCGGCTCCGTCCGGAAATCCGGCTCGGACTCGGAACCGGCATGACGGGAGCTTTCACCACGTTCTCCACATTCTCGGTCCAGACGGCCGGCCTGCTGCAGCAGGGAGAATGGGCTGCCGCCGTGTTATACGTGCTGGCCAGCATCGCCGGCGGGCTGCTGCTGACGTACGCCGGCATCCGGCTTGCCCGGCCGCGAAGGAAGGAGGGAACGGCATGATCTGGCTTATCGGTCTCGGCGGTATCGCGGGAACGTTTTCCCGTTTTTACCTCGGCAGATGGCTCGCTTCCGGAGGGAAAGCCGCCGGATTTCCGTGGGGCACCTGGGTGATTAACATCACCGGTTCTTTTATTCTGGGGGCGCTGTTCTCGCTGCATGCGCAGCATGAGATATCCGATACGCTGTGGCTGGTCGCCGGAACGGGATTTTGCGGAGCCTATACGACCTTCTCCACCTTCGGCTTCGAAACGTGCCTGCTGGCGCTAAATGGGGAAAAGGGAAAAGCCGGGGTTTACGCCGCGTCTTCCGTCCTGCTCGGGCTGCTGTTCGCCTATCTGGGCATGGAGCTCTTCTCGTCGTTCGCTTAAGCGGCGGCGGCACGAACGCCGGAAACGTTAGAGGCCTTCCAAATCCGCTGGGATTGGAAGGCCTCTTGCCGTTTTCGCCGGCAGCGCGCATTACGTCGGCTCGTCGCCGGATTTGAACTGATGCTCGGTGAAGACGGCCAAATATTTCACTTCTTCCGACAGCGGGACGACCATGTGCTCCTGCAGGGAGTTGAAATACAGGCTGTCGCCCGCGTTCATCTCATATTCGGTATTGCCTACCTTGTAGCGCATCGTGCCGGAGATGACATAAATGAATTCCTCGCCCGCGTGAGAGAAGGTATGCGCGTTGATTTCGCCGCGGCGGGCCACGAAAATGTAAGGCTGCATGATTTTATTGTGACGGGTCGAAGCGAAGGCGAAGAACGAGTAGCCTTTGTTCGTCTTGATCCATTTTGAAATATCCTCGTACTGCCCCGCCGAAACCATCACAGTATCGTTGCTGGACTGCTCCTCCAGGAGATCCGAGACCTTCACGCCGAGCGCTTCCGCGATTTTCATGAGCGTGGAGACCGCGGGCATCGCGCCGCCGCTTTCGATTTTGGACAGCATGCTTTTCGTGAACCCGCACATTTTCGCGATTTCTTCCTGGGTTCGCTTCTGTTCCTTGCGGATCAGCCGGATTCGTTTCCCTAATTCCATGGTTTCCCTCTTTCTCTCAACAGGCGATGATTATAAGTATAATATAAATCAACCTGGTTGAGTTAGCAAGGAAATGGCCGAATTTACTGGCATATTTCCTAAATATACATGTTTATAAGCAAGAAGTCCAGCATTAAAATAGTAGAAGAAAGCGGTTGCACAATAGATGCGGATGGTGTAAGATGATCTTGATTCAACTAGGTTGAATTTAATTAAGTCTAATCAACTCATAATATACCTGGTTGATTCAAGGGCGTCCGAAAGGATGGATACGAAACGGGAAAAGGAGGGGTTATATGCAGCGGACGATCGGGATGATCGGGGCGATGGATACGAAAGGCGCAGAGTTCGCCTTCCTGAAGGGCGAGATCGAACGGAAAGGCTTCCGCGTCCGCGTGTTCGATACGGGCGTGATCGGCGAGCCGGGGCTGGCGCCCGACATCGGCCGCGAGACGATCGCCGAAGCGGGAGGCGCCAGCCTCGCGGAGCTGGTTGCGCAGGGCGACCGCGGGAAGGCGATGCTTGCGATGGCGGCGGGAGCCGCCAAGGTCGTGCCGGAAGCGGTGCACCGGGGCGAAATCGACGGCCTCATCGGGATGGGCGGCACGGCCGGGACGGCGGTTGCGAGCAGCGCCATGCGGGCGCTGCCCGTCGGATTCCCGAAGCTGATCGTCTCCACCGTCGCGGCCGGCGACACGCGGGGCTACATCGGCACGAAGGATATCGTGATGATGCCGGCCGTGGTCGACGTCGCGGGCGTCAACCGAATCAGCCGGCAAATCTTCAGCCGGGCGGCGGGGGCGATCTGCGGCATGGCCGAGGCCGACGCCGCCGGGGGCAGGGACAAGCGGCTGATCGCGGCCAGCATGTTCGGCAATACGACGTCCTGCGTCGAGCGGGCCCGGTCGCGGCTCGAGGGAGAGGATACCGAGGTGCTCGTCTTCCACTGTACCGGCGTGGGCGGGCAGACGCTCGAAAGCCTGGTTGAAGGCGGCTACATCAGCGGCGTGCTTGACATCACGACGACCGAATGGGCCGACGAAATCGCCGGCGGCGTGTTTGCGGCGGGGCGGGAACGGGGCGACGCGGCGGCACGGCGGGGCATCCCGCAGGTCATCGTGCCCGGGTGCGTGGACATGGTCAACTTCCATGCCCGCGAGACGGTGCCGGAACGCTATGCGGATCGGAACCTGTATGTGTGGAATTCGAATATTACGCTCATGCGCACGACCGCCGAAGAGAATGCGCGGATCGGCGCCATTTTGGCGGAAAAGGCGAATGCGAGCGTGGGGCCAGTCGCGTTCCTGCTGCCGCTCGGCGGCGTATCGCTGCTGGACAGTCCGGGACAGCCGTTCTGGGACCCGGCCGCCGACCGCGCCTGCTTCGATGCCATCAAGCGCCATGTGAAGAGCGGCATTCCGGTCCACGAGATGGACTGCAACATCAACGATCCGGCGTTTGCGGACAGGGCGGCGGAGCTGCTGCTTGCGATGCTGTCCGGCCGGCCGCAGGCTTAGCGGCGGCAGCAATCATTTTTATTTTCCGGGAGGATGAAGCGGGTTATGAGGAAATTCAAAGTAGGTCTTATCGGCGCCGGCGGCGTGACGGAGCTCCATTTGGAAGGGTATAAGGCACATCCGGAGCGGGTGGAAGTGGCCGCGATTTGCGATTTGAACGCGGAGGCGCTAACGCGCAAGGCGGATCAATACGGCATCCCGCTGCGCTTCTCCGATCTGAACGATTTTATCCGGGAAAGCGGCGTCGACGCCGCTGTCGTCTGCACGCCGACGTCCATCCGCAAGCAGGTGGTGTTTCCGCTGCTGGACGCGCGCCTTCCGCTGTTCGTCGAGAAGCCGTTCTCCGATACGCTGAGCGACGCGATCGATATTACCGAGAAGGCGGCCGGACTGAAGGTGCCGGTATCCGTGAACCAGAACTTCCGCCGGCATTTTACGTTCGACGTTGTGAAGGGCATCGTGGCGGAAGGGCAGATCGGCAAGGTGACCCAAATTATTTTCAACAACCTCTTCTTCCGTCAGGACACCGGCTGGCGCCTGCAGTGCGAGCGTCACGCGCTCTCGGTCATGGGGATTCACTGGTTTGACGGCTTCCGGCAAATTCTCGGCTCGGAGGCGGTTTCGGTGACGAGCCTGATGAGCTCCTCTTCGGCGGTCGAATGCGCCGGGGAAACGGATGCCACCGTACAGGTCGCGTTCGAGAACGGCGCGTTCGCCACGTATGTGCAAAGCTTCTCGTCGGCCCATCCGCGTACGGAAATGATTGTCATCGGCGAAACCGGCACGCTTGTCTGCGGCCACCGCTCCGTGGAGCTGTTCCGCAAAGGGCAGAAAGCGCCGGAACGGACGTGGAGCAACGACATCTCCCGGGAAATCGCCACGTTCGAAGGCCTCAATCATCTGCTGACGTCGCTCGAAACCGGAGCTGAAGCGCCCAACAGCGCCCGGGACAATCTGAAGACGGTCGCGATTCTCGATGCCGCCTACCGTTCGGCCGAGGAGAAGCGCACCGTTACGCTTGACCATGGAGTGCTCGTATGAGCGTGAAGTACGCCTTCTCCAGGCCGACGCAGACGGACGAAGAAACCACTCAGCTGTTTGGCGGATACCGCTCCGCCGGCTATGACGGGCTGCAGCTGAAGGCCGGGCAGTACGCGCCTTATCTGGCCGATCCCGGGCGCTTCATGGCACGTTATGGGACGCTGCCGGGCGCCGGCGCTGCGCTGATAACGGGCGGCTCGCTCGACGAGGCAAGCCGCGCGCAGCTCGAATCGTTATTCGCCTTCGCCGAGCGGATCGGCACCGAACGGGTCGTATACTGTCACGGCGTATCCCGCAAGAACGTGACCGCGGACGATATTCGCCGCTATGCCGATATACTCTCGGAGCTCGGCAAGTCGGCGGCGCAGCGCGGAATCGCCCTGTCGCTCCACCATCATTACGACCAGCCGGTCATGTACCGCGACGACTTCGATATTTTCTTCGAGCGGGTGAAGGACCGCGCCGTCGGTCTCACGATCGATACCGCGCATTTGGTGAAGTCGGGTATCGAGGACGTGGCCGAAGTCATCACGGCGTTCGCGCCGTTTATCGACAACTTCCACATGAAGGATTTCGAAGACGGCGAGTGGCGGGTGCTCGGACGGGGAGCGATCGATTTCGGACCGATTTTCAAGGCCATCCGGGACACCGGCTATACGGGCTGGATATCCGCCGACGAGGAGAGCGGGGGCGGAATCATGGACGGGATGGCGACCTGCCTTTCTTTTCTGAGAAAAGGACTGGAGCTTCATGACAACGCAATCGGGAGGTAATGGCCGTGGACGCTCAGACCGCCAAGCTGAACCGGACCGCCGATTCCGGCGAGAACACGGCGCGTAAAAGACTGTGGCTCGACGTCAGGCGCGACAAATATTTATACCTGCTTATTTTACCCGGCGTCCTGTATTTCATCATGTTCAAATACATTCCGATGTGGGGCGTCATCATCGCGTTCCAGGATTATTCCCCTTACATGGGGATGCTGCACAGCCAGTGGGTCGGCCTCGAGCATTTCGTCCGCTTCTTCTCGAATCCCGACTTCGCGCTGCTGTTCCGCAACACGATGATGATCAGCCTGCTCAACCTGATCTTTTTCTTCCCGCTGCCGATTCTGCTGTCGCTTCTGCTGAACGAGGTCGCCCAGCGCGCGTTCAAACGGACGATTCAGTCGATCGTTTATTTGCCCCACTTCCTGTCGTGGGTCATCATCGCGGGCATCACGTTCCTCCTGCTGTCGCAGTCGTCGGGCATCGTCAACATGCTGCTGGAGAAGGCCGGGTTCCACCCGATCGATTTCCTGACCAACAAAAATTTGTTCTGGGTGCTGCTGACGCTGCAGAACATCTGGAAGGAAACGGGCTGGGGGACGATCATTATTCTCGCGGCGATTACGGCGGTCGATCCGCAGCTGTACGAGGCGGCGAAAATCGACGGCGCGAACCGGCTCCGGCAGACATGGCACATTACGCTTCCGGCCATCCGCAACGTCATCATCGTCCTGCTCATTTTGCGGCTGGGGAGCATTATGGACGTCGGCTTCGAGCAAATTTTTCTGATGATGAACGGAGCGGTGACGGACGTGGCCGACGTGTTCGAAACCTACGTCTACCGGAACGGCATCCAGAATGGCCAATTCAGCTACAGTACGGCGGTCGGGCTGTTCAAATCGGTCATCGGCCTCGTCCTCGTCGTGCTGGCGAACCGGCTTGCCAAAAAGTTCGGCGAGGAAGGCGTGTTTTGACCGTTTCAGGCCGCACACCGAGAAGAAAGGAGGCCGCAGCATGAAAGAAAGCCTGGGATCGCGCCTGTTTAATACGTGCAATTACGGCGTTCTCGGCATTATCGGAGCGATTACGCTGTTCCCGCTGTATTACGTATTTGTCGTTTCTTTCACGGACCCGCACGAATTCGCCGACAAGAACGGGTTTATCCTGTTTCCGGTCCACTGGTCGACGTCGGCGTACGATTATTTGTTCTCGACCTCCGCTTTTTTGAAAGCGACGGGGGTCAGCACCTTCCTGGCGACGGTCGGCACGGCGCTCAGTCTGATGGTCACATCGGCGATCGCCTTCGGCCTGTCGCGGAAGCGGCTGCGCGGACGGCGCTTCATTCTGATTGGGATCGTGCTGACGCTCTTGTTCAACCCGGGCTTCATCCCCCCCTATCTCGTCGTCCGGGAGCTCGGTCTGATCAACAGCGTCTGGTCGCTCATCGTGCCCGTGCTGACGAGCGGCTGGTACGTCATCCTGATGAAAAGCTTCTTCGACAACATTCCGGTCGAGCTTGAGGAGGCCGCGATGATCGACGGGAGCACGGATCTCGGCACCTTCTTCCGGATCGTGCTGCCGCTCTCGGCGCCGGCGCTCGCCGCCTTCGGCCTGTTCTACGCCGTGGCGTACTGGAATACGTTTTTTACCGCCGTGCTCTATATTAACGATTTCGCCAAGGTGCCTTTGCAAATCGTGCTGCGCAACATGCTCGTCGATTCTTCGACCTCGACGGGCGGCGCCACGGCCGTGGAGATGGTGTCGGATCAGCAGATTCCGACGCAGACGATCAAGATGGCGGCCGTCGTCATTTCCACGCTGCCGATCCTGTGCGTCTATCCGTTTCTGCAGAAGCATTTTACGAAAGGCGTCATGCTGGGCTCGGTCAAAGGCTAACCGCAGGAAGAAAGTCAAACGCGCAATGCAAGGCAATCGTCTTTCATTCGAAACGATGGGGGCTTGACCAAAATGAGAATGGGTGTCCGGTTGAAACACAGAAAAATCACAATCGCGCTGCTGATGACACTTGTGCTTGGCACGTTATTATCCGCATGCGGAGGCTCCGGAGGCGGAAACGGCGACGGGAATGCGGCATCCGGCGGAACGGATGGCGGCAGCAAGCAGGAGGCGCCGACGACGATCAAGATCATGTCGGATTTCACGATCGCGCAGCCGCCTTCCGCGGATAATCCGGTGCTGAAGGAATTCGAGAAGCGGACGAATACGAAGCTGGACATCACGTGGGTTTCGGCGGCTAACTCCT
The DNA here is from genome assembly GCF_028826105.1 of Paenibacillus humicola. NCBI lineage: Bacteria > Bacillati > Bacillota > Bacilli > Caryophanales > Paenibacillaceae > Paenibacillus > Paenibacillus humicola. Next base: position 262,837 of record NZ_JAQGPL010000001.1, read on the forward strand.
CCGATTACCTGGACCGGCTGAACGTCGTGCTCAGCTCCGGCGACCTTCCGGACCTGCTGAAGCTGGACGACGTGACCAATCCGCTGTTCCAGCAGATGGTGAAGCAGGGGGCGTTCTGGGATTTGTCGCCTTTCCTCAGCAGCTACCCGAACCTGATGGAATACCCGAAATCGGTCTGGGACAATACGAAGATCGACGGCAAAAATTATGTCATCCCGGTGGCGCGCCCGCTGAACGGGTTCGTCTTCGTCAACGTCCGCAAGGACTGGCTGGATAAGCTCGGACTTCCGGTTCCGAAGACGATCGACGATTTTTACAACATGCTCAAAGCGTTCAAGGAGAAAAAGCCGGACGGCAAAACGCCCACCTACGGCTACACGATGCGCGGAAGCGACGTGCTCGACGGCGTCTTCACCGGCTCGAACGGACGTTGGAAGGACGTCGGCGGCAAGCTGATCGACGCCAACTTCGATCCGGGCATGCGGGAATCGATCCTGTTCAAGCATAAGCTGTATGCGGAAGGGCTCGTCCCGCCGGATTACGCGGTCATGAAGGACAGCCAATACTGGGATATGGCCACGAGCGGAAGCGCCGGCTCGACGGCGGAGACGATCGAGGCGCAGTGGCGCTGGACGTACGACCAATGGAAGCGCGATCCGAAGGTGGATTGGCTGCCGCTTTCGTCCCTCTCCTACAATGGCGTCCCGTACGTACCGCAGTACCGCGGCTATATCGGGGTGCTCGCGATTCCGAAGAAGGTGCCCGAGGAGAAGGTGAAGAAAATTTTGTCTCTGCTCGATTTCGGCGCGTCGGAGGAAGGCGGCACGCTGGCGCTGTACGGCATCAAAGGCGTGCACTACAACGAGGAGAACGGGATCAAGGTGACGACGGAAAAGGCGGTTCAGGACAGCGTGGGCGTCGGCGCCTTCGGCAAAATTTTCATGCATTACGATCCTTATATGTACGCGTTCGCGCCGGGCATGACGAAGGAAGTGTTCGAGCGGAACAAGCAGGTCATCGACGAGCGCGCGAAGGTCGCGAAGCCGGACGTGGCAATCGGCCTGGTCTCGCAGACGGACATCAAGATGGGCGCCGATTACACCAAGAAGATGAACGACATGAAGACGCAGGTCATCATGGGCAAAGCGAAGATCGAGGACTGGGATAAGCTGATCCAGAGCATTCAGAACGACCCGACCTACCAGCAGATTACGAAGGAGATCAACGAAGCTTATCAGGCTAGGCTTGCCCAAAACAAATAAACGTAAACAGCGGCATTCGGCCAGCAATCCAACAGGAAAGGGAGAAACGAATATGGCGACGATTACAAGCCTCCGCAAAAACGAGGAGCACCGCGTGCTCGACATGGGCTGGGGCAAAATCCAGTGGCTCTGCGGCAAAGATATCGATCCGGATGCGGAAATGACGTTCGGCATGGTGTACATTAACGCGGGAGAAGAAAACACCCGGCATTATCACCCCAACTGCGAGGAGGTCATCTTCGTCCTCTCCGGCGAATGCGATCATACGCTCGGCGACGAGACCTTCCACCTGGAGCCGGGCATGATGCTGCGGATCCCGCGCGGGGTGCCGCACAATGCGAGGGTCACGAGCTGGGAGCCCTGCCGGATGATCATCGCGTATTCGTCCCCGGACCGTCAGACGGTCGGCGAATAAAGGAGAGTTGAACATGGCGATATCGAGAACGGAAGCGCTGCTCCGACTGAAGGCGCAGCTGGCGGACGGCGGCACGCTGGTGGGAGCCGGCGCGGGAACCGGCCTGTCGGCCAAATGCGCGGAAGCGGGCGGCGCCGACATGATTATCATTTATAATTCGGGGCGTTACCGGATGGCGGGCCGCGGCTCGCTCGCCGGTCTGATGCCCTACGGCGACGCCAACAAAATCGTTGTTGAAATGGCGGCCGAGGTACTGCCGATCGTGAAGCATACGCCCGTTCTGGCGGGCGTGTGCGGCACCGACCCGTTCCGGGTGATGGACGTCTACTTGAAGCAGCTGAAGGAAATGGGCTTCTCCGGCGTGCAAAATTTCCCGACCGTCGGCCTGTGCGACGGTGTGTTCCGGCAAAACCTCGAGGAAACGGGCATGGGCTACGACCTCGAGGTGGAGATGATCCGCAAGGCGCACGAGCTGGATCTGCTGACGACGCCTTACGTGTTCAACGAGGATGAAGCGCGGAAAATGGCGGCGGCCGGCGCGGACGTGCTGGTCGCGCACGTGGGGCTGACGACCAAAGGGAGCATCGGCGCCTCTACGGCGCTGACGCTGGACGAAGCCGTCGACGTCGTCCAGCGGATCAGCGATGCAGGCAAATCGGTGAATCCGGACGTCATCGTCATCTGCCACGGCGGTCCGATTTCCGAGCCGGAGGATGCGGCTTATGTGCTGAGCCGCACCCGGGGCGTCGCCGGCTTCTTCGGAGCGTCGAGCGTGGAGCGCCTGCCGACGGAAGTGGCGATCACCGAACAGGTGCGCAAGTTCAAGCGAATCGGTACCTGAGCCGGCGATGGCGGAATTATCGCTGTTTCAGATTGCGATCGTGCTGGCGGCCGCATTATGCTGCGGGTTCGCGAAAACCGGCATTGCCACGCTCGGCATCTTCAACGCGATGCTGATGACGCAGGTGTTTCCCGCGAAGGAAGCCGTCGGCACGCTGCTTCCGATGCTGATCGCGGCCGATCTCGCGGCCGTTATTCTGTACCGCCGCCATGTGGTGTGGAAGCACCTCGTTTCGCTGGCTCCTTGGGTGCTGATCGGCCTCGGCTGCGGCTATGCGCTGCTGTATTTTGCCAACGACGGTCTGATCCGCCGGTTCCTCGGCATCATGCTGCTGGTGCTGATTGCGTTCCAGCTGCTGAAGGACCGGGCGGGCGTGCGGTTCGACCGCGCTATGCCGAAATCGCGGCTGTTCACCTCCGGGATGGGAGTGCTCGCCGGATTCGCGACGATGATCGGCAACGTATCCGGCGTCGTCATGTCGATCTATTTGCTCGGCAAAAAGCTGCCGAAGGAGGCGGTGGTCGGGACGGGGGCCTGGTTCTACCTGGCCGTCAATCTGATCAAGGTGCCGTTCTTCGTCCAGCTGGGCATGATTACGGGGCGCTCGCTGTCGATAAACGCTTGGACGCTGCCGGTCATTGCGGCCGGCACGCTCGTCGGCGCCAAGGTCGTTCCGCGCATCCGGCAAAGCGCGTTCCAGACGGTCATTCTGGTCATCGGCGCGGTTGGCGCGGCGATGCTGGTTATCTAGCGGGCGCGCTGCCCGCCTGTCGGCAACCCTATTCTCACACGAAAAAGCCTTTAATCCTCGAATAAAGCGAAGTCGAGAGGTTGAAGGCTTTATTTCGTCCGGCGAAGGTTGTTCACGAAGGCTGTACACGTTGTTCGTCGCAATCGAGTCCGGCGGACGGAACGGCCGGAATCCAAACGGTATGTATCGGCCGTTGAGGGCCGCTCGGCGAGGGAAGAACGGCCATCTGCTCACCCAGCAGTCGTACGCCGAGCCGCCCGGGCCTTTACTCGAAACGCTCGAGCACCACTTTGCCGACTGTCCGGCCCGATTCCAGCATCGCGTGCGCTTTGCGCAAATTCGCGGCGTTAATCGGCGCGATCGTTTCGCTTGTCGTCGTCCGGATGACGCCTGCGTCGACCAGCCGCGCCACTTTGCCGAGCAGCTCGTGCTGCTTGATCATGTCCGCCGTCTGGAAGAGCGGGCGGGTAAACATCAATTCCCAGACGAACGTGGCGCTTTTCTGCATGAACAGCGTGATGTTGAGCGGCTCGTCGGTTTCCACGATCGAACACACTTTGCCTTGCGGCGCAATGGCGTCCGCCATCCGCTTCCAATGCTTCTCCGTGCTGTTCAGGCAGAAGATGTAATCGGCGTGCTCGTAACCGATTGCCTTCAGCTGCGGCACGAAATCTTCGTAGTGGCTGATGATATGATCCGCGCCGAGCTCCTTGACCCACTTGGCCGATTCGGGGCGGGAAGCGGTGCCGATGACCGTCAGTCCGGCGTATTTGGCCAGCTGCGTCGCGATCGAGCCGACGCCGCCGGCGGCGCCGATGATCAGGATCGTTTTGCCGGCGTTATCGGCGGGATTAACCGAAATGCCGAGCCGGTCGAACAAGCCTTCCCACGCGGTAATTGACGTCAGCGGAAGCGCCGCGGCCTGTGCAAAATCAAGCGTCTCCGGCTTCCGGCCGACGATGCGCTCGTCGACGAGGTGGAACTCGCTGTTGCCGCCCGGCCGTGCGATGCTGCCTGCATAAAACACCTCGTCGCCGGGCTTGAACAGCGTCGCATCCGGCCCAGCCTGCACGACGACGCCGGCGACGTCCCAGCCGAGCACCCGCGGGGCGCTTTCCGTCCGGTCCTTCGGCGAGCGCACCTTGGTGTCGACCGGGTTGACGGAAACCGCGTTCACCTTGACGAGAATGTCCCGGCCGGCCGGAACCGGCTTCTCCAGCAGGACGTCGATCAGGCTTTCCGGATGATCGATCGGCAAATAATTTGTTAACCCTACCGCTTTCATCGTTTCTTTCATCATCTTCATTTCCTCCTTGTATAGGTGTTTCGATTGGTTGTCGTCTACATTTGTAACTATAACGCGTGCATCTCGAAATGGTAAGTACGCACATTCATGTGCTATAGTATTCGTTTTTATACTAATAAGTGGAGATGCGGGATGCGCGCGCTTTGAAGTGCAAATACGGAAAGCGCCAGAGCGCGGAGGCGTTGGCACAATAAGCGGATCGGCCGTCGGAACATCCGACCAAACGCAGAAAGTCTCGGGTCCTGCCGCTAGGCGGGACTCTTAAGGCCCGAGGATGAGCGGGACGGGCCATAGACGTTCCATTTTTTGTTGTACGGTCGGTCAGGTCCATGGGGAAATCTGGATTTAATGATAGTTTTGATGACATGAATCCGACGGACGCATCAAAAAGGAAAAATTTATGTCAGATAGAAAACGATTTAACCGTTTACAAACGACAAATTTCGCGATAAAATGACATTGCCACTAGATTTACATAGTCATATATGTTATTTTATATGACATCCATATTGCTGCTCTCGGTTGTATACAATTATGTATCCCATATCGTATGCAACATTATCCAGTTCCTTCGATCGCGCTTAAAGGAGATGAAGCTTGTGGAACTTGAAGCCGCCAAAAACAACATTTTCGAATATTTGAAGCACCAGATCGTTCATCTGCACGTCAAGCCGAACCAGCGGCTGACGGAAGCGAAGCTTTCCGCCCATTTCGAATGCAGCCGGACGCCGGTGCGGGAAGCGCTCCGCCGGCTGGAGCAGGAAGGCTGGGTCGTCATGATTCCGAACCAGGGCTATTACGTGCGCAGCTTCACCGTCAAGGAAATCGGCGACATGTTCGAGGTGCTCGTCACCCTGGAGAAGATGGCCGTCCGCCTGGCGAGCGGCCAGCCGGATCGGACCGGACTGCTCCGGCTTCGCGACAAATGGGTGACCATGCCGCAGACGTGGGAGGAAACGGTCGGCCTCTATATGATCGCCGACGACGAAGCGTTCCACGAGGCGGTCGCGGCCGCAAGCGGGAATCACTTTCTGCATCAGCAGATCCAGCGGACGAATCAGCAGATCCATATCATCCGCCGGATCGACTATAACCGGAAGGACTGGGCCCAAAGTATCGTGCAGGACCATTTAAAGCTTCTGGACTGCATGCTGGAGGGCAGGGCGGAAGAGGCGGAGCGCGCGATGGAAACGCATATCCGCTCGGGTAAGGAAAATTTGCAGCATCTCATTCAGCTCTATTTGAACGAACAGCCGGCCTTCATATGAAGTTTGCGGACACAAAGGAGAGACAGCTTATGGGACAGGCTCGAACGATTATCGCAGGAGGCGTTGTCGTGACGCCGGACGAGGTGAAGAAAACGGATATTTTGATCGACGGCGGCCGGATTGCGGAGATTGGCTCCGATCTGGCGCAGCGGTCGCCGGATGTCCGGATTGTCGATGCCGGCGGCTGCTGGGTGCTTCCGGGCGGGATCGACCCGCATACCCATCTCGACTCGCGCTGGGAGGACACCGTTACCGCCGACGACTGGCTGTCCGGGACAATCGCCGCCGCCGCGGGCGGGACGACGACGGTGATCGATTTTTGCCGGCCGGACCGGGACGAGCCGATGCTGGACGCGGTCGGCACGTGGAAGAACCGGGCGGCCGGCAAGGCCGTCGTCGATTACGGCTTTCATCTGGTAGTGCGCTCCGCTTCGGAAGCGGTGCTTCGGGATATGAAAGCGGCGGCGGCGGAAGGCGTCACCTCGTTTAAGCTGTTTATGGCTTACCGAGATTCGCTGCAGCTCAGGGACGACGAGTTGTACCTCGCGTTGGAAGGCATCCGCGAAGCGGGGGGCGTCGCGCTCGCCCACTGCGAGAACGGCGACGTGATCGAGCTGCTGATCGCGAGGGCGCTGGCGAGCGGGGAGAACGCTCCCCGGCATCATGCGCTGACCCGGCCGCCGGAGCTGGAAGGCGAGGCGGCGTCGCGCATTATCCGGCTGGCGGAGCTGACCGGCACGCCTCTCTATATCGCCCACGTCTCATGCCGGCAGTCGCTGGACGAAATCCGCCGGGCGCAGGCGGCCGGGCAGCCGGTATACGGCGAAACGTGCCCGCAGTATTTGTTCATCGACAGCGGCTATTTGGACCGGGAGCTCGACGAAGCGGTCAAATACGTCTGGTCGCCTCCCCCGCGGGAGAAGGAGCATCAGCCGGCCTTGTGGTCCGGCATCCGCGGCGGCGCTCTGCAGTCGATCGGCTCCGACCACAGCTCGTACCGGATGGAGCAGAAGCTGGCCGATCCGGCCGATTTCACCGGCATTCCGAACGGCGGGCCGGGCATCGAGGACCGGATGTCGCTCCTGTACCATTACGGCGTCGTCGAGCGGGGAATGGATATTCGCGATTTCGTCAGGCTGACATCCACCTTTGCCGCCAAGCTGTTTGGACTGTATCCGCGCAAAGGGACGATCGCGAAAGGGAGCGACGCCGACCTGGTCGTCTGGGACCCGCGGCTGAAGCGAACCTTATCGGCGAAAACCCACCACATGAACGTGGACTACAGCGTCTACGAGGGGCACAAAGTGCAGGGAGGCCCGGTTCTGACAATGGTTCGCGGGCAGCCGGTCGTGGAACGCGGCCGGTTCGTCGGCACGCCGGGGCAGGGGCTTTTTATCCACCGTAAGCCTTACGATAACGATTTCTAGAAAGGATGGTGCCATATGATCCGGTTTGACAACGTCAGCAAAGTATATCCGGGGGGAGGTACGGCGGTCAAAGGGCTTCATTTGGAGGTCGAGCCCGGCGAATTCGTCTGCCTGATCGGTCCGAGCGGCTGCGGCAAAACGACGACGCTTAAAATGATCAACCGGCTGCAGGAGCCGACATCGGGCACGATCTATGTCAGCGGCAAAGATATCATGAAGCAGGATCCCGTGCAGCTCCGCCGGGGCATCGGTTATGTCATCCAGCAGATCGGCCTGTTCCCGAACATGACGATCGGCGAAAATATCGCGGTCGTGCTGAAGCTGCTCGGCTGGCCGAAGGAGAAGCGCCGGCAGCGCGTGGACGATCTGCTGCCGCTGGTCGGCATGGACGCGGACCAGTACCGCGACCGGTATCCGGGCCAGCTGTCCGGCGGCCAGCAGCAGCGGGTCGGCGTCCTGCGGGCGCTGGCCGCCCAGCCGGACCTCATTCTGATGGACGAGCCGTTCGGGGCGCTCGACCCGATCACACGGGACATTTTGCAGGCGGAGGTCAAGCAGCTGCAGGTCAAGCTGTCGAAGACGATCGTGTTCGTCACCCACGATATGGAGGAAGCGCTGAAGCTGGCCGACCGGATCGTGCTGATGAAGGACGGGACGATTTTGCAGCACGGAACTCCGGACGATTTGCTAAAGCGGCCTGCGGACGAATTCGTCGAGCGCTTTATGGGCCGGTACCGGCCGAAGGAAGAGACGGCCGACGCCGGCATCCGGGAGCTGATGCTTCCGCTCGGCGGGCGGGACGCTTCCCGTCCGGATCCGGAGCGCTGCCCGTCGATTGAGGCGGGCTGCACGGTGCAGGAGGCGATGCGGACGATGTTCGTCGCGGATGCCGCCCTTCTGACGGTACGGGACGAGTCCGGCCGGCCGGTCGGCCTTTTGACGCGGGAGCGGCTGGTCGAACGGCTGAACCGGGAACAGGGTCAGGAGCAGAATCAGGATCAGGAGCAGATATCCTAACGAAAAAGGGGAGGGACTGGCAATGAGCACGCAGGAATTATGGTCGGAAATGCTGGTCAAATCGTGGCAGCACCTGTATTTGTCCGGCGCCGCTTTGGCGCTGGCCATCCTGGTCGCGCTCCCGGCGGGCATTCTGCTTACGCGCGTGCCGCGCGTTTCGGAGCTGATCATGAACGTCGTCGGCATGATTCAAACGATACCGTCGCTCGCGATGCTGGCGCTCATGATCCCGCTGATCGGCATCGGCACGAAACCGACGATCGCCGCCTTGTTCTTCTATGCGCTGCTGCCGATCATGCGCAGCACGTATACCGGCGTCCGCAGCATTCCGCCGGCGATGATCGAAGCGGGCAAGGGTATGGGGATGACGTCGCTGCAGCTGCTCTTTAAGGTGGAAATTCCGGCCTGTCTGCCGGTCATCCTGAGCGGCATCCGCATCTCGAGCGTCATGGTCGTCGGCTGGGCGACGCTTGGCGCCTATATCGGCGCGGGAGGTCTTGGCGACCTGATTATGGCCGGGTTTACGACGCTTTCCAACCGGTACATTCTCGCCGGGGGCATCCCGGTGACGGTAATCGCGCTGGCGGCCGATGCCATGCTCGGCTTCCTCGGCCGCAAGCTAAACCGCACGGAGGCGGCGGCCAAGGCATGAGAACGTCCGCGTCACGAATCGAAAGGGGGCCGCACCGATGGAACAGTTTATTTCCTATATCGCCGACAATTACGGGCAAATCGCAGAGCTGAGCCTGGAGCATCTGCGCATGGCGCTGCTGGCCGTCGCATTCGGCCTGCTGGCCGGCGTTCCGCTCGCGATCGCCATTTTCCGCTGGAGAGCGCTGGCGGGGCCGGTGCTCTGGATCGTCAACACGTTTCAAACGATCCCGACGCTCGCGTTTATCGGATTTATGATGATTTTTTTCGGCCTCGGCACGACGACGGCGGTCTCCGTCCTGTTCTTCTATACGCTGCTGCCGATCGTGCAGTCGGTCTACACCGGACTTCGCACGGTGGATGCCGGTCTCGTGGAGGCGGCCAAGGGCATGGGCATGACCGTCTGGCAGACGCTCTTCAAGGTTGAGCTGCCGATCGTCTTCCCGGTCGCGCTCACCGGCGTGCGTATCGCCACCGTCGTCTCGATCGGCACGGCGGCCGTCATGTCGCTGGCGGGGGCGGGCGGGCTCGGCACGATTATTTTCACGGGCATCAACCGCACCAATACGAGCATGATCGTATGCGGAGCGCTCGTCTGTGCGCTGCTTGCTTTTGCCGCGGATCGTCTGCTGCACGCGCTCGAACGCAAGGTTATACCGCCCGGTCTGCGCTAGCAGCGAAGCCCGGCGTATAATAGACAACTTTTTGGGGAGGAAAAGAAACAATGCGGAGAAAAACGACATGGGTCGCGCTGCTCGTTGCGATTGTCGCCGTCGTGGCGGCGGGGTGCGGAGGCAGCGGCTCCGGAAGCGGATCTTCGGGTAAAATCGTCGTCGGGTCGAAAAATTTCACCGAAAGCATCGTGCTCGGCGAAATGCTGAAGCAGCTGATCGAAGCGAAGACGGATCTGAAGGTAGAGCACAAATCGAACCTGGGCGCCACCGACATCACGTACAAGGCGATCACCCAAGGCGATATCGACCTGTACGCGGAATACGACGGCACGATCTACAGCAGCTATCTGAAAATCACCGACCCCGTCAGCGATCCGCGGAAGGTGTACGACTTGGTGAACGGCCGCCTTCAGGACGAGCTGAAGCTGAAGCTGACGAAGCCGCTCGGCTTCAACAATACGTTTACGCTGGCGGTGCCCCAGGCAGTCGCCGACAAATATCACCTGCAAACCTACTCCGACCTGGCCAAAGTGGCGGGCGAGCTGACGCTGGGCGTCGACCATGAGTTCATGAACCGCCAGCCGGACGGCTGGAAGGGACTGCAGGAGCGGTATGGCTTCAAGTTCAAGGACGTGAAGGCGATGGACAGCGGCCTCCGCTATACGTCGATCAACCAAAATCAGATCCAGGTGACCAACGCGTTTGCGACCGACGGGCAGCTGAAATCGAACAACATGGTTATTTTGAAGGACGACAAGTTTTTCTTCCCGCCTTACAATGCGGCGCCGATCGTCCGCATGGACACGCTCGAGAAATATCCGGAGCTGGAAGATGCGCTGAATGCGCTGGCCGGCCAAATCACGGACCCCGAAATGCAGGAAATGAACTACCTGGTCGACGACAAGGGCGAATCCGAGGAGAAGGTCGCCAAGGATTTTCTGACCAAAAAAGGATTGATCTGATCGAATCATAGGGCGGTGCGGGCGTATGTCCTCGGTTGTCGGCGAATTACTGATTATTTTCGGCCTCGAAGCGCTGTTCGTAACGGTCATGACCTGCCGGTGGATCATTCTGGTCCGGGGCAGCCGTTACATCGCCGCGGCGGCCAGCTTTTTCGAACAAATGCTGAACGTGCTCGCTCTCGGGCTCGTCGTCACGCAGCTGCACGATCCGATGCGTTTTCTGGCCTTCGGGCTCGGGTATGCGGTCGGCTCGCTCGCAGGAAGCTGGCTTGAAGGCAAGCTGGCCTTCGGGTATTCCATGTATCAAGTTGTGGCAAAGCCGGGTTCGCGTCTGGCGGACAAGCTGCGCGAAGCGGGCGTCGGCGTGACGGAGTGGCCCGTCGCGGGCGGCGAGGGAGAGCGGCGGCTCGTCATGGCCGTCGTCCGTCGGCGGTGGTCCGCGGACACGGTCCGGATCATCGAGCGGGAGGAGCCGGGCGCGTTCATCATCCAGCTCGATCCGCAGGCGTATAAAAACGGCTTCGTGCAAAAACGCCGGATCGGCGGAGGCATCGCCTGGCAGGAAGCGAAGAGAGGGTGAGCGTGTGAGCGAGTTTGCGGATAAAAGGATGCCTGGCGGAACGCGCGATTTCGTCGGCTACGGACGCTATGCGCCCCGGGTCGGATGGCCCGGCGGCGCGCGCGTAGCGGTCAATCTGGTGCTTAATTACGAGGAGGGGGCGGAATATTCGCTTCCATCCGGCGACAACCGGCAGGAGGGCTTTACCGAGTACGACAGCGCGCCGACGGATCCGGGCATCCGCGATTTAGCGGCCGAATCGGTGTACGAATACGGCAGCCGGGCGGGTGTTTGGCGGCTCGCGCGGATTTTCGAGCAGCAGCAGGTGCCGGTTACCGTATCGGCGTGCGCGGTCGCGCTGGAGCGCAATCCGGAGGTGGCCGCCTGGATTCGCGAGTCGGGCCACGATACGATGGCGCACGGCTGGCGGTGGTCCGAGGTTTGGACGATGACGCGGGACGAGGAACGCGCGGAGATCGCGAAGGCGGTGGAAGGCATCGAACGGCTGACCGGGACGCGTCCGGTCGGCTGGAACAGCCGCTACGGCCCGAGCGTTCACACGCGGGAGCTGCTTGTGGAGGAAGGCGGATTCATCTACGATTCCGACGCCTATAACGACGACCTGCCTTATTTCACGTCGGTCGGCGGCAGGCGCCACCTCGTCATTCCGTATACGAAAACGTACAATGACACCCGTTTCGTGCTGGCCCAAGGCTTCGGCACGCCGGACCATTTTCTGGCGACGTGCCGGCGGGCGCTCGATCTGCTGTGGGAAGAGGGCGAGGAGGCGCCGAAAATGATGTCGATCGGCCTGCATGCCCGCATCATGGGGCAGGCTGCTCGCGCATCGGCGCTGCGTGACTTCATCGCCTACGCGCTGGCGAGGCCGGGCGTCGCCTTCATGCGGCGGAGCGATATCGCCGCCTGGTGGCTGGAGCAGGCGGGCCGGCTGGAGGACGCGGGACAAGGCGGCCATGCGTAAAGCGGTCAACGACTGGGCGTTCCGGCGCTTCTGGCCGCTGGAACGGTGGATGGCCGAGGCGCGCGAGGCCGGCTTCACGGCTGTGGAGTGCAATGCCGGGCCGGAGCCGGAGAGCTACTTGAAGCCCGGCATGACGGGCGGGGAGCTGGACGCGGTCCGGCGCAGCGCCGATGAAGCGGGCGTCGAAATCGCGTCGCTCTCGACCGCGCAGCTGAACGAATGGCGGCTGACCTCGGGCAGCCGCGACGAGCGGGCAAAGTCCGAGAACCTGATCCGGTTCATGATCGAGGCGGCGCATCGGCTTGGGGCACGGACGGTTCTCGTCGTTCCCGGCATGGTGACGCCGGACACCGGGTACGATGAAGCGTACGCGCGCGCGATGGACAGCCTGCGCCGGCTTGCGGCCGAGGCGTCGGCCGCCGGCGTCGTGATCGGCGTCGAGAACGTGCCGGGGAACCGGTTCCTGCTCAGCCCGCTCGAATTCCGGCGGTTTATCGACGAGGCGGACAGTCCGGCGCTGCGCGTCTATCTGGATATCGGCAACGTGCTGCCGCTCGGGTTTCCCGAGCAGTGGATCCGGCTGATGGCCGGCAGGCTCGCGGCCGTCCAGGCCAAAGACATGCGCGAAGGCGCGGGCGCCCTGCCGCTGCTGGCGGGAGACGTGAATTGGCCGGCGGTCGCGGCGGCGCTCAAGGAAACGGGATTTGCCGGGACCGTGACGGCTACGCCGCCCGCATTCCTTCATTATCCCCGGCAGGTTATGCGCGATACGGCCAGCCAGCTGGCGGCAATTTTGGTAGAATAGCAGGGAAGGGAGACATGCGAAGATGGATTTAGGATTGCAAGGGAAAGTTGCGCTCGTCACGGCGGCGAGCAAAGGACTCGGCAAAGCGTGCGCGATGCGGCTTGCGCGGGAAGGGGCGAATGTCGCCATTTGCGCAAGGGACGAGGAGACGCTGCGGCAGACCGCGGCGGAAATCGAACGGGAAACGGGGCGAGAGGTGCTGGCTGTTCAGGCCGATGTGGCTTCCGCAACCGACATTGAGCGTTTCATCGGGGCGAGCGTCGACCGCTTCGGTCATATCGACGCGCTGATCTGCAACGCGGGAGGTCCGCCGGCGGGAACATTTAAGACGATTACGGAGGAGCAGTGGGAGGCGGCGATTCAGCTTAATCTGATGAGCGTCATCCGCCTGATCCGGCATACGCTGCCTCATTTTCCGGCGGGCAGCGGACGCATCGTTTACGTTTCGTCGTCTTCGATTAAGCAGCCGATTCCGGGCCTGCTGCTCAGCAATACGCTCCGGCTCGGCGTGCAGGGCATGATCAAGACGCTGTCCGACGAGCTGTCGGGCGACGGCATCCTGATCAATACGCTGGCTCCCGGCCGCTTCGATACGGACCGCGTACGGGGACTCGACCAGGGCCGGGCCGCCAAGGCCGGCGTCGGTTACGAGTCGTTCCGTTCCGACATCGAACGGGAAATCCCGCTCGGCCGCTACGGAAACCCGGAGGAATTCGCGCGATACGCGGCATTCCTGGCATCGCCGGCCAACAGCTACATGACCGGCCAGACGGTCCTGGTCGACGGCGGCATGACGAAAGGGGTATAGCGGGCGAACGCTTTATCCTGCTAGGCTCCACAATCATTAGTCCCCAAGGGGCGGTTTTTCTTCGATCCGAAGAAAATCGCCCTTTTGGCGCTGCCGGCGTCCGTTCGAGGCCGTCCGGCTTTTGCCTTGGCAGTGGCCGAATCTCGGCTGAAGCGGGAAAAGAATAGCTGCCGATCTCCATTCATGTGAATAAGAAGCAGACAGAGGTTGGATCATAATCCCTAAGGAAGCGAAAATAGGCTATTGAAAATGTGTCGGATTTGTTACAATGGAGGCCAACAACCATTTGGAGGGATCATCATGACAAGCTCCAGAATCTTAAAGGTGATTACGGGACTGTTCGAGCTCGCATTAGCCATTCCGCTGCTTGGGGGCAGCCTCGTCATCGCCAGCGGTTACTCGCTCCTGGGCTTCATGTTTATTCTCCACCTCGTGACCCTAACGCTTTCCTGGTTTAATAAAGAGCCGTTCTACGGCTCCGTGCTTGGCGTCATCACTTCGGCTTTGGCATGGATCCCCATCGTCGGATGGATGCTGCATTTGCTTTCCGGCATTTTGCTGCTGATTTCGTCCGCCCAAAGAGGGAGACGCGCCGTATCGTAAGCCCGGTTCCGGCTGGAGAACAAATCGGGCGTTCTTAGGGAACGCCCGCAATGGGGATTCGCCGCTCTTCAGCCGGAACGCAACGCCGGCAAAAGGGCGGCGAGCCGGAACACAGTGCCCGTAAAGCGGCGGCGTTTTGCCAAGACGTGCACTAATGCAAAAAAAGGCGACGGCGGTGTGCCGGAATTCAATGCCGGCTGCTTGGACATCCGGGACGACGAGCCTTTTTTATTGAGCGCTCTCCATTATTTATGAGGTCCGGTTCCGTGTCGGCCTTCCTTTTAGGGCGGAGTCGGCCTAATTCATACACAGCGTTAACATTTAATGGGATTCCATTCCGAGCATGTGGATGATTGAAACTGTGGATAAGTGAATAAATGCGTAAAACTGCACCAGGTAAAGGGCTGCCGTTCGAGCGTGCATGTGCACAAGTTTGAGGATAACTTTGTTGAGACCGTCGTCAATTGTATTCCGCTGCTATGGAAAGCGCCGGGAGTCAGTCCAGCGTTTTCAGCAGCGCATACAAATAATCGACCGACTGCATCGTGTACTCCAGCCGGAGCAGCTTGCCGTCTTTCAGGAGAGCCAGAGACGGAACGGAAGAAATTTTCCACTCGGCCGTAACGGCCGGCGCGAAGTTAATGTTGAGCTTATAAAGGTCGGCGGATACGGACGCCGCCTTCGCGATTTCGAGCATCCGTTCCGCCAGCTTGCACGTCCCGCAGAACGGGGTGTGGAACAGGACGGCGGCTTTGCCTGTCCCTGCGCGCATCATCGCGATTAACTCGGCTTCGCCGATTTCGGGCAAGCCCATGTCCGCACTCCCTTTCCGTTATGCTGCATATATGAAAAGCGTACCACGAAAATCGGCAAAGTTGAACTCCGCGCCGCGGCTGCCGGAAACAATTCGGAATTATGCACAGAGTTATACACATCGCCCACAGTAAGAAGGCCCATGAAAGTCAAGGTTCTCCACGAATATATCCACATATCCACAGTTTGTAGTGTCCACAGCTTCTTGCAGGACAAACAAAACTGTGCCCGATCCGGTTCACATCATCCCTTCCCTACCGATAGTTTCAAAAAATACCACCTTGTTCCTTTACCTCCGCGGGTTTAAAATAGAAGCGCATTTGAGAAAACGGAGAAGGAGCGATTGCATGCAGACCATCGCCGTTACGGGAGGAAGCGGGAAGCTGGGCGTCCGGGTAGTCGAGGAATTGTTGAACCAGGGCTTCCGCGTTGTCTCATTGGATGAGAGGCGGTCCGATAAGCTGAACTGCAGGCAAATTCAAACCGACCTGTCCGATTTCGGCCAAGTCGTGAGCGGTCTGCAGGGGGCTGGCGCCGTCCTGCACCTGGCTGCGATCCCCGCGCCGCTCGGGTATACGAACACCCATATTTTCGCTAACAACGTCCTGTCCACCTATCACATACTCGAGGCGGCTTCACTGCTCGGCATCCCGAAGGTCGCGGCCTGCTCAAGCGAGTCGGCATACGGCTTCGCATGGGCGTCGAAGCCTTTCGCGCCGCAGTATGTGCCGGTGGACGAGGCGCATCCGCTGCTGCCGCAGGAATGCTACGGGCTGTCGAAACAGGCCGGCGAGCTGGCGGGGGCGATGTTTCACCGCCGTACGGGCATGCAGGTCATCGCGCTGCGGTATTCCATGATCGTCGCGCCTCACGAATATGAAAAACACGCGGTTACCGACCCGGAGCGGTACACCCGCATTTTGTGGAGCTACATTGACATCCGCGATGCTGCACAGGCGGGTATTGCCGCGCTTCGATTTGACGGCGGCGGGTTCCATGCCCTGAATATTACGAGTGACGACACGCTAAGCGATTGGCCGACCGAACGGCTGTTGGACCGGTTTTTTCCGGAGCTGAAGGACCGTCGCGTCTCATTCGAAGGCCGGGAGGCGGTCGTCAGCAACAATTTGGCGAAACAGGTGCTGAACTGGTCGCCGGCATACTCATGGACATCGGCTTAAATAAGCGAATTACCAGATTACTCCGTGTTGACGCAAATCGGGTACGAGTTTGTGTAAGCGGATTCCCGCGGGTCATTTTGCGCGAGGTGCCATGGTGCCCGTAATCGAATGAAGGCTTCGATACCCCTCTCGGGGCGTCCGAAGCCTTCTTCAATGATTGAAAAGGTTATCTCTTCGCCTTCCTCACGCGATGGATCGAAAGGAATGAAACTCGTTCCGCCGCCAAAAGACAGCGCCTGCCGGTTTTATGCGGCGGCGCATCCCGCATGTCCCGTTGCCGATCCATATTCCGTTCCGCGAATGACCAGCCAGTGCTTCGCCAAGGGGGACTGGATTTATCGCGGAAACGAAGTTATCAACAGGTTTATTCACAAATTTCACAGCAAATATCCCCAGAATTTCGGGAATTTTCAATTGTTATCCACATATCCCCGGCAAGGTTATTCACATTACGGAGACGCCTTGTGGGCGGACAACGTATGGCTATTGAAGCGGAGCGCCGCCCGGATACGGGAATTGGCTGGAATAGCCGCTGAACTGCTGGTAAGCCTGATCAATTTTTTGCTGCTGCTCCGCTTCCAGCTTGTAGTGGCCTTTGCGGAACATCAGCTCGAACAGGCCGTACTGGCACTGGTGGGTTTCCGTCAAAATCATCATCAGGTCCTCGTGAAGAGCGGCATGGCTTGCTTCCCGGACCGATACGTTGAAGCTGTCGGTCAAATATTTTTCCGTCGCCAAAATATCGTTGAGCCGGTCGCGGTCGTTCAGCTCGGGTCCTTTGACCTGCGGCTCGTAAGGCGGCTTCGGATTTTTAATCGTCGTCTGAGACGGATTTTGGCTCTGGCTCTGATTTTGCATTTGGTTTTGATTTTGATTTTGATTTTGGTTCATTTGCGGCGCCTCCTGTCTATTGTTGGGATTGGGGCTGCGGAACGTTTTTCATTTGCTGCACATTGTCATTCTGCAAATGCCGAAGCAGCAGTTCGTAATGACGCTGATGCATTTGGCCGGCCTGGTCGATCGCCTGAGCGATTTCGGAGTCGGAGCATTCGGCTGCAAAATGCCGGCATTTCTTCATCGCCAGCAGCTCCCACGACAATTGGTCCTTCAGGTACTGCGCGTCTTTAATCGTCACGACTTGGGGCGGCGTCTGCATCACCGCTTGCGGCTGCGTTTGATTTTGCGTTTGGTTCTGATTTTGCTGCATGAGTGATCTCCTTTGCGATGGATTTGACCATAGTTTGTCTCGATTTGAAATTTTTAATCTTCGGCTATATTTATTGTCAAATATCCGACTTCGAGTTGTTGAAGAAATAAACCTTGATGTAAGCGGATGTTACGTTATAAAATACTATTGCGTTCTTTAAAAAGAACAATCTTCGTTTTTATCATACCTGTCAGGACGTGAATTATGAAAATCTGCACCATAACCTGCCATAACGTCTATAATCATGGCGCTTCGCTGCAGGCTTATGCTTTGATGAAGTATTTAATGAAATGCGGACATGAAGTGGAAATTATCGATTATAGACCGGGCTATTTAAGCAGCCAATACAAATTGACGAATGTGAACAGCCCGAAGTGGGAACGAAATCTGTTCACGCGGTTGATTTACATTACGCTGAAGCTGCCGTTTCGAATTAGAGGGTTGAAGCGAAAGCGCAGCTTTGACGCGTTTACCAAGCAATATTTGAAACTAACGCCTGCACGCTATTCATCGTACGAGGAACTGAAGTCTGCTCCACCGCAGGCTGAAGCATACATTTGCGGCAGCGACCAAATATGGAACAGTCTTCATCGAAATGGAAAGGACCCGGCATTCTATCTTGATTTTATCCCCGACGGGATAACGAAAATGTCCTACGCCGCAAGCTTTGCAACCGATACAATCGCGGACGAGTACAAGCCCCTGGTAAAGAAGCGGGTAGAACGATTGAACGGTATCGGCGTCCGTGAATCAAGCGGAATTAAAATTCTGGAGGAATTGGGTGTAAAAGATGCGGTCAATGTGCTGGATCCTGCATTTTTATTGACAAGCAGCGAATGGGACCAAGTCGGGGCGGAGCGCTTCGATGAACCTTACATACTGATTTACGACTTCGACAACAGCCAAATGATCAAAGATATCGCTTTGAAGCTGAAGAAAAAATACGGGTACCGGATTTTTCTCGTCAATCCCAACAAGCTTGGATATGCGGACCGATATTTTACCTATGACGGCCCCTCCACCTTCGTTTCGCTGATCCGGGATGCCAAGCTTGTCATCTCCAACTCGTACCATGCGGTCGTATTTTCGATTATTTATGAAACGGAATTTTTTATCGTGAACCGGACAGAAGCAATCAACACGCGGATGAGAGATTTACTGAACGACTTAAATTTAAGTTCCCGGCTTATTGGCGAAGGAACCCGGAGCGAACGGCTCACGGAACGAATCGATTTTAAGGAGAAGAAAAAGCGGCTGGAGGAGAAGATCGCATTCTCCAAACGGTATTTGGCGAGTTTATTAGAATCTTGATGGGTGGTCGGAATCTTCTATGAAGAAAATCCTGTTCGTGATCGATTCCTTAAGCAGTGGCGGCGCGGAAAAAAGCCTCATTTCGCTGTTGTCGTTATTTGATTTTAATCGCTACGAGGTCGACCTGCTGATGTTTTCAAAAAAGGGACTGTATTTGCCTTTAATTCCAAAGAGCGTCCGGGTTCTCGAGACCCCTTCTTTTTTGGGGAAAATGGCCGCGGGTATTCCTGAATTGATCAAAAAAAAAGAGTTTGAAGTGCTGTATACCCGGATTGGAGCATCGCTCGCCCTTCGTAATCCTTCTAAAACAAGTCGCATGCACCGTTCCCAAATCAGTTGGAAGTGGTTATCGAAGGGGGTAGGAGGGTTAGCCGGTGAATATGATGCCGCCATTGCGTACAGTCAAGGCATGCCCACTTATTTTGTTGCGGAAAAGGTCCGGTCACGGAAAAAGTTCTGCTGGGTTAATACGGATTACAAGACCGCCCCGTATAACAATTCGTTCGATGCTCCTTACTATGAGCAGTATGACCAAGTCGTTGCCGTTTCCGACGTCAATAAAGAGGTGTTTGTCCGCGAGATGCCATTGGCGCAAAAGAAAACGACGGTTGTTTACGATATTGTATCGCCCGAATTGATCCGGTCCATGGCCTTGCAGGGAGAAAGCTTTAATGACGGATTCCGGGGTCTGCGGCTGCTTACAATCGGACGTCTGGTTGAAGTCAAAGGGTACGATTTGGCGGTAGAGGCATGCCGTCTGCTTGTCGACCGGGGATATGATTTAAAATGGTATATCATCGGAGAAGGACCTTGGCGGGACAAGCTGATCGAAATGATTCGCAGACTTCGTCTGGAGGAGCGCGTCGTACTTCTGGGGACGTACCACAACCCTTACGGGTTTCTGAAACAATGCGATATTTATGTACAGCCCTCCCGGTATGAAGGCTTCGGACTCGCGATTGCAGAGGCCAGGGTATTGAGGAAGCCCATTGTGGCGACAAATTTTACAACCGTCCATAATCAATTGAAAAACCGGGAAAACGGTTTAATAGTCGGGATGACACCCGGTGAAATATCGGCAGGCATTCAGGAGTTAATCGATGACGGTGGTCTAAGACGCGATTTATGCAATCATCTGGCCGCCGAACAGATTGGGACAGAAGAGGAAATTTTTAAAGTCTACAAACTTATCGAGGCGTAATTCGCGGGGATGAAATGAGGAAATAGAGTGAGAGTCAAGAAAGCTAGCATAAATGTGCTCGTTAACCTGTTGACGTTTATCATCGGTTCCTTCCCGGCGTTCTTTGTCCGCAAGGCGATGCTGACGGCGCTTGGCAATGAAATACTTGGTCTCAGCTCCTTATATACGAGCATTATCGGCTTGCTCTCTATTGTTGACCTGGGCATCGGCAGCGCAATTATTTTTTCGTTATACAAACCGTTTGCCGAAGGCCGACGGGAGAAAGTCATGGGCTATATGCGATATTACCGGAACTTTTATTTTGCTGTCGGCGGCATTATTCTTATGGCGGGGCTGGTATTACTCCCTTTCCTCCGTTTGTTTATTAGGCAGGAAGTGGACATCGCCGACGCGCAGATGTATTTTCTGTTATTTTTAGCGAATACCCTGCTTAGTTATTTATTTTCGTATAAGTTATGCCTTATTCAAGTGGCACAAGACGGTTATATCGTTTCGATTGCAACCGTCATAAGCAAGTTGGCGATTGCCGTTCTTCAATACCTCATTTTAGTCCACTACCCAAACTTTTGTCTGTATCTCTGGATTCAGATTGCGGTTAATGCCGTTTATTTTATGGTTTTAAACCTTTATGTGAAGCGTCGTTTTTCGTGGATGAATTCGACCGAAGGAAGTTTGGAAACCGAAGAGAAGCGATCGCTGTCGCGTAACATCCGAGCATTGTTTCTGCACAAACTTGGCGGCATTCTCGTGCTCGGAACGGATAATTTGGTCATCTCCTCTTACCTCAGCTTGACGGTTGTAGGGATTTATAACAGCTATATGCTGGTCATTGGCTCCTTGCAGGGAATGATATCTTACGCGCTTCAAGGCGTAACGGCAAGCGTCGGGAATCTGCTGGCGACAGGAGATGAAGCTGGAGCGTACGATGCCCACCGGCGGTTGTTTTTTTTAAATTTTTGGATCGTATCCTTCGCGACCATCTCGTTATACAACACTTTAAGCCCTTTTATCTACCTATGGCTGGGCGATCAGCAAATTTTGGATCCATTGACGATCAATGTACTATTGATCAACTTTTATTTTTTCCTGATGCGCGGCTCAGTCGAACGCTTTAAGGAAGGCGGGGGAATCTATCATCAGGATCGCTTCGCTCCTGTGTTCGAGGCAGGAATTAACCTCCTGGCTTCCGTTATTCTGGTACAGAAGATCGGACTGGCAGGGGTTTTTATCGGGACCTTGATCAGCAACATCGGCGTTGTTTTCTGGGTAAAGCCCAAAATGGTGTACAAATATGTTTTTAAAGTGAGACTCGGCCTATATTTCAAGATGTATATCAAATACTTGGCCATTGGCGTCATTCCTCTAGCGGCCACTTATTTGGCTACAAATTCACTAAAGCACGATCACAGCTTCTCGGCATTCGTCGCAAATTGCCTGATCAATATCGTATTGATTAATGCCATTTACCTTCTTTTATTTTGGAATAACAAAGAGTTCGCTTACTTCAAGGCGTTATTGTTATCCCTGTTAAAAAAGGCGCTTCCGGCTGAACGCGGCGGAATTTGAACGGAACGGAGGGTGGAAATTGAATTTGCAGAACCGGGACAAGTTGGCCGAGCTGGATTTTGTGAGAGCGATCAGCATTATTGGCGTCGTTGCCATCCACGTTTCAACGATTGCGATGACGAAACTATCGACAGATCCGTTTTCTCTTTTTATTAGCGTGATATTCAATCAGCTCAGCAGGTTTTGTGTACCTGCGTTTTTATTCGTGTCAGGGATTCTGGTTTATTATAGCTGCAAAAGAAACCGTTATTCAGCTCTATTAAAACGAAGGGCCGTTGAACTTGTGATCCCGTACATCGTTTGGTCGATGATTGGCATTCTTCTGTTTCCTCCGCTTCCCATAAACTTTAAGGGAATCGTTATGATTTTTATTACCGGAAACGGGCCGTTCTACCAGCTCTATTATATCCCTCTGCTTATTCAGCTGCTCCTTCTGCTCCCTGCGCTCTTAAGGCTCCGAATAGGAAAGCTAGCGGTCGGTTCATTATTTTTTGTAACGCTGTTCGTTTGCAGCATCTATCAGGTTCTCATCATAGCGAGTAAAATTCCGACAGAATGGCTCGGTTGGAGCAATTTAGCTTTTCAATCCACTTTCCTGTTGTGGCTTTTATATTTTGTTTCGGGGCTGCTTGCTGCCAAACATTATCCGACGTTCGTTAAATGGATAAAATTTGTGCCGCTTTATCGCTTCATTGGGATTTTCGCAATTTTTACGATAATGTTGTTAATTGATGCCTACCTTAATATGGATTTTTTTCAGCGTGACGAACTGTATAGTTATTTCAGGGTTACGGTTGTCCTGTTTTCCTGTTCCGCAATCGCGTTATTAATGAAGCTGGGCATGAAACGAAGATCGAATCTGTTTTCTTGGCTGTACGAGCATTCATTCGGCATTTATCTAGTTCATGTTGCGGTTATAAGGGGAATTGAGCAAGTCAGTCTTCTACCCTTCTCGAATGGTTTAGGGATTATTGTAACGACAGCATTAACGGTTGTTGTTTCCGGTTGTATCGTGATGCTGATCAAAAAAAGCCCGCTGGCCGTTTTGCTGGTCGGCAGAAAATAAAAGCGGGTTAAAACGGAAGAGGAGAAAACGAATGAAACGAAAATCATTTTTAATGCTTGTCATCCTATCACTTGCCTTACTTTTGGTGATTTCGGATTATCCCAGCAGCGGAGTGACTCATGTATACGGCGAAGGGACGACGGAAACCGGCATTGCTAAAGCGTACGTGGTTGAGCTTTCTAGATGGGGCATACATAACGACGGTACGGATGCAGCGGATACGACGAAAGGGATTAATGATGCCTTAGAGTGGGCAAGTAAAAACGGATATGGCACTTTCAAGCTGCCCTCGGGAACCTATCTGATTGACAAAGACGGCTCCATCGGCATGGTATCCAATATGCAGTTCGTGCTTCCACCGGACGCCGTGCTTCAAAAGGAAACGAACGGAAAAGAAAATTATGAAATCATGAGTATTGCATATGGGGTCCATGATGTCACGCTGATCGGCGGAACCTATCGCGGGGATAAAGATACGCACGATTATTCGAAGAAGGATGCTCCTTCAAGCTATGGAACGCATGAATTCGGCTTCGGTATCCATACCGCGGGTGCCGAAAATCTGACGATTGACGGGATAAAGGCTTTAAATTTTACAGGGGACGGCCTAATACTGGACGGTTACGGAAAAGGACTCAAGGGGGTCAATGCGGGCGATTTTGTTGCCGGTTCCATTGACGAACTTGGCCGTGTAACTGCAAACGGCAAAAAAATTCGAACAGCTGCTTCATTCAAATTGAATGACCCTTTATTACAAAAGGATCCCCATTTTGAGCTTTCAAATGCCATTGGCCTTCCATCCCAATTCGAAATTTACTTTTACAAGGCGAATGGCGGTTTTTTGAAAAAGGTAAGCACGAAAGTGCGCGATTCGATCACAATTCCTGACGGCGCTGCGTCCTGTTACCTGGTGTTCAACACCTCTTTAGCTTCAGCTAAAGGCGCTCATATTGAATATTGGTACCGCAAGCAGACAAGCAACGTTGTGGTGAAAAACTCGGAGTTTGCCTATAACCGGCGGCAGGGAATTACCGTCGGCGGAGCGAATAACGTGACGATTACCGGCAGCACCTTTCACGATATTAAAGGAACCGCTCCTCAATCCGGTATTGATGTGGAAGGGGGATACGCGGTTAACGGATTTTTAAACAGCAACATAAATATAGTCAACAATGAATTTTATAATAACGCCGCATATGATATCGTATTGTTCGATGGCCGAAATGCCAGGGTGGAGAATAACCATTTGGCTTCCAGCGGAAAAATTGGATTGGCGGTTTCCAAGCCGTTCAGCGGAGCGAAGGCGGTTCGCAATCATTTTGACGGAACCGGATTAATTGCCGAAAAAGACGGTGTGTTCATCGATAATACGATGAATGATGGAAGCGCTCATTTTACAGGCTCCACGATTGCCATTAACGGCATGGAACTTTCGGATTCCTTGCTGCTGATCAATACGAACACAAAGTTTGGCGTCAAAGGCTCGGACATCAAATTGGTTAATCATAGCAAATCCCAGTCGGGACTCCGAATTCTCGGGCAGCCGGTGCTACTTCAAAATACATCGATTGAGGGCGAGCCGACACTGCGTGCCTTTACGGGAACTTCCGCAGAAGGCAGTATTTTTGAAGGCTTTAAGGTGACGGGTTACAACACGAATTTCTCCCTTGATCTACCTCCGGGGACGTACACGAACTGTGAATTCCAGGGGTCGGAGAAAGGACAATTCGGCGCGCTTAACGTCAGCCAGCCAGGGAAATACGTTTTTCAAGGCTGCACTTTTCATTCGAACGCCATATCGGCCGTCAGTATGACCGCAAACAACCCGAAAACAAACCTGGTCATCAAGGATTCGACATTCGAGCTGGCTGGAAATACGCAGGCGTTAAATATTCAAGCGGTAAAGCGGGTTTGGCTGGAGAATAACACCGTTCACGCGATGCATATGACTTCGGCTAAAACGGAATTGATTAAACTAAACAACAATGGCGCACAGAGCAGACCGTCCGCTATCCTGAGCGCAACGTTCATCGGCAATCGTATAAACGCCAATATAAAAACAATCGGGATATCGACGATTTATGCCGGGATCGGAGCGCCCCCCTATTTGCTGGAGAACAATAGTTTAATCAATGCCGCCTTATTGACGAAGCCAAATGATATCAGGAGTAACAATATCCTGAAGTGATAGCAAGAGCGCCCCTTTGGTGAATTAGGGGCGCTCCTCGTTTAGACGCGATAACGTAAGAACGGTGATTTCGGGACGGCACAAGAAACGGAACGGATAGTTCGACATGCCGATACCTCGGTTTGTGTAGAGGAGAAGCTTGCCTTCTCCCAGCCTATATAATCCTTGCGGGTATTTCCGCGCCATTTCGGGCAGCACCAAAGGGCCGATTAAAGGCAGACGAACCTGACCGCCATGACTATGACCTGACAATTGCAGGTCGACGGGATAACGAATCGTTTGGTCTGCAAAATCGGGTTCGTGCGCAAGCAGCATCGTGAATCGATTTAAATCGACCCGTTCAAAGACGGTTCGGTAGTTCGGAGACCCGAAAAAAAAATCGTCAATTCCGGCGATTTGGATCCGATCGCTCCCTTGTTCAATCACTGCCGAACGATTTGTCAGAAGAGTAAATCCGCCATCAACAAGCACTTTTTCCACATTGGAGACCCCGGCATCGTAATCGTGATTGCCGAGCACAGCCCATTTGCCTAAAGGAGCTTTCAAACGATTGAGCAGCATCGAGCATGCGGCCCCGCTTTTCCCAACGTGATTGTGATAAAGGTCTCCGGTGAAACAGATCATATCGGGGGAAAGCGCCTGTATCTGTTCGATCAATCTTTGCATACGGTCCAAGCCGAAATAAAAATCGAGATGAACATCGCTGAAATGAATGACCCGCTTGCCTGCAAAGCTCACGGGAATCCGCCGAAAAGCAAGCGTTCGATTAACAACGCTAATCATTCGAGGTTCTATAAAATGCGAATAACCGAGACCGGTTACGGATGCGCCAAGCAGCGCTCCTATCCAAAACCAGCTTTTTTTGAGAAAAGCCCTTCTTGACAGTTTTACATTCGGATCCATAAGTAACCCCATTACTCAGTCGTATTCGTTCTTTTATTATAGCATGATACCAATCTACTTCCAGCTTGCTTGACATGTTCAGCTTGCTTGACATGTTCGATATAAAGAACTAAAATGATAGGGTATTGTTCGTTAAGAGAAACAACATGGTGAGCGGGTGAAATCATGAACGAGGCGTTTTCGGAGTTAAATCCACCGGGTCGTAAAGGACCTGTAAAGGAAATCAACGTGAAGGAAATTGTTCATACCGTTAAGAAACGGTATTGGCTTGTCGTTATATCAACGCTTTTGTTCGTAATCCTGGGCACCGTCTACAGTTCGCTTCCCGAGACGCCTTTATATGCCTCTTCCGCCCGGATGGTTATTCGAACAGACAGTGCGGATATGCTTAGTACGTTGAAGGTGTTCTCCAGGGAACCGGTTGTCATGGAGCAAGTCATTCAAGAACTAAATTTACACCGCTCTCCCGATTCACTCAGAAACCAGATTCGGATATCGAGTCTGGACAATTCTTTAATCACGCTTATTACAGCCATAGACCCGGATCCTAAAACCGCGGCAGACATTGCCAATGCAGCTGCGTCTGCCTTTGCTGACCAGGCTGCGTCAACATTTAGTTTCCGAAGCATTCAAATTATAACGAAGGCCGAGCCCGATCCTACTCCGATTAACCCTCGAAGCAACAGAGCAATCTATATCGGCTTGTTTGCCGGAATTGCTCTCGGAATCGGTCTCACGTTTCTGTTAGACTCCCTGGATGATTCGGTAAAATCATCCCGGGATATTGAACGGTTACTGGGACTTCCGGTTCTGGGCACGGTTCAGGAAATGGGGAAGAAGGATTTGTCCGGCAAAAATAAGCGGAAAAGGAAGACGCACATTCGAGGTGAGACGATTGGCTCGTAAGCAGTCCAAACCAGCGCATTTTACAATTAGCGGCTGTCTGATTGCAGACAGCCATCCGGGGTCGGTCGCGGCGGAACAATACCGAATGATTCGAAACAATATTCGCTATGCTTCAAACGGAAGAAAGCTGAAGTCATTGGCTGTCACCTCCCCTTCAGAAGGTGAGGGTAAATCGACGGCAGCCGTCAATCTGGCGGTATCGATGGCACAGCGCGGGGACCGCGTATTGCTTGTTGATGCCAATGTAAAGAATCCGATCCTTCATTACATATTTAAGAGCGATGCCGCACCTGGACTCACGGATATTCTTATGGGTCAATCGGGGAGGGAAGAGGCCGCCATCCAGACGGAAATCGATGGATTGTCTGTACTGACTTGCGGCTCTCTTGTTTACGATGCGTCGGAACTGCTGGATTCGATATCGATGAATGCGCTGCTCGAGGAAGCGGAGAAGGACTACGATCTCATTGTTATGGATTGTCCTTCGGTACTCGGTACGGCAGACGCCAATGCATTGGCTGGAAAATGCGACGGCGTCGTTCTGGTGATAAAATGTGGAAAAACAAACCAGATTCGTGCAATCGAAGCCAAGAAAGCACTGGAGTTTTGCAAAACAAATTTGGTCGGAGCAATTCTAAATCAAGCTGTATCCGGCTAATTTTTTTGAAATGCCGTTCTTTATAAAGCACAATTGCTTTCGATAAAACGAAACAATAGAAGGGGGAGGCGAAAATTGGCTTATAAACAAAGGCTGGCCCTGTTAGTTGCAATGGATTCGTTCATTGTGCTTTCTGCGATCTTTTTCAGCCGCTTTTTAGTGACCGCCTCGCTGGATTTGCTCTCATTCCCAATTGTTTGCACCTCTGCTGCTCTGCTAATCAGTCATCATCTGTTCGCGTTTATGTACAAGCTGTACAAAAAAGCATGGGAGTACGCAAGCGTGGGTGAACTAATCATCATCACGAAGGCGGTCAGCTTATCTATTGCGGTGGGGGCACTCGTCCAGGTTATTCTAATTCAGGATATTTATTTCCGCATGATGGTTGTGACCTGGATGCTGCATATGCTGCTAATCGGAGGCTCCCGGTTTTTCTGGCGAGTAATCAGGGGGCGGTTGTTTTCGAAAAAGGAAGGGTACCGTAAGCGAACGCTCATTATAGGAGCAGGAGCGGCCGGGACGATGGTGGCCAGACAGCTGCTTTCGAACATGGAGAACGACATGCTTCCAGTTGCATTTATTGACGATAATCCCAGTAAGCATCATCTGGATATTCTTGGACTCCCGGTCGTCGGAAGCTCGGCGAGCATCGAACTGACGTGCCGGACGTTTAAAATCGAGCACATCGTTATTGCCATCCCGTCACTCAGCAAAGACCAGCTCAAAACGATCTACGACGAATGTGCCAAAACGTCGGCTAAAACGCAAATCATCCCAATGCTGGAGGATCTGGCCAGCGGGAAATTATCGGTCAGCCAGTTCCGCGATGTCCTAGTCGAGGATTTGCTCGGCCGCGAGCCAGTGGAGCTCGATTTAGAAAGCATCTCAGGTTATGTGACGGGGAAGGTCGTGCTCGTCACGGGCGCAGGCGGTTCGATCGGATCGGAAGTGTGTCGGCAAATTTCCCGCTTCAAACCGAAGAAGCTTGTACTGCTTGGCCATGGCGAAAACAGTATTTATTCGATCGAAATCGAACTCAAAGCAATGTTTCGCGACTCCGGCATTCAATTTTACACTGAGATTGCGGATTTGCAGGATGAAAGCAAAATTGTCAGCGTCATGGATGAACATAAGCCTGATGTC
The DNA here is from genome assembly GCF_028826105.1 of Paenibacillus humicola. Taxonomy (NCBI): domain Bacteria; kingdom Bacillati; phylum Bacillota; class Bacilli; order Caryophanales; family Paenibacillaceae; genus Paenibacillus; species Paenibacillus humicola. The sequence goes on from NZ_JAQGPL010000001.1 coordinate 291,311, forward strand.
GTTTACCATGCAGCAGCTCACAAGCATGTACCGCTCATGCAGCGCAATCCGGAGGAAGCAGTCAAGAATAATGTCATCGGCACTCTCAATGCCGCGAAAGCCGCCGATTTGGCGAAGGTTGGAACGTTCGTCATGATTTCAACGGACAAGGCGGTTAACCCGACCAGTGTAATGGGTGCCACAAAACGCATCGCCGAGATGATCATCCAGCACATCGACCGGAGCAGCCAGACGAACTTTGTTGCGGTCCGTTTCGGTAACGTGCTTGGGAGCCGTGGCAGCGTCATTCCGCTTTTCCGGAAACAAATTGAGAACGGTGGGCCGGTTACAGTGACGCATCCCGATATGGTCCGTTATTTTATGACTATTCCCGAAGCCTCGAGACTTGTCATTCAGGCGGGGGCGCTAGCGCGCGGAGGCGAAATATTCGTGCTCGATATGGGGGAGCCGGTAAAAATCGTCGACTTGGCTAAAAATGTAATTCGCATGTCGGGCTACTCGGTGGAAGAGATCGGCATTCAATTTACGGGTATGAGGCCGGGCGAGAAGCTGTATGAAGAGCTCCTGAGTGCCGGTGAGATCCGCGACAACCAGGTCTACCCGAAAATTTACATCGGCAAATCGTCCGAAGTGAATTTCGCAGAAATCGAGGAAATGCTCAGTATTTATCAAACGCTCCCCATACTTGAGCTCAGGCAGCTGCTGCTGGATATTGCGAACAACAGGCCGAAGACTCATGATCTGATGACTGTAACGGGTTAGGAGTCAAAAAGGTGTCGGATCGAGTATGCAGCCCTCGTGCCGGAAGGAGATCGCCTTATGCACGGTAAAGTTTTGTTTTGCGCAACCGTTGATTATCATTTTAAAGCCTTCCATCTTCCGGTGCTGAAATGGTTTAAACAGTGCGGATGGGAAGTGCACGTTGCAGCAAGCGGTGAGCTGGACCTTCCTTTGGCCGATCTAAAATTTAACCTTCCAATTTCGCGCTCACCTTTTCATTCCCGAAATTGGAAGGCGTACAAACAGCTCCGGAGCATCATTCGACAGCAGGATTACGATTTGATTCACTGCCATACGCCGATGGGAGGCGTGCTTGCCCGACTGGCCGCTCGGGAAGCGAGGAAAGCCGGAACGAAGGTGATTTATACCGCACACGGTTTTCATTTCTGCAAGGGAGCTCCTCTTCAAAATTGGCTATTATATTATCCAATTGAAAAGCTGCTTGCTCGATTGACGGATTGCCTGATCACGATTAATAATGAAGATTTCAGTCTGGCCGTGAGCCGAAGATTTAATGCGGGACGAATTGCGCATATCCATGGAGTCGGGGTTGATACAGATCGCTTTCAACCGGTCTCGCTGTCCGAAAAGCTTCGGCTTCGGGAAGACTCGCCCTATAGTCCCGACGATCAGCTGCTCTTTTGTGCAGCCGAGTTCAACCGGAATAAAAATCAGCGTGTGCTAATCGAAGCGATTGCCCGGTTGAAGGACGAAATGCCGCAGGTCAAGCTGCTGCTTGCAGGCGAAGGCCCGATGCTGAATGAATGCAGACGGCTTACCGCCGAATTGGGTGTTGCCGAACGGATACATTTTCTCGGCTATCGCGCCGATATCGACAAGCTCCTTCCGATGTGCGATGCTGCCGTTTCCGGAAGTCTCAGGGAGGGGCTTCCAGTCAACGTCATGGAAGCGATGGCTTGCGGGCTTCCGGTCGTTGCTGCACGGAACCGCGGTCATCTCGAGCTCATCATCGATCAACGAAATGGCTATATCGCAAATCCCCACGACGCGGTAGATTTTTCTGCCCGAATCCGACTGTTGTGTGAATCTGCCGAATTGAGGCGGAGGATGGGATCAGAGAGTTTAAAGCTCGTACAAAAATATAACCTGAATCAGGTCCTAGATGAACTGTGCAATATATATAAGCTGTACATGGGACAGCCGAAATTGGAGCGAATGGAATGGTCGGTACAGTGACTGTATTGCACGCGGTCGTCAATATGAACCGCGGCGGGGCGGAGACGCTGTTAATGAATTTATATCGCAATATCGATCGTTCGAAAGTTCGATTTGATTTTTTGACAAGCAAACCTGGTATTTTCGACGAAGAGATTAAGCAGCTTGGAGGATATATTCATCGAATTCCTTATATTTCGGATGTAGGCCACTTTCAATATGTTAAGATGTTAAATCGTTTTTTTGCCGAGCATAAGGAGTACCGAGTCATTCACTCTCACATGGACAAAATGAGCGGGTTGGTTCTACGAGCTGCAGCACGAACAGGGGTACCGGTACGCATCGCGCACAGTCACAACACGATGAGCGAGGGCGGTTTAGCTGTACGAGCCTATAAGTGGCTCGCGGGAAAGTCGATTTCGTCATTAGCCACAAATTATTTGGCGTGCTCGCGAACGGCCTCGGAATGGATGTTTCCGGGGAAGGAATCCGAAGTTCAAATCATTAAAAACGGCATTGAAGGTGTACGGTTCGCTTTTGATCCCGGTAAACGCGCTAATGTCAGGAGTGAGCTGGGAATCGGGGAAAATACGTTTGTCATTGGCCACGTCGGCCGATTCCTGCCTCAAAAGAATCATGCCTATTTAATTGAACGCTTTGCAGAATTCAAATTGATCCATGGCAATTGCAAGCTTTTGCTGGCAGGAGACGGTCCTCTTCGTACTGAAATGGAGACATTTGCTGACAAGTTGAAGGTTAAAGATGATATGTGCTTTCTGGGAATACGAGACGACGTCGACAGTTTACTTCAATGCTTTGACGTAATAGTTTTTCCGTCGCTTCATGAAGGCCTTCCATTGACGCTTATTGAGGCTCAAAGAGCCGGCTTGACCTGTATTATTTCCGATACCATCACAACAGAGGTTGATCTTGGTTTCGGGCTGATCCAATCTTTTTCGCTGCGCGAGCCTAAGCGTTGTTTAAAAATGATTCGGGATGCCTCCCAACATCAGAAATCGAGAACAATATATTCGGACGATTTCACCCGCACCGGCTATGAGATCAGCGGGACAGCCCGATGGCTGCAAGATTTTTATTTATCTCAACTATAGGATCAACTCGAAGGAAAGCCATCGATGTCTAATAAATAATTGGAAATGGATTGAGGTGAATCATGAGTACGTTGACTGTCTTTACGCCCACGTTTAATCGAGCGTATTGCCTTCATCAATTATACGAAAGTCTTATACGTCAAAGCTGTAAAGATTTCGAGTGGCTAATTATCGATGATGGATCGACCGATCAAACGCGTATATTGGTAGAGCAGTGGACGGCCGAGAAAAAAGTGCCGATTCGTTACGTGTATCAAAATAACCAGGGCATGCACGCGGCGCATAACACGGCTTACAAGCTGATCGACACCGAACTGAACGTTTGCATTGATTCCGACGATTATATGCCGGATCAAGCCGTGGAGCATATCGTTACATTTTGGAAAAACCATGGCAGCGATCAATACAGCGGTTTTGTGGGGTTGGATTGTTACAGCAACGGAGAACGGGTAGGCACGAAATTGCCGGAGCATCTAAAGTCATCGACCTTGTTCAATCTTTACAATAAATACGGGGTGACGGGGGACAAAAAATTGGTTTACCGCACGGCATTGACACGCCAGTTTCCGTATCCCGTTTTTTCAGGAGAAAAATACGTTGGTCTAGCTTACAAATATTACATGATTGACCGGGATTACGAGCTTCTCCTTCTGAACAAAGTGTTATGCTGCATCGAATATTTAACGGACGGTTCTTCGTTAAATATGTTTAAGCAATATCGTAATAACCCGCGCGGGTTTGCCTTTTATCGCAAAGAGCTGATGAAGCTTCCCTTTGCAGGACAAGCTTTCAAATATAGACAAGCGGTTCATTACGTATCAAGCAGTCTGCTGTCCCGCAACAAAGATTGGTTTAAGGATACGCCTGCAAAAATGCTTACGATTGTGGCCTGCCTCCCGGGCTTGCTGTTATATTGGTTTATTCTAAGCAAAACGTAATTTCAGCTCCTGATTAGAGGGACTTGACGATGACAATCTTATGGTTAACGCTCTCCACTGCTTCCATGTTTTCATTCTTCGCAAGATATTTTGCCGTAACCGATCCGCAGACCCCTGCATTGGTGCGCCCGAATAAACTGATGGCATTTGCCGTCGCTTTTGTCCTAATTATGGTTTCGGGTTTGCGTAATAATATCGGTGATACGGTATTTTATATTCACACGTATGAGATTAACGATTTCAGCTGGAATTACATCGCACAGCAGAAAGATATCGGCTTTAATCTTTTTCAGAAACTACTGAAGAGCTTTACCACGGATCCTCAAGCATTTATTTTTAGCGTGGCGCTGATTACCAATCTGTTTATTGTTCTTGTCCTCTATAAATATTCGCGGCTGTTCGAATTGGCTGTTTATGTTTTTATTACGTCCGGCTCGTTTATCGTTTCCATGAACGGAATCCGACAATATATGGCCGCCGCTATCATTTTTGCTGCAACGAAATTTTTGATGGAGGGCCACTGGAAAAGGTATATGTTGACCGTTTTGATTGCCGCCTTCTTCCATCAAAGCGCATTGATTATGATTCCAATTTATTTCCTTGTACGAAGAAAAGCCTGGACCGGGACGACAATCGCATTGCTTGTTGTAGCAGTGCTCATCGTAGCGGGATTCAACCAGTTTCAGGATGTCCTTTTTTCCGCTCTTCAGGATACAAGCTATAGCGAGTATCAGAATTTTCAAGAAGGCGGCGCCAATATCCTGCGCGTTATTTTTTACGCCGTACCTCTTGTAGCGGCTTATTTGGGTAGAGAAAAGCTCCGGCTGTTATTTCCCAAAATCGACATTATCGTAAATTTAAGCTTAATTGGTGTTGTGCTAATGATCATTTCAACGCAAAACTGGATTTTTGCCCGGGTGGCCATCTATTTCACAATCTATCAAATTATTGTGGTATCCTGGGTGATCAAAGTTTTTCGGCAGAAAGACCAGAAACTGATTTATTTGATCACGATTTTCGTTTATCTGGTTTTTTTCTTTTATGAGAATGTGATCGTGCTTAATGTGCAATATGGCAGTGATTATTTGCATTGGTAGCAGGCAGGGAGTTGAATATAATGGAACGCTATCAACCCGATCGCGTTTTGCACGTCGTCAGCGCCATGAACCGGGGTGGTACGGAAACATTGCTTATGAACGTATACCGGGAATTGAACCGTTCGAAGCTTCAATTCGACTTCATATCCCATCGGGAAGACGAATGTGAATACGATAAGGAAATCATGGCGATGGGGGGGCGAATCATTTATATACCGAGCTTGGGGAAATCGGGACCGTTCACTTATGTGAAACTGCTGAGGGAGGCAATGGAGAATTACCCTTATAAGGCGGTTCATATTCATACCGATTTTCAAAGCGGGCTTCCCGCCTTGGCTGCCAAGCTGGCTCGAATACCGGTACGCATTTGTCATTCGCACAGCACGAACTGGAATAAAGGAAACGGCATAAAAGCCTCAATAACGCTGCGATTTCTCAAAGCTTTAATTAAGTTTGCAGCGACCGATTATTGCGCCTGCAGCGACGAGGCCGGATGGTTTCTGTTTGGCTATAAGCCTGTTAAGGAAGGGAAAGTACGGGTGATTCACAACGGAATTCCTGTTCAAGCATTCCTTCAAACCGGCCCCGGCTCCAGAATAGATGTGAGAAAACAGCTGGAAATTCCGGAATCCGCGTCGGTCATCGGACATGTCGGAACGTTCTCGTCGTCCAAAAACCAAGTTTTTATCCTTCACATTTTAAAACAGCTTCTTGTAAACGGTCATACCTTTTATGCCGTTTTTGCCGGGGATGGTCCAATGCGAAAGACGGCGGAGGAAACGGCGGCTGAGCTGGGAATCCAGTCGTATGTGCGATTTGCCGGTATACGAGGCGATATCCCGCAGTTGATGAAGTCATTTGATATTTTTGTTTTTCCGTCCTTGTTTGAAGGGTTTGGTATGGTTACGTTGGAAGCTCAGTGCGCAGGAACCCCATGCATTGCGGCGGATACAGTGCCAGTGAGCACGGATATGGGGCTTGGATTAATGACCTATGCTAAACTTGACAAAGGTCCGAAGGCTTGGTCCGAACTTATTCTTGAAACCATGACAAGGGCCAGTCCCGAGCCTCAGACGATCTTCCGTCAATTTTCAATCAGAGGGTTTAATATTACAGAGAGCATTTCGGAATGGCTCTCGATTTACGGTGATGAAAAGAGGGGGGCGCATTTATGAAGCGGCTCTTCGATTTGGCGGTAACGGTCCCAATGCTTCTCGTTTTTCTGCCTGTTACACTCATCATCGCGATGCTTGTCCGGCGAAGGCTCGGTTCACCCGTCATCTTCAAACAGCAGCGGCCGGGGCTGTACGGCAGGCCGGTTCACGTATATAAATTCAGGACGATGACAGGTGAAAAGGACGCTTCCGGGAAGCTGCTGCCTGATCATATCCGCCTCACGCCATTCGGCGCTTTTCTGCGCAAGTACAGTTTGGACGAGCTGCCGCAGCTGTGGAATGTCGTTCGCGGCGATCTGAGCCTGGTCGGTCCGAGGCCGCTCCTGATGGAATATTTGCCGCTTTATACGGCTGAGCAGGCCAGGCGGCATTTGGTCCGGCCGGGCATTACGGGCTGGGCGCAGGTGAACGGGCGGAACGCGATTACGTGGGAGGAGAAATTCCGGCTTGATACATGGTACGTTGACAACCGGAGCTTTCTTCTTGACATGAAAATTTTATGGATGACCTTGATCAAGGTCGTAAAATCCGAAGGAATCAGCAGCGGCGACCATGCAACGATGCCGGTTTTCCGAGGGAGCGGCGAATCACGATAACGATGAGCAGAGGATGAGCGCTATGTCAACGCAAGACCGCATTTACTTATCGGCCCCTCATATGAGCGGTAAAGAACTGGAATACATTCAGGAAGCTTTCTCGAGCAACTGGATCGCGCCGCTCGGTCCGAACGTCGACGCTTTTGAGTCGGAAATCGCCGCTTACGCGGGGGTCAAAGGCGCGGTTGCACTCAGCTCGGGAACGGCTGCGATCCACCTGGCGCTTCGTTTGCTGGGGGTTGAACGGGGAGACCGCGTGTTTTGCTCGACGCTCACCTTCGTCGCCAGCGCCAATCCGATCCTGTACGAAGGAGCTGAGCCAGTCTTTATCGATTCGGAGCCGGACACGTGGAATATGTCGCCCGAAGCGCTCGGAATGGCGCTCGCCGATGCCAAACGTGAAGGGAAGCTGCCGAAAGCGGTTATCGTCGTCCATTTGTACGGGCAAAGCGCCAAAATGGCGGAGATCGGTTCACTGTGCGACCGTTATGGAGTGCCGATCATTGAGGATGCAGCCGAATCGCTAGGTTCCGCCTATAAGGGACAAGCAAGCGGATCGATCGGCCGATTCGGCGTGTATTCGTTTAACGGCAACAAAATTATTACCACCTCCGGCGGAGGCATGCTGGTTTCCAACGACGAGGCCGCGCTTCGGCAAGCCCGGTTTCTCGCCACTCAGGCGCGCGACCCGGCTCCTCATTATCAGCACAGCGCAATGGGCTATAATTACCGGATGAGCAATCTGTTGGCGGGTGTTGGCTTGGGGCAGATGCAGGTGCTGAATGAACGCGTCCATGCGAGAAGGGCTATTTTTGAGCGCTACCGGGAAGCGTTCGCCGATGTGCAAGAATTCCAGTTTATGCCGGAGCTTGGCAATACCCGGTCGAACCGGTGGCTGACCGCGCTTACCATTGAGGAGCAGGGGGCCGGGACAGGTGTAACCGCTCTGCTGGATGCCCTTGCCGCGGAAAATATCGAAGCGCGTCCCGTTTGGAAGCCGCTCCATCTGCAGCCGCTTTTCAAAGGCGCGCGCTATTATACGGATCAAGCGGAAGAAAGCATATCCGAGCGGTTATTCCGCACCGGCGTATGTTTGCCTTCAGGTTCCAGCATGACGGCTGCGGATCAGCAGCGGGTCATCGACTGTATCAAGCATACGCTTCAGCTGTCTGCCGCGAAAATCGGCCGCTAGAAGCGAGCAGCCGTGCCTGCTAAGCTGCATTCAGCCGATTCATGACTGGCGATTTTGCTTTGCGCGACCGCGAAGTGCGTCGTCTTGGACGGAGCTGCTTTCGGGGGACACAGCGGCAGCGGAGCGCATAAGAATCTCGGCCGCATCAGCGGCGGCCGCACGATATCAGCTGCCGGAAGCGGCTGTCTCTTGCGAAAGCTGCCGCCGCCCAATACGGTATTTACCGCCGGCTGCTACAAATAACGTTCGCCGGCCGATCGTTTACGCACTGCCCGGGCCGGCGTGCCGTAAGCGACGCTGTAGCTTTCGATATCGGACAGGACGGTTGCACCCGCGCCGATAACCGAATGCTCGCCGATCGTTATGGAGTGGATCACGCTGGCGCCCAAGGAGATGGCGCTGTAGCCTCCGATCCTGACATTGCCGCCAGTCGCCGCGTTCGGCGCCAAACTGGCAAAATCGCCGACGATACAGTCATGATCGACCGATGCATGCGTATTCAGAATGCAGTGGGCGCCCAATTGCGAATCGCTGTTAGCTGCGGCACCGGCCATCAGTACGGTGCCTTCGCCGATACGGACACCTTTCGCGACCGATGCGTTCCGATGGACGGCTGTAACGAACTTAAACGTCGGGCAAATCGTACGGATATCGGTGACAGCTTTGGCCCGCGTCCAATTGTCGCCGATCGCCACGATTCCGCCGTAAACGTGATGTCGGTGAAGCCATTCATAGCCGCCCAGCACTTCATATCCGAAAAATGCGGTCCCTGCCGGCTTATAGCTGTCCAGCACGCCGACAATGCGGTGCCCGCCGCTTTTCTCTAGCACATCGATTACGGCTTTCGCATGGCCGCCTGCGCCGACAACGACGATTTCTTTCAACAAAACCATCCTCCAAATCGCTTCGCTTTCGTTTTTGTACGCTTTACCGGACATCTGATCTGTTACACATTGACAATATTCCAAGATCAGTGGTACGCTGTAAGGGTGTTCGTTAAATAGAACAACCGAAGTCATTTTTGTTCGTTATGATGCAAAGGAGAGGCCCATGGAAGACCGACTCACTCTCGATCAGGACGCATTTTCGATAGAGATGCAGCTTCTGCTGGTCATCCTGAGAACGGAAAATATGGAATACGTCGCCGAGAATGAACAGCATTTGCTGAGTGAGACGAATTGGAAAACGTTCATCGATCTTGCCAGGCATCATCGTGTCGAACCGTATCTTCATTATAAACTGAAACAGTTGACGGCGACAGGCATTCCTTCTTTCGTCAAGCGTACATTTAATCGGGATTACCGGGTGAATACGTTTCTTATGCTGCAGCTGTGCGGCGAAATCGAGCGGATTGGAAAACTGTTTGCCGAGCATGATATTCGGGCGCTTAATTTGAAAGGGCCTGTTATCGCAAAGGATCTTTACGGTGACGTTTCGCTTCGGACCTCCTGCGACCTGGATTTGGTTATTCCCATTTCGGATTTGCAGCGGGCCGAGGCGCTGCTTGCTGCTGAGGGCTATGTCAAGGACGACTATATCCATACCCTGCTGAACGATTGGAAATGGAGGCACCATCATACGACCTTCTCGCATCCGCAGAAACGTATCAAGATCGAGCTGCACTGGCGGCTGAATCCGGCTCCTTCCAAAAATCCCGGTTTTGACGCCTTATGGGAGCGGAGAAGGACGAGTCCGTCAATCGGCCGCCACGTCTACTATTTGGGAAAAGAGGATCTGTTTCTTTTCCTCGTCTCCCACGGAGCCCGGCACGGCTGGTCGCGCTTGCGCTGGCTGCTGGACATCCGACAGCTCCTGCAGCAGCAACCGGATCCGGACAAGCTTGTTCGTCTGTTGCACGACAACCTCTGCCTGCGCTCCGGAGGCCAGGCGATCGTGCTGGCTTCGGAGTTGCTTGACGCCGAGGCGGGCCCGGAGCTTGGCAAGTTAGCGGGCTCCGGGCGCTCAAGACGGTTGGCACGAGATACGTTGTTTTATTTGGAACGCATGGTTAATTTACATACACCCCCGGTTCCCGTCGAAGTGGAGCGGCATCATAAACGGTATTTGTTCGACTTGCTGACGCCGAGGCAGAAGCTGCTCTTTATTGCCAGCTTCCTCTTCCCGTATCCCGAGGACGCCGATACGCTTCCTTTGCCGAAGCCGCTGCATTTTCTATATGTGCCGCTTCGTCCTTTTCTATGGGCGTGGCGGAAACTGGCAGGTGCTTAAGAAATGAAAAAGCTTCTCATTGCCTCTTACGATATGGAGGTCGGCGGCGTCGAACGGAGCCTTGCCGGCATGCTGAACCGCTTCGATTACGAGAACTATGAGGTCGACTTAATGCTTTACCGGCATAAAGGGGAATTTATGGCATTGCTGCCGCCCGCGGTCAAGCTGTTAAAAGAATTGCCGCCTTATACAACGTTTCGCAAGTCGATCTCCGAAATTTTTCGCGAAAAACGGCTGGCGATCGGCTTTGGAAGACTGCTTGCCAAACTGCACGCCGATTGGGCGGGTAAGCTGAGAAGATCCGCGGAACCCGGTTATTACCAAATGCAGCTCATGTGGAAGTACACGCTTCCCTTCCTGCCCAAGCTGGAGCAGGAGTACGATGCGGCGATTAGCTACCTCTGGCCGCACGATTTCGTGGCCGAAAAAGTAAGCGCGAAAACGAAAATCGCTTGGATTCACACCGATTACTCGACTGTGTCGACTGAACCGGCATTGGATTTGGCGGTCTGGAACAAATTCGATGTGATTGTCGCCGTTTCGGAAGCGTGCAGACGGTCGTTCCTTGCCAAGTACGGCTCACTTCAAGATAAAGTGATCGTGATCGAAAACATGGCGTCGCCCCTATTTATCCGGATGATGGCGACCGAGCAGGTGACGAATCCGATGCTGCAGGACGGCCGCTTCAAGCTGATCACGGTCGCACGGCTGTCGAATGCCAAAGGCATCGACAACGCCGTGAGAGCGCTGGCGAGGCTCAGGGATCACGGATATCACGACATTGCTTGGTATGTGGTCGGGTACGGCGGCGACGAAACGATGATCCGGGATTTGATTGCTGAATACGGGCTGCAAAACAGCTTTATTTTGCTTGGGAAGCAGACGAACCCGTACCCGTTTATGCAGGCGGGCGATCTCTACGTTCAACCGTCCAGGTATGAAGGGAAGGCAGTAACGGTAACGGAGGCGCAAATTTTGGGAAAGCCGGTGCTCATTACGAATTATCCGACAGCGGCAAGCCAGGTGCGGGACGGCGTCGACGGCTGCATCACCGGATTATCGGTCGAAGGCATCGCCGATGGCATCGAGCTGCTGTATCAGGATGCCGGGCTAAAGCGCCGGTTGTCGGCCAATTGTGATCGGATTGATTATCAGAACAATAAGGAGCTGGACAAGTTGTACAAGCTGCTGCGTGCTTGAATTGATTAACTACAGGAATTCGGCATAAGGATGTGATTGTAGATGTCCATTTTAGTAACCGGCGGGGCCGGGTATATCGGCAGTCATACGTGCATCGAGCTGCTTGAAGCCGGTTATGACCTTGTGGTGATCGACAATTTCGCCAACAGCAAGCCGGAGGCGCTGAACCGGATTGCGCGGATTGCCGGCAAGCCGTTCGCGTTCTATGAGCTGGACCTGCTTGACCGGCTTGGGCTGGACGAGCTGTTTGCCCGGCATCGGATCGAGGCCGTGATCCATTTTGCCGGCTTGAAGGCCGTCGGAGAGTCGGTTCAGCTGCCGTTGACGTATTATCAAACGAATGTGGCCAGCACCTTGATTCTTTGCGAGGTGATGAGGAAATACGGCGTGCACAAGCTGGTCTTTAGCTCATCGGCGACGGTCTACGGCGCACCGGAGCGTGTGCCGATCGGGGAAAACGCTTCGATCGGAGCGACGAATCCGTACGGCCGCACCAAGCAGATGATCGAGCAGATGCTGCAGGATTTGGCTGCAGCCGACCCGAGCTGGGGGATCTCGATCTTGAGGTATTTTAACCCGATCGGGGCGCATAAAAGCGGCATGATCGGGGAAAATCCGAGCGGTGTTCCGAATAATTTAATGCCGTATATTTCCCAGGTAGCCGTAGGGAGGCTTCAGGAGCTGAAGGTGTTCGGCAACGATTATTCGACACCTGACGGAACGGGCGTCCGGGATTATATCCATGTCGTCGATTTAGCCGGGGGACATCTCCGGTCGCTGGAGCGGATCATGCGGCATACGGGGGTTGATGTTTATAACCTGGGGACCGGAAGGGGCTACAGCGTCCTCGAAATGATTGCCGCATTCGAACGCGTGACGGGCAGAAAGGTACCGTATACGTTTGCGCCCCGCAGACCGGGCGATATTGCGGTATGTTACGCGGATACCGCGAAGGCGAACCGCGAGCTCGGCTGGGCGGCTGTCAGAGGCTTAGAAGAGATGTGCGAGGACACTTGGCGGTGGCAGGCGGGCAATCCGGAAGGCTACAATGAGAATGAGCTGGAACGAACGTTCATCCAAACGGTATAAGCGGTAATAAACGGAAGAATAGAGAATGAGCCATTCTTCCGTCTTTTTATTTATTCATAGGCATATATACCTATTAATTTAACAAAAAATGATTAAAATTTTATAATTTGAACGACAAATTTCGACAACATTGGTTCGCCCGTCTCATATATAATGGTTGATATAGGCAGAATAAAAAAGTATTGGAGACGAAGAAGTGCGTTTTTATCTGGGCACCTTAAACGCATGGAGTCAGTGGTGCAACCGGCCGATGTAAATCGGGAGGAATTGGATCATGGATCAGGCTAAAGTGGCAGGCAAAGAATTGTTGGATGTCGAATGGGTGGCGTTAATCATGTTTGCCCGCAAAATGGGGTTTGGCATTGAGGAGATCCGAAATACACTAAGCGAGCTGCAATCCTCGACGAGCGCGGACGGGAAAACGGCAGAAGAAGCGGTATAACCGCGACAATCGTTAATCGCGGTTAAGTCTCCATTTGTTAAATTCCAGAAATTCTTTGAACTGCTCCTTGCTTACGCCGGATAGCATAGCTTCCTTCACGAGAGCGGCCCATTCAGCATCGAGCGGTTCATTATTGTCGGCAGTCGATTCAGACTGCAGAAATTCCTCAACGGTAATGCCCAGCACCACGCCAATCTTTTCAAGAAATTGGATCGACGGATTTTGCTGAATTCCTCGTTCAATGGAGCTCAAATAAGATTTGGCGACTCCCGCTCTTTCGGAGAGCTCGGTAAGGGAAAGATTTTTTTTCTTGCGCAGCACTTTTATACGTTCTCCGATCATGTTTGATTGGTCCTCCTCTATACATCATGCTGTCCATCTTAACTTACAACTTCATTACATATAGCATAATGCTTACGATCGATTTATTGCAACCGTGTATAAAGGATCGGGAAATTTGGCAGGTTGTTTTCCATTTCAAGGGAGAGAACGGGTATCTAGACCGCCTCTCCCTGATTGCTTAACAAACCTCTAAAGACGCCTCCATTGGCGGAAGCCAACTCACTGAAGGTGCCCCTCTGGACCAAATGGCCGTTATCGATCACAATGATCTGGTCTGCATGCCGGATCGTCGATAGCCTGTGCGCAACGACAATGACGGTCATCGTTCCCCTAAGCCGGTCTAACGCCTCTTGAATCCGTTTCTCGTTCTCCGTATCCAGCGAGCTTGTCGCCTCGTCCAGCACGAGTATCGCCGGCTTGCGGATAACCGCCCGGGCCAATACAAGACGTTGACGCTCGCCCCCTGAAAGCCGCACGCCGCGGTCCCCGATAACGGTATCCAATCCTTGCGGCATCCTGCGCACGAAATCGGCTGATGACGCAAATTCCAGTGCCTCCCACAGCTCGTCCTCCGTCGCATCCGGTTTGATCATGATCAGATTCTCCCTGATGCTGGCGTTATAGAGGAATGGATCCTGCGCCACGTAGCCGATCGATCGCCTGAGCGCCAGCAAGTTGTGCTGCGTGACCGGAGTCCCGTCCACCAGCAGCGTTCCCGATTCGGGCTGGATAAGACCCATCACGAGGTCGATGAGCGTGCTTTTTCCCGCACCCGACCGTCCGGCGATCGCCGTCATTTGATTGGCGGGGATGTACAGGTTAATATTTTGCAGCGCATAGGCGGGCGACGAGGCATTATACCGGAAAAATAACCCCCGGCACTCCAAGCCATGCCGAACCTGAAGCGGAGCGGTTTCCGGACCGTTCAGCTCCTGCAGCCCTTGTTCAGCCGCTTCGAGGCATTCCCTCTGCAGCTCGATCAGAGCGTGAAACGCCGGAATCGTCGAAGCAATGTTCTCCATATTGGATTGGAGACTGGTAAATCTCGGCCATAAGCGCGCAAAAATCAAGATGATGAGCAGCAGGGACTGCCCTCCCGTATGAAAAAGCAAAAAGGACATGAAGACGAAGCAGGCGATCAGAACGGCCGAAGCGAACCTGTACACCAGCTGGGAATTCATTCGCAGCCGGACGTAGTTGATCTGTTCATGCATCATACCTTCGGTCAGCCCGTACAGCCAGGTCATCCGGGAGCTCTCCAGGTTGTTGCTTTTAATATCCTTGATGCCGTTCATCTGATCGGAAATGCCGGCCAGATAGTCCTGGGCGAACTGGGAGGTCTGACTCCCCAGCCGCTTGGCATGGCGGATAAAATTACGGGAAAATAGCGCCATAATGCCGCCGCCGATCAGGACGAAAAGCGTAAGTCCGGGTGAAATCCAGAAAGCGAGCGCGATTTGAATAAGCGTGAACAGAAACGAAGTCATAAATTGCATAAACAGATTAATGCCGTTCACGACGCGCGCCAGCTCGGCCGTCAGCAAATTGACCAAATCCGACGAACGTTTGCTCAGGAAGAACGACCACTTCGCTTTTAAGAGCGACTCGTAAATGTCATGGCGAAGCCGCCGGCTGAAGCGCTGCTGAATTTCCGTGTTGCGGATGGAGATAAAACGCTGCAGTAAATTTTGGCCCAGCACGATAATCAGGTAGCAGCCGAGAATAAGCGGCATAGCCTTTGCCTGCGGCAGGCCGTGCAGAACGTTCAGCCACTTGAAACCGAAGCTCTGTCCTTGCCAGCCCGACAGAATGCCGCTCAGGCTCAGCATCGGGATCAAGAGCAGAATGCCGATGCTGTCCAGCAGGCTGCTGATCACCATGCTGGCGATACTGAGATACAATTTCATTCCCGCAAAAGCTTGGAGCTGCTTGAAATAATGCATAATCGGTTTCATTGGGCGTTCCTCCGCGGCATGCCGGCAGATTGAGCAAACGTTTCCACAACGGCAAATTTTCGCATGACATCGTCTCCCGTAATATACAGCGGGCCGCTGCGCAGCCACGCATGGGCGATCAGCCGTCCGCTGCCGTCTCTGGCCGTGCCCAAATAAAGCGTGCTGCCGATGTGCCGTCTTTGAAGCATTTTCATTCCGGCAATGGCCCGGACCAGGCACTTGCTGTCCCAAACCGTGTGCCGGCTCACAATGTTGACCGCACTGGATATGCTTTTAATGATGCGGACCTCCTGCGGCTGAAGCTCGTTCGAGGTCTCCGCCGTTTTTGACCCAAGCGAAGGCGCAATTTTGGCAAAAGGGAAAACCAGTAACATCCGCGCCCATCCCAAAAAAAGAAACGCTTCTGCGAACAGTAGGACCGTCCTGTGGTCGTAGCTGAGCAGCAAGCGGATTTTTCGAAGCCGGTTCATTTTGCGTCGGCGTAACGGATCAAGCCTTCATGGAGCAGCCGCTGCAGAAACGTGTACACCTGCTGGGTGCACACATCGGGATCCACGTCGTACTCTTCGAGCAGGGCGTCGATGATTTGACCGACAGTAACGGTAGGCCCCAGTTTGTCCCAAATCATACCGCCCATATCGCCGAGATTATAGTATTTACCGTTCTGTACGCTGAGCATGACCTTTTCACCGTCCATATCGCTTACGATATTGCCTTCGCTTGGGATCAGCGCGTCTGCGTGCGACAGTTGTTTAGCCTGGTGCATGGATGGATTCCTCCTTCTGAGTTTCGCCGAGCAGGCGCGAGGCCAGCTCGTGAGCGCTGAAACGGGCGGTTCCCCGGCTGAGCCGATAACAGGCGAACCGGTTGACGATGCGGGCGAGGGTGCCGAAGTGCCATTCCCGCAGTCCCATATCGTTCACCAGAAACGGCCGGTAGGTGTGCCGGTAGAGCATATGAAACCGTTCCATCCCGCGAATCGGCTCCATCACTTCCGTATCGGCCGTCTTCATGAGCTCGAAAACGCCTGCAAGCGGCAGCGGCTGGTCATGAAAATGCGCGCGTACCGGGATGGCGAATTTCGTCTCGCGGCTGAAGATCGGGCGATAATCCGATTCCGGCAGCCCGAGCTGATTCATACTGTCCTGCCACAATTTTTGCTGCGGATATGCGGGGATGACGACAGGGGTCTGATCGTCGACGATGACGGGAATGACGTCGTCGCTCAGCAGCTTGTACCCGAGGCCGACCAGGGTGGACGCAAGCGTCGACTTGCCCGCACCCGAATGACCGACGACGGCATAGGCCTTCCCGTTAATGGCGACGGCGCTGCCGTGCAGCGGAAGAATGCGCCGATGCAGCAGAACGGCACCGAAACAGGTGCCGAGAATATAAAGCCGAACCCTGTCTTCCAGGGCGTCCGCGAAAGGCGATACGTGAATCGTGCTGCCGTCCTGAATACGAAAAATGCCGACCTCGGGAACCGTGAACATCACCTGCATCCCTGCGACAGCCCAATACTGGCCAATTTTATCCTGGGCCTGCCATTCCGAAGCGAGGTCGCACCGATGGATATGTACCGGTTCCGGGAGCTCGAATCCGTCCGGCTCGGTCAACTCGGGCAGGGAGATCTCGCTCTCTACCCGCAAGCCGAACGCTTTATACGTAAAACGGCAATTGGAATCGTTCAACAAACCCCACTCCAAACGTCGTATGAAATAAGAAAAGAGTCCCTTATACACTTTCGTGTATAAGGGCTTGTGTAAACCTAGACCTAGCTCGAGGAAGGTGTGTAGTGGTCGGTTTCATCCGGGTCGTTTTGTACGGCGTCGGGAATAGCCATACCCGGACCAGCCATCGTCATGTTAACGTCGAGCACTTCCAATTGCGGTTCTTTCCATGCTTTTTTGGTCATTGTTTTCACCTCCTTTCAAAAGGCGCGTTTCATAAAACGGTAAAAAGTCAGCCCGCGCATCAGCAGCCGGAAATTAATGTCGAACGCAAATTCGGGCCGGGGATCTTTGCGAATGACGGCCAGGGAAACGGCAAGCTGCTCCGTGTTCAAATAATCCTTCGCAAGCGGATCTTCGATCATGCGCTGCAGCTCGGCGGTGAAGCGATCCCAGCCCGGGAGCATCCGGTGCACGCCGTCGGCTCCCTGAATACCGCGGGAGCGGCGGTTCAGGCGGATTTTATCCGGCAAATAGCCTTCGGTGGACCTGCGGATCAGCGAGCGATCCATTCCGTACTGCACGTATTGGTCGTCCGGCACGGAAAGGCAGAACCGGACAACGCGGAGGTCGTTCGTCGGATCCCGGTCCCAGAGACGGTAATGCAGCGACAGCTTCGTGCCGATTGTGCCGTTATTGTTCCAGAAATAGAGCTGGCGGAAAAGGTCGTCCCGGACGTCGAACGTGTTTTGCAGGGTGGAGCCCCATACGTCGAGACCTTTCTCTCTCAGCCGCGGCAGCACTTGCGTGCGCTCCGCAAAATGAGGCGCGATCAGCAGCGGCTGCTCGTGGCTGCGGTTGGCGGGAAACAGGCGGGCTAGCGACGGGAACGCTTTTTTGCCGACGATCCGGATCACTTTGCCTTTGTACGCGTGTTTCGTGTAATGCCAAAATTCGCGGGCGAAACGGATCAGCCGCAGCTGCCGGATCAGCCTCGCCTGGTAGTCGAGGGCGGGACCGAACGATACCGACCAATTGCCCCGCTGTCCTGAAAGCAGCACGCCGATGCCCAGCAGGCTCGCCTGCTCGTAAATCCCTTTCATCCAGAAGGCATTCTCAAAAAATTTGTACGGGATCTCCAGCATGTCAAGCATATCGTCCATCACGGACAGCGGGCTCATATCCGGAAAATTGAAATAGTGGTCCTCGATCCCGCCCACATGCCGGACGGTGGTTTGGATTAGCGGCCTCTCGTCGGCAATCCGGCTCGCTCCCGTAAAGTCGGTAAAATCATCGAGGGGATAGGAGCTGAACGTATGCAGCCGTTTGTTTTCCTGCGCAAGCTCCCGTGCGGCGAAGCTGACGACCGATCCCGAATCGAGACCGCCGCTCAAATGGGCGCCGATGCCCAAACGGGTGCGCAAACGGGCCTTCACGGCCGTCCGAAAGACGTCCCGGAACGCTTCCTCGTATTCGCCGTTCGATTTCAGCCGAAGCTTGCTGCCGGCCGAAAGCGTGCAGTACCTGGAAAAGACGATTTTCCCGTCTGCAACGGTTATCGCATGCGAAGGCGGCAGCTGGCCGATCGAATCATACGCCGTAGCGAAGCTGTCGACGGCATCGGCCATAATCGGCAGCGCAAGAAATTCGCCGAGCCACTGGTCGTTCGGCCGCTTCTCCGCGCCGGGCAGCAAGAATAGCGGATGAATCGCCGTACAGAAAGCGAACGTGTCGGCAGACCGGTGAAAGTACAGGGTGCGGGCGCCCGAGAAATCTCTTGCACCGAATAGGGTGCGATTTCTCTCGTCCCAGATCATAAACGCGAAATCGCCTACCAGATGTACGGGAACCTCGCTGCCCCACCGTTCGTAAGCGAGCAATATGAGCACGCTGTCCGGTATTGTGTTCCGGTCCTCCCGGCGAATAAGCAGCTTGTCGCACAGCTCTTCCCGATTGTCGATGATCGCGTCCGCCGCAATGGCCAGCTTGCGCTCGGAATCATAATACGGCATCGGCTCCTGCGCCGACTGCGGAGTAATCCAATGGGCCCGGCAGCCGAGAAACGCAGCTCCCCTGTGCCAATACTGCGCATCGTCTGCCGGATACCTTTCCAAGTCCTTCATCATGGACATCCCCAGACGGGGGTCAATATTTTCGTACCGCAGGTGACAAATTCCGGCAATTGCGCTCATGGATTCCTCCGAATATTGTCGAAAAATTGTTCTTCTTAGCGAACAATTGTCGAAGAAAAGCAGGTGGATTTTGTTCTATATAAAGAACTACCAATAGGTTATCATTCCGCAAAAATGTTGTCAATGCTCTAACCGGACCAAAAAAAGGCTTCCGCACGGGTCGTTCGAGATTTCAAACCGGCAGCTCCATCCTTAGGCCCATGCCGGGCCATGAACAGAAGCAGGTTTCGCATTGCGGCGGCGGATCCCGCGTTTAGGCCGATTCTTCCGGGTGTGCTATACTTGAAAAAGGATGTTTTCCTTGTTTCAGGAGAGGAGCTTGATACAAGATGCTTACCGTCGTCGTGATTTTGCTTGCCGTTTTGATTATGACGCCCGCCGTTTTGCTCGGTTATATGTATGCCGCTTCAAAAAAGCCGCAGCATTCGATTATCCGCGCCCATCCCTATATGGGCTGGATCCGTTATTTGCTTGAGAAGCTGGGACCGGAGTTCCGGCAGTACTGGTTCGACGGCGATACGGAGGGGAAGCCGTTCTCGCGCGCTGACTTTATCGGTGTCGTGTTCGCGGCCAAATACCGGACCGATCTGGTCAGCTTCGGTTCCAAGCGCGATTACGAGCAGTCCGGCTATTATATCGCCAACGACATGTTTCCGAAGCTCACGGACGAGCTGAAGGTGGACAACGCAGAGAAGGCGCCTGCGATGAAGTATGTCATTGAAAAGGAAGGGCTGTTCACGCGGCGGGAGCGAATGACGGAGGACGAGGCGAAGCGCTGGCTGTACACGGATGAGGATGCGCTCATCGTTGGCGGGAGCCGCGCGCATCCGTGGCGTCTCAAAGGGATGTTCGGCGCATCGGCGACCTCTTACGGTGCAGTGGGCGAGCATTACATTCAAGCGGTCGGCAGCGGCGCACGAATGGCCGGAGGCTCCTGGATCAATACCGGCGAGGGCGGCGTCGCGCCGGAGCATCTTGCTTCCGGAGCCGACGTAGTGGCGCAGATCGGTCCGGGCCTGTTCGGTTATCTGGACGATCGCGGAGAGTTCTCGATGGAGGAATTTTGCGCGAAAGCGGCGGAGCCGAACATCAAAGCGTTTGAGCTGAAATTCGCGCAGGGCGCAAAAATCCGCGGCGGCCATCTCGAAGGCGCGAAGGTGAACGCCAAAATCGCGGCCATCCGCAAGGTGCCGGTCGGCCGCACCGTCAATTCCCCGAACCGCTTCCCGTTTCTGCACAGCGCCGAGGAGACGTTCCGATTCGTAAAAAAGCTGCAGGACGCCGGCGGCAAGCCCGTCGGCATCAAAATCGTCGTCGGCGATCCCTATAAGCTGGAATCGTTTCTGCAGACGATGATCGAGCTCGACATTTTTCCCGACTTCATTACCGTCGACGGCAGCGAAGGCGGCTCGGGCGCGACGTTCAAGGCGATGGCCGACGCGATGGGCCTGCCGTTGTACCCGGCGCTCATCGCGCTTGACGATACGGCCCGGCGGCTCGGAGTGCGCGATCGATTCCGCATTTTCGCTTCCGGCAAGCTCATTACGCCCGACAAGGTGGCGATCGCGCTCGCGTTCGGCGCCGATGCGGTCAATTCCGCGCGCGGCTTCATGATGGCGAGCGGCTGCATCATGGCGATGCAGTGCCATACCGGCAAATGCCCGGCCGGCGTGACGACGACCGATCCGAAATATATGGCGGCTCTGGCGCCCGAGGAGAAGAAGTGGCGCGTCATGAATTACGTGCTCCAAATGCGCGAGGGGCTGTATGCACTGGCTGCCGCCTGCAATCTCGACAGCCCGAAGCAGTTTGCGCGGGAGCATATCGTCTTCAAGAACGAACTCGGACGGACGGTCCGCATGAGCGAGCTGTTCCCGTACCCGGAGCCCGAATCCGGACGCGGGCTGGCTGCGAAACCGCCGGGGCGCCTGAACGACGCGGGTTGAGAGCAAAGGTGCTTTGGAAGGTCCTTACGGCAGAAAATTGCGGCCCATGTTAAAAACGAAAAATTGAGCGGAAGGCCGGCTGGAACGTTTCCAGCCGGCTTTTACTTGTCTCAAAAGGGTTAACTATTCACCTTGACTTTGGCTATCAATCGAAGGAAAAAGCTTGTTCCGCACCCAAAAGAGGGCGTGAGCCGGTTCTTCTTGTGGCGCGAATTTTTCGAAACGTTTCGAGAGATATGCCGCGAGAAACGAAGCATAAACGGATAAATGGTAAAAGAAGCGCTATTTTTGCATGAGAACGGCAAAAACAGGAACTTGAAAGCGTTATCGTTCATAACGTATAGTAGGTTCAAGATTCGAAACGTTTCGATGAAATGGCCGAAACCGGCGATTTGGAATGCGATATCGCCTCGTTCTGTCGAATTCGGATGAAACGAGCGCGGCCGTGTCCCGGTCAGAGGTTAGGACACTCGGAACGGTATTTTCGGGTCGACAGAGTCAACCATCCAACGCAGGGGGAGATGAATGATGAAAAAGTCGTTTGTACTGGTCTTGTCCGTCGTGCTGCTTGGTCTGCTGCTTGCAGGCTGCGGCGGCTCAAGCGGCAATGGAACAAATGAAAGCGGAAACAATGTTTCGACCGGAAATCAAACCGGGGGAGCGTCCGGCAATGCCGGGTCGAGCGGCGGCAGCGCAAACGGCGGAGGCGGTGCGGAAACGAATCCGCCCGCGGATGGCGGAGGCGCGAACGCTTCTTCCGGCGGCGTCGTGACGCTGAAGTACGGAACATGGAACGATCCGGCGGTCGAGCAGAAGAAGATCGCCGCTTTCGAGAAAACGCATCCGAACATCAAAATTGAGATCGACAAAGCGGTGACGTGGCCGTGGGACGAGAAGCTCGGCGCTGCGGCGGCCGCAGGCAAGCTGCCCGATGTCTTCTTCGTATTCAACGCGCCGGCGGATGTGGCAAACGGCTGGCTGGCCGATTTGACGCCGATGCTGAGCGCCGATCCGGACTACAACGAGAAAAATATTTTCGGCAACCTGAGCGCGACCGGCCAGTATAACGGCAAACAGTACGTACTGCCGCAGCAGCTGTTTACCCAGGGCGTGCTGATCAACGTCGACCTGTTTAACAAGGAAAACATTCCGCTGCCGAAGCCGAACTGGACGATCGACGACTTTGAGAACATCGCCAAGAAGCTGACCAAGCCGAGCGAGCATCAGTTCGGCGTCGAAAATTTGGCGGGCGCCCGGGAATTTTTTGTGCCGCAGTTCGATCCGAGCCTCGGCTGGCTTACATACGACGGCAAACAGTTCAATTTCGACAAGCCGGCGTTCTCCGACACGATTCACTGGATCAACAACGTCATTTACAACGACAAATCGTCCGTCGATTATTACGACCGCAAGCTGCAGGACCAATGGTACGGCAAGGACAAAAGCGGCTTCGTCATGGGCAAAATCGGCATGAAAATCGACGCGAACTGGTCGTTCGCCGAGCTCGCCAAAAACAATAAATTCAAGTGGGATTTCCTCCCGATCCCGGGCAAGGTCGGCCAGCGCATTCCGATGGTCACCGACTACATCGGCATGGCCAAGAACACGCAGCATCCGAAGGAAGCGTTCGAGTTCATCAAATGGCTGACGTATTCCAAGGAAGGCTGGATGCAGCGCATCAACGACATCGAGAAGCCGATCGCGACGATGCCGCTGATCAACGACCGCGACGTGTGGGACGCCTATCTGAAAACAACGTTCACCGCGCCGGGTCTGAAAGACGTCATTGCGGGCATTCCGAACGGCTTCGTCGACGGCTACAAATGGCTGCCGGGCGATGCGGAGATTATCTCCAAGCTGCTCGACCCATACGATACGAAGAAAGAGCTGCTGACGCTCAAGGTGAAGCCGGAGGACATTTCCAAGGACCTCCAGAAGAAGGCCATGGATATTTTCAACAAGGACAAGGCGCAAATCGAAGCAGCCGCCAAATAATATCGCAGCTTCCCTCCTCCCGCCCGGGGGAGGGGAACCGCGTCTTCGGGTGCGGGGATGCGGAACCGGGAGTGAGAACATGAAGAGAAGGATCTGGGCTGCCGCCGCTGCCGCCGTTATGCTTGCCGGCGTCGTCCATACGTCCGGCGTCCGCCCGGAGCGCGCAGAAGCGGCTCCTGCCGCCGCGGCCAGCCCGGGCGGCGGCCAGTCGGCCAAGTCCGACAGCGACGTGCTGGACGCCTTGTTCGGAGGCGGCCCGTCCGGCAAGGACGACGCCAAAGCGCAGCAGCCGCAGGGAGGCGAAAGCGGCGGCAAGCAGGAGCCCGCAGCCGCCGCCCCGCAGGCGGCCGAGGACGATTATTTCGACGCGCTCAGCCGCTGGGCGAAGGACGGGATCCGGGCGGCGAGCGGCGTAGAGCGGCAGGTGAAGCCCGCGGCATTCCGCGTTCGCGGCGCCGCGGCGCCGCTGCTGCCGGCGCAGGACAGCAAAGGTTACGGCGGGCCGGTATTCCGCTGGGATAAGAATACGCCGGAGGTCGACTTTACCGTGGACGTGCCGGCCGGCGGCCTGTACAACGTCCGAATCGATTACTATCCGCTGTCGGATACGATCATGTCCATTGAGCGGGGCATTAAAGTGAACGGGGATTACCCGTATTTTCAGGCGCGCCAGTTCGAGCTCTACAAGTATTGGCGGGACGCGGTTTACCCGTTCGCGAAGGACGGCCTTGGCGGCGACGAGCTGCCGCAGCAGAAGCCGATTCCCGGCTGGCGCTCGGAAACCGTGGAGGATCCGGCGTCGGCGGACGACCGGCCGCTGCTCTTTTATTTGAAGCAGGGGAGCAACACGATTGCGCTCCCGTACATCAGCGAGCCGGTTCTGCTCGGCGGCATCACGGTGACAAGCCCCGAAGACGTGCCATCCTATAAGGAATACGCCCTGAACGGCGGCGGAATGCATATGGCTCCGGCGGCGCTTCAAACGGTGGAGGCGGAGCGGACGCTGAACAAGAATGAGCCGTTTGTCC
The DNA here is from genome assembly GCF_028826105.1 of Paenibacillus humicola. NCBI lineage: Bacteria > Bacillati > Bacillota > Bacilli > Caryophanales > Paenibacillaceae > Paenibacillus > Paenibacillus humicola. The sequence continues at coordinate 315,465 of NZ_JAQGPL010000001.1, forward strand.
GCGCGCTGGCCGACGGCAGCCCGTCGTCCGTGCCGTTCGACAGCGGCAGCCTGAGGCTGAACGCGCTCGGCGGCGATTCCTGGCAGACCAGCGGGCAAAGCGTCACGTGGCGGTTCGAGGCACCGGCGGACGGCGATTACCAGCTTGCGTTCAAGTACAAGCACAACACGAATACAAGCGATTCGGGAACCGATCTGCCGGTTTACCGGACGCTGCGCATAGACGGGGCGATCCCCTTCGAGGAGATGCGCCGGGTCGCTTTTCCGTTCGCGAACGACTGGACGAACCAAGTGGTTGCGAACGCCGGCGGCGTGCCGTACCGGTTTCATTTGACGAAGGGCGAGCATACGCTGACGCTGACCGCGAACGACGCTCCGTACCGCGAGACGATAACGGCGATCCGCAAAGTAATGGACGGCATCAACGATTTGGCCATCGAGGTGAAAATGGCGACGGGCAATACGCAGGACGCGAACAGGGACTGGGATTTGACCGACCAGATTCCGGACGCGGCGGACCGGCTGAACGGGTTCGCGGACGAGCTGAGCCGCCGTTTTGACGCGCTTGTGAAGCTTGTCGGCCGCAATCCGGACTCCGCCAATGCGTTGGCGGTGTCCGCCGACCGGCTGCGCAATCTGGCCAAGGAACCGAATTCGCTGCCGTACCGGTACAGCCAGCTGTCCGAAGGCTCGGGCTCGATCATGCAGCTCCTCGGGGAAGCGCTCGGCAAGCTGCCGAACCAGCCGCTCACGATCGACCGCTTCTATGTCTATTCGGGCAGAAAGCTGCCGTCCGCGCGGGCAAGCCTGCTGCGGAGGCTGGAGGCGAATGCGGCCGCCTTTTTTCATTCGTTTACGAAGGACTATTCGAAGCTTGGGGGCAGCGGTTCGGATACGCTGCAAATCTGGGTCAACCGGCCCCGGCAGTATGTGACGGCGATGCAGCAGCTGGCGAATGAAAGCTTTACGAAGGAAACGGGCGTCAAGGTCTCGTTCTCGCTTATGCCGGACGAGACCAAGCTCATTCTCGCGAACGCCGCCGGCAATTCGCCGGACATCGCGCTGTCGATCAACAATACGACGCCGTTCAACCTTGCGGTGCGAGGGACGCTGGACGATCTGACCCAGTTTCCCGATTACGGGGAAGTCGTGAAGCGGTTTTCTCCCGGAGCGCTGCTGCCGTTTCAGTTCGACGGCGGCACGTACGCGCTGCCGGAAACGCAAAACTTCTGGGTGCTTTTTTACCGGAAGGATATTTTAAGCAAGCTGCATATTCCGGTTCCGGACACGATGGACGAGGTGCGCGCCATTCTGCCTGATCTGCAGCGGTACGGGCTTAATTTCTACGATCCGCTGTCGCAGACGGGGGGCTATAAGGCGTTCTGGCTGACGGTACCGTTCCTGTATCAAAACGGCGGGGAGCTGTTTCGCAGCGACGGAACGGCCGAGGCCGCCATCGACACCGATAACGCCCTGGCCGGGATAAAGCAAATGTCGGACCTGTTCACGGTGTACAATTTGCCGCTGAACGTGCCGAGTTTCTACAACCATTTCCGCGACGGCAGTCTGCCGATCGGAATCGCCGATTTCAGCGCCTACGTCCAGCTGACGTCGGCCGCGCCGGAAATTAACGGCCTGTGGGGCATCGCGCCGCTGCCCGGCGTGAAGGACGCGAGCGGGACGGTGGAGCGCTGGGCGCCGGGCACCGGCCAGTCGACGGTCATTTTCAAAAGCAGCAAACATCAGGAGGAAGCCTGGCAGTTTCTAAAATGGTGGACATCGGCGGAAACGCAAAGCCGGTTCGGCAGCCGGATGCAGACGATTTTCGGGCCGACGTACAGGTGGAACACGGCCAATCTGGAAGCGTTCGGCCAGCTGCCGTGGCCGGCCGAGGACATCGCCGTCATCGAGAAGCAGTGGACGTGGCTGAAGGACATCCCGCACGTTCCCGGCGATTACATGCTGGAACGGGGAATCAGCGACGCCTGGAACAAAATCGTGTTCGACGGCGTCAATCCGCGGCGGGCCGTGGAGGATGCGACCATTACCGCCGACCGCGAAATCGACAAGAAGCTCGAGGAGTTCGGGTACCGGAAGGACGGCAGACTTGTCAAACCGCTGCGCGTGCCGCAGCTGCCGGAAATGCCGCAGACAGAGGTGAAGAAGGATGAAACAGGCGGCTGAGCTGCTTCAGGGCGACAAGCTTCACGGGCCGCGGAGCGAACCGCTGAAGCTGAGATGGTACCGGAAACGAACCTTCAGAAACGAACTATCGGCCTATTTGTTTTTGAGCCCCTATCTGCTTTTGTTCACGCTGTTCATTGTCATCCCGGTCCTGGCAGCCGTCGGGCTCTCGTTTACGTACTTCAACACGGTGCAGGCGCCGAAATTTATCGGGCTGCAAAATTACGTCAATTTGCTGACGCAGGACAGCGAATTCATGATGTACGTGCTGCCCAACACGATTAAATTTGCGCTGGTGGTCGGTCCGGGTGGCTACCTCCTCTCGTTCCTGCTCGCCTGGCTGCTTGCGCAGATCCCTCGCCGCTCGCGCACGCTGCTGACGCTGGCGATTTATTCGCCGTCGCTGACGGCGTCGGTCGCGATGGCGGTCGTTTGGCTGATCGTGTTCAGCGGGGACTCGACCGGTTATTTAAACGCTTTTCTGATCAAATGGGGCTTCATTAACGAGCCGATTCAATGGACGCAATCGCCGCATTATTTAATGCCGATCATGATCACGGTCACGCTGTGGAACAGCATGGGCGTCGGCTTCCTGGCGATGCTGGCCGGCATTCTCAACATCAACCCGGAAATGTACGAGGCCGGTTATATCGACGGCATCCGCAGCCGGCTGCAGGAAGTGTGGTACATTACCATTCCGTCCATGAAGCCGCAGATGCTGTTCGGGGCGGTTATGGCGGTGGTCGGCACGTTCCAGGCCGGCGACATCGGGGTGCAGCTGTCCGGTGCGAACCCGACGCCCCAGTATGCGGGGCAGCTGATCAGCAACCATATCGCGGATTACGGCTTCATCCGGTATGACATGGGCTACGCGTCGGCTGTATCGGTGGTGCTGCTGCTCATTATTTACGGCTTTTCCAAGCTGGCGTGGCGGCTGTTCGGGGAAAAAGACGGAGAAAGGTGATGGCGATGGCTTCCTTCCACGGCAACAAAATCAACCCGAGCCGCTTCGGCCTCGGCCAGCTGAAGTATTTCGCGCTGCTCGTGCCGATCGCGGCGTTCATGGTTCTGCCGATCGTGTTTATTTTTTCGCAGTCGCTGAAGCCGCTGGACGAGCTGTTTCTGTACCCGCCGACGTTTCTCGTACATAAGCCGACCTTCGAAAATATCGACCGGCTGCTCAGCCTGTCGGATTTGACGGCGATTCCGGCGACGAAATATTTGTTCAACAGCCTGATCATCACGGCGCTTGTCGTTTCGCTGTCCTTGATCATCAGCGCCATGACGGGCTACGCGTTATCGAAGAAGCAGTTCCGGCTGCGCAAGTCGCTGTTTGAAATCAATACGATCGCGCTCATGTTCGTGCCGACGGCCGTCACGATTCCCCAGTATCTGGTGGTGGAACGGCTCGGGCTGACCGACAACTACCTCGGCCATATGCTGCCGCTGCTCGCCTTGCCCGTCGGCGTTTTCCTCATTAAACAGTTCGTCGACCAGATTCCCGGCGAGCTGATCGAGGCCGCCCAGATGGACGGCGCGAAGGATCTGACCGTCTTCTCGCGCATCGTCGTGCCGATCATTAAGCCGGCGATGTCCACGGTAGCCATTCTGGCGTTCCAGCTGGCCTGGAACAATACGGAAACGTCGACGCTTTATATGAGCAAGGAGACGCTGAAGACGTTCGCCTTCTACCTGACGACGCTTTCGACCGGCATCGAGAACAACGTCGCCGGGCAGGGGCTGGCGGCTGCGGCGGCGCTGCTGATGTTCGTGCCGAACCTGATTATTTTCATCGTCATGCAGAGCCGGGTCATGGATACGATGGCGCACTCCGGCATCAAGTAGCGCCTCTTACGAAGCCGGTGTTTTCTCCGAAAACACCCAGAGTTTATGCTTACGAAGTCGGTGTTTCCGTCGGAAACACCTGAGCCTATGCTTACGAAGCCGGTGTTTCCGTCGGAAACACCTGAGCCTATGCTTACGAAGTCGGTGTTTCCTTCGGAAACACCTGGGGAGTGATCACCTTGAAAATATGGAAGCCCGGCATCGCGCTTGGCCTGCTGCTCTCTCTGCTGCTGGGCGCGGCGCCGGCTTATGCGAAGCCTTACGTTTCCTTCACGGTCAACCAGCAGGGCAGCGCCCGGCTGACGCAAAGCGCTTATATCCCTGTCGGCGTAATCGACGGCTACGGCATCTTCGGCAAGTCCGGCGCTGCGGCGAAGGCGGCGGGCGGCCCCGATTTTGAAGTCGCGCTCGATGAGCCGCAGGACTTGTTCGTGGATAGCGGCAACCGGCTGTATGTCGCCGATACCGGCAATGGGCGCATCGTGGAGCTGGACGAGCGGGGCAGCCTGCTGCGCCTGATCGGCCAGGGCGAGCTGAAGCAGCCGACCGGCCTGTACGTCGACGGGGCGGGGAACGTTTACGTCGCGGACTACGGTGCCGGGCAGGTGGTTATCTTCGACAAGAACGGCCGGAAGACGAAGACGATCGGCAAACCGGCTTCGAAGCTGTTCGGCGCGGACAATGCGTTTAAGCCGCAGAAAATCATCGCCGATAAACGCGGCAACCTGTACATCGTCGCCGAAGGCTTGATCCAGGGGCTGGTCGAGCTCAGCCCGGAAGGCGATTTTCTCGGCTACTTCGGGGGCAACCGCGCCGGCTTCGATCTGGAGCGGGCGGTGCAGCGCATCTTTTTCACGAAGAAGCAGCTGAGCCAGCTGTCGCAGAAGCTGCCCCCGTCGCCGACGAACCTCGCAGTGGACCGGGACGGCCTCATCTATACCGCGACAGTCGGCTTGGAATCGAAGGCGGTCAAGAAGCTGAACGTGGCGGGCGAAGACCTGTTTCAAAGTTCGGCTTATATGGATACGAATCTGTCGGATATCACCGTCGACGGCATGGGGAACATTTTCGCGGCCGATGCGGTGGAAGGGCTGATTTACGTCTACGACAAAGACGGCAGCCTGCTGTTCGTGTTCGGCGGCAACGACAGCGGCGACCAGCGGCTCGGCTTCTTTACTTCTCCCTCGGGCGTCGCGGTGAACGGGAACGGGCTGCTGTATGTGCTCGATAAGGAACGCGGCAATATCCAGCTGTTTGAGCCGACGCCGTTCGCACTGCTCGTCTACAAGGCAACCTCGCTGTACCTGGACGGCAAATACGCGGAAAGCCTGGAGCCGTGGCGCCAGGTGCTGCGAATGGACGGCATGTTCGACCTGGCCCACGTCGGCATCGGCCTTGCTTATTACAAGCAGGGCGAATACGGCAAGGCGTTCGAGGAGCTTAAAATCGCCCGCAACGTTACCGAATATTCCAACACGTACTGGGAGCTGCGGCGGCAGTGGCTGATGAGCCACGTCTCGACCATCATCGCGGCCCTCGCCGGCTTGATCGCGCTGTGGCTGATTGTCAAACGCGTGCACCGCAAAACCGGCTTCGGCGCACCGGCGCTCCGGACGCTGCGGCGCATCGGCGAAATTCCGCTCGTCCGCGGCCTGCTCCATACGTTTCGGATGCTGCGTCATCCGATCGACGGCTATTACGAGCTGGAGAACGGACGGGCGTCCGTGCTGTCGGCCACGATTTTGCTCGCGCTGCTGGTCGCGGTCCGGCTGTACGAGGTGTACGGGACGAACTTTATTTTCAGCGGCATCGATCCGGTGCGGGTGAACATGATCGGCGAAGCGCTGAAGCTGCTCATCCCCTTCTTCGCCTGGGTCGTCTGCAACTACCTCGTCAGCGTCATTAACGACGGCGAGGGCAAATTCCGGGACGTGTACAAAGGCTCCGTTTACGCGCTGAGCCCGTATATCCTGTTCACCGTGCCGATCACGGTCATGTCCAAAGGGCTGACGCTGCTCGAATCGGTCGTATACGCGTATTCCCGGCAGCTCGTCATTTTGTGGTGCGTTTTCCTGATGTTCGTCATGGTGAAGGAAATTCACGGCTACGAGCTGAAGGAGACGTTCAAAAACGCGGCGATCACCGTTTCCGGAATGATCGTCATGGCGCTGATCGCCTTCATTTTCTTCGGCCTGTCCGATCAGGTGTGGGATTTCGTGCGAAGCGTCGCGGAAGAGGTGAAGTACCGTGTTTAACAAGCGAAAATGGCTGCCGGCGCTGGTCTGCTCGGCTGCGGCCGTGCTGCTGACGGGCGGCTCGATTGTCCGTGTATACGGCGGGTCCGTGTCCGATGCGCGGCCGTTCCGGGCAGCCGCCCTGACCGCGGAGGCCGGGACAGCGGCGAAAACGGCGCAGACGTCCGCGGCGCCGGGTGCCGGCGAACAGCCGTCGGCAGCGGACGCGGTTTCGGCCGCAGGTGCCGAAGCAGCAGCGAATGCGATCGCCGCAGCCGGGTGGAACGCAAACGCCGCACCCGAGCTGAATTCGAACGCCGCCGCCGGGATGAACGCAAATCCCGGTTCGGCGAAGGCTCAGGCGTCCGAGGCAGCCGGCACGCAGGACGAGCAGCTGCTTTTCCGCTCGAACGCCTTTACGATGCCGGAGGATGCGGTGCAGAACGTACCGCCGGCGGCGATCCGGCCCGGATACGACAAAATCGCAGACGACGGCGGGCTGGCGCTCTATATGAACCGGAAGACGCTCGCCATTCAGGTTCAGCTGAAAGCGACCGGTTATGTGTGGTCGTCCGAGCCGGACCGGAGCGACCTGCAGAAGGAGGAGCTGAACGACGACTGGCGCAACGCGATGCTGTCGCCGTTCATTCTCGACTACTATATGGAAGATGCGACGCGCGTTTCTTCCAATTATAAGTCGCTGCACGGCAAGGTGACGGCGATGAAACCGATCGCGAACGGGATGGAGATCGCCTGCGAGCTGCCCGACATCCGGACGAAGCTGACGGTCCGGGTGAAGCTGGACAAGGGCAGTCTCGTCATTACGCTTCCGAACGGCAGCATCGAGGAACAGGGAAGCAGCCGGCTCGCCTCCATCCAGCTGTATCCGTTTCTCGGCGCGGTGCGGCAGGCGTCCGTGCCGGGTTACCTGTTCGTTCCCGACGGCAGCGGCGCCCTGATCCGGTTCGCGGACAATCATACGCAGTACGACGAGCCGTACGTCGGGCAAATTTACGGCAGCGACATCGCCGTGACGGACCTCGCGGGCGTGGGTAATGTCGTCCAGTACCCCATATTTGGCATCGTGCGCGGGGTGAAGCATAACGCTATGATGGGCATCGTTGAGGACGGTAAAACAAACGCAGATATCGTCGCGTATCCGAGCGGCGTCAATACGAATTTCTATTGGATTTCGGCACGCTTCAATATCCGTTACGGCTATTTCCAGCCGACCAGCCAAACGATGGGCGGCATCAATACGTTCACGCAGGCGAAAACCGAAGGCGACAAGCAGGTGCGGTACCGGCTGCTGAGCGGGGCGCAGGCCGACTATGCCGGCATGGCCCGGGCCTACCGGGGCTATCTGGAGGAACGCGGGATGATGCCGGACAAGCGGGCGGCGACGCCCGGCGAAGACGTTCCCGTTCAGGTCGCTCTGCTCGGCGGCGACATCGAGCCGGGCGTGTTGGGCAGCCATGTTGTGAAGATGACGACGTTTGCCGATGCGCAGGCGATTCTGGCCGATTTGCGCAAAGCCGGCGTGCACAACATCGAAGCGGTGCTGGAGGGCTGGAGCAAGGACGGCATGAACGGCGCGCGCCCGCCCGCCCCCGGATTTGCGGGCGGACTCGGCGGACCCGGCGGCTTCAAGCGGCTGATTGACTTCGCCGGCAGGGAAGGCATCGGCCTGTATTTATACGCGGACTACACGAACCTGCTCAGCGGCAGCCCCAGGGTCGACACGCGCGGCGATGCCGTCCGGATGATCACCGGCCGGCTGATCGAATACCCGTATGTCAGCAAATACGTATCCGATTTATTTAAGGATATGAAAGGGTATTACCTCAGCCCGTATACGGCGCTGAAGCTGGCCCGGAACGACTTTCAGGCGTTTGCCGGCGAAGGCGTCCGCGCCGTGGCGCTGGCCGGCGCCGGCAGCGAGCTGTTTTCCGATTATCATAAAGGCAAAACGATCAACCGCACGGAAGCGGCAAGCCTCTACGGGAAGCTGGCGGACGAGGCGTCCGGCCGTTCCATCCGTCTGGCGCTCTATGAACCGAACGATTACATGCTGCGGGCGGCGGGCGCGTATTTCGGCATGCCGGTCGAATCGATGCAGTACATGTACGAGAGCGATACGGTGCCGTTCGTGCCGATGGTGCTGCACGGCTTCGTCGATTATTTCGCCGATTACGCGAACAATGACGCCGACCCGGAGCTCGATCTGCTCCGGCTCATCGATTACGGCGCGTCCCCGTCGTTCATCGTCACGAAGGAGCCGGCGTCGAAGCTGCAGAATACGCCGTCCGGCGAGCTGTTCACGTCCGCGTACGCCGACTGGGCGCCGGAAATCAAGCGGCAGTACGACGAAGTGAACGCGGTGTTGAAAAAGGTGCGCGGCGCAGCTATGACCGGCCGGACGGTCGTTCGCTACGGCGTCGTTAAGGTCAGCTACGATAACGGCGTCGACGTGTGGGTCAATTATACCGGCAGCGACTACAGCGACGGCCGAATTACCGTCAAGGCGAAAAGCGCGCTGGCAGCGGGAGGCGGCCGATCATGAAACTATCCAAACGCAAGCGGGAGGCGTTAACCGGCTATTTGCTCATCCTGCCCTGGATCGCCGGGTTTCTGCTGTTCATGGCGTATCCGCTGATCGACTCGTTTTTCATGAGCTTTAACAAGGTGACGATCACGCCGTACGGCATCGAAACGCGTTATTTGGGCTGGAGCAACTATAAGGACGCGTTTCTGACGGACCCCGAGTTTTCGGAGAAGCTGTTCCTGTTTCTGAAATCGAACGTGCTGACGATTCCGATCGTCATCGTGTTCTCGCTGTTCGTGGCCCTGCTCATCAATCAGCCGGTGCGGGGACGCAGCCTGTTCCGCGCGATTTTCTTCCTGCCGGTCGTCATTACGAGCGGCGAGGTCGTGCAGGAGCTGTTCGCGCAGGGCGCCGCAACGATTCCGCTGGTCGAGAAATACGGCTTTGTCACGATGATTCAAGACAATTTGCCCCCGTCCTGGGCCGACCCGATCATCGGCATTATTAATCAGTTCATTCTCATATTATGGTACTCCGGGGTGCAAATCTTGATTTTCCTGGCCGGACTGCAGAAGGTGAACGCCCAGGTGTACGAAGCGGCGGCGATCGACGGGGCGTCCCCATGGGTGTCGTTCTGGAAAATCACGCTGCCGGAAGTGAAGCCGTTCATTCTGGTCAATTTGATTTACACCGTCATCGACCTGTTCACGAACGGGTTCAGCGACGTCATCCAGCTGATCCAGGACAACATGTTCCAGACGGACACGGGCCTCGGGTATGCCAGCGCGCTGGCGTGGATTTATTTTGCGGTCATTTTCGCCGTGCTGCTTGTCGCAGCGTTCTTTTTCCGCAGCAAAGAACATCGGATTTCCGCCGCCGGGCGGTAAGAAAGGGGTGCCGGGATGAGCAAAATCGAAATCGCCCGCCGCCGGCGGACGGCGGACGTCCGGGCTGCGGCGCTGGCAGCGCTGGTCAAAACGCGCAGCGTGCTGCTCGGGCGAAAAGGCAGCGACGGGCTCATGATGAAAATCGTCATTTACGCCCTGCTAATCAGCATCGGCTTCATCTACGTTTATCCGCTGCTGTTTATGGTCTCGCAAAGCTTCAAAAATTTGGACGACCTGCTCGATCCGACCGTCGCCTGGATTCCGCGGACGCTTTATTGGGCGAACTACGGGGAGGCGTGGCAGGTTCTGCATTATATGCGCACGCTCGGCAGCACGCTGCTGGTCGCCGTGGCGCCCGCCGTCTGCCAGACGGTATCGTGCGCGATCGTCGGCTACGGGTTCGCCAAGTTCCGTTTCCCCGGCAAAACGTTTCTGTTCGGCCTCATGCTGCTGACGTTCATCGTGCCGAAGCAGGTCGTCATGATTCCGACGTTTCTGCTGTTCAAGGATTACGGCATGCTCGAGACGCCGCTGCCGTTCATCGTGCCGGGATTGTTCGCGCAGGGGCTGCGGGGCGCGCTGTTCATCCTGATTTACTGCCAGTTTTTCCGGACGATTCCGGATGCGCTCGAGGAGGCGGCGCAGATGGACGGCGCGGGCTCGCTGCGGACGTTTTTTCGCATTATCCTGCCGATTTCGCTGCCCGCGATCGTCGTCGTGTTCCTGTTCTCGATGGTGTGGCACTGGAACGAGACGTACCTCGCGCCGCTCTACCTCGGCAACGCGATGACAACGCTTCCGCTTGAGCTGAAAACGTTCAACGACGCGTTTAAGGCAATGTACACCGGATCGTCGAAGGTAACGGACGTCAACGAGGCGATCCGGATGGCCGCTACGCTGCTGATCGTCCTGCCGCTGCTCGTGCTTTACCTGTTCGCGCAAAAATGGTTCACGCAGGTCGTCGACAAGACGGGCCTCACGGGAGAGTAGCATGCGGCGGAGGCGGAGGCGGGTGCGGGAGGCTTGGACTCAGGCTGCTCGTGCAGCCGGAGCGGATGCGGTTAGATTCATTTTGCGTTCAAGCGGGGGCTGGATTGGGAACTCTATAGGGAGAGCGGCATGCGATAAGGAGAGAGAGGAGCAATCAACTGTGATTGAAATCGTAAACAAGGAAATCCGGATCGACGGACGGCCGCAGCTGATCCTGTGCGGTGAAATTCATTATTTCCGGCTGCGGCGCGACGAATGGCAGGACCGGCTGGACAAGCTGAAGGCGGCGGGCTGCAACGCGGTCGCCAGCTACGTGCCGTGGCTGTGCCACGAGCCGGAAGAAGGGCGGATCGATCTGCACGGCCGCACGCGGCCGGAGCTGGATTTGGCGGGCTTCATCGATTTATGCCGCGACAACGGGCTCTATTTTTTTCTGCGCCCGGGTCCGTTCATTATGGCGGAGATGAAGAACGAAGGGCTGCCGTACTGGGTATACACGAAGCATCCCGAGATAATGCCGCGCGGCTGGGACGGCCGCCCCGCGACGACGCGGACCGTGGACTACCTGGCGCCCGGCTTTCTGGCCGAGGCGAGACGCTGGTACGAAGCGGTGATGGCGGTCGCCGCACCGCGCCTGCAGCCCGTCGGCGGCAATATTATCGCCATCCAGCTCGACAACGAAATCGGTATGCTGCCCTGGGTCAGCAACGGCCCGGACCTGACTGATTTCGTGCTGGACGATTTTGCCGGCTGGCTCGGCCGGACGTACGGCACGGAAGCGCTGGCTGCCCGCTACCCGTTCGATTTGAGGGATGCGGACGCCCGGCGCACCGCTGTCCGTTCGCCGGGGGAGGATTACGCGCCGGCGCTGCATTTGGACCTCGGCCATTACATGCGGGACCGGTTCGCCCGATACGCGGATACGCTGAAGGGCTACGCCGAGGAGTTCGGCGCGCACGGCGTGCCGTTCGTCATCAACATCCACGGCACCGGCGGAGGCCGCGGCTTCACGTTCCCGATCGGGATCAGCCAGCTGTACGAATGCTACGAGGGCAAGCCGGGCTATTTATCGGGCTCCGACATCTATTTCGGCGATCTCGACATGAATACGTTTCAGGATTTGTATCTGATCAACGGCTTTATGGATGCCGTGCACGACGAGCATCAGCCGCTGACCTCGGTGGAGTTCAACTGCGGCGACGGCAATTTCGGCGAAACGTACGGCGGGCGCTACGACCCGTCGGCGGCCGATTTCAAAATGCGGATGTGCATCGCGCAGGGAAACCGGCTGATCAACTATTATTTGTTCTGCGGCGGGCGCAATTACGTGCTGGACGAGAAGCCCGGCGACGGCAACGACCGCATTGCGTTTACCGGCGAGCGCCACGGCTTCGCGGCCCCCGTCAGCCCGGATGGGGAACTGAACTACACGTTCGACCGGATGGCGCGCGGCATTCAGGCGGCTATGGCCGTAGGCGACAAGCTGGCGGTCATGCGCGAGGAGCGGGATGCGGTCACGTTTGCTTTCATTCCCGACTACTACATGACGGAATACCGCTATCCGGGCAGCGCCAAAATGAAAGCCGTCTACGAAAATATTGAAGCGAACCGCGCCCACTGGGGCTGGGAAACGATGGCCCGGGCGATGCTGCTTGCCGGCTACCGGTTCGGCGCCGCCGACATTCAGAACAAGCCGCTTGTGCCGCAGACAATGCCGGTGCTCGCGCTGCTGTCGGCACGTTATATGGAGGCGGCGCTTCAGCTGAAGCTCGCCGATTACGTGCGGCAGGGAGGCGGACTGCTGCTCTACGGCGAGGTTCCGCTGTACGATATGGAGGGCGAGCCCTGCTCTGAGCTGGCGGACGCGCTCGGCCTGCGCCATACCGGCGACCGCCGCGACGGGCCTCATGCGTACCCTTCCGTCGTCGCGGAAAGCTGGGCGGCGCCGAGACCGGAGGTGCGGACGCATTTCGCGCAGACGTTCGAGCCCGCGGGAGGAGCGGAAGCGGAAACGGTGCTGCGCCTGTACGGCACCGGGGAAGCATGCGGCTTCGAGCTTCGGGCCGGCATGGGGCGCGCTGTCGTGATTACCGCCCGCTACAAATGCGACATCGGCCTGTTCCGGGCTGCGCTTGAGCGGCTGGGGGCGGCGCCGGGTCTTACGCACGACTGCCGCGATCACGGGATCTTCATGACCTCCACCCGGAGCGAAACGGGCGAGCGGTTCATTCATGCGCTGAACCTGGACGGGTTCGGCAAAACGTTCCGCATCTTCGAAAACGGCGAGCCGCTTTTCGGCGGCCGCACGCTGACGCTCGGAAGCAAGGAGGGCGTCATGCTGCCGCTTCATATCGCGGCGGGCGAGGCGCACATCGTATGGTCCACCGCCGAAATTGCGGAAATCGGCGACCGCTCCGTCTCGTTCCGGCTGACCGGGGAACGTGACGCTGTACTGATCGAGACCGGCCGCGAAATTTTACCGGATGAAGATTACACGGTCGAGCATCGGGGGGAAGCGCAGCTAGTCTTATCGAAACGGCACGCCAAGGCGAACGACCGGATGACCGTCCGGTTCGGCGTCCGCTAATTATTCCGGAGGGAGAAATCAAGATGAATTTTACATTGACGGATGAAGAGCGAAATACGGGAAAGCTGAGCCCGAAGAAGCTGGATACGCTTGCCGAGCTGGTGCGGGTCAACGGCTACGTCGTGCTGGAAAGCGTTATTCCGCGGAAACAAATCGAGGAGATTCGCGCGGCGTTCGACCCGTTGTTCGACGAATACATCGGCCGGCGGGGCTACAATACCGGCAAAAACCGGGCGCAAATGTTTCTGCCCTTCGAGCGCCCGTACTGCGACGAAAACATCGTCTGCAATCCGATCGCCATGTCGGTGGTGGACCGGATTCTGGGCGACGACAGCCGCTGCATCTATTTTGCCTCCGACACGCCGATGCCGGGCTCGGATTACCAGAACGCGCACTGCGACATTAGGCCGCTGTTCCCCGATTTCTCGGTCCCGCTGCCGATTTTTAATCTGGTCGTCAACATTCCGCTCGTCGACGTGACGGAGGATAACGGGCCGCTTGAAATTTGGCCGGGCGGCACTCACTTGAACCCGGACCGTTCCAACCACGATACGCTGGACGGCAGCGTGAACCCGCATCTGGACATCGTGCGCGCCGCGTCGCATATGCCGTCGGAAAAAGTGCTGATGCCGGCCGGCTCGGTCGTTATCCGCGACATCCGCGTCTGGCATCGCGGGACGCCGAACCGGTCGGATTACAGGCGAACGAATTTGGCGTTTATTTATAGCAAGAGCTGGTACGGCTACGGTTCCAGCATCCCGATTCCGCAGGAGACGTACGACGCCATGTCGGAGCGGTGCAAGCGGCTGTTCCGTTTCGAGAAAATCGGCTCCCCGGCGCGAAAGCCGTGGGAGTAGCTCCGGGCAGTTACGGGTTCATTTCAAAGAGGAGGGAATGGGGATGCGCCGCTTGACGGACGAAGAGCTGCTCGAATTGGAGAGCAGACAAAGCTTTCTATTTTTCTGGGAAGAAGCGAACGACGATCCGGACAGTCCGGGCTACGGGCTGATCCGCGACCGGGCGCCGGGGCAGCCGGATATGACGAGCGTCGCTTCCGTCGGATTCGGGCTGACCGCGCTGGCGATCGGCGCGGAGCGCGGCTGGGTTCCCCGCGGGGAAGCGCACGAACGGGCTCGGGGCACGATGGTTACGCTGCTTCGCCATGCGGAGCAGCGGCACGGGTTTTTCTTCCATTTCCTTGATTGGAACACAGCGAAGCAATACGGCGGATGCGAGGTTTCCGTCATCGATACGGCGATCTGCATCTGCGGCGTCCTGGCGGCCGGCGAATATTTCGGCGGATACGTCCGGGAGCTGGCGCAGGACCTCTACGAGCGGGTGGAATGGGACTGGTACCGCAACCCGGAAACGAACCAGTTCTATATGGGCTACAGTGATAAGGAAAAGCGCCACTTCGGCGCCTGGGACCATTACGCCGAGCAGTTTATGATGTATTTTCTGGGTGCGGCGTCGCCCACGCATCCGGTACCGGCCGATATGTTCGACGATTTCGTGCGGTACGTCGGCTATTACGGCGGCTATGGGCCGGTCATCCACAGTACGGGCGGGGCGCTGTTCGTGTACCAGTTTTCGCACGCCTGGTTCGATTTTCGCGGGCGGAAAGATAAATTCGGCGTCGACTGGTTTGAAAATTCAGTGCAGGCTACCTTGGCCAACCGGCAGTTTTGCATCGATCATAGGGACCGCTCAAAAACGTTCGGCGCAAATTCCTGGGGGCTGACGGCGTGCGACGGGCCGCGCGGCTACAGCGGCGGCTACGGCGCCAACCCGAACACGACGAAGCGCGATTACGTCGACGGCACGATTCCGCCGTGCGGCGCGGCCGGCTCGATCGTGTTTGCGCCTGAGGAATCGATCGCCGCGCTGCGCCATTATTACGAGCATTTCCCGCACCTCTGGGGCAAATACGGCTTTCAGGACGCGTACAACCTGGACGTTTCGCCGGCTTGGTTTGCGGAGGACGTGATCGGCATCGACAAAGGCATTTCGCTTCTTATGATCGAGAATTACCGGGCGGGCTTCGTCTGGCGCCATTTCATGAACGTTCCGGCGGCGCGGCGGGGCATGGCGCTCTGTATGGGCATGCCGGCGGAGACGCTCGGGTAGACGGGAACCGCCGGCCGAAGCGAACGGCGGTTCGCGCTTGGCCGGCGGTTATTCCAGAAACCGTCTGGACCGTTATCCGATTCCAGCTCTTTGTTGCATTTCCGATTTTTACGTGGTACAATGAATATAAAATTGTGACCTGAGGAATTCGGATGAATTCACATATTGTAGAGGGTTATTATTTTGGATGAGGAATAACCTTGTACAATATGTGAATTTTTATTTTTGACAAAATAAAAGGTCATATAGAGTTAAACTTAGGAGGTAATGAACACATGCAACAAGGTACAGTGAAATGGTTCAATGCAGAGAAAGGCTTCGGCTTTATCGAAGTTGAAGGCGGCAACGACGTATTCGTACACTTCAGCGCGATCGTAGGCGAAGGCTTCAAATCGCTCGACGAAGGCCAACGCGTTGAGTTCAACGTTGTTCAAGGCAACCGCGGACCGCAAGCCGAGAACGTCGTTAAGCTGTAAGCAGGAATCGGCATGCCCCAAGCGGTATTATCGTTTGGGGCATTTTGCTTTTGGGTCCGTCCAAATTAAACAAGAAAGAGGGAGCGTTCCATGTACAATTCACGCAAAAAACCGATGGAAGAAATTGCTGAAGAAATGACTGCAATCTGGTCGTGTACGAATGAAACGTGCAACGGATGGATGCGGGATAATTTCTCGTTTTCCAGCAATCCGACATGCCCTCAATGCCAATCCCCGATGGAGAAAGGCGAGAAGAAGCTCGCCGTGCTCGTCAATACGAATCCGCGGCGGAACGGGGAATAATCCCGGAAAGCCGCTCCATATGCATAATTACAGACACCGCGAGGTGTCTTTTTGTCGTCTCGGCGGCCCGGCCCGCTGCCGCTGCGCCGGGGAGGGCTGCTGTTTTTCATGATTTTGGCTTCGCTGTCGCAAGCTAATGGTTACCAAGCTTCTTACGAAGCGGCGCTTTATTCCATAAAACGCTGAGCGTATGCTTACGAAGCGGAGTTTTACTACGTAAAACGTAAAGCATAGGCTTACGAAGCGGCGTTTTACACCGTTTTACGCCGTAAAACGCTGAGGAGGTTAACGATCCTTGAACTGGACGTGGGTGACGCAGGTCCGGGGGACGGAGATTCTGATGGCCATCGGCATCCTGCTGCTCTTTCTGCTGTTTCGCAAGCTGTTCGCGGCTTATCTGTTTCCTCTGCTGCTCCGAAGGTTGAGCCGTTCCGACACGGCGGTCAAATGGGCGCGGGCGTTCGAATTGGCCTGTCCGTGCGCTGATCGTGCTGATCGGGGCGTATTTGGCGGTGCGTTATTTGGCGTTTCCGCACGCGGGCGTAAAGCTGCTGGCCGACCGGGTCTGCCGGAGCGTCGGCATCGTGCTGGCGGGCTGGGGCATTTTCAACGTATCCGCTTCCACCTCGGCCCTGCTTGAAGGCGTGGGCAAACGGTTCGGGCCCGAAGCGTCCAGCATGATCATTCCGTTTCTGTCCAAGGTGCTCCGCTTCTTTATCGTGGTGCTGGTCATAGCGGCGGTCGGCTCGGAGTGGGGCTTCAGCATCAACGGGCTGGTGGCGGGTTTGGGGCTCGGCAGTCTGGCGATCGCGCTTGCGGCGAAGGACACGCTCGGCAATATTTTCGGGGGTGTCGTCATCATCCTGGAGAAGCCGTTCGCCAAAGGAGACTGGATCGTGACGCCGGATGCCGAGGAGTCGTGGATATTACGTTCCGCTGCACGAAAATCCGCACGTTCGCCGATTCGCTGGTGGTCGTGCCGAACGCCACCCTGGCCGGCAATCCGATTACGAACTGGAGCCGGATGGGCAAGCGCCGCATTACGTTTACGCTCGGAGCGGCGCTCGATTCCGATCCCGGCAGCTGAAAACGGCCATTTCCCGCATCGAGACCGAGCTGCGTTCGGATGAACGCATCGATCCGGAGACGATCCAGGTCAAGTTCAATTCGTTTCAGGAAAGCAGCCTCGGCCTGTACTTTTATTTTTTCACCAAAACGACGGTCTGGTCCGAGCACCTGCAGACGCGGCAGGACGAGAACTTTTCGATTTTGCGCATCCTGGAGGAGGAAGGCGTCCAGCTGGCTTATCCGGCTCAGCACGTGTTCCTGCAAACGGCCGAAGTGCGCGAGAAGCCGCTTCAGCCGGTCTAAAATAAATGAAACAGCGAGCCGAGCAGCCCCCGCTTCCGGGCGGGCTTCGGCGACGAAGGCTCCGCAGCCGGGACCGGGACCGCGATCTGCTGTACGGCGGCTTTCCGCTCGGACTGGCGCATCGACTCGACGGACGCCGCCAGCTGCTCCACCGTTTTGCGGATTTCCTCCAGCTCCTTGCGGTGCTGCAGCACCTGAATCGACACGACATCGTCGGCTTTTTGCGCCAGCCGGAACTCCAGCTGCTTGATACGGGAGAGCACTTCGCCGGCGTTCAAGCCATCCGCCGCCCCGTTCGTCTGCTCCTCCCGGACGTCCTCGTGCCCGGGCAGTTCAATCTGGCTTAAAATCAGCCCCTGCTCGATCTGCTCTTTAATAAAAGCCAGCTTGTCGATATCCGCTTCATCAAAAATATAGTGCCCGAACCTGTCCTTCCGGAACGACATGTGAAAAAAAGCAACCCAGCGTTTGATGGTCGTCTGGCTGACGCCCAGCATCAGCGCGGCTTCCTTCGTTTTCTTGGCTTCCATGGAAATCACCTCGTTCGGCTAGTTTAAAGAACGTATTCGCGCTCCGCGCCGAACTCCCTGCAAGGCTGACAAAGGTAGTGGTTATTCGCTAAACAAAGTGTTTTTTTGTGCGCCTGCGCATCGATTCGGGGCCGCGTCTTGCCGTCCGCTAATTTCCCCATTTCATCGACAGCGCGGGCGTATCCGGCGCTTCGCTATGTCGCCGGAGAGAAGCCTTCCTCGCGCAAATACGCTTCCGCCTCTTCGAACGTCTCGAAGACGGATTCAAGACTGAGCCCGGCATACACGTACCACAGGTCGTCTTCGAACTTCAGCACCAGCGACTGGCCTTCGGTGTTCGTCCAGTGCTGCTCCTTCTTCTTTTTGCGGCGTTTCGGCTTCGCCGGCTCCTCCTCCCGCTGCGAGAGCGAGCGGATCGACTCCGCAACGATCCGGCGCAGCTCGTCGGCGCCGAAATCCCGGATGTTGACGAAACCCCGGTCATCGACCGGAAACTCCTGCAGCAGCCCGGCATAGACGTAGCCGTTGCCGTTTGGATGCAGGTGATACACGACCGTTTTCTTGTCGTAAAGGCTGCCTTCGTAATGATAATTGATCCGCCCGAGCGAAACCGGCTTGCGCTCAAGCTCCGGGAAGGCGTCCAGAATGGACTGTTTTTGTTCGAATGTAAGCATATGCGCCTCCATGACGGCTGTCCGTTAATCCTGTGATTATAGCATACGGCTGCTGCGGGGCAAAGCAAAGCGGCCCCGGACGCGGAAGCCCGAACCGCGGGCCGGCCGGCGTCTTCGGGGCCGTCTGAAAGAGGGCGTTATTGCATCAGTCGCAAAAACTCGCGCATGAAGCCCGGCAAGTCCGGCCAGGCGTGGCCGGTGACCAGCTTCCCGTCGACGTGGAGCGTGTCCTTCGCGTAGGTTGCGCCCAGACGTTCGACGTCGAGCCGGCAGGCGGTATAGGCCGTCATCGTCCGGCCTTCGAAGAAGCTTGTGTCCTTCAGCGCGGCGAACACCTGCGCGGCGTGGCAGATCGCGCCGACCGGCTTGCCGTTTTCGAGAAAATGGCTCAGAATGCGCGGCAGATTGACATCCGAGCGGATATACTCGGGCGCTCTTCCCCCGGGAATAATAAGGCCGTCGTAATCCGCGGGCTCGACGTCGGCAAAGGCGATATGGGCGGGCAGCAGGTGCGCAGGTTTCTCGGTGTACGTTTCCCAGCCGTCGACGAAATCGTGCACGACCGTATGCAGCACTTTTTTAACGGGCGCGGCGATGACGGCCTCGTAGCCCTCCTCCAGCACGCGGTAATACGGATAATACACCTCCAGCACCTCGGCGGCGTCGCCGGTGACGATCAGCACTTTTTTGGACATTCAATCAGCTCCTCATCTAGCGGGATGGTCATGCAAGTTCATTATGAGTCGAACATCCTGAAACTGTAAACCGGTGAAAAATGTCGTCATTTGTCGAACGTGATATAATGCTGGCATACCGTCCTGCAGGAGGAACGCCGATGATCGGAAAGCTGTACCGCGCTCATATCCGGAACAATCTGTTCACGAAGCTTATTCTGCTGTTCGCCGGCATTACGGTATTGTCGATCGCGACGCTTGCTTATTTGATGTCGTATTTCACGAGCCAGTCGATTGTCCGCAGCGAGCTGGCCAACCAGCGGAAAGCGATGGACAGCGTCAACAATTTCATGGACCGCAAATACGAAGCCGTGCACGCGATGATGAGCGATATTTACCGCGATCCGCAGCTGTCCGATCACAGCTCGTATTTACTGCTGCATTCGCTCGACGATTATTACTCGCACCGGCTCGATCAATATTACGCGGACGGCGGCTCTCTCGACCTGCTCGACTATTTTAAAAACCGGCTGGAGGATGACCCCGGCATCGAAAATATTTTGCTGTACAGCGCGGAAAAGCAGTTCCTGTTCGTCTTCAACCAGCAGGGCACGGCCCGGCTTATCCAGACGAATGCGGCGAATTCTTACATTCCTGACGCGATGGCGCTCGACAAGCAGCCGGTTTCCCTGCCGAACGAATGGGTGCGCAGGGCGATCGGCGGCGACCCAGACCTGGCGCTGTTCGACGTGAGCGAGCCGGTCAACAATAACCGGACGTACAAAAACATCGGCCAGCTGCACGTCTATTTTCATTCGGACGCGATCGCGGGGGCGATGGAAAATTACAGCAAGGATTTGAAGGGGAGCATTCTGGTGCTCGCCGCCGACGGAAAGGTGCTGTTCGATTCTTCGGGAACCTATTACGGCACGACGTACCCCTATGCCGACGAGCTGCAGCAGGCGGAAGGGGGAGGGCGGCTTCAGCAGCAGGCGTACGTCACGACGCTCACGCAAAATCAGGCGGGCTACACGGTCGTCGGCGTCGCGCCGAAGAGCGAGGTCGCTATGGCGTACCGGGGGCTGCAGCGGACGATCGCCATCGTGAGCTCCATCTGCATTTTGTTCACCATTCTCGTTCCGGCATTCGTGGTGCGCAACTATGCGAAGCGGACGGGCAACATCATTCGGCTCATGCGCAAGGTGGAAACCGGCGATATGACGGTGCGGATCCAGGACGGGAAGGAGGACGAGCTCGGCGAAATTTCCCGCAGCTTCAATGAAATGATCGGCGAGCTTAACCGCCATATCGACAGGGTGTACAAGGCGGAGATCCGGCAGAAGCATACGGAATTTTCAGCGCTGCAGGCGCGGATCAATCCCCATTTTCTGTACAACACGCTCGAGGTGATCCGGATGCGCGCGTTGTCTCAGGGCGCCAGGGACGCCGGGGAGATGATCTACAGCCTGTCCGTGCTGTTCAAAAATATTGTGCAGGACAAGCAGGTGTATACGCTGCGGGATGAATTGGAGGCTTGCGGGTTATACCTCAAGCTGTTCCAGATCCGGTACAAGGAAAAATTCGCGTACCGCATCGACTGGGACGAGCAGCTTGCGGGCACGAAGGCGCTGAAAATGTCGCTGCAGCCGCTCATCGAAAACTATATCGTACACGCCCTCCGTCCCGACCGGGACGATAATTGGATCGAAATCCGGGTGCGCCGTTCGGAGGGACACATCCTCGTCGCCGTGGAGGACAACGGCACAGGCATCAAGCCGGACAAGCTGGACAAAATCCGGCAGTCGCTGTCGCTTCCGGCCGCGGCGGAAGGCTCGTTTGGCCTGCGTAGCGTGCACGAGCGGCTGAAGCTGCTGTACGGCGGCGGCTACGGACTCAGCATTGACAGCGTATATGGGAAAGGGACGATCGTGCAGTTCCGGTACCCGGCGGAGGGAGGAGGAGAGGGGCATGTATAAAGTGTTTCTCGTAGACGACGAGCCGTTTATTATCGAAGGGCTGCTCGACGTCATCGACTGGCCGGCGCTCGACCTGGAGATCGCCGGCAGCGCAGGCAACGGCCAGGAGGCGCTGCAGGCGCTGCGCGAGACGCCTGCGGACATTCTCATCACCGATATTTCCATGCCGGTTATGAACGGCCTGCAGCTGATCCGGGAAGCGCGGAAGCTCCGGCCGGAGCTCAAGGTCATCATCCTAAGCGGCTACAATGAATTCGATTATTTAAAGGAAGGCATGAAGCTCGGCATCGAGAACTACCTGCTTAAGCCGATCAACCTGGAGGAGCTTGAATCGACCCTCGCCGCAACGCTGGAGAAGCTGAACGCATCCCGGACGGACCGGGAACTTGGCGCGTACGATATCGACGTGCTGCGAAACCACGTCATGCACCGGTGGCTTACCGCGCAAATCGCGCCGAAGGAGCTGGAGGAGCGGGCGGCGCTGCTGCAGCTCGACGTCCATAAGCCGCATGTCGTGACGGCAATCGTACGGACCGGGTCGCAGGAGGACGAAATGTACCGGCATATCATGCGGATGGCCGAGTCCGATCCGTCCGTCATGCCGTGCCGCGATGTCGGTGGAGGCATCGTGATCGTCTTCGCATTGGGCGATGAAGCAGCGGGCAGGGAGAAAGCGCTTGCCTTTCTGCGCCGCCTGCCGGGCGCATTCCCTGAAGCGGGGCTGCGCATTTCGGCGGCCGGCGCATCCGGGTCGGCCGACCGCGTGAGGGTCAGCTTCGGCCGCGCCGGCAAAGCGCAGGAATATTTTCTGATTTATCCCGACCGTGAGCTGCTCGTCTATGAAGAGATTGCGATTGAGGAAGAAAAAGCGAACGCGCAGCTCCCCGTGAACTGGCCTGAATACGGAAAGCTGATTGCGGCAAAAGATAAGGATGCGCTGATCGCGGCGTCGGACGGGGAATTCGACCGGCTGCAGCGGATGGAAGGAATTACGCCTGCCGTTCTCCAAAGCGTCGCGATCGAAATGATGATCCGCATCAAGCTGGAGCTGAAGCTGATCAAGCAGACGGATTCGCCCGATCTGATCCGGGAGGGCGTGGAGCGGGCGTCCAAAGCGCGGACGATCGCGGAGCTGAAGACCGCCGTCGCCAAGGTGGCGGAAGAAGCCGTCGATTCGCTGGTCCGCGATGCAAAAAGCCCGGTCATCCAGCAGGTGCTCGGCCGGATCCACGAGGCGTATGCCGAGGATTTGTCGCTGAAGTCGCTCAGCTCGCAGTATAACATCCACCCGGTTTACCTCGGCCAGCTGTTTCATAAGGAAACCGGCGAGACGTTCTCCGAATACGTTAACCGGTTCCGCGTCGAGAAGGCGAAGGCGCTGCTCCGCGAAACGAACAAGAAGGTCGCGGATATCGCCCGGCAGGTCGGGTATTGGGAGACGGGCTATTTTTACAAGCAATTCAAGCGATACGTCGGCATATCGCCGAAGGATTATCAGGGGCTGCTTTAGGGGATCACCGGGGCGGTCTCTTTTTTTCTCATTTTTTGCTCCGCGTTTCTTTAGTTTGAACAGTGATTATTAAGTATGTCGCCTATTTGAAAATGTTTTCATCAGGTAGTGTAAAGGTAGCCCAATCAGGGTGAAATGAGTGCGTGATACACATAAAGGGAGGATTCGAACACGATGAGCAAGTCCAAGAAAAGCTTCGCTCTGCTCGCTGCGCTGCTGTTGGCCGTCTCGGTCATTGTAAGCGCATGCGGCTCCGGCGGAGGCGACAAGTCCGGCAGCGCGGCAGGCGATTCCGCTTCAGGCAATACATCCGGTAATACAAGCGGCAGCGACGCGTCCGGCAAGCCGGTCGATCTGATTTGGTACACGATCGGAACGCCGCAAAAAGACGTGGACAAAGTGATGGAAGAAGTCAGCAAATACACAAAAGATAAAATCGGCGTCACCGTCCATATGAAAATGATCGATTGGGGCGACTACACGCAGAAGATGCAGGTCCTTGTCGCTTCCGGCGAGCCGATGGACATTATGTTTACCAGCTCCTGGGCGTTCGATTACGTGCAGAACGCGCGCAAAGGCGCATTCATGCAGCTGGACGATCTGCTCGACAAATACGGCCAAGGCATCAAGCAGGTGCTCGACCCGGCCTTCCTGGCAGGCTCGAAGGTCGACGGCCACAACTACGGCATTCCGGCCAACAAGGAGCTTCCGGCGCAGCAGGTATGGCGCTTCAACAAGACGTTTCTCGACAAATACAAGCTTGATATCAAAAACGTCAACACGCTCGAGAGCCTTGAGCCGCTGCTGAAGACGATCAAGGAAAAAGAACCGAACGTCACGCCGTTCGCAATGGACAAAACGTTCATGCCTTACGTGCCGTACGACTATTTGATCCAAAACATGCCGATGGCGGTCAGTCTCGATAAGAAGGACTACAAAGTCGTGGATGTTCTCGAGACGCCGGAGCTGAAATCCACGCTCGAAACGATGCACAAATACTACAAAGCGGGCTACATTTCGCCTGAAGCGGCCACGACGACGTCGGCTTCGGACCTGCAGAAAGCGGGCACCTGGTTTACCGACCTGGCAACGACGCAGCCGTTCGCCGATAACCTGTGGTCGTCCAGCTACGGCTACCCGGTTGTCTCGACGCCTGCAAGCCCGGCGTATATTTTCAACTGGTCCGTCATGGGCTCCCTGCAAGCCATCTCGGCCAACTCCAAGCATCCGGAGAAGGCGATGGAGTTCCTGAACCTGCTGAATACCGATCCGGTGCTGCGCAACATGGTGGATTCCGGCATCGAAGGCGTGCACTACAAAAAAACCGGCGACGACGTGATGGAAAACCTGCCGGCGTCGAAGGATTACGATATGCCGACCTTTACGTTCGGCAACATCATGATTACGTACCGCACGAAGGACGATCCGGCGGACAAGTGGGACGTGTTCAAGAAATTTAACGCGTCCGGCGTGGCTGCGCCGACGCTCGGCTTCAACTTCGACGCGACGAAGGTTTCGTCCGAGCTTACCGCCGTGCAAAATGTGAAGGACGAGTTCTGGTCGTCGCTGATGACCGGTACGGTCGATCCCGACGAATACCTGCCGAAAGCGATCGAGAAATTCAAAGCGGCCGGCATTGACAAGATTATTGCGGAAGCGCAAAAGCAGCTCGACGCCTGGAGAGCCGCCAACGGCAAGTAATAGCGTTCGTAAGATCGGGCGAATGGCAGCATTCGCCCGATTTTTTTTCAATCCGCACGGGGTTACCCTTCACGAAGACTAAGCGAATGCTTCCGAAGCGAGTTTTGTTGCGAAGTAAATGCTCCGAAGTTTCCCTTCACAAAACCAAGCGGATGCTTCTGAAGCAAGGTTTGTTGCGCAGCAAATGCTCCGAAGTTTCCCTGCACAAAACTTTTAGGAGGTGCATCATGAGCGCGATCGGGCGTTTCTTTAAGGACGTGTCCAAAAACCGGGCGATGCTGCTGTTCGTTCTGCCGGGCACGATCTGGTTTTTGCTTTTTTCGTACCTGCCGATGTTCGGGACGATCATTTCCTTCAAGCAGTACCGCTTCGACCCCGACGGCTTTATCGCCAGCATTCTGAACAGCAAGTGGGTCGGCTTCGATAACTTCAAGTTCCTGTTCCAGACGAACGACGCCTGGGTCATTACCCGCAATACGGTGCTGTACAACTTCGTGTTTATCATTTTGGGAACGGTCTGTTCGATTGCAATGGCCGTTATTTTGTCCGAAATCGCCAACAAACGGCTGGCCAAATGGTACCAGACCGGCATGTTTCTTCCTTATTTTCTGTCGTGGGTCATTGTCGGCTACTTTGTGTTCAGCTTTCTGAGCATGGACCGGGGCCTGCTTAACCGGATTCTGAGCGGGCTTGGCGCAGATCCGATTCAATGGTATTCCGAACCGAAATATTGGCCGTACATTCTCGTCCTGGTCAGCTTGTGGAAGGGTGTCGGCTACAACAGCGTCGTCTATCTGGCCTCCATCATGGGGATCGACAAATCGCTGTACGAGGCGGCGATGATCGACGGCGCGAACAAGTGGCAGCAAATCCGCCGCATTACGATTCCGCTGCTGACGCCGCTTATTACGATTCTGACCCTGCTTGCGATCGGACGGATTTTCTACGCGGACTTCGGGCTGTTCTATCAGGTGCCGCGCGATTCCGGAACGCTGTATTCCGTCACGAACGTCATCGATACCTACGTATACCGCGGGTTGAAGGTGAACGGCGAGATCGGCATGAGTACGGCCGCAGGCTTGTACCAGTCGTTCGTCGGCTTCGTGCTGGTCATCACGTCGAACTATATCGTGCGGAGATTCAACAAGGACAATGCGCTGTTCTAAAACCATCCGCATAGCCGAAAGGAGTTTTGCGCCGTGCTTATGACGAATGCCAAAAGTAAGCGCCGCGATTTTCAGCAGCTTACGCCGGTGTGGAACGTCATCTTCAACCTCATTGCGGCCGTATTCGCCGCGCTGTGCGTATTCCCGTTTCTGTTTGTCATGGTCATTTCGTTTACGGACGAGGCGACGCTGGCCAAGAACGGCTACGCCCTCATTCCGGCCAAATGGAGCCTGGCGGCCTATCAATACGTTTTCAAATCCGGCGATATGCTGCTGCGCTCCTACGGGGTAACGATTTTCGTCACCGTCGTCGGCACGATCATCAGCCTGGTCATGATTTCGCTGTTCGCTTACGCGATTTCCCGGAAAAGCTTCAAATACCGCCATTTCTTTGCGTTTATGGCATTTTTCACGATGCTGTTCAACGGCGGCCTCGTGCCGGGCTACATCGTCGCCACGCAGCTCCTTCATTTGAAGGATACCGTCTGGGCGCTCATTTGGCCGCTCGCCGTCAACGCTTTTTACATCATGATCATGCGCACGTTTTACAGCACGATGGTGCCCGACGCCATTATCGAATCCGGCCGGATCGACGGCGCGGGCGAAGCGCGGGTTTTCACCAAGCTGGTGCTGCCGCTTTCGATGCCGGGCTTGGCCACGATCGCGCTGTTCAGCACGCTCGGCTACTGGAACGACTGGTTTAACGCGCTGCTGTATATTGACGATCCTAATCTGGTGCCGCTGCAGTCGATGCTGATGCGGATCGAGACGAGCATGCAGTTCATTTTGCAAAATTCCCAGAATGCGTCCCTCGGCTTCGGTATTATCCAATCTCTGCCCCAGGATACGTCGCGGATGGCGATGGTCGTGCTGGCTACGGGCCCGATTATTCTGGCTTATCCGTTTTTCCAGCGTTTTTTCATTCAAGGTTTGACAATCGGCGCGGTGAAAGAGTAATATTTACGGCGCATATTATACATCCCATTAACGATTTCGAAGGAGCCGATGCCCGTGGAGCAATTTAGACTGCCCAAAATCCCGATGCCGAAGCTGCCGCTGCCCGAGGCCGTGCAGCAGGTGCTGGAGGAAGCGGAAGCGAAGCTGGCGCACCGCCCCAAGCTGCTCCGGCTGTTCCGGAACTGTTTTCCCAATACGCTGGAAACGACTACCAAGCTGATGGACGACGGCACGACCTTTGTCATTACGGGGGACATTCCGGCGCTCTGGCTGCGGGATTCGGTCGAGCAGATGGTGCATTACGTGCCGCTCGCAAAAGAGGATGCCAGCCTGCAGCGGATCATCGGCGGCCTGATTAAACGGCATATTCATTACATCCATATCGATCCGTACGCCAATGCGTTCAACGAAACGGCCAATGACTGGCACTGGAACACGACGGACGAGACGGACATGTCGCCCTGGGTATGGGAGCGGAAGTTCGAGATCGATTCGGTCTGCTTCACGATGCGGCTCGCTTATTTGTACTGGAAAGCGACGGAACGGACGGATATTTTCGATGCCGGCTTCAAATCCGCGATGCGAACGATCGTCGACCTGTGGAAAACGGAGCAGCGGCATTTCGAGCTGTCGCCGTACCGTTTTACGCGAAACAACGGGATTCCGACCGACTCGCTGCGCAATAACGGCCTCGGCATGCCGGTCAATTATACGGGCATGGTCTGGTCCGGCTTTCGTTCGAGCGACGACGCCTGCGATTTTCACTATAACATTCCGGGCAACATGTTTATCGTCGCAACGCTGCGTCAGATGCAGGAATTCGCGGAGTGGGTGTTTCGCGATCTCGCGTTTTTGGACGAGCTCAAGAAGCTGGAGGCCGACATCGACCACGGGATTAAGCTGTACGGCATTTACCGCCATCCGGAGTTCGGCCCGATTTATGCCTACGAGACGGACGGCT
This sequence comes from Paenibacillus humicola, assembly GCF_028826105.1. Taxonomy (NCBI): domain Bacteria; kingdom Bacillati; phylum Bacillota; class Bacilli; order Caryophanales; family Paenibacillaceae; genus Paenibacillus; species Paenibacillus humicola. The sequence continues at coordinate 343,162 of NZ_JAQGPL010000001.1, forward strand.
TCGGCAACTACTGCCTGATGGACGACGCCGGCACGCCCGGCCTGCTTTCGATCCCGTATCTCGGCTATGTGGGCGCGGAAGACCCGGTTTATCAAAATACGCGGCGCTTCTCCCTCAGCAGGGAGAATCCGTTCTATTACGAAGGCAAAGCGGCCAAAGGGGTCGGCAGTCCGCATACGCCGCCCGGCTACATTTGGCACATGGGCCTGTCCATGCAGGGGCTGACCGCTTCTTCCAAGGAGGAGAAGCTGGCGATGATCGACATGCTTGAGTCGACCGACGCCGATACCGGCTTTATGCACGAAGGGTTTCATGCCGACGATCCGGCCGTCTTCACGCGCAGCTGGTTCGCCTGGTCGAACAGCCTGTTCTCGCAGCTGGTTTACAAGGCGATGAAGGAGGAGCTGCTGTGAGCGGGCGGAAGGCGCACATCATTTCGCACACTCACTGGGATCGGGAATGGTATCTGCCTTACGAGAAGCATCACGTACGGCTTGTCGCGCTGATGGATACGCTGCTCGATACGATGGAGCGCGAGCCGGAGTACCGGAGCTTTTATTTGGACGGCCAGACGGCCATTCTGGAGGATTACCTGCAGGTCCGGCCGGAAAACCGCGAGCGGCTCGAGGCGCTGATCCGCGCCGGCCGCATCGTCATCGGTCCGTGGTACATCCTGCAGGATGCGTTCCTGACGAGCGGCGAGGCGAATGTGCGCAATATGCAGATCGGGCACCGGGACGCCCTGCGCTATGGCAGGCCCGCCAAGGTCGGCTATTTTCCCGACACGTTCGGCAACATCGGCCAGGCGCCGCAGCTTATGCTGCAGGCCGGCATCGATAACGCCGTATTCGGCCGCGGCGTGAAGCCGACGGGCTTCAACAATACGATCGCCGACGCCGAATACGAATCGTCGTTTTCGGAGCTGGTCTGGGAAGGGCCGGACGGCTCGCAGGTGCTCGGCATCCTGTTCGCCAACTGGTACAGCAACGGCAACGAGGTGCCGGCGGACGAGGCGGAGGCGCAGGCGTTTTGGGAGCGCAAGCTGGCGGACGCGGAGAAATACGCCTCGACCGGCGAGCTGCTGTTCATGAACGGCTGCGACCACCAGCCGATCCAGACCGACCTGCCGGAGGCGATCCGCATGGCGCGGAAGCTCTTCCCCGATACGGAGTTCGTCCATTCGAACTTCTCCGATTACTTGGCCGCCGTGCGCGGCGCGCAGAACCGCCCGCTGTCCGTCGTAAAGGGCGAGCTGCGCAGCCAGCGGACGGACGGCTGGTCGACGCTCGTGAACACGGCTTCGGCGCGCGTGTATCTGAAGCAGATGAACCAGCGGGGCCAGGCGCTGCTGGAGCGGGCGGCCGAGCCGCTCGCTTCGATGGCCTCGGCGCTGGGCGGGGCGGAATATCCGCACCACCTGTTCACCTACGCATGGAAAACGCTTATGCAGAACCACCCGCATGACAGCATTTGCGGCTGCAGCGTCGACGAGGTGCATCAAGAGATGGTGACGCGCTTTGCGAAAAGCCGCCACGTGGCGGAGACGATCGTGGACGACAGCAAGCGTGCGCTGGCCGAAGCGGTTGATACGTCCGGCTTCAGCAAGCGGCCGGGCGCCGTGCCGTTCGTCGTGTTTAATACGTCCGGCACGGAGCGCAGCGGGACGGTCGAGGTCGAGCTCGACGCCGAGCGGATTTATTTCCGCGACGGTATCCGGTTCCCGGAGATGAACCGCCGCCTGGAGGCGCTTGACCTGTCGGGCCGGGTGCTGGTCAGCGATAAAGGCGAAACGGCTGCCTGCACGGTGGAGGACCTGGGGCTGCAGTTCGGCTACGACCTGCCGGACGACCGCTTCCGCCAGCCGTACATGTGCCGCCGGGTGAAACTGACGTTCGCGGCGGAAGGTGTGCCGGCGCTCGGCTGGGCAAGCTACGCCTGGGCGGAAGGCGGCGCTGCGGCGGATAAGGCCGGCACGGCAGGAGAAGCGGGAGCATCCGGCGAGCCAACGGCATCGGCCGGCGCGGCAGAAGAAGCGGGAACATCCGGCAAGCAAGCATCGGTTCCCGTATCCCCGGCGGCGCACACCGGCGGCGCCGCTTCCTTGGTCGACGGCGAACGCGTGCTCGACAACGGGCGGATCCGCGTCGAGGCTGCGGCGGACGGTTCGCTGACGCTGACGGACCGGGCAAGCGGCCGGACGTACCGGGATCTGCTCGTGTTCGAGGATACCGGCGACATCGGCAACGAGTATATGTACCGGCAGCCGGACGGCGAGACGCCGCTGACGACGAAGGGGATGCCCGCTTCGGTGCGCGTCGTGGAAGATACACCGTACCGGGCGGCGCTTGAAATCGTGCACGAATGGAAGGTTCCCGCCGGCGGGGACGAGACGTTCGAGCGGGAGAAGCGGGAAGTCGTCTATTTCCCGTATCGCCGCGGCAAGCGCGTAAGCGAGCTCGTGCCGCTGACGCTGAAGACGATCGTCCGGCTGGAGCGCGGGGGCAAAGGCGTGGACTTCGAGGTTTCGTTCGACAACCGGGCGAAGGACCACCGCATCCGCGCGCTGTTCCCGACCGACCTGCAAGCGGCGCGGCACCGGGCGGATTCGATCTTTGAAGTGGCGGTCCGGGACACCGAGCCGGCGGCCGAGTGGGAGAATCCGAGCAACTGCCAGCACCAGCAGGCGTTCGTGGACGTCAGCGAAGCGGAAGCGGGGCTGACGGTCGCAAACCTTGGGCTGAACGAGTACGAGATATTGCGCGACGGAAGGAATACGATCGCCGTCACGCTGCTGCGCGCCGTCGGCGAGCTGGGCGATTGGGGCGTCTTCCCGACGCCGGAGGCGCAGTGCATCGGCCAGCATACTGCCCGAATGCGAGTGCTGCCGCACGGCGGCGACGATTCGCGGCTGGAGGCCTATGCGGACGCCTATCAATATCAGACGCCGTGGACGGTCTGCCAGACCGGGGTTCACCGGGGCAAGCTCGCCTCATCCGGCGCGCTGTTGGAGTGGACAGGCGCGGGTCTCGCTTTCTCGTCGCTGACAAGGAGCCCTGAAACCGGCGACCTGATGCTCCGGTGGTTCAACATGATGCCTGAGGTGGCCGAGCTTTCGGTCTGCGCGGCGCAGGACCTTAATATTGGCGGCTTCTATAAAAGCGGCATTTTAGAGCAGCGGGGCGATGCCCTGTCTGCCGGCCCGGTCGGCGGGCGAGCGACGCTTGCAGCCGGTCCATGCGAGATTGTGACGCTGGGCGCCGTCTGCAGCAAATCATAACAGAAGCATCCGGAACGGCTGGGGCCGTTTCGGATGCTTCTTCTTGTTTGATACGCTATCCCTGGAGGCGGACAACCAGCATTACTGTCTAGATCCCGGCTGGTTTTCATGGAGCTGCCGCCTGTGAACCTGATGTTCCTTCAGCAGGCAGTTCGTCTTCGAAGGGGCGGCGAATCCCGCCTTTCTCATAGCCGTTCCGAGCGCGCCTTCATTGAGAACGACTAGTGCCCGTGCTATAATGGGCATACTTGGAAACTTGGCGAAAAAGGATAAGACGGAGGCGTTACGGCATGTCCGCAGAAAAAGGTCCCGATCTCGAAGCTTTGAGCGATCTTTGCACCCCGTGGTGTATCCATGTCGTGGGCACGCTTCGCATTGCCAACCATATCGCCGCTGGAACGGACGATGTAGAGGCCCTTGCCGCGGCGGCGGGCTGCGACGCCTATGCCCTGCACAATGTCCTCGGATATCTTGCGGATAAAGGCGTCTTCGAAGAGCCGCAGCCGGGGCGGTTTGCGCTGAACGACGTATCCAAAGGGCTGCTCGATCCGTCCCGGCGTCCCGATCTGAACGGCATCGGCGGCCGTTTCGCTTTGGCCTGGGGAACGCTGCCGGCCTATGTCCGGACCGGGGCTTCAGGCTATGCCGCCTTTTTCGGCCTGCCGTTCTGGGAAGACCTGGCCGCCCATCCGGAGCTTGCGGAGAGCTTCGATGCGTTGATGGGGCCGGCCGGGCACGGCATCCCGGATCCGGATATCCCGGTTACCGGGGGATGGGGACCGATTCGGAGCGTGGTCGACGTCGGCGGAGGCACGGGAGCGATGCTTGCGGAGATACTTAAGGCTCATCCCGAGATTCGCGGCACGCTCGTCGACCTTCCGGCAACCGCGGCCCGTTCGGCGGAAACCTTCCGGAACGCCGGCGTGGCCGGCCGCGTGACGGCAGTCGGCCAGAGCTTCTTTGATCCGCTGCCTGCGGGCGCGGATCTGTACCTGCTGAAAAGCGTGCTCAGCAACTGGCCCGACCGGGAGACGGCGGCGATCCTGCGGCGCTGCGCGGAAGCGGCGCGTCCTTCCGGGAGAGTGATGGTTCTGGGCGGGGTTACGCCCGACGATGCGCCGCGGAAGCTGACCATCGAGATGGTTCTGCTGGGCGGCAAAACCAATACGCTGTCCGAGTTTCGGGAGATTGCCCGTGCAAGCGGACTGGAGGTAACGGCTGCCGTGCGGCAGCCGGCGGGACGGTATGCGGTGGAATGTCGTCCGGTTTAAGGTTAAGCATGGAGAACCGCCCTCTATACATGCGGGAGAGGAGGACCTGCGGTGCATAAAATGTTTACGCTGAGCGAAGCGAATGCGATGCTGCCGGAGCTGAACCGGGATTTGCAGAAGCTGCAGCGGCTGACGGCGCAGTTTGCGGACCAGTCCGCCGAGCTGCGCAAGCGGAAGGCAGCCGAAGGCCGGCCGGCTGGCCGCAGTGCAGAGGGAGGTGCCGATCCGTTCTTCGAGCAGGAGGCGAAGCTCGAGTTTATGCGGATGGAAGCCGACCTCATGATTGACAATTTTTCACGCAAAGGCGTGCTGCTCAAAATGATCGACCCCGGCCTGATCGACTTTCCCGCCGTCGTAGACGGGCGAAACGCGCTCATCTGCTGGAAGCAGGGTGAAGAACGCGTCGCGTATTATCACGGCTGGGACGAAGGCTTCATCGGACGAAAACGGCACCCCGAAGCTTAAAGGAAGGGCAGGCTTCAGGATAAACCTTTGGGCGGCTTGCTTCCAAAAGATGAAAACGCTTAACGTCAAAGAAAGATTTACATGCGAGCCGGAACAAGGTACGATGACAATGTTGTATACAAGTGTACGAATCATACATTTTACGTTTGGATCGAGCCTCATCGCGGTGGTTTCAGCGTTTTTTATTTTTAGCCGCATCTGGCAATCCGGCGTTAAAATCAAGCTGATGAACGGGAGTGTGCACGTGATCGATCAATATCCGGCGGCTTGGCTGCGAGGGCTTTCCCGCGGCGAGGAGATCGCCTGCGAAATCCGGCTGCGCATCGTTACGGGCGCCATCGCGCCGGGCGAGGTGTTGTCCGAGAACCGGATCGCGGGCGATTACGGCTCAAGCCGCTCGCCGGTGAGGGACGCGTTCAAGCTGCTGGCGGGGGAAGGCCTGATCCGTCCGGAACGGATGGGAGCGGTCGTGCTCGGACTGGGGCTGCAAGATGTCGAGGAGCTGTACGACGTGCGGCATTTGATCGAACGGTTCGTTCAGCTGCGCGTTTCCCGGTTCGAAACCGGCGCTCTTCTGAAGCGGCTTCGGCACATCGTCGACAAAATGGAGCTGGCGGTGAGACATCGCGATATCGCCGAATTTGCCTGGCACGATATGTCGTTCCACGATGCGATCGTTGCGGAAGCGCGTCATGCGAGAATGCTGCATTTGTGGAAGAGCATCCGGAACGTCGTGATGACGGTGATGCTGGTGACGACCGAAGACGTTTTTGCAAGAACGGATGAAGCGATCGAGGCGGTCGTCAACAAACACCGGCTGATCATCCATGCGCTCGAGTCGAAGGACGGCTCCCGGATCGAGGAGGTTGTCCGCGGTTATTTCGCCGACTCGCTTGCGACGCTGTACCGCAGTATCGGCCGCAGCTGACCGACCCTGCGCCTCCCGGAGTCCGGGAACATGCGGGTCATTGCCATTATGCGCCGCCACAGCGCGCACTAGGGAGCTGTGTGCGCAGCCAAAAATAATGGGCTGCGAAAATAGCGGGCTGGATGACGGCAGCCGGCGAAATGTAAATGGCCGCCAAAAGGAACGGTTACGTTTCCGCACACTGCGGCAGCGAATGTTGAAAACGGATCCGAATGGGCTTGCCCGGTTGAACATTCCGAGTACGTTTTTGAAATCGGCTAAGGTTCATCATAACCGGCAAGGTTCATCTCAAACGAAAGAAGGTTAACCCGTGACCCATACCGATTATATGCTCGGCATCGATATCGGAACGACCAGCACGAAGGCCGTTCTGTTCGAACTTAGCGGCAAGGTGGCCGCAACGGCTAACGAAGAATACCCGCTGTATACGCCGACTCCGTCCGTCGCCGAGCAGGACGCGGACGAAATATTCGCCGCCGTCGTCCGCGCCGTCAAACAGGCCGTGAGCGGCGTTCCGCCCCGGCGGATCCTGTTCGTCTCGTTCAGCTCCGCCATGCACAGCGTCATCCCGATCGATGGTGACGGCAAGCCGCTCATGCGCTGCCTGACCTGGGCGGATAACCGCAGCTCCGCGTCATCGGTACGGCTGAAGCGGGAGCTGAACGGACATGAGCTTTATCTGAGAACCGGCACGCCGATTCATCCGATGTCGCCGATCACGAAGCTCATGTGGCTGCGCGAGGAACGCCGCGAGCTGTTCGACCGGGCGAGCAAATTCGTTTCGATTAAAGAGTATGTGCTCGCCAAGCTGTTTGGCGAATATGTCGTCGATTATTCGATCGCATCCGCCACGGGGATGCTGAATTTACAGCGGCTGGACTGGGACGAGGAGGCGCTGCGGATTGCGGGCATTACCGCAGACCGTCTCAGCCGGCTTGTACCGACTACGTACAAGCTTCAGGATATGGACAAGTCGTACGCGGCGGAAATGGGACTTGCGCCTTCGACGCCGTTTATTGTCGGCGCGAGCGACGGCGTCCTCTCCAATCTCGGCGTCGACGCGATCGATCCCGGCGTCGTGGCCGTCACGATTGGGACAAGCGGCGCGATCCGCACGGTCATCGACCGGCCGGCGACCGACCCGAAGGGCCGCTATTTCTGCTACGCGCTGACGGAGAAGCACTGGGTTATCGGGGGGCCGGTCAATAACGGCGGCGTCATTTTTCGGTGGGTGCGCGACCAGCTGGCTGCCTCGGAAGTGGAGACGGCGAAGCGGCTCGGCATCAGCCCGTACGACATCCTGACCCGGATCGCCGAGCACGTCCGGCCCGGCTCGGACGGACTCATCTTTCATCCCTACCTGACGGGAGAACGCGCCCCGTTATGGAATCCGCACGCGCGCGGCTCTTACTTCGGTCTGACGCTGCATCACCAGAAGGAGCACATGATCCGGGCCGTGCTGGAGGGCGTGATCTATAATCTGTACACGGTGCTGCTCGCGCTGACGGAAACGACCGGCCGGCCGAAGGTGATCAAAGCGACCGGCGGCTTCGCACGATCGGCGCTTTGGCGCCAGATGATGGCCGACATTTTCGACCAGAGCGTCGTCGTGCCCGAGAGCATCGAAAGCTCCTGTCTCGGCGCCGCGGTGCTCGGCTTGTACGCGCTCGGAAAAACGGATTCGCTCGGCATCGTCTCCGGTATGGTCGGGTCGACGCATGAGCATGAGCCCAACCCGGAGGCGGCTGCGGTTTATCATGAGCTGCTGCCGGTGTATATCAGCCTGGCGCGCAAGCTCGAAGACGAGTACGAAACGATTGCCAAATACCAGGAGAAACTGTTTCAGTAGCATCGAATCAGAGCTGCGGCTTCCGAGATGGGCGATAGACAAGCCGGCCGCGAGACAAAAAAGCAGCCCCGGACGGGGGTGGAAACCCGTTCGGGGCTGCTTCGTCATGCGTCGATCTTGCGGGCTTGTCCGCTCATGCATGAAAGCAGCAATCGTGCGTCGTCCGGCTTGATGAGCCGGCCCTGTGCGGCAGCTCTGCCGCGGCTCACGCTTTGCTCGCGCCGTATGCGCTGCCCGTGATCAGACCGGGCAGTTCGGCCTTCTGCGCTTCGAATTGATCCGGCGTGATACTGCCGCGGGCGAGCCGCTCCTGCAGCTGCCGCGTCAATTCCGATACCTGCAAATCGATAATGCTCTGGATGTCCGCATGATTCGCCGCGGCGATATCGGCCAGCGATTTGCCGTTATACAAGGCGGTGAAGACATCCTCGTCGGAAGAAGCGCCGAGACCTCTCAGGAACGCATCCTGTCCCGCCGTATGATGCCGGGCCGGGGTGCCGCCGTCTTTCGTTTTGAAGGAGCCCGATTTGCTCAGCGGGGAAGCGCTCGTTTTATCGGCCCAAATCCCGCCGGAAACCGTAATGACAAACGCCATGGTGCCGACGATAATAATTCGTTTCGGATTCATGGGCTAACCTCTTTTCAAAAGCATTCTTATGTAGCCTGTATATATCGGCCATGGGAAGAGTGGACATTTGCGCTGCCGTCCGGCAGTCCGCTTCTTACCTACTACGGCGGATGATGAATTCGGTTGCATACTTATCGTAACCGACCAACCTTAAAGCGAACTGAAGACCGGTTTAAATTTTGTTAAAATGCCGTCCGGGCGCATCGTAAGCTGCCTAGCGGACCTGCCCGTCCACCTTCGCCGCGATCGCGGCGATTTGGTTTTCGAGCGTTAAAATATTCGTCTTTTGCGCGAGCAGCCGGCGCTGGAAATCCGTTAGCGCGGCAAGCGCGCTCGCGGCTCGCCCGGCATCGGTTTTCCTCGCCGCTTTCGTGAAATTCGTCCATTCCGCCGCGGCATGCTTCTTATGAAGGGACGCCGCGCTCCGCTGTGCTTTGATTTGCTTGCCGAGCGGATCGACGGCTGACAGCGCTTTTCGCGCACGATTCATTTTATCGCTTCGCTCGCGTTTGGCCGCCTTCAGCTTTGCCTCCTTCGTATGGATATCGAGCCGGGCAATTTGAACGGCGGCTTTCGTCGCCTCCGCCTGCGTCCGCAGCACCGAGACCAGCGTTTTGTCGCCGAACGACCGGGCCAGCGAAACTTGCTTGTTCTGCGCCGTGTACAGATTGAAGAGCGGCTCATACCGGCCTTTGGTCCGGCTCAGCTCCTGCTCCAATTTGGCCACTTTATCCGCATCGATCAAGCCGATCCGCTTGCGCAGCAGAGTGAGCTTCGTTCCGTTCGCGCCGTGGATCTCTTGTATGCGTTTATCCAGCGTGGTTTCCTGCTTCCGCAATGCTTCAAACTCGCCGTAGCGGCTGTTAATGGCCGCCTGCAGGCGGCCTCCGTCCGAGGCGGCGGTTTTCGCCAGCGCGGCTTTCAGCGACGGCGTGCTTTCGAAGGCGGCGGCGCCCGCCAATGCCGGCGGCAAAATCGACAGAAGCAGCAGCGTAAGAAACGCCGCAAACGACCGGACAAAAATGGATGCTTTCATGATATTCGGCTCCCCTTTCCTCATTCCAATGCCATTTCGGACTCCAACGCAAAAAGCACCGGAAAAAACGGCGTGTCGAACGCCATTTCTTACCGGTGCTTCCGATCAAGAATGCGATATGCTTTTTACTATAGCGTAATGCCCTGCAGCCGTCAATGGTTTTTGCGAACAAATGTTTGCGGTTTTGCCTCGGCGCACAATCGGACGACTACCGTTTTTTGATCTCGAAAAATTCGCATTCCGCCCTGGAATGATAAGCGAGCTCGCTGACCCCGGACTGTGTCACGATCGTCCGCTCATCGAAGCGCACGATTACGCTGCCTGAATCGATGATATGATCGTCCTGAAAAACACGGATCGTGGTCCGCCGGTCGAGCGCCTCCTGAAAATCCGCATCGCTGATCAGCCGCCTGTTCAACGCCATTGCTTCCTGCCTCCCCAAATACCCTGCTTTCGCACGGTGAAAAATGCCGATTCTCGCTCCGCTTCTCGTAACGGACCGGCACGGCCTGCGGATGGATTCGCGCACGGGCGGCGGTGACCGCCGCGGCGCTGTCCGTTCTCTTCAAGCTTATCGGGCCGAGCTCCATGTTGCAAGCTTCGAAATCCGCGGCGGTTGAAATAAACAAGCCCCGGGTCTTGAAGCTCCCAGGGACTTGACGAATCTATATCAAGGCGCGGCTGCGCACGAATAGGATCAGGCGGTTTGCTCCTGCGCCCCTGCCGCGGCGGCGGGCGCCGCTTTGAGCTGCCGCTTCTTGCCGGCCAGAAGGCCGAAAGGCAGAGCGATAGCGGCGATGACCGTCGCCGCCATAAACACGTCGTTTACGCTCATCGTATAAGCAAGGCCTGCGGCGCCGGTCTGCCGGCCGCCTGCCGCGAGTTCGCCCGCATGCCGCGAAGCGTGCGAGATGAGCAGCGACGTAAACAGCGCGATGGCGAACGAGCCGCCTACGTTTCGCACCCAGTTCGAAACCGAAGAGGCGTGGCCGGTCAGCTCCGGCGGAATTTCCTCCATGCCCGCCGTGCTGGCTGCGGTGTAGGCCATCGAAACGCCGATGTTGCGGACGGCCATCCATAAAATCACGAAGAGATAGGACGTATCGGGCTGCAGACGCGTCATCTCATAGCTGCCGACGAGGATGAGCACGATGCCGCCGACGACCATCCACCGCGGGCCGATCGCCGGATACAGCTTACCCGCAAGCGGCATCGCCAGCGCCATAATAAGCGAGGCGGGAAGCATAATGATGCCGGCGTCGAGCGGTGTGACCGCCTGGACATTTTGCAGGAAGAGAGGCACCAGCAGCGTTCCGGAATACAGGCTGATCGTGATAATGGTGCTGGATACAAGCGTGACCGAAAACCGCCCGTTGCCGAAGACGCGCAGGTTCAGCAGCGGATGGCGGGCCTTCAGCTCGCGAACAATAAAGAGTGCGAGCAGAACAACTCCCGCCGCGAGCAGGCCGAGCGTGCGCCCGGACGTCCAGCCCCATTCGCGCCCTTCGCTGAGCGCAAGCAGCAGCGACGCACTGCTGAGGATGACGGCGGCAAGGCCGGATTTGTCCAGCGGCTTGCCGGTGCTGACCCGGTAATCGGGAATCATCCATTGAATGAACAGGATTGCGACGACGCCGATCGGGATGTTGAAGAAGAACAGCCAGGGCCAGCTGTAATGATCGATCAGCCAGCCGCTGATCGTCGGGCCGAAGGCGGGCGCGAGCGTGGCGGATAAGCCCCAGATGCTCATGGCGAACGCTCGTTTGTCCATCGGCATGACCTGAAAAATAATCGTCATCGTTGCCGGCAGCACCAGTCCGCTGAACGCGCCCTGGGCGATCCGGAAGGCGATCAGGGAAGACATATTCCACGACAAAGCGCAGAGCAGCGAAAAAACGACGAAGCCGGCCATCGCGTAGAGATACACCTTTTTATAGCCGAAGCGGTCCCCCAAATACCCGGTGAGCGGCGCGACGACGCCAAGAGAAAGCATAAATCCGGTGAGCACCCACTGCACCGTGCCGAGATCGGAGCTAAATTCGTTCATCAGGACCGGCAGCGCGATATTAATCGAGCTGATGCCGAGGATGCTTAAAAAAGAACCGAAAAATATAGCCAGCATGACCGGCCAAAAGCGGATGGTATTCGTTTCGTTTTGCATAACCGTCTTTCATTCCTTTCCTGCCGTATCGGACATTCGTCCGTAAGATGGTTTAGATCATACACCATCTTTAAAACAAAGTAAACTGATTTTATATAAATCGGTTTAATCGGTACAGTTCAGTTTACCGTAAGGTTAAAATTGTTTATACTGAGGAGAAGAAAGGGGGAGAGCGCTGATGGCCATTCAGGAGGACCAGACCAGTTTCCGTTACCAGGACCCGGAATGCAAAACGAGATTTGCTGCCAAGCTGCTGCACCCGATCAAATCATCCGGTTTTCAGTCGCTGCGCATGGACGATATCTCGAAATACATGGATATTTCCAAGGCGACCTTGTATAAATATTTCAGCTCCAAGGAAGAAATCGTGACGCTGCTTGTCGAGCGGCTGATCGAGAACGTTGTGGAGGTTTACAAGCAATATTTGAACGAACCGGACGTACCGTTCGGGGAGAAATTTCAGCGAAGCTTTACCCAGACGATGCTGATCGTCAATTACGCCAGCGATCCTTTTCTGAACGATTTGCGCGAGACGCTGCCCGCTCAGTACGAGAGGATGGATGCGGCAATCGGCCAGCGGAATGAGCGGCTGCGGGAATTTTACGAGGCCGGCATGGAGACGGGCGCCTTCTATAAGCAGAATCCGGTGCTGCTGATCATTCAGGACGAGCTCATGTTCCGTAGTTTAATCGATCCGGTGTACCTGATGAAGCGCAATTTGACGCTGCGCGGGGCGCTGTACGATTACTACCTGATCAAGAAGCGGCAGCTGCTGACGCCGCAGGCGGCGGAGCGGGTGGACGACAATGAAATGAACGCCAAAATGGAAACTCTCGTCAAAAAAATTATGCACGGCATCGCTTGATCGGGCCCGTGCAGCGACAAGGACCGTTCCCCGGCTTCGCGCCTGAAGGGACGGTCCTTTGCTTTTGTTGGGAAACCGTTCAGACTTCCGGCAGGCGGGACCGCCTTATTCTTCCGATAAACCAGCGGTAATACCCGTAAGAGAGCAGCAGCGTAGCCGTCATGGACAAAAAGCTGTACTCCCATTTCCAATCCACGTAATCGATGATTTTCGTATAGTGCTCGATCAACACCTCCGCAGCCGTGATCGCCCCGGGGATGCCGAGTATATACAGCGCCTGGACGAATCGGCTGCTGCCGCGGGGATAATGGACGTTGAAGATGGCGCCGACCGCCGGGAAAATGAAATATTCGAAGGTGAAGCTTGTCCGTGTCGCAAAATTGAAAAAATCGGCGGGGTATTCGATGAGCCGTTCTTCGACCACCAAAGCGCCGAACAGCCAGGTCATGGCCTGCATGACGGAAAAGCTGATCAGCGCATCGAGCAGCCTGTCCCGTTTAATGAGCAGCGGAAGGATCAAAACGGTGAAGGCGATGGAGCCGATCAAAATCATAAGTTCGATATTCATGAGAGCCTCTCCAAACCATAAATTGAAATGGTCGTTTCTAGTAACATATATAAAAAAATCTTGGATTATACAGACTACATATTGTAGGAATAAAGATATAGTCCCTTAGGAGGGGGAGATTGGAATGATGTCGCATCGCTGCGGAATATGTCCGAGGTAGGAAATTTCTTCCTTTACATGAATAACACAGTGGTTTTACGCTGTCCTTACATTTCCTCTATACAGTTGACTCTTGTCATGATGTACCAAATGCTGACAGGAGGATTGGTAATGAAAATGAAAAAACTCGGCAAGAAAAAGCTTGCAGCTCTTCTTGCGGCGGGTTCCGTGCTTGCGGGTACAGGCAGCGTCTATGCCGCTACGCACGGCAACCCGTTCGGCACCAGCCTGGCCGGACGCCAGCAGGACGGCTCGGTGCTGACCGACGTGAACCAGTTTGTCACGCCGGCAGGCCAGCAGATCGAATTCGGCGGAAATCCGATCTCGGTCAAGATTCGTCCGGACGGACAGACGGCGGCTGCGATCGTCGGCCGGAACAATTACGGGGGCAAAGGGATCAACATCGTCGACATGCAGACGGGAACGCTGAAGGCGAGCGATATTTCGGTCAACCTGTCCACGATGTGGGGGCTGGCTTATTCGCCGGACGGTAAGTATTTGTACGCAACAGGCTCGAAGAGCGGCGTGGGCAAAATCGTCGTGATGACCGTTGACGACAACGGGATTCCGGCCGTCGCCAAAACGGTCGATCTGCCGAAGGCAAGCGTCGACAGCTCGTATGCGGGCGGCAACATCAACCCGCAGGACATCGTGATGGGGCCGGACGGCAAGACGCTGCTCGTCGCGCTGAACCTCGATAACAGCCTCGGCGTCTTCGATCTCTCGACGAGTCAGCTGACGGCGCGCATTCCGGTCGGCGTATCGCCGACAAGCGTTGTCGTGAGCGGCGGCAAGGCGTACGTGACGAATGTCGGCGGCAGGATGGCGCAGCCGGGCGACTTCACGGTCGATTCCTCGGGTACGCCGGTCGTGGCGACGCCGGAAGGCAGCTCGGCCACAGGCACCGTCTCGGTCGTCGATCTCGCGACGAATACCGTTAAGAGCACGGTCCAGGTCGGCCTTCAGCCGACGCGGATGACCGTTTCGGGCCATTACGTATTGGTCGCGAATACGAATAGCGATACCGTGTCGGTCATCGATTCGAATACGGACAGCGTCGTTCAAACGATCGATATCCAGCCGTATCCGGACGCGCCGCTCGGCTCTTCGCCGAACGCCGTTGCGATGATTGGCGCCAATCGGCTGGCCGTCAGCCTCGGCCGGAACAACGCGATCGCGATTTATCAATGGGGCGCGAACAAATCGAATCAGCCCAGCAATGACCAAAGCGGACAAAACGCCCAAAGCGGCCAAGACGCTCTGAGCGGGCAAGATGCTCAAAGCGGCCTGAACGCACAAAACGGTCAAGACGTTCAGAGCGGTCAGAATGCCCAAAGCGGACAGCAGGCGCAGAACGGCAGCGACCGGAAGAACAACGGAAAAGGCACGGGAATCGTCGATTTATCGGCAAAGCCGGTTTTCAAAGGACTTGTCCCTACCGCATGGTTCCCGGTCGATATCGCGGTCGATGCCTCAAGCGGCAAGATGCTCGTCGCCAATGCGGACGGCGTCGGCTCGCTCGGTCCGGACCGGACATCGACGATTCAAAACATTACGGTGACCGGCCACTCCTCGTATGCGCAGGAAGGCTCGCTGTCGCTCATGCCCTTTCCGACGGACAAAGAGATTGCCCAGGGGACGGACGAGGTGTTCCAGAACAACAACTGGTTCGATATCGCCAGCCGCAACGCCCAGCCGCGCAACAACAAGAAGCCGGTTCCGATTCCGGAGCGGATCGGCGAGCCCTCCACGATCAAGCACGTCTTTTACATCATCAAGGAGAATCGCACGTACGACCAGGTACTCGGCGATATGGGCAAAGGAAATTCCGATCCGAGCCTCGTCCAGTTCGGCCAGAAGGTTACGCCGAACCTGCACAAGCTGGCGAATACGTTTCCGCTGCTCGACAATATGTATACGTCCGGTATCCAGTCGGCGAGCGGACACCAATGGGTGATGCAGGGAACGAACGTCGATTACGAGGACAAGGAGACCGATACCGCGAACATCCGCAGCTATCCGGGCGGTGCGGGCGATGCCCTCGCCTATGCGGCGACCGGCCATCTGTGGGACAATGCGCTGAAGCACAACATTTCGGTCGTCAACTACGGCGAAGACACGAACGCTTTTACCGGACCGCAGCCTTTCGGAACCTGGACCGACTGGTATAACGATTATCTGATCCTGTCCGGGCAAAAGCAGGGCGAGCTGCACGTGCCGATCGGCAGCTACCAGGCGACGAGCGATATTCCTTCGCTGAATCCGATCACGTACAAGCCGTTCCCGACGTTCGATACGAATATTCCCGACCAGTACCGGTACGAAATCTTCAAGCAGCAGTTCGACCAGTATGTGAAGAACGGCGATCTGCCGCAGTTTATCCCGATGTGGGTCATGGACGACCATACGTCCGGCACGGACACCGGTTCGCCGACGCCGCAGGCGCAGGTTGCCGACAACGACTTGGCCGTGGGTAAAATCGTCGACCTCATCTCGCACAGCCCGTATTGGAAAGATTCGCTCATTCTGATTACCGAGGACGATGCGCAAAACGGACTCGACCATGTCGACGGCCACCGCGAGCCGGCTTTCGTCGTCAGTCCCTGGGTGAAACGGGGCGTTGTCGACAGCCACTACTGGACCGTCATCAACATGGTGCGCACGATCGAGCAGGTTCTCGGCCTGCCGCCGATGAACCAGAACGATGCGGCCGCGCTCCCGATGAGCGAGCTGTTCACCGATCAGCCGGACTTCACGCCGTACACGTTCGAGCAGAACCAAATTCCGCTCGACACGCTGAACGGCCAGCCGGCCGCCAACACGGCGGCGCTCGCCAATACGGCGAACGTCACGGCGCAGGCGAAGGACCTGGCGAAGCAGTGGACGGAATGGTCCAATGCCAACAAGCAGCACTTTACCGGAAGCCGCGCCACGCCGGACGACGTGAACGCCAACATGCTGAACCATGTGAACTGGTACGCCGCGAGGGGCTTCGATACCCCGTATCCGGGCGACGACAAGCCGCTGGCGCCCGCGCAGGTCGAAGCGCAGCCGGCCAGCAGCCTGCCTAATCCGGCTGTCAATTAACAGGTTTCGGTTTAACAAGCAGCGTACGCTAAAGCCGGTCCGTTCATCGGACCGGCATCTCGCTATTCAGCCGTATTACCGGCAAAAGGAGAGACGGTTAAGGATGAATCGGTTACTGGAAGCAGCGACGAGACGAACCGTGCTGATTGTGACCTCGCTGGTTATTTTGCTGGCCTGGGGAGGCCTGTCGGCTTACCGGATGCAGCGGGATTATTTGCCGGCGATCAGCAATCCGACGCTGATGATTACGGTGCATGCGCCGGGCTACGACGCGGACCGGGTCAAGGCGGAAATCGCGGTGCCGGTCACCCAGGCGGTGCGCGGCATTAACGGCCTGGACGACATCGAGACCAGCAGCTTTGCGGACGGGCTGCTCGTCAGCCTGTATTTTCCGATGGACTACAATATGCGGCGTGCCGAGGACGACGCGGCGCTCGCTCTTAATCATATCGCGCTGCCGGCCGGGGCCGAGCGCCCGCAGGTTACGCGGGTCAGCACGAGCTCGTTTCCGGTGTTCCGGCTGAGCCTCACCGCGGCGGCCGGGAAGACGGACGAGCGGACGCTGCGCACGGCGATCGCCGGCGCGGCCGCGGAGCAGCTGAAAAGCCTGCCCGGCGTCAGCGACGTCTACGTAACGGGAGCGGGGTCCGACGGCTACGTTCTTACGGTGCGGACGGCGGACTTGCGGCGGTACGGCCTGACGATCGACGATGTGACCTCATCGCTCGGCGATTCAGACCTGACCGGCGCGGCGGGCCGGATTTCCGGCGATCAGGCGGTGATTCCGCTGGAAGCCACGGGCATCGGCACGGACGGCCCGCAGCAGGAGCGGGATCTCGACCGGCTGCAGATCCGCGGCGCGAACGGCCGCACGGTTCCGCTCGCCGCCGTCGCCGATCTGAACCGGACGATCGTCGGCCTGCAGACCATTTCCCGGACCGACGGACAGCCAAGCGTCGTGCTCGACGTGCTCAAGACGCCGTCGGCCAACATTACCGCCGTGTCGGACCTCGTCCGCGAGCGGATCCGGAGCATTCCGGGGGTACAGACCGGCGATGTCAAGCTGTCCGTCCTGCTCGACGAGGGCTCTCAGGTGAAGGCGTCTCTGCTCGGCCTTCTTCGCGAGGGGCTGCTCGGCTGCGCGCTGTCGATCGTCAGCGTGCTGCTGTTTTTCCGCGACGCGCGCAGATCCGCGCTGATTGCCCTGTCGCTGCCCGTCTGTTTCCTGGCGACGGCAGGCCTTTTGAAGACGATGGGTTTCAGCCTGAACCTGCTTACCGTATCGGGGCTGATCGTCGCTATGGGCAGGGTTATCGACGATTCGATCGTCGTACTGGATAATATGTATCGCAAAGTGCACGAATCCGGCGGAAGGGCGAGCGCGGGCCTGCTGGCCGAAGCCGTCCGGGAGATGCTCCCCGCGATCGTATCCTCGACGGCGACCACGGCGGCGGTCTACATTCCGATCGCGCTTGTCGGCGGCATGATCAGCGCCGCGTTCTCCGGCTTCGCCTGGTCGGTCGTCATTGCGCTTGTGACCTCGCTGCTTGTGGCGATGTTTATCGTGCCCGCGCTGTATCATGTATGGCGGGGAGGGCGGTCCGGACGCGCGGCCGTGTCGCTGGAGCCGGTCTCGCACCGCGTGCTGAACTGGGCGTTCCCGCGCCGGGGCATGCTGCTGGCCGTATCCGGCATTTTGCTGCTTGGAGCGGCGGGCGGGGCGTTCCTGCTCCCGGTCAATTTCCTGCCTGCGGCTAAATCCGGGCAGATCAGCGTACAGCTGGAGTTTCCGGAAGAGACGCCGCTGACGCAGATCGATGCGTCCGCTTCGCGGATGGAGCAGGCGCTCAAAGCGGACCCCGACGTCGCTACGTTCTCCTCCGTGCTCGGCTCGACCTTCACGCCGCAGTTCGACGACGTGTTCGATGCCGGCGGCGGGTGGATTCAGGGCGGTAACATCGCCAATATCGCCGTATCCGTCCGCAAGGGCGCGAACGTCGACGCGGTGACGTCCAGGCTGCAGCAGCGGCTGACGGCACTGGCGGGCGGCGCGATCTGCACCGTGACGAACCAAAATATCGCCGGCGACGATTCGCAGCTGAAGATCGACTTGACCGGCGCCGATGCCGCAACGCTCGACCTGTCCGCGGGCATGGTCCGCGCGGAGCTGCAGAAGGTACCGGAGCTCAGCGTCGAGGGCGCAGCCGACGACCAGGAAGGGATTCCGAAGCACCGGCTGACGCTCGACCAGCAGGCGCTCAGCCGTTACGGCATTTCGGCAGCCGACGTGTATAAGCGTATCCGACTCTATTTGGCTGAAGGCCGGACGGTTTACGTTCCGCTGGCCGCGGCCGCCGGTTCGGCTGCGGCCGGCCCGAACGCTGCCGCGGCGCAAGGAGCGGCCGGGACCGCGGCCGGGACGTCCGGCGCACCTTCCGCAGGAGCGGGCGCCGGTGCCGCAGGCTCCGGCATTCCGGGAGGCGGTGCGGGTGCGCCGGGAGCCGCAGCAACGAGCGCCGTGCAGGGAGCTGCAGGCGGCGCTGCGCAGCAGCCTGCCCCGGGATCGTCCATGTCGATCCCGATGGAGATCCGCTTGGACACGCTCTCGAAGGTCGGGAGCTCATCCGCAAATGCCGATCCGGCGACCGATACGCTGTCGCTGCTCGGGGCCGAAACGTTCAAGGCGAAGGACGGCAGCGCCGTCCGGCTGGATCAGCTCGCGACGCTGATGCCGCTTGCCGGCCAGTCCGAAATCCAGGAGCGGGACGGCAGCCCGTTCGCCTCCGTCACCGCCAACATCACGACGCGCGATATCGAGAAGGTCGCCCGGAAAGCGGCGAATGCGGTCGCCGCCGTCAAGCTGCCCGCGGGCGTGCACTACTCGATCAACGGCATTTCCGCGCAGGTGGACCAAATGATCCTCGGTATGGGCATGGCGATCGCGTGCTCCATCCTGCTCGTGCTGCTCATCCTGAGCGCAGCCTTCCGGAGCTGGCGGGCGCCGCTCGTCGTGCTGCTGTGCATTCCGCTCGCATACATCGGCTCCGTGCTCGGCCTGCTGCTGTTCGGCGGCGAGTGGGACCTCGCTTCGCTTGTGGGGCTGCTGATGCTTACGGGTATCGTCGCCTCCAACGGCATTGTGCTGGTCGATAAAATCGAGCGCAATCTGGCCGCGGGTATGGAGGCCAGGGAGGCGATCGCGCACGGGACGGCAACCCGTGCTCGGCCGGTGCTGCTGACAGCCGCGGCGACCGTCCTGACGCTGCTTCCGCTTTGTATTGCGGGCGGCTCGGACGCCGTCGTCTCGCAGACGCTCGGCATCGTCGTCGTGTTCGGCATGGTCAGCTCCACGGCGATCAGCCTGATCGTCATTCCGGTCGTATACGAATGGATGTACCTCCCCCGCGAACGGAGGCTTGCGAAGCTGCTGCCCGCAAGGGCATAATGGACAGTGGAACCGTAAGACAACGGGAAGGGATGGGGAAACGAATGCAATATCGTCAACTCGGCAGCAGCGGAATGAACATTAGCGAAATCAGCTTCGGCACCTGGGCGATCGGAGGCTCATGGGGTAAAACCGACGACAAAACGTCGCTGGAGGCGCTCGCGCATGCAATGGATGCGGGCGTCAATTTCTTCGATACGGCGGATGTTTACGGAAGCGGCCACAGCGAGGAGCTGCTCGCGAAAGCGACCAAAGGCCGCGAGGACGAGATTTATATCGCCACGAAGTTCTGCCGGGCGGGAAATCTTCAGGATCCGGCCAATTATTCGTACGATTCGGTCGCCGGGTTCTGCGAAGCGAGCCTGAAGCGGCTCGGGCGGGAGCGGATCGACCTGTACCAGGTGCACTGCCCGCCGACCGACATTATGCGCAGCGGCGAGGTATTTGGGGTACTTGACCGGCTGAAGCGGGAAGGTAAAATCCGCGAATACGGCGTCAGCGTCGAGTCGGTGGAAGAAGGGCTCATCTGCCTGCAGTACCCCGGCGTTCGCGCGCTGCAGGTCATTTTCAACCTGTTCCGTCAAAAGCCGGCCGAAGAGCTGTTCCCGAAGGCGCACGCCCAAGGCGTCGGCATTCTCGTGCGGCTGCCGCTGGCAAGCGGCCTGCTGGCCGGAAAGTTCACCGCTTCCACGTCGTTCGAGGCGGACGACCACCGCAATTTCAACCGCAACGGCGACAGCTTCAACGTCGGCGAGACGTTCGCGGGCCTCGTGTTCCAGAAGGGCGTGGAGCTGGCGGACGAGCTGCGCTGGATCGCGGAAGGCCGCACGAACATGGCCGGCGCTGCGCTGCGGTGGATTTTGGACAATCCGCAAATTTCATGCATCATCCCGGGCTTCCGGAATACGGCGCAGGTGGAAGACAATCTTCGCGCCGCCGCCGAGCCGTCCTTCACGGCCGCCGAGCTGGAGAAGCTTCGTTCGTTCTATGAGCGCGAAGTGCGCGACCATATCCGCGGACCGTATTAAAGGCGGGTTAACCACGCCGTTATTGAGTACGAGCCTCTGCATGCCTTCAACATGTGCGCATAGGGAACAGACGGCCGGCGCCAGGGGCGGGCGGCCGTCTTTTTTAACGCGTTTCTGCCCGGAGCCGGCCAGGCTGAAACGGGACGCAAGCGCTTGCTGCAGGAGACACGCATAAGGAGCAGTGAAGACACTAATGGACAACGCAGCGGCGCAGCATGATGAGCCGAAGCTCGGGTTGTTTCGGCTGACCTGGCCGATGTTTCTGGAATTTTTTCTGTTTATGCTGATGGGCACGGCGGATACGCTCATGATCAGCGGGGTGTCCGACGACGCGGTGTCGGCTGTGGGCGTAGTCAATCAATATTTGTTTATTTGCATTCTTGTCATGGAAGTGATCGGCAACGGCGCATCGATCGTCGTGGCGCAGTATTTGGGCGCGCGCCGGATGCTCGAGGCGTCCAAAATCGCGGCGTTGTCCATCACGCTCAATTTGCTGCTCGGACTTGCCGTCAGCGGCGCGCTGCTGCTGCTCGGCGGCACGATTTTGAACCAGATGAACCTGCACGGCGAGGTGCTGGATTATGCCAAAACGTATATGCACATCGTCGGCGGCTTTTTGTTCGTCCAGGCGCTGATCAACGTCTTTGCGGCTTTGATCCGGACCTGCGGCTTCACGAAGGAGTCGATGCTCGTTTCGCTGGGCATGAACGTGCTGCATATCGGCTGCAATTACGCGCTGATTTTCGGCCATTTCGGCCTGCCGCAGATGGGAGTGGCGGGGGCGGCCGTGTCGACGGCGGTCAGCCGGGCCGCCGCGCTGGTCGTTTTCGTCTGGATGCTGTACCGCGTCATGGAGGTGCGGATGGCATTCCGTTATTATGTGACGTTCGCCCGGGAATACGTCCGCAGCATTTTCAAGGTCGGCATTCCTTCGGCGCTGGAGCAGATGACGTATCAGAGCTGCCAGACGGTATTCGTCTTCTACGTCACCTTCCTCGGCTCGGAGGCGCTGGCTTCGCGCCAGTATGCGATGTCGATCTCGCAATATGTCTATTTATTCAGTACCGCGATCGGCATGGGAACGGCGATCATTGCCGGCCGGCTGATTGGAGCCGGACGGCCTGACGATGCATACCGGAGGGTGCTGGCGAGCGTAAAATGGAGCGTGGGACTGACCGTGGTCATCGATGCGGTCGCGATTTTGCTGCGCAAGCCGATCGCAGGCCTGTTCACGGCGAATCCGGACATTATCCGAATGACGTCGCAGATCATCCTGTTCAGCCTGCTGCTCGAGACGGGACGGGCGTTCAACCTCGTGCTCGTCAATTCGCTGCGGGCGGCGGCGGATGCCAAATTCACCGTCTATATGGGCTTTATATCGATGGTGTGCATGAGTCTGCCGCTCGGTTACCTGCTTGTCTTCCGGCTGCATCTCGGGCTGCCCGGGATCTGGCTCGCCATCGCGGCCGACGAATGGACGCGCGGCATTATCATGTGGTTCAGGTGGCGGAGCCGGGCGTGGGAGCGGCATTCGCTCGTCGGGCCGTCCGGAACGGCGGCAGGCGCTCCCGCCTCCTCCGGCTGAACGCCATCCGGCCGAAGGCGTTTGGGCTCGAACCGGCGAGCTAAACCTTCACGGCGGATGACGAAAGGAGCGGAACCTCGTGCGGTCCGGCTCCTTTTCTCATGCCGCTTCCTGAGTGTATTCCACAGCCTTACCGGCACGAATCCTTTTGGCAGGCGGCAGTGGAGCACAGCGGCCCAGCGGCGGCGCACCGATTTTACTCGGCAGCCGCTTTTTTTCTGCGCAAGTGAACATATTATTGAGTCCGCATATAGACGTCGCTCAACTCGCCGGCCCGATAGTAAGGATATTCCAACCTCCGCTGTACCTGGAGGGCTGTTTCGGTATTGTTCAACCATTCCACCATATACAGACCCAAATCAAGGGATGCCGTCACGCCGCCTCCGGTTAGGACATGGCCATCCCGCACGACGCGGGCTTTAACGACTTCCGCGCAGTAAGGGGCCAGCAAATCGTAAGCCGATGAATTCGTCGTTGCTCTTTTTCCATGCAAAAATCCCGCCGCTCCCAAAAGCAAGGCGCCTGTACAGACAGAAACCTTATATGGAGCCGTCTCCGCGGTCCGAATCCACCCTATAAAAGCCTCGTCGAAACGAAGCTGTCTGGTCGGCATGCCGCCCGGAATAAAAACGAGATCGAATTGATTCAGGTTCGGGCGCACCTCGTGCACCTTTATGGTCAGTCCCCGGTCATCCGTTACCTCGGCCTTGTCCGAGCAAAATGTCCACGATACATCCTTTTTCGCCTTCAGGATTGCCGGCTGCCCCAAAAGAACACCGTACCTGAAGCAAAAGCATGCAAACCGGATCCGTGAAGCAAAGCAGGGGCTGAAGGAGTAGAAGAGATGCTCTTTTTTAGGTACCTTTCATTAGGCATCCGCATACGATGCCATATAAAATTGCCTAAGGTGGAGTCTAACGATGAGTATCCAAAACCCCGGCATTCATGAACAAACGTTATATCGAGCCGATTCGAATCTGGCGCATAACCTGAAATCCGCCCGCGATCGCATGCACCAGATTTGCAGACAGTACACCGGCCGCCTCGTACGCGTGGAGACGATGGACGGCGATGTTTTCGAAGGAATCATTGTGCATTGCGACAAAGGAATTTTATATTTACGGCAGCCGGGTCCCGGGAGCCCGCGCGGTTTTGCCCCGATGTATTACAACGACGTCATTTTGCCGCTTGTCCTGTACGAACTGCTCGTAATCACCTTGCTGTATACCTGAAGAAAGTGCCCGGATGGCTGATACGCAGCACTGGTCATGTCCGCTGTTAGAATTTCGTTCGAACTTGCATGATAAGGAGTGATTATGATGGCATTTATGCCACCGCAAGGACCGCAAGGACCGCAGCAGGCGCCGTCAACGCCGCCTCCGCAATTCACCCCTCAAAAACCGGCTGCAACAGCGTTTGCCGTCGACCCCGGCGCTATTTCGGGCTGTTTGTTTCGAAACACCTATATCTGGCTCCGGAACGGGAACAGCTTCTGGTTTTTCCCTACCTTTGTAGGCCGCACATCGGTTTCGGGATTCCGGTGGACAGGGAGATTTTGGGCCTTTACGGGTCTCAGCTTACAATCCATCGAGTCCTTTACTTGTTTTTAAGCGGCTTCATCCCAAATCGAAAAAGGATCCGGATCCGCTTTTCGGGTCGCCCGCCGGTTGAAGGCGGGCCTTTTTTTCGTTTAAATAGCGGATATCCGGACCGGATTCATGGCTCCTCCTGCAGGCGTGCGGCTTCAGCCGGCGGAGGATCCGTTCCCGGCAGGTTGTAAATCGCCTTGAAATCGGGTAAAACTTAGAAATAGAGGCCGTCTGCAGACAGGCGGCACGCAGGCAGGGGTGGAGGATTAGCCATGAAAACGAAAAGAATCGCCGCCCTGTCACTGGCCGTGATGGGAATCGGTTTTATCGCTACGGCGCTGCTGCCGGACGTCTGGTACATCAGACTGCTGCAGGGAGGATTCGAGGCCGGGCTGGTGGGCGGCATCGCGGACTGGTTTGCCGTCACGGCGCTGTTTCGCCATCCGCTGGGCGTTCCGATTCCGCATACGTCGCTCTTGCTGCGCAACCGGCAGAAAATCGTCAACGCGCTCATTTCCGCCCTCGAGAACGAGCTGCTGCGCAAGGAAAGCATCACGCGGAAGCTGCAGGAGTTCCGCCTGTGGGACAAAATGACCGCGGCCGTGACCGGTTTTGTGCTGAAGCGAAGCATGCGGGCGAAGCTGCTGACGGTGCTGGAAGCCGTCATCCGCGAGCTGCCGGCGGACCGGATCGCGGCAGGCGCGCAGTCGCTGCTGAGCGAGCGCATCCGGGCGATCGACCCGAAGCTGCTTGCGGAGAAGCTGGCCGGGGCGGCGGTCCGCGGCGGTTGGGACGAGCGGGCGCTCGATTACGCGCTGCTGTACGGCGCGGAATGGGCCGGCAAACGGGAAACGGAGCAGATGCTTGGCAGGCTCGCCCTCGGCAAGCTGAGCGAGCTGCAGCTGGGCGGGTTTATGGGGTTCGCGGTGCAGGCGTTCGCCGGATTTATGAATGAAGAGAAGCTCGGCTCGATGCTGCAAAATCTCATTTTGTCCGGCATCGGCGAGCTCAGCCGTCCGGAAAGCGTCTACCGGGAACGGCTGCTCGCCGAAATCCGCTCCCGGATCGAGCGGCTTCCGGAGGAAGAGGCGCTGATGGCCCGGGTGAAACGCTGGATGGACGAGAAGGCGGACGGAGATGAGCTCGGCCGCTTCCTCGCTGCCAGGCTCGAGGAGCTGCGGGAAGCGCTGCTGCGCAGGCTGGAGGAAGAACGTCGGACCGGCGGCCGCTCGATCCTGAAGCTGTACCGGTTCGTCACGGACAAGCTGCGCGAGCGGAGCGAGCTCACCGCGCAGTGGGAGCGGGGGCTGCTCGCGCTGATCGTGAACGCGGTCGAGGCGAATCATTACCGGATCGGCCTGCTCGTGCGCGACAATCTCGACCAGCTGGACGACCGTATGCTTGTCAGCATGTTTGAGGACAAGGTCGGCAACGATTTGCAGTGGATCCGCGTTAACGGCGCCGTCTGCGGATTCATTGTCGGCATTGGGCTTACGCTCGCCTTGATGGCGGTATAGTCCGGACTTGTATTGTCGGCTTGACCTCCTTATACTTACTTTTATAAAGTAAAAGCGTTTCGATCGGGGACGCATTCGCATTTATTCGGACAAGGGGTTGAGACGATGACGGCTTCGATGTTTATCGCCCACGGTTCGCCCATGCTGGCGGTTGAGACGAATACGTATGCCTCGTTTCTTGAGGAGCTCGGGCGGACGATGAAGCGGCCGAAGGCGGTCGTGCTGTTTACCGCTCACTGGGAGAGCGATCCGGTTGCCGTATCTTCTTCGGATGAACCGTACGGCACGATTCACGATTTCGGCGGATTTCCGGGAGAACTGTATGAGATCCGGTATCCGGCGCGGGGCTCTTCGGAGCTTGCGGAAGAGACGGTCTCCCGCCTGGAACGAAAAGGAATCGCTGCCCGGAAGGACGAGTCGAGAGGGCTGGATCACGGTTCATGGGTCCCGCTGCGGCGCATGTTCCCAAGCGCGGACATTCCCGTCGTGCAGGTATCCGTCAATCCGTTCCGCCCGGTTCGGGAGCAGTTTGCGATCGGGGAGGCGCTGCGCGGGCTGGGCGGCGATGACGTGCTGGTTATCGGCAGCGGCTCGACCGTGCACAATCTCCGCATGCTGCGTCCGGGCGCTCCCGCGCCGGAGCCGTGGGCCGTCGCGTTCGACGATTGGCTGATCGGGCGCATGCAGGAAAGGGACGGCGAAGCGCTCTGCCGCTACGAGGAGCTCGCGCCGCACGCCAAGACCGCGGTGCCGAGGGCGGAGCATTTGGTGCCGCTGTTCATTGCCATGGGCAGCGCCGGTCCGGAAGCGAAGGGGCATGTTCTTCACCGGAGCTATGAAATGGGCTCGCTGAGTTATTTGTGCGTGCGGTTTGATTAATACCGGCCGTCACGCGTATTGATGCAGCGACCGCAATTGGGATGGAATGGGAGCCGGCCGGGATGGCGCGGCTCTTTACTTTTTGACCGCCGGGATCCGCAATGAGTTGAAGAACTTTTTTTGGCAAAAAGGAGAAGACGGAGATTTTGTCGAATTTAGGGAGAAAGGGTTGATTTTTTAAGATCTTCGAGGTGTAAAATGAAGGAAGCGCGCGGGTGGACCGCTTTTTTGCTCTTGATCGTTTTGAGTTCGCTTGCAATCATCCCCGGCCGTGCGGGAGCGGCGGATGACTCCGTCGTGATCCGTAAGTGGCAGGTGCAGTGGTTCGGGCCGGACAGCCGGACGGACGGGGCGCCTCCCGCGGAAGGAGCCTGGATCGATACCGGATCGGACAAACCGCTCACGAGCGTTCCCAAGGGGAAAACCGGGATGTGGGTGCGTTTTACCGTTCCGGCCGGCGACAACTGGCGCCATCCCGGCATTCTTGCCGAACGGCTGTACGGGCACAAGCTGTCGGTCTACCAGGGAAAGGAGCAGCTGTTTGAATCCGACCGCGATTTCGTCTTCGATCTGAATAAATTGGTGACGCCGGTCAAGCCGTTTACCGGCCGGACGGAATTTTACATCCGCATCGGCACGCTGAGCGAACGGGCAGGCCTTATCAGCGGAATTCGGGTTGGGGAATACGAGGACCTGTCGGAACGATTTGTCCGGAAGGATCTGCCCGATATGATGCTCGGATCGTCCGTGTTCTTCCTGGGCGTCATCATGCTGATCTGCTCCGGATTTTTGAAGCGCGGACAGCGGGGCACTTGGATTTCCTTATGTCTGATCGCGATGACGACCGGTATCCTCATCATCGTCAATTCTCCGCTTCCTTATATTTATTTCAAAGCGTACGGACCGCTCTTCCTGGTGCTGCTCGATATTTCGCTGTTCACCCTCTTTCCGGCGCTCAGCTATTATATCGACCGGGTGTTTGAGCAGAAATTCGTTTTCTTCAACCGCTTCAGGCGCATCCAGATCGGGTATTCGGCCTTCTGCTTCCTGCTGCTGGCGGCCAATTTGGCCACGCACGACCGCTTCTTCCGGATTTATTACTGGTTTACCGTCATTATTCTCGGGCTGTTGATCATGGCCCAGCTGGTGCAAATCGTCGCGCTCGCGGTCATCCATGCCGTCAAGGGCAATAAGGACGCCATCATCCTGTCCGCGGGCATCGGCTTTCAGGCGCTTACCGGCGTGGCCGACTTGACGCTCTTCTACGTGCATAAGACGGAATACGAGCTGTTTCTGTGGAAATTCGGCGTATTGGGCGTCATCGCATCGCTCATCGTCGTGCTCGCCAGGCAAATTTCGGCCGATCATGCGAAGCTGGTCGTCTACTCGAAGGAGCTGGAGCTGTTCAACCATAAGCTGCAGCGGACGGAAAAAATGAAAATCATCAGCGATCTGGCCGCTTCCGTCGCGCACGAGGTACGCAATCCGCTTCAGGTGACAAGGGGCTTCCTGCAGCTGCTGAGCGAGCGGATCGACGAGCGGAACAAGCCGCATTTCGCAATGGCCATCGACGAGCTGGACCGGGCATCGGGCATCATTACCGATTTCCTGACGTTTGCCAAGCCGGAGCTGGAAGAAATGAAGGCGATGAACGTTTCGGAGGAAATCCGGCAAATCGAGGCGATGATGTCTCCGCTGGCCACGATGAAGGGCGGCAAGCTCCTGGTCGAAGTTCCGCAAGGGCTCCATATCAACGGCAATCCTTCGAAATTCAAGCAAGCGCTGATGAATATGATCAAGAACAGCATTGAAGCGATTGACGGGGGAGGCAGAGTGGAAATTAGCGCCCGGCCGGAACAGGAGAAAGCGGTCATTTGCATTAAAGACAACGGCGAAGGCATGGAGGAGGAGGAGCTGGCCAAGCTGGGCGACCCTTACTTCTCGACGAAGAAAAAAGGAACCGGACTCGGCCTGATGGTGACCTTCCGCATTATCGAGGTGATGAGCGGCACAATCGAATTCCGCAGCCGAAAAGGGAAAGGAACCGAAGCGATCATTCAGTTCCCCATCGTGCATAAACAGGCTGAACTACCAGGCGGCACCGACATCTGACCGGCCGTCGGCCGTTTCTTCCGGCGGCTGAGGGACGACCAGATAGAAGAGGCCGGGCTTTTCCTCCAGCGCCTTCACTTCGATGTGTGCCGGGATGTCCACTCCAACCGCATCCCGGATGGCCTTCTTCGGGTTTGTAAGCAGTTCCTGCTTGAATGCCGGGTCATCCCAGGCTTTCTGTAAAATTTGAAGCTTTAGCGAGTCGAGTGACATCATGTTTGCTCATCCCTTTCCTGCAGGCTGGATTTCGTTTCCATTGTACCACTTCCATTCGTCAAAAGTCCCTCTATTTTTTATTTTTCGACAGGAATGAAATGAGCCCGCCCGATACCGCACGTTTCGTTTCTTCTTCCGCCCTGCGGGCATCGTTCCGGATGCCGCCCGCGACCCCGGCCTGGAAGGCGGCCAGCATCGGCGGCACGTCCGGAATCGCCCTGAGCCGCCGGCCGTAGTCGTCGGCGATGTCCGCCAATCGGTCCAGGCAGCCGCGGCGGTAGACCGCTTTCTTCACCTCGCGTTCGTCCAGCACGGCGTCCCGCTCTTCCGCCGCAAGCGTTTCCCGCACCAGCGTCAGAAAAGCGCTGCAGCCGGGATTGCCCAGGTCTTCCCGCCAATCGGCCCAATCGTCGGCAAGCTGCAGCGTCGCAAGCGCGAGATCGACGGCCTCCTCCAGAGCGCCGATGCGCGCTTCCTTGCCGGCCCGGATCAGCAGCCCGGCGGCGCACAGCTTGACCGGCCCCGATTTGCGCGCGATCCGGCGCGGGTCGCGCGGATCCGCAGGAATCCGTCCCTCGTCCGATACGGCGGAGGCCCAGTCCTCGAGATAGACGCGGCAGCGGGCCCAAAACGGCGACGAAGAGGGAAAATGAGCGTCATACCGCTGCTCGAACAGCCGCTGGGACAGCTGGCCGAGGGCGAGGGCGCGGCGGACCGCCGGCCCTGTCATATTCGGCGCCTGATCCATCGCGTCGTCCAGCAGGCAGAAATGCAGCATCGCATACAGGTTTCCCGCTGCGAGGTCGCGGCAAAGCGCCGGGTCGCAGGCGAGCTGCTCGTTCAGCCAGAAGGGAAGCAGGCAGCCGATATAGTTCGTGCCGCCGCTTTGCTTCAGCGGGTTGAAGCCGTCCAGCAGCGCCAGCCCGTCCGCATTCAGCGGAGCGGGAAACCGCGCGATTTCGGCCGCCGCTTCCGCGAAAAGGCTTTCGATCTCCGCACGGAACGGTTCCATCCAGTTCATTTTGGCCGCGTCTCCTTCCCCCGGCAATCGGCCGATACCGGCCTTTTCCTTTAACATTACCGCGTGCGGCGTCCGGTTACAATCCCGTTTCCCCCCTGCTCCGGTGAAGGCCGTGGAGCGGCCCCGGCAGCGCGGCTTCGAGGCAATGGGGCCGCCGATGTAGTATAATAATTCAAAATTGGCAGAGGTGATGGCGGTTGGCTTCGATTTCGGATGTGGCCCGGCATGCGGGGGTATCGGTAACGACGGTTTCCAAGGTGATCAACAATTACCCGGACGTCAGCGAGAAAACCCGCAAAAAAGTAAACGAAGCGATCACCCTCCTCCGTTTCGAGCCCAATGTGGTGGCGCGCGGGCTTGTGAAAAAACGATCCTGGACGGTCGGCATCCTGCTGTACAATATGATGACCAATCCGTTCGTGGCCGAGCTGACGGCCGGCATGAAGAAGGCGCTGGAAACGAGCGGCTACGATCTGCTTCATCTGTCTGCGGATTTCGACGACCCGCATTATTCCATCGTCCGGCACTGCGCAAGCCGCAACGTGGACGGCATCGTCGTCTTCGGCATCGGCCGCGAGCACCGGATGCTGCTGGACCTGCTGCAGGCGGAAATTCCGGCGATGTTCGTCGATACCGATCTGATCGGCCGGCGGGCCGGCTACATCACGGCGGATAACCGGGACGGCATCTTCAAGGTGATGGAGCATCTGGCGGGGCTTGGCCACCGGCGGATCGCTTTCATATCCGGGAATCTCGGCTACGTGGCGGGGCACAACCGGTTTGAAGGCTACAGGCAGGGGCTGGCGCATTTCGGACTTCCTTACTATACCCATTACGTGGAAGTGTGCGATTTTACGATGGAATGCGCTTATACGGCCATGCAAAGGCTGCTTTTGCTGCCGGAACGGCCGACGGCCGTCGTCTGCACGTCCGATCTGATGGCGATCGGAGCGATGGAGGCGGCCCATGACGCGGGGATGAAGGTGCCCGGCGACGTATCCGTCGTCGGGTTCGACAATACCGCGTTCGCATCCGTAGTGAAGCCGGCGCTGACAACGGTAAACCAGAACATTTTCGCGATCGGCGAGAAAGCGGTCGGCCATTTGCTGGAAATGATCGACAACCCGGATTACTCCCCGCCCGTGCATATCGAGCCGGTTGAGCTCGTCGTCCGCAAATCGACGGCACCGCCGCTGATCCTATGAGCCGAATGAACGTCGCTGCAGCCGAAACCCGCCCGGAAACGGACGGGTTTTTGAGTTTTCGCAGAGCTTGTTACTTTTGAAGAAGGCTCAGCATCAGAGCTTTCTGCACGTGCAGCCGGTTATCCGCCTGCCGGAAGATGATCGACTGCTCCGATTCGATCAATTGCTCCTCGATTTCGTAACCCGGATGAATTGGCATATCGTGCATCACATACGGCTTCCTGTTCGAAAAAAGCTCCGCCTTCAACTGGTAAGGGAGCATCGTCCGGATGCGGCGCCTTTTCTCTTCCTCGTATTCCGGACTGTTCACAAACTCCATATCGACCCATGTATCGGTGTAAACAAAATCGGTCCGGGACAGCGCCTCGTCCAGGTTGTCCACCCGCCGAATATGTCCGCTTGCTGCAGCCGCCCGCATGAGCTCCTCATCCCGGGCCGCTTCATGGACGATGGGGGTTACCAGCTGTAACTGCATGCCGAGTGTCAAACATCCGGCGATGAGCGAGTTGGCGACATTGTTGTGGATGCCGACATAAGTCAGCGTAATGCCTTCGAATGTGCCGGCTGTTTCATAAATGGTCATCAGGTCGGCCAATGCCTGACAGGGATGATACTTGTCGCAGCAGCCGTTAATGACGGGAACGGAGGAATATTCCGCGAGCTGAAGCAGGTCCTCGTGCTTTTTCAGCCGAGCCATGATCAGGCTGCAGTTTCGGGATGCATACCTGGCCTCGTGCGAGATCGGCGAAATGCTGAAATTACTGGAATCCCAATCCATGACCGTCGCGTACCCGCCCATCTGATGGATGCCTGCATGAAACGACAGATGCGTCCGTGTCGACGTTTTCTGAAACAGCATAAGGATTCCGATGTTCCTGCAGGCCTCCTCGTATTTCTTGGGCTGCTGCTTGACGGCAAGTCCATTATGGATCAGGGTGTACAGGTCGTCTTCCCTCAGCTCTTTTAAAGACAACAGGTTGTTCAAACGATCACCTCAATATGAATAAATATACACTATTATGTATAGTAATTGATTTTATGCAGCCGGAACCGGAAAGTCAACGAGAAAATATTTCGAGGGCGGCTCCCCCAAAAAAACAAGACCCGGTCAGCCGGGGTCTTGTACAGGAGCGGGAATTGATGTCCGCTATTCATCTATGACCGCCGATTCGATTTTGATATAGGTAGAAACAAGTTTTCTGGTTGAAATTGGGCATCTAATCTTAAAGTTTATCTAAAGTGATAATGTCCACGGACCTAAACCCGTCGGGATCTGCGAATTTTTTAGTACCGTTTTAATGAGGACGGGCTGTAGTTTTCATGAAAGGAGGTGAAAAACAATGGAGAACGAGAAAAAGGTTTGGGAAGCTCCTATGCTCGGCGTTCTTGACGTGAGCGAAACGAAGTATGGCAAAGGTACCACGAACATCGACTTCGTAACGACGGACGACCTCGACATTTACAATCCGAGCTGATCGCTTTCATGACGCCTTTGAACGCAGCTGGAACAGCTTCATGTACATAGAGACAACCTGCAGATTTTAGATTTGAAGCTTGGATCGCCTCTCGAAAGGCGATTTTTTGTTTTTTACCCGGCACTCATGCCGTCAATTGCAAGGGATGAGACCGGGTCAGACGCGCAACGGGTCACCAGAACATTAAACGGGTCACGACGCCGATAGAGAAGGGCGTCTTTTTTATATACCATGGATGTACAGCTGACATGACTGTGACAATCGGCATCACGAATCGGCGGCGCTGCAAGAGGGGAGTCCCCGAGGCAACTCCAAGACCTGGCTTAAGCCGGCATGAACCGGTTTGGCATAATCCCATCCTTTTTTAAGGGAGGTCCAGTATTCGATGATGAAATGGAAAAGCAAAGCTTCATCGGTGACCGCGCTTCTGCTCGGCACCGCCCTCATTGTTTCCGCTTGCGGAGGGGGCGAAGGCAATACACCCTCGGCGGGCGGCGGAAGCGCCGCTGCCGGCGGCAGCTCCGGCGAACCGGCGGCCGGAGGCGACGGAGCGGCGGGCGCCGCATC
The DNA here is from genome assembly GCF_028826105.1 of Paenibacillus humicola. Taxonomy (NCBI): domain Bacteria; kingdom Bacillati; phylum Bacillota; class Bacilli; order Caryophanales; family Paenibacillaceae; genus Paenibacillus; species Paenibacillus humicola. Next base: position 376,095 of record NZ_JAQGPL010000001.1, read on the forward strand.
CCAGCTTAAACCGTACAAGCTGAAGCTGGTCTATGAAGGTCCCCCGCAGGCCGACGAAGCGATGGTCGAAGACGCCATCAACAAAATTTTGGTGAAAAAGATCAATGCTACGCTCGATCTCGAGCCGATCGACTGGGGCGCATGGGACGATAAGGTCAACCTCATGATCGCCTCCCGCGAGCCGGTCGATGTTTTTTTCACGGCGCAGTGGAACGGATATTCGAAAAATGTCGCGAAGGGCGCTTTTCTGGACCTCGGGGATCTGCTGAAAAAGTATGGGCAAGGCATTACAAGCTCGCTCAATCCGATTTTTCTGGAAGGCTCGAAAATTAACGGCAAAAACTATGCGGTGCCGACAAACAAGGAGCTCGCCTTTGCGGGCGGGGTCGTCTATCGCAAAGATATTGCCGACGAGCTCGGGCTGGACATGAGCAAAGTGAAGACCGCGGAAGACCTGGACGCGATCTACAAGGTTGTGAAGGAGAAAAAGCCGGATATGATCCCGCTCTATATGCAGGGCGGGTCGTTCGGGCAACTGACGGAATTCGATTCGCTCGGCGACGGAACGATTCCCGGCGTTATCTCGAAGGAAAGCAGCGATACGACGGTCAAGCTGGCGGAGGAAACGGACATTTATAAGCGCTACCTGAAGCTCGCCCGCGACTTTTTTCTGAAGGGGTACATTAACAAGGATGCCGCGACGACGCAGCTTTCGAGCGGCGATGCATACAAAGGCGGCAACGTCTTCTCGACGATCGAACCGCTGAAGCCGGGCAAAGCGGCGGAGATTGCCAATGCGGCCGGCCTTGGCGGCAAGCTGGAACAGATTTATTTAACCGGCAAAACGGTGTCCACCTCCGAAACGGCCGGTGCGATGCTGGCCATCTCGTCGACGTCCAAAGATCCCGAGCGTGCGATGATGCTGATCAATCTGCTGCATACGGACAAGGATCTCGTCAACCTGCTCGACTTCGGCATCGAAGGCGTTCATTATACGCTGAACGGCGACATCATGACGCCGACCGCCAAGACGAGCGGTTATTCCCCCGGCGTCGCCTGGGAGCTCGGCAACCAGTTCCTCAATCATGTGTGGAACACGGAAGCGCCGGACAAATGGGAGCAGTTCACAAAATTTAACGAGGGAGCCAAACCGTCGCCCGGTCTCGGTTTCGTCTTTGACAACGACCCAGTCAAAGCGGAGGTCGGCGCGCTGGCGAACGTCATCAAGCAGTACCAGAAAGCGGTCGAAACGGGCTCGGTTGACCCGGACAAGGTGATGCCCGAATATATCGCCGCGATGAAAGCGGCCGGCGTCGACAAGGTCATCGCCGAGAAGCAGAAGCAGTTCGACGCGTTCCTGGCGAGCAAAAAAAGCTCTTGACCGCCGCGGCGAGCGGGACGTAACGCCGAATAGGAAGGCTGCAGCGCGGAAACGGGCCTGCAGCCTTCTTTTCGTTCCGCTATAGGAAAGGTTCCCTTTTCGTTTGAACCGCCGCCAATAGACGGCATGTTTCTTTTATGGTGCCGGGTAGAGGGCGGTGAGGTGAAAGCGGTGCCGTGAAGACTTGTGGATGAAAAGGTTTATTCGATGCAAATAAAAGTCATTACGAATCTGATTTAATGCCTGAAATTCGCGGCATTAATCGTTAACAGGCTTAAATGTGGATTGTGTGAATATATGCAATTTCAATTCGAAGAGGTACCGTCCCGGGGAAACCTGGCGATTCGTACCGGATGCCGGCGCTTCTTGCCCGCGAGAACGGCCGCATCAATCAAGATGGCCAGCGAGAGCCATGCGCCCCCGGCCAAATAGCCGCCAAGAACATCGCTCGGGTAATGGACGCCGAGATAAATCCGGCTGATGCCGATCGCAGCGGTCATAAGCAGGCAGAGCGTTACAAGTACGGCTCTGCCGGCCCTGCCGCGGGCGGCTCGCCACAGCAGAAACGCAAGCGCGCCGCAGCATGCGGCAGCGTCCATCGCGTGACCGCTCGGGAAGCTGTAGCCCGTAATGGGAATGAGCCGGTGCATATCCGGCCGGGTCCGGTGATAGAAGGCTTTCAGCAGGGGATCCAGCAGCTCGGCTCCGGCGAAAACGGCCAGAAAAAAGACCGGTCCGCGCAGGCGGCGCCGCAGCTTACATAGAAGCGCTGTAACGGCAAGCGCCAGCGTGCAGATCCCGATGCCGGAACCGATCCAGCTGAAAGCTTTCATCGCGAGCGTTTCCCCCGGCGACTCCAGGATGGCGACCCGCGCAATGACGGCGGCGTCAAACCGGTTGAATCCGTACGTTCGCACGGAAGCGGCCGTAATCAGAAATCCGGCGCCGAACGCCGCGAGCGTCAGGCAGGCGATGAACAGCCTTCTGCCATGCTTTGGCGATGCCTTGGACCGTATACTCACGTTTTCCCCTCCCGCTTACAGATGCTGTACGAGCTCGTCAATCGGAAGACTCCGGCCGCTGTGCATGATGCTGGAATCGCGGAAGACTCCGGCAGCCATGCATAATGCCGGCATCGCGGAAGACTCCGGCTGACGTACCATGATGCCGGCGTCGAGGAGGACTCATTTGGGCCGAACGCGTTCGGCCGGTTCCGGCACGCCTGCGTTCCGGCGTCTGCCGCTGCGGCGAATTCCGTAAACGAGAAGCGCGGCGATGGCTGCGGCGATAAAAGCAGCCGCCAGTACGCGGTTTACGATGTGATGGTAATGCTCCCACTTAGGGCCGAGCAGCGAGCCGAGCGTAATGAAGACGCCGGTCCACACGAAAGCGCCGGTATAGGAAAACGCGGCATATCTGGCATAGGCCATGCGTGTGACGCCGGAGAAATATCCCGTAAAATGGCGGATCCCGGGGATATAGAAGGCGATGAGCAGCAGCAGGTTGCCGTACCGTTCGAACCAGCGCGACGTGCGGTCAAGCTTGTCCGGTCCGAGATGAAAACGCCGCCCGTGCCGCTCGAAGAACGGCCTGCCGAGCCGGAAGCCGATCCAATACGACAGCGTAATGCCGGCCGTAACGCCGCCTCCTGCCGACAGAATCGACAGCGGCAGGTTCATTTTGCCTTCGAACACGAGCAGACCGGCATAACTCATCAGCACTTCGCCGGGAAGCGGGAGCGCGAGCATCTCCAGCAGCAGGGCGGCAAACAGGACCCCGTACCCGTAATGAACAAGCCATGCGTTTAAGGTATGCAGCAAAAGGAATCCCTCCTCTAAGTATTGTAAGCGTCAGAAGGGGAATTTAGCCAGCATACGGCATGCTCTGACGCGGAAAATCAGGATGAAATCAAAATTTAATGGAATTATCATTTGGCATTCAGCTTCATTTAAGGTTCGGCCGGTATACTTCTAATCAACGACCCCCCTTTAATATAGAACGACTTGGGCCCGCGAATTTTGCGGGCCACTTTTTTTTGTCCAAATAGGCACCGTCGCCGCTGATGCATGTTCTCCCGGCCGAGCGGCTCGCGTTCTTTTATCGCCGGAATGGGCGCAAGTCCTTCACCAGCAAGCGGCTAAGACCGGCTCGTTGCGCGTCCGTTTTTGCGCGTTCGACTGTCGCCAAGAAGCGTTAGAATGACCATGATTATTTCATCGATAAGGATTTACCTACGTGGTGTAATATTATTCCTGTTGACAAGTGAAAGCGCTAAATATATGATAAAAATCGTCAAGATACAACATAGATCTATGTTAGATCTAATTTAAATTCTACTACCCTCATGAGATGAGTTGACAAGATGGATCAAGAGGTTATTGCAACGTATCTCATCGAAACTCCGCATTCGCTGCAAAGGGCCGCTGAAGTGATGGCCGGCGAACAATCCACGGGGACGTTCGTATCCGTGCCGGGAGAGACGGCCGAACTGAAAGCGCTTCACCAAGCGAGGATCCTAAGTATAGAAGCGTTGGAGGAGCATGGCTCGCCGGCGCTGCCGGGGGCTTATCTTGCGCCGGATATGGAGAATCCGGTCTATCGAAGAGCTATAGTACGACTATCTTTTCCTCTCCACAACTTCGGGCCCTCGCTGCCGAATCTGCTCTCTACGGTTGCAGGCAATTTATACGAGCTGCGGGAATTCTCGGGATTGCGTCTGATCGATTTGGAATTGCCGCCCGCTTTTGCAGCCAGATACCCGGGACCGCAGTTTGGTATTGAAGGAACGCGTAAAATAGCCGGCGTGCACGGACGTCCGCTGATCGGTACGATTGTCAAACCGAGCGTCGGCCTACCGGCGGAGGCTTACGGGCCGCTCGTTCGAGAGCTTGCCGATGCCGGGCTTGATTTCATCAAGGATGATGAGCTGTGCGCGAATCCGCCTTACGCCCCTTTCGAAGAAAGGGTTCGGGCCGTGATGGATGAATTGAAGAGAGCGGCTGACCGCAATGGCAAAATGGTCATGTACGCTTTTAACATCACGGACGACTTGGATGAAATGAAAAGGAACCATGACCTCGTTCTGCAGGAAGGCGGCTCTTGCGTGATGGTTAGCATCAACAGCGTCGGTCTGGCAGGTGTGGCCCATCTTCGCCGGTATGCCGAACTGCCCATTCACGGTCACCGGAATCAATGGGGGGCCATGACGCGAAGCCCGCTGCTGGGCATGAGTTTCACCGCTTACCAGAAGCTGTGCCGCTTGGCTGGGGTTGACCATCTGCATACGAACGGATTGGACAGCAAGTTCTCGGAATCCAATTCATCCGTAGTCCGGTCCATTAAGGACTGTTTGCAGCCTATGCTGGGCGGATATACGGTTATGCCGGTGCTCTCCTCGGCACAATGGGCGGGCAGCGCCGTCACGACTTACCGCGCCGCTCGAACGGTGGACGTCATTCATTTGGCCGGCGGCGGAATTCTCGCTCACCCGGGCGGAGCTGCCGAAGGCGTGCGCAGCATGCAGCAGGGCTGGGAAGCTGCCGTCAAGGAAATCGAATTGTCCGTTTATGCCGAGTCACGCCCGGAACTGCGGGAAGCCATGCGGGTGTTCGGCAGGAAGTAACCGTTTAGGGCAAACAGCCTGGAGGAGTAAAACGATGAGTAAAAACAGACAGCTTCTGCTCGCTTTCTACGGGGATGACTTTACAGGATCTACGGATGCCATGGAAGCTCTGGCCCTAAGCGGTCACAGGACGGTTTTGTTTCTCGCAGCCCCGTCGCCGGACATGCTAAGCCGTTTTGAGGGCATCCGCTGCGTTGGCGTCGCCGGAACAAGCAGAGCGAAAAGTCGGCCTGAGCTGAAGAAGGAAGTAGAATCGGCGATGGAGCGATTATCGCTTCTGGATGCGCCGGTCGTTCATTATAAAACCTGCTCCACCTTCGACTCGTCCCCTGACATTGGCAGCATCGGCGAAGCGATCCGGGTATCGCGCGGCTTCTTTCCGGGTCAACGGACGGTCCCGCTGCTGGTCGGAGCGCCTGCACTGGGAAGGTATACGCTGTTTGGCCAGCACTTTGCCCGAATGGAAGGAGAAGTATACCGTTTGGACCGCCATCCGGTCATGTCCCGCCATCCCGTCACGCCGATGCACGAAGCGGATTTGCGGCTTCATCTGAAGGAGCAGCTGGACGAGGAGATCGGCCTCATGAATATTTTGGAGCTTGAAGGCGATCCGTCCCTCGTGAGCGAACGATACCGGCGGAAGCTGAGTACAGAGCCATCCGTCCTGCTGTTTGATGTTCTGGGCGAAGACACGCTTCTGACAAGCGGTCAGCTGATCTGGGATGCGGCTCAGGGTGGCCAGCGGTTCGTTGTAGGCTCGTCCGGCGTCGAATATGCGATGACGGCCGTCTGGGAGAAAGCGGGGATTGCCAAAACCGGGCGGACAGCCGATTCCGCCGGTTTGAAGCCGGCGAACCATATTCTGGCGGTTTCCGGAAGCGCCTCGCCGGTCAGCCGGAAGCAGATTGAAACGGCCATCGATCAGGGGTTTCACGGGATTCGCATTCCTGCCGCGGCGCTCGCCGATTCGGAGAGCATTCCTCGAGCGATGCTGGAAGAAGCGGTCCGCATGCTGAGCGGCGGGAAGAGCGTGGTTCTTTATACGGCGCTGGGTCCCGAGGACGCTTCCATTGCCGAGACTCGAGACCGGTTGTCGGCGCAAGGAATTGCAGGCTCGCTGACAGGCGAACACATCGGCCGGCAGCTCGGGAGATGGACGAAACGGATCATTCAGGAAGCGGGATTAAGAAGGGTCGTTATCGCAGGCGGCGATACCTCCGGATTCGTCACCGGCGAAATGGGGATCTATGGGATGGAGATGCTGGCCCCGATTTCGCCAGGCGCCCCCTTATGCAGGGTCTATTCGGAGGATGCCGGCATGGATGGAATCGAGCTCGCTTTGAAAGGCGGACAATTCGGCGGCCCGGATTATTTCGCCCGTGTACGGGATGCCGGTCTATAATAAGGACAAGAAAAGGAGAGAGGGGAAAGCAGGCAATGGAAGGGAAAGGTACAGGCATTCTGCTGAAAGATATTGCTTACGATCAGATCAAGGAGCGCATCCTTGACGAACGGTTCGAGCCCGGCCGCTTTTTATCGGAGCGGGAGTTAATTGAAATTCTTCAGATGAGCAAAACCCCGATCAAAAATGCGCTTACCCGTCTGGAATCGGAAGGATTCGTGACGGTATCGTCCAAGCAGGGGATTATTATCAACGACCTGGCAATTAATCGGATCATCGATATCTACGATCTCAGGACGGTCCTGGAAACCTACAACGTCCAAACGGTTTTGGGCCGGCTCAATGAAGAACAAAGCGATCTGCTGCTGAAGAACCTTCGGGAAACCGAAGCCATCGTCAAAACGCTGGACATTAAAGCCTTTTGCAAAGCCGATCACGAATTTCACTTATTATTGTGCCGGTTCGCCGGCAATGGAGAGGTTTACCGCGTTCTGATGAATTATCAGGATCATCTGATCCGGATCACGCTCCGCCATCTTCGGAAGGATCCGCACCGAATGGTGGGGTTTTGGCAGGACCATGTCGAAATTTACGAGCTTCTGAAGCAAGGCAAGCCCGAGAGCATCGGGAGGATGCAAGAGCATCTCCAGAGCTCCAAGAAGAAAATGTTTTTGTAAATCAAGAAGCAGCTGGCGAAGATGAAATGGAGGACAACCATGAAAGCGGTTTATGTGCAGGACGCTTACAGCGTGATCGTCAAAGAAGTGGATATACCGCCGGTTGCCGCGGGCGATGTGCTGATCAAGGTGAAGGCGGCCGGAATTTGCGGCTCGGATCTTCATACGTACAAAGGGCTTCACCCTTTTCGCAAGCCGCCGGTTATTATCGGACACGAGCTTTCCGGCGAGGTGGTGAAGGTCGGCGAAGCGGTCACCCGTTTCCGGGCGGGCGACCGCGTGACGGTCGAACCGCAAACCGGCTGCGGCGCCTGCGAATACTGTCTGACCGGCAAAATCAATTTCTGCGAAAATCGCGGAGCGCCGGGGATCGGGAACTGGTACGGAGCGATGGCGGAATATTTTGTTGCGCCGGAGCAAACGGTGTTCAAGCTTCCGGACACGATGGATTTTGAGCAAGGGGTGCTTGTCGAGCCATTTGCCGTCGGTGTTCATGCCGTGCGCAAAGCGGGGATCGGAGTAGGAGATAAGGTCGCCGTTCTGGGCGCGGGCCCGATCGGACTTCTGGCCATGGCGGCGGCGAAGGCTGCGGGAGCAACAGCGCTTCTCGTGACCGATATTGTGGATTATGCGCTGGAAGGCGCGCTGAAGATGGGCGCCACGCACACCCTGAACATCAGGAACAAAAAGGAATGGACGGAAGAAGCAAAGCGGCTTGTCGGCGGCAGCTTCGACAAGGTATTGGTTGCAGCAGGCGTTCCCGGAATTATCGATCAATCGCTCGCGCTTCTGCGTAAAGGCGGACGCGTCGTCACGATCGCCATGTTCCACGGCGACCAAACGTTTAACATCCATAACCTGCAAAATCAAGAAAAAGAAATTGTCGGCTGCATGACGTATACCCGCGAGGATACAATAACTGCGATCGATATGATTGCTTCGGGCGTCGTCGACAAGAGCGTTATTATTACGCACCGTTTGTCTCCGGAGCAGGCGGCGGACGGCTTCCGGATCGTCGACAAAAAGGAAGAATCCTCGCTTAAAGTGCTGGTCACCTTCGATTAGTCCGCGTATTGGAATGAGGCTGGCTTCAGCCTGTGAGGCGGGGGCCGGCTGTTACACCAAGATTTTTCATCACACTTCATATGGGGGGCAACAATCCGTGTTAAAGAAAACGATTGCAATCTCGGTCATGATCGTGCTGCTCTTTGTAAGCGCTGTAGCATGCGGGAAAAGTGACGGAAACAAAGCGGCAGCGCCGGATGCTTCGGGAAATCAAGGTTCGGGCAAAGCCGTCAAGCTGAGACTTGGACATATCACGGGCGAATCGGATGCATGGCATAAAGGCGCGCTTAAGTTTGCCGAACTGGTAAAGGAAAAATCGAACGGCACGGTTGAAGTGGAAGTATACCCGAGCTCAACGCTCGGCAACGACCGTGACCTGATTGAAGGCATGCAGCTGGGCTCCGTCGATTTCGCGCTTGTAGCGGGCGTATTATCGAACTTCTATGAGCCGTTCTCCATTTTGGAGCTTCCGTACCTGTTCCGCGATCAAGATCATATGGAAAAAGTGCTGTATGGCGATATCGGTACGAAGCTGAAAGCCGACCTGCTTACGAATGCGCAGGTTCGCGGCCTTGATTTCTGGGTAAGGGGTCCCCGCGAATTGACTGCGAATAAGAAAATTGAGAAAGTGGAAGACTTGAAAGGCCTTAAAATCCGCGTTCCTGAAATTCCCGCTTCGATTGCAGCCTGGAAAGCGATGGGCGCATCGCCGACCCCGATGGCTTTCGGAGAAGTGTATTCTTCCTTGCAGACGGGTGTCATCGACGCTCAGGAAAATCCGTTCGCTTTGATAGCCAGCAACAAGATTCAGGAGGTTCAATCCCACCTCATGCTGACCAACCATGTATACGGTTACGTCTTGCTGACGATGAGCGATATCACCTACCAGAAGCTGAGTCCGGATCAGCAAAAAGCGGTCGAAGAAGCGGCGAAAGAAGCGACGACCTTTGAGAACGATCTGGTTGCCAAACAAGAGGTTGAATTGCTGGATTCCCTCAAGAAAGACGGCATGGAAGTCGTAGAGCTCGATACGGCTCCTTTCATGGAGAAAGCAAAAACCGTTCACGGCGAATTTGCCCAAAAGTACGGTCAGGAATTATATGACAGCATCATGAACGTGAAATAAGCAAATCCGGAGTAATGCGGGCATCCATGCGATAACCGTTCGTATGGCTGCCGGTTTCCGTTTCCTCCGAAGGAAACGGGCCATTTCTTCATCAGGAGGATTACCTCAATGAAAGCATTTATGAAGGGCGTCGACATCATGAACAAAGTCGTGGGCATCGTGGTCGGTTCGATGCTCGCCGTGATGTCCGTCATCATTGTCGTTCAAGTTTTTTGCCGGTTTGTCATCGACTATCCGCTCACATGGTCCGAGGAGGCCGCCCGGTATTTGATGGTTTATACGGTTTTTCTGGGCGCTTCTCTGGCGCTGCGCAACCATAAAATGATTGCGATTGAGATTGTGATTGAAAGCGTGAAGCCGAAAGTAAGAAAGGTTCTTCGCATTGTCGTGATGCTCGTCTCCCTCGTGTTTTTATTCATGCTGTTGTTCAAAGGGATGGATATGGTCGGTATTGTAGGCAAACAATCTTCGGCGGGGATCGGCGTTTCTATGGACATCCCTTATATGGCCATTCCGATCGGAGCCGCACTAATGATCATCAACGCGATTGCCGTTATTATCGAATTCCTGACGACGGACGACCTTGATACGTCGGAAGTTTCGGAAGCCCTTAAGGCAGGTGAGCAGCTGTAATGGGAATCATTCTATTCGTCTGCCTTATCATCTTCTTTGCGCTTGGCGTTCCGATCGCAATCTCCATGGGTCTTGCGGCGGCAACGGCGATTTTATGGAACGGTGGAACGCCGTTAGTCGTCTTGGTTCAACGCTCTTTCACATCGATCGATTCGTTTCCCATCATGTCGATCCCCTTCTTTGTTCTGGCAGGGGTATTAATGGAGCATGGCGGGATATCCAGAAGGCTCGTTGCCTTCGCGAACGCGTTGACGGGTCATTTTTCCGGAGGCTTGGCCATTGTCACCGTCGTGACTTCGATGTTCTTCGCGGCCATCTCGGGATCAAGCGCGGCGACGACGGCCGCACTTGGCAGCATTCTGATCCCGGCCATGATCTCCCGGGGGTACCATCGGAATTTCACGGGTGCCGTTCAATCCGCCTCCGGCGAACTCGGAGTTATCATTCCTCCTAGCATTCCTTTGATCCTGTACGGGATTTCGACGGAAACGTCGATCGGAGATTTATTCATGGCCGGCTTCCTGCCGGGAATCATGATCGGGTTGTCTTTGATCATCACCGTTTTTATTATTGCGAAGAAACGCCGCTATGCGAAAGAGAAAAGAAAATCGGGGAAAGAGCTGTGGATTGCGTTCAAGGAGTCATTCCTCGCTTTGCTTATGCCCGTCATCATCCTTGGCGGCATTTACGGCGGTTTCTTCACGCCTACCGAAGCCGCGGGTATTGCCGTAGCTTATGCTTTTATCGTCGGCACGCTTGTCTATCGTGAAATCAAAATCGGCAAAATCATGAATATCCTGACTACATCCGTCGTCACGACGTCGGCCATTATGTTCATTTTGGCGAGCGCAGGCTTATTCGGATGGATACTGACGAGGGAAGGAATTCCTCAGGATGTCGCTCAGTTCTTCATCGGCATTTCCGACAATCCGCTCGTTTTCTTGCTGCTGGTCAACATTTTCCTGCTCGTAGTCGGCATGTTCATGGAAACGAACGCCTCCATTATCATCCTGGCGCCGCTGCTTGTGCCTGTTGCGGTCACGCTTGGCATCGATCCGGTTCATTTCGGCATTATTATGATCGTCAACCTGGCGCTTGGCATGTGCACGCCGCCGCTGGGCATCAATCTGTTCATCTCAGCCTCGCTTGCGAAAATTAATTTGCTGCAGTTAACCAGAGGGATGGCGCCTTTCTATGTCGCGCTCTTACTGATGCTGCTTTTAATTACGTATTTCCCGCAAATTTCGATGTTCGTTCCGAATTTATTAAACTAAGTGTCTGTCGCTTAACATTGGAGGACAAGATCGCATGCCAAATGTAGAAACGGTAAGGAAACAGCTGCAGCATACAGGCAAGTATATGATGGAATATGAGCTGGCCTGGGGGAACTCCGGAAACATCAGTGCAAGAACCGAAGTAGACCGCTACCTCATTACCGCCAGCGGAACATTTCTCGGCGAGCTGGATGACGCGGATCTGATTGAATGCGATCTTGCCGGCAATACGTATGCCGCCTCAGGACGGAGAGCTTCCAAAGAAACTCCGATGCACCGGGCTGTCTACGAAAGCCGTCCGGAAATCAATGCCGTGCTCCACGCATCGCCGTTTTACAGCACGCTGGTCGCGGCTTCCAAGCTCGCAATCCCGACGAACTGGTTCATCGAATCCATGTATTACTTGGAGAAGGTGGAACGCGTGCCTTATTATCATCCGGGCAGCGAGGCGCTCGGCGAAGGTGTGCGCGAGAAGGCAAAATTGGCGAATATTTTATTGCTTGAAAATCATGGCGTCCTCGTTTACGACACTTCTGTACAAGAAGCCCGCATGGCCTTGCAAACGCTCGAAATGGCATGCCGCATGCTGATCGTTTCGCAATCGGCAGACATACCGATGTCTGGACTGCCTCCCGAAACGGAGCGGGCTTTTATCGAGAATGCCGCGTATAAGCCGAGAAGAAACTGGAATTTCTGAAACGGCTTTTCGGGCAGCAGGCAAGGGGGATTCATGGAACAACAGGCAATTCTAGCACTTTCCGTTTTTTTGGTCACCTATGGAATGATCATCGCCGAAAAAATTCATCGCACGATCGTCTCAATGCTCGGCGGACTGCTCGTCGTTATTCTCGGTATTGTAAACGTAGAGTCGGCAGTCGTCCATCATATCGATTTCAATACGCTGGGATTGCTGGTCGGGATGATGATCATCGTCAGTATCACCGCCAAGACGGGTTTGTTCACTTACATCGCGGTTGCCGCAGCCAAGAAAGCAAAGGGAGAGCCGGTTCGTATTATGCTGGCGCTGGCCGTGATCACGGCGTTGGCATCCGCATTTCTGGACAATGTCACGACCGTGCTCCTTATGGTGCCCGTTACATTCAGCGTAGCCAGGCAGCTTCGGCTGCATCCGTTCCCTTTCCTATTCACGCAAATCCTGGCGTCGAATATCGGCGGCACGGCAACCTTGATCGGCGACCCTCCCAACATTATGATCGGCAGCGCGGTGAAAGAGCTTACTTTTATGGCCTTCATCCATAACCTGTCCCCGATCGTAATGCTGATTATGGCCGTTCATCTCCCGCTGTTTGTTCTCTTGTTTCGCAAGAAACTCGAGACGGACGAGTCGCACAAGCGCGGGATTATGGAGATGGACGAGAGCGGACTCATTACCGATAAACCGCTGCTCATTCGCTGTTTGGTCATCTTGGGCATCACCATATGCGGATTTTCCCTTCACCAGGTCCTGCATGTGGAATCCTCGGTGGTGGCTCTGTCCGGGGCTTTCCTGCTGCTGCTGCTCGCCGGCGAGCATGCGATGGAGAAAGCACTTTCCCGGGTGGAATGGACGACGATTTTCTTCTTTGTCGGTTTGTTCATACTGGTTGGAGCACTTGTAGATACAGGGGTAATCAGCGATCTGGCTGTAAAGGCGATTGAGCTCACGGGGGGCAATTTAACGGCAACGGCCATGCTTATTCTTTGGATGAGCGCCATCGCCTCCGCTTTTATGGACAATATTCCTTTTGTGGCTACGATGATCCCCTTGATTCAGGAAATGGGAAACATGGGGATCGAGAATCTCGAGCCGCTTTGGTGGAGTTTGGCGCTGGGAGCCTGCCTTGGCGGAAACGGGACGCTGATCGGGGCCAGCGCCAATCTGATTACGGCGGGCCTGGCAGCCAAAGAGGGATACCCGATAACGTTTCTGAAATTTTTGAAATATGCGTTTCCGCTTATGCTATTATCGATTGCAATCTCCAGCCTTTATATTTATTTGAGATATTTGCTTTAATAGGATCGGCGGTGCAGGAGCTAATCTTGCTCCGCCGCTTTTCTTGAACGATAGGAAACGCCGTGATCGAGCCGATGCAGCGGTTGGCCGCCGATGATTTGACAAAAATATCACGGACGGCTGGAACCGGCTTCTCCGGCACAGCGTCGAACAAGGCGAGGGCCGGAAACGGGGGTCGAAATAGCCCCTAATCTGAGACGGCCCCTTTTACTTCTGATGGGAATGTAATTTTATTATTTCTGCTATTTGTTCTAGCCCGAACCTATGCTCGACCATATCAACGGTGAGATCCTCGGCTCCTTTGTTATCCATTTTAAAACGAAAGCCATTATAATTTAGAAAAATTACAAATGAAGTAAAGGCTGTTCGTTTATTAGCATTATAAAAAGCTTGATTTTGCCCTAAGGATTCAAACAGAGCTGCGGCTTTTTTGAATACTGTTGGATAAGCGTCTTCACCAAGAACAGATGTTTGTGGACGAAATACTGCTGATTCTAACAGGCTTTGGCTCTTAACCCCAATTTGCTCTCCAGGGCTGTATTTTTGAATTACAGCTACATTAATTGCTATAACCTCTGGTACAGAGAGAAAACGGATCGAATTCATTATCTATCCTTTAACCCCTTCAACGTTTCATCGTACTCACCCATAACTTCTGCAAGTGTATCCAAAAAGTCAGAACTGATTCCAGTAGGCAAAGATACTTTTTGAATTTTCTTAATGACAATTTCACCTTCACTTTCACGCACATCAACACGAACGGTATCACCTAAGTCTAGGCCTACTTGTTTTAATGCCTCAGTCATCGTAATACCGAGGCTATTTCCGAATTTTGATACTTTACGTTCCATCGTTATCACCTTGTTCATTATATTCTCTCCTTAGTAATAATGTTGAACTGTTATAACAATTATACATAAATACAGAAAAAAATAAATGTTTTTTACAGCGCACTTCAGTGCAAAAAGCCGCTTAGGGTCGAACAAGACATCTGCATCTAACACGATATTTCGTGCATTCGTCCGGCCTCCCTAGAACACGAATCTCGCAATTAGGCGAACACGAAAAAACGGCCTCTTCGTGATCAATCGATGCGAACGGAGGCCGTTTTTCGAATATGAAAATCATCGTCCACGGTGCCGGAAATCAGACTTACTTTCCAGCGCTTTCGGAAGTGAGGGGTCGGGACGGACAGGAAAGCCGGCTGTCCGCCGGCATGTCCTTCCATCAGGCGCCCGTCCGCATGCCTCGAAATTCGTTACCGAATTGCCCCGCAGGCGATCCGGCTACCGGAGTTGCCGGAAGGGTCCGTGACGTAGTCATCCGCCTTCTCGTGAATGACAAGCGCCGTTCCGCCCGGCTTCAGCAAAGAATTCGGCAAGCCCTTCTCGAGCGTGACGACCCGGGTTTCGATGTCCGCAGTTACCGTTCCGTCCGGCTTAACCGTAATATTCGGCAAATCTCCGGCATGGAAGCCCTTCGGATTGTTGAAGCCGTGCTGCTTCATCTGCGGATTCAGGTGCGCGCCGGCGGATTCGAAGCTGGGTGCGGTGCAGACGCCCGTTTCGTGAAAATGAATCCCGTGTACGCCCGGAGGGAGATTTTTCGCTTCGACATGCAGCCGGACCGTATCGCCCAGCTGGGTGATGACGGCGGTTCCGACCGATGCCCCTTTCGTATCGATCAAGCTGGCCGAAACCGGTGCCGCTCCGGGCTCGGATGCGGCAGCCTGCGGCGCCGCGAGCGCGGATCCGGCCAGCAGCAGGCTGAGTGCGCCTGCGCAGGTAATTGCGGCGAACGTTCTCATGTCCATGTTCCTCCTGATGCGGTTTTGAACTGCCTACTTAGCATTCCCCTTTTTCTGGAAAACAATGCGGCGAAGCATATCCCGCAGCGGGAAAAGGCCCGCAGGCTTATTGGCCTGCGAGCCTTCGCGAACGGAATATCCGGCGAGCCTCCCGTTATTTGATTTCAAAATCGGGCCTTACCTTGTCGAGGTTCGGATTTTCCCCGCATACCATAAGGCCCATGCCCCAATCGAAATGCGTGTTCACAGTCGGAAAATCGGTCGCGCTCCGGTACTGGAACAGTACATTGCGACGGGTCCGCTCGCTGCGGTTCGCCGGGGAGCCGTGAATCGTCAAATAATTGAAGAACAGCACATCCCCGGCTTCCGCCGGACAAGCGATACCGCTTGATACCGGATACTGCTTCGCATCGAGGTAATGGCGCCCGACATGCGGCAGCGGGCCGCTTTTATGCGAGCCGGGAATGACATGCAGGCAGCCGTTCTCCACGTCGGCGTCGTCCAGGTGAACGCTTGCCGCCAGCATCGTATGCTTCTCATGAGGAAAATAAGGATAGTCCTGGTGCATCGGGAAAACGGCGCCGTTCTCCGGCGGCTTGACAAGCATTTTGGAATGGTGCAGCTGCACGTTCGGGCCGATCAGCCGGGACAAAATCGCCGTCATATTCGGATGTACAACAGCCTGCGTAAACGCCGCGTCATGGTAATGCACGTCGTGAAAGCCTTTCAACACCAGCTTCTTCATCTCTTCGGGCGGGACGAAATCGCCCTGCCAGGCATGGTTGCCGTCGCGCTTCTGCTCGATCGCCCGCTTCAGTATGCCCTCCACGCCGGAGCGCATCGCTTCGACCTCCTGCCTGTTGAAAACACCTTTGACGAGCAGGTAGCCCTGTTCATTGTAAAATTCCGCATCCTGTGCTTTAATCACCGTAGAAGCCTCCCTATTGTTTGCCGCGCTTGCATGCGCTTCATTGCCTTTATTGTAATGCCTGCGGAGGCTGCGGGTCTTTAGCGCCGCAGGACAACGTTTTGTCTTTTGACGCCATGATGAAGGGGGAACGGTCGCACATGTATCTTTGGAAAGAAAGCGAAGCCAGGCTGAACCGCTTCGCTTTTCGGCCGCGGTCGGGACAGGCGGCGTTTAACGTGCATTATTGGGGAATCGATCCGAATCATTATTCCAATCCGGTGCATAAGCATTCCTTCTTCGAGGTCTGCTACGTGCTGGACGGCGAGGGCGAATACACCGATGACGGCAGCGAATACCGGCTCGGTAAAGGAACGCTGTTCTGCTCGCGGCCGGGCATCGTCCACCAGATTCGTTCCGCGACCGGGCTGCTGCTCATCTTCGTCGCTTTCGAGATGGAGGAGCAGGCGTGCGGCGAGCATGCCCGCGAGTCGATGGCGGCGCTTGCGGAAACGGAGACGGTATGCATCCCCGGCGGGGACGAGCTGCCGGCGGCGATGCTGTGGAAATCGCTGCTGGTGCAGGCCGGCCGGCCGGGCGCGCTGCCTGAAAAGCTGCTGCCGGAGCTGACCGCTTCGCTGCTGCTTTCCTTCGCGGAGCTGTTCGGCGGCGGCAGCGAACCGGCGGCGGGGCAGCGGTACCGGCCGGCCGTCTCGCCGGTGCTTCGGCAGGCGAAGCTGTATATCGAGGACAATCTGGGGGACCGCGATATGTCGCTCGGCAAGGTGGCGGCGTATATCAATATGTCCGAGCGCCACTTGTCCCGGCTGTTCTCGGACGGCATCCGCGAATCGTTTACGGACTTCGTCCGCAGCCGGCGCGTGCGCAAAGCGGCGGAGCTGCTGCTCGGCACGGAGCTGTCGATCCAAGCGGTCGCGGACCGGACGGGCTTCGGGTCGGTGCATTATTTTACGAGAACGTTCGGTGCGGTCATGAAGACGACGCCGGCCCGTTTCAGGCGGGAAGGCACCGCGGAATCGTTCCGCATTTTCGATTAGTTAATTGTTAAGTTAATTTATTAGCTTGCATTGACACGGTTTACGGTCCGATATACGATAATAATGGGCAATTCAAGCTTAATAATTAATCTTATAATTAACTAATGGAGGAATGAAACGTGAGCGAAAACCTAACGGAAATTCCGCGTCCGGAGCATCCGAGACCGCAGCTGGTCCGCGAGAAATGGCTGAACTTGAATGGAACGTGGCAGTTCGAGACCGATCCCGGGCGCAGCGGGAAGGAACGCGGCCTGCCGGAGAGCGGGGCGCCGCTGGCACAGTCGATTCTCGTGCCGTTTTGCCCGGAGAGCAGGCTGTCGGGCATCGGGAATGCCGATTTTATGAACGCGGTCTGGTACAAACGCGAGTTCGACGCGCCGGCCGCCTGGTCGGACGGCCGGGTGCTGCTTCATTTCGGCGCGGTCGATTATGAAGCCGAGGTGTGGGTGAACGGCCGACGGGTCGGCGGGCACCGGGGCGGGTATACCGCATTTTCCTTCGACATTACGGAAGCGCTTCAATTCGGCGGCTCAAACACGGTCGTTGTGTATGCCGAGGACGACGTGCGCTCCGGCCTGCAGCCGCGCGGCAAGCAGTGCGGCGCGTATCACTCGCAGGGCTGCGACTACACGCGGACGACCGGCATTTGGCAGACCGTCTGGCTGGAGGCCGTGCCGCAGACGTATCTTTCTTCCGTCCGCATTGTGCCGGACCCCGAGAACGGCTGCGTGCATCTCGAAGCGTCGGTCAAGGGGCGGACCGCCGGCCTCCGGCTCGGCGCGGAAGCGCGCTTCGGCGGCCGGACAACGGGCGCCGCTTCGGTTAAGCTCGGTGCGATGTCGGCGCGGCTGTCGCTCGCGCTCAGCGAAATCCATCTGTGGCAGCCGGGCGCGCCGGAGCTGTACGATCTGACGCTGACCCTCGAAGACGGCAGCGGGAAAACGATCGATACGGCGGAAGCGTATTTCGGCCTGCGCTCGGTCGGTCTGGACGGCATGGCGTTCCGCATCAACGGCAGAGCGGTATTTCAGCGCCTTGTGCTCGATCAGGGCTTTTACCCGGACGGGATCTATACCGCGCCCTCCGACGAAGCGCTGAAGGCGGACATCGAAATTTCGATGGGCCTCGGCTTTAACGGCGCGCGCCTGCACCAGAAAATGTTCGAGCCGCGCTTTCTTTACTGGGCCGACAAGCTCGGTTACCTCGTCTGGGGCGAGCACGCGAACTGGGGCCTCGACATTACGACGGCCAAGGGGCTGGAACGGTTTTTGCCGGAGTGGACCGAAGGGGTCGAGCGAGATTTCAACCACCCGAGCATTATCGGCTGGTGCCCGTTCAACGAGACATGGGATGCCGCGAACGGAGCGCGGCAGGATAACGACGTGCTGCGCATCGTCTATGAGACGACCAAAGCGCTCGATCCGACTCGCCCGGTTATCGATACGAGCGGGAATTACCACGTCGTGACGGATATTTTTGACGTGCACGACTACGACCAGGATCCGCAAACGTTCAAAGCCCGCTACGAATCGCTCGCCTCCGGGGAGGGGGACGTGTTCGTGACATTCGAGAAACGCCAGCAATACGGCGGGCAGCCCTATTTTGTCAGCGAATACGGCGGTATTTGGTGGAATCCGGGGCAAAAGGACGACAAAGCGTGGGGCTACGGCAACCGCCCTACAAGCGAAGAGGAGTTCCTCGCCCGCTACGAGGGTTTGACAACCGCGCTGCTGGACAACCCGAACATGTTCGGCTTCTGCTATACGCAGCTGTACGATATCGAGCAGGAGGTTAATGGCTTGTACACGTACGACCGCAAGCCGAAGTTCGACCCGGCCATCATCCGGGCGGTCAATGCGAAGCGGGCGGCAATCGAAGCAAAGGACGAAGCGACTGAAGCCGCCGGCGTGTGACGGCAGGGCGGCGTGCGAGAAGAAGCGTGCGCGGCAGGGCAGCGTGCGGAGCAGACGAAGCGTACGAGACAGGATAATGCATCAAGCCGCCTCAGCGGTGACGCGGAAAGTCGTCGAGAAGCAGGTGGGTTGTGCACCGCTGACAGCGGATGGAACAGCATGCGGGCTCAATAGGATTTGCCGAAGGTCAGGGCATCAAGCCGGAGACAACGTCTCCGGCTCTTCGTATTCATCCGAACAGCTTTCCGGCCGCTGCGGTAAATGCGGATGCGAGAAGCAATGCAGCAGATAAAACGAGCGCGGCGATCCCTCTTACAGCAGACAGCCACCCTCTCATACTTGATAAACCAAATGCCGCGAGGAGGAAGCTTGCGATTGAGAATACGAACAGAAGATCAAATGAAGGAACGCCCGTTACGCTTTCGATGAACCGGGCATTTCCGCCCCAAGCGAACAGCATAAACGCTCCCCAGCCTGACAGTGAACACCAAAACGCCCACAGATTTATTTTTCTCAGCAAACTAAGGATGTTCCATCGCTCCCTTAAATTACCGTTTTATATTACCACAAAAGAATAGGGAACAGGGCTGTATGCCGAAGATTCCCCATCAAAGCACAGATCCCGGTCGCGAAAACAGAAATCCGTTCATGATGAGTTCAAAATTGTCCCGTATCCTTTTCTTAGGAAATGCATTCGCATGAAAGAGGAGTTGGATGAGATGGATCAGAAGGCGAATCAAGAGCAAGTACCGGTGCTCATTGCGGGAGGGGGGCTTGTCGGCCTGTCGGCCGCGCTTTTTCTAAGCCGTTACCGGGTTCCGTATCTGCTTGTGGAACGGCATCCCGGAACATCGATTCATCCCCGCGCACGCGGCTTCAATATCCGAACGATGGAGCTGTACCGCTGGCTGGGGCTGGAGGAGGCGATCCGCGAGGCAGGCCGGGACTTAAACAAAAGCATGGGAATTTATACGGCGGAGACGTTCGCATCCGCCGAACTCGATTTGCTGAAGAACGGGCTTCCCGAACAGCTGAAGCAGGCGGCCGCCGGCATGTTTAAGCAGGCGGGAGCGCTCAGCCCCGTGGCCGGGAACCGGTGTACGCAGGACGTCGTGGAGCCCGTGCTGCTGGGCGAAGCGCGGCGGCAGGGCGGAGATTTGCGCTTCAACACCGAGCTCGAGTCGTTCGAGCAGGATGAAGCGGGCGTGACAGCCGTCATTCTGGACCGGGCGTCCGGCGAGCGTTCGACCGTTCGCAGCCGGTATATGATCGCTGCCGACGGGGCGAAGAGCGGAATCCGGGAGTCGCTCGGCATTTCAATGGAAGGAAGAGGCGCTCACGGCAATCACATCAATATTTATTTTCAGGCCGACCTGCGCCAATGGGTGGAGGGACGCGAATTCAGCATCATGAATATTACGCATCCCGATGCGCCGGGCATGCTGGTTTCGATCAACAACGCGGACCGCTGGTGCTACCACGTTTCGTACTTTCCGGAGGCCGGCCAGATACCCGGGGAGTATACGCCGGAACGGTGCCGAAGGATCGTGGAGACGGCGCTTGGCATTCCGGGGCTGGACGTCGTCGTGCTGAGCGCACTGCCGTGGGAATCGGCGGAGCGCACGGCGAAGTCGCTGCAGGCCGGGCGGATCTTTCTCGCCGGCGACGCCGCGCACGTGATGCCGCCGTCGGGCGGATACGGCGCCAATACCGGCGTGCAGGACGCGCACAATTTGACGTGGAAGCTGGCGACCGTCCTTAACGGTACGGCCGGTCCCGCGCTGCTTGCGACGTATCACGAGGAGCGGCATCGGGTAGCCGCAGCGACGGTGCTGCAGGCCGGGCGGATGGCCGATTCGGGGATGCTCCGAATCATGAACGTCATTCCCGATAAAAGCGCGCCGGCTCCGGCCGATATGCTTGCCGTCATGCTGGGCTACCGCTACACGTCGGCCGCCGTGATCGGCGGCAGCGCCGGCGAACCGACGATTCCGGCCGAGCTCGAGCCGAAGGCGGAGCCGGGTACGCGCGCCCCTCATGTATGGCTCCTGCAGGACGAGAGCCGGCTTTCCACGCTGGACCTGTTCGGCGGCCGCTTCGTGCTGCTGGCCGGGCCGGACGGGACCGCCTGGCGCGAGGCAGCGCGGGAAGCGGGCCGCCTGCTTGGCGTTGATGTCGCCGCCTTCCTGATCGGGGACGGCGGCGAACTGGCCGAGGAGACGGACGGGGACTTCGCCCGGAGCTATCGCCTAGGGGCGGGAGAAGCGGCGCTGATCCGGCCGGACGGGTTTATCGGCTGGCGAGGCGCAGCGGCCGACGGGACGGCGCGCGGCCTTGCGGACGCGCTGGCTCGGCTTCTCTGCCGGGCCTAACCGGGCGGATGCCGCGACGCCCGGAAACGGATCGTACGGGGCCGATCCAGCGCGTAGGGCCGCCGAGCTTCATCCGCGGCGTTCGGCGCCTACCGGCCCGGCCATGCCCGCTGATGACAATCGGTCAAGGCGTTTCGCCTCTGCCGCCCGCGAGCGGGAAAAAAGCGTCCGCTTCGTACATCGGCTGCGGCGGTCTGCGCCCGAGGCGGCTAATATACAGCGCGATTTCGGACACGGTCCAGCGCAGGCCGCCCCCGCCGGGGATGCCGAAGCCGGCAAGCTTCGTCTTCTCCAGCGGCTCTTTCCCGGAATAGGTTCGGGCCAGCGTCAGATGCGGCCGGTATGCGCGCTCGTCGGGCTGATAGCCGAGAGGAGCCAAGGCTTCAGACACCAGCTCCTGCAGGCGGCCGAGCGCGTCGGCGGCTCCGCCGACGCCGGCCCACAGCACGGACGGATTTCCCGGGCGGCCGAACAGGCCAGGCGGTCCGACGGTCAGCTCGAAGAGCGGGACCCGATCTGCCGCCGACTGCAGCGCTCGGCGGATGCCCGGAATCCGGCCGGGCGGCGTGCTGCCGAGAAACTGCAGCGTAATATGGAGGTCGGCGGGAACCGTCCACTTGCGGAACGGCAGTTCCTTGGCGATCGGGCCGCACCAGTCGGCGACGGCACGCTTCAGCTCGTCCGGCAGCGGGACGGCGGCAAAGAGACGCAGGTCATCAGAATCGGACATGAAGTGAACTCCTTTGCATGGGATCGTTTTACGGCTTCAGCTAGTATAACCCGAGCTTTTCTCCGCCATTTAATAAGGGCATGCACACGGCGTCAGTCCACCACCCGCCATTATTCGCCAAAAATGTGAATAAATCCTCTCCGTTCGGGACATCCTACCTAAAGTGGCACAAGAAGCCCGGCGGGCTGCGCCTCAAGCGCAGACTGCACAGCGCAAAGGAGGTGACATTTTGGCACACGAGCAAAACGAGCATGCGACGAAAGCGGAAGTGCAATCGACAGAGCTGAACAAAATGCCGGTCGCAGGCGACAACGATGCGGAATTCGCCGCCGAAGAGGCTAACGAGAATGAGGCAAACGCCAATCAGGCGAACCGCCAGCAAACGCAGGAATAATCGGCTTGAATAAGCAGGCCCCCGTCCTTATCCAGGATGGGGGCCTTTTGCGCGGCTGCAGCAGGGATAAACCTGTTCCGGCTGTCGCGGAGTTCACAGGGGTATGTGATTATCAAAAGGGAATTCAGGGGGTTAACGTTTGACCACGTTAAAATTATCGTCGATCAGCAGCCAGTTCTGCGGGAAACTGAGCCCGAGCTTCCAATAGCTGATGCCCCTGATGCCGAGCTCCTTCAACAGGTCGAATTTCGCCTGAATGGACCGGGCGTCCTCGAACCAGACCTCATGCTGCCTGCCCTCGCGGTCCCAGTAGTTAAAATGCGGCGCCTGCGCTTCCGTGTCGTACAAAATTTCCGCCTGCTCGCGCCGCGCCAGACGGATCGCCTCCTGCGGGCTGATCGCCCTGGCGTATTGACCGCCGGGCACGAAGGGGAGCGTCCAGTCGTAGCCGTACAGATTTTGCCCCATCATGATTTTCGAGGCGGGCATCTCGGTGATGGCGTATTCGAGCACGCGCCGCACCGGGCCGATCGGAGACACCGGCTGCGCCGGGCCGCCGCTGTAGCCCCATTCGTACGTCATAATGACGACGAAATCGGCGATTTCCCCGACTGACGCGTAATCGTGCGCGCTGTACCATTCCCCCGCCTGGGCCGCGCTCGTTTTCGGCGCCAGCGCGACCGACATCAGGTAGCCCTGCGCGTGAATCCGTTCCGCCGCCCTGCGCAGAAAACGGTTGTAGGCGTCCTTGTCCTCCGGCCGCAAATGCTCCATATCGAAATGAATGTCGCGAAAGCCGAGTTCCCGCGCCGTTGCGATAATCGTATCGAGCAGGCGGGTTTGCACGGCCTCGTCGTTCAGCACGATCCGCCCGAGCTCCGCGCTGAACTGGTCGCCCTCCAAATTCGTGACGACCATCATCAGCGTCACGCCGTGATTGCGGGCGATGTCCGGAAAATCGTCCAGCGGCGGCCGCTGCAGCGTGCCGTCCCGGTTGATCCGGAAGCTGAAGGGCGCCAAATAGGTCAAATGGGGCGCGGCCTCGCGAGCCGACCGCGTCAAATTCGGCGCCACCTGCTGGCCGCGCGGTTCGACGTAGGCGTTGATTTCCGCATCCCGCTTCGGCGCCGGGGGAATGTACAGCCGCAGGCCGACGGGCAGCGGGGCGTTTACGTCCAGCGCATTCACCTCGGCGAGCCTTGCCGGGGTCGTCCCGAACCGGCCGGCGATGGAAGCCAGCGTATCGCCCGGCTGTACCCAGTAATACCGGCCGGCGATCGGAATGACGAGTGCCTGTCCGACGACCAGCGTCTGCGCGGGATCGATTTCGTTGGCTTCGGCAAGCTCGGCGACCGTGGTCCCGTAAGCGCCCGCAATCCCGTACAGCGATTGCCCGGAACGAACTACGTGAATTTGCATCGTTCTCCTCCTTGAACGTGAACCTTCCGATTGCTCATCGTTCATATATATTCGAAGAACGCCCGGTCCATGCCGGAAGGCGATCAGACCGACAGCCGACAAACCGCTGGCTCCTGGCTGACGCTGTTTATTGGCGGCGAAGCAAGTAACTACCATCGGTTCGAGAGCGAAGAAAGTTACCGATGAAAAAAGCCTTCCGGCCGCCAAACGCGATCGTTAAATCGCGTCCGGCCGCCGGAAGGCCGATGAAGGTTATTCCGATGCCGACAGCCGCTTGCGCAGCCGCTCGAGCTGTTCGTTAATTTGGGCTTCGCGCGCCGGATGCTCGGCCGGCGCCGCCGGGCCTCCGTAAACGGCGCCGCCGACCGATACGGGAACGGTATAACCGTAACGGTTCCCGCTAAGCTCGGCCTGCGTTTCCCAATGCACGATTTTCTCTTCCATCCGTTGAAATCCGCGCGCCGCGGAGCCGTAATCGGCTGCTCCCGTGCCGCCGCTGAAGCTCGGCATCGACGTTTGCGCTTTCGCCTGCGTCTGCCGTACGCGCGTAATCAGCTCGTCGCGTTTCTTCTGCATGGCCGCGAGCTCGGCTTTCGCCGTCTCCAGCCGCTGCTTCAGCTCCTCGGCGCGAGCCGCTGCCGCCGCGCTGAGCTGCTCGAGCTCGCGGGCTTTCTCCGCATAGCCCAGCTTCAGCGACAGCGCTTCGCGGGCGCCGGCTTCGCTGCCGCCTGACATGGCGTCCATCGCCTTGGTCTCGCACAGCTCCGCGAGCTTTGCAAACTCGGCCGCCTGCTGGCGGGAGCTTTTAGCCTGCGCTTCCTGACGGGCGAGCTCAACCTCGGCGCTCTCGATTTCGCTCTGCGCCTTCCGGACGTAATGGTTCAGCATCAGCGCCGGATCCTCCATTTTATCGAGCATCTCGTGAGCGGCCGCTTTCGTCATATCGATCAATCGGTTCAATACTCCCATTGTTCATGCACTCCTTTAATTGAATGAATAGGCGGCCGGAGCCGCAAAGCCCGTTTATTGCAGTCCGTAAGGCGATTTCGGCACGACCAGGCTGGCGAGCAGGTAGATGACCAGCACGGTTCCGCAGCTGAACAGGGCGGCGGCAGCCGTCAGCACCCGGACAAGTCCGGCGCCGGTGCCAAGCCATTCGGCGACGCCGCCGCACAGTCCCGTAATCATTCGGTCCGACCGGGACAAGTACAATTTTTTATGCATCGCATGCAATCTCCTTTCGCACGAGCGGAGTGTTGAGCCGCTTTCGGCTGATAGCTTTATTGTAGGACGTCCGGGAAGCCGGCAAAACCGACCCGCGCCGGTTTTTGAAGCCGGCCTTAAGGCGGGGAAGGCATCCGACCTCAGGACCGTCGCGGGGCGGGCGCATCGGCGCGGGATTGCTTACCGCCAAGCAAACTCGTCATGCCGCCGCAAAACGGTGCGGAAATCCGCGAATAGGCCGATATTTACCGCTAAATCTCGCAAATTTGACAAGAAATTGATGAATTTGAATGGTCTTGGTATACTAATCCATACAGGAAGGATGAATGCCGCAGACAGCGTACCCAAAGTTGAACGATCAGGGAGGTTTTCGCCGATGGAAGAACTGAAGGATCGGGAACTTATTTTCGTTTTTACGGGGCCGGACGGCTCCGGGCGCAAAACGGTTGCGGACAGCGTCGGCCAGACGTTCGGCATGGCCAAGGTATTGTCGTATGCGACGCGCAAGCCGAGACCGGGGGAAGTAAACGGGCAGGATTATCATTTTATTACGCCGGAGCTGTACGACCAGCTGGAAGCCGGCGGCGAGCTGATCGAAAGCGTGATGCTGGGCAGCAACCGGTACGGACTGAGGGGAAAAGACATCAAGCTGAGCTTCGAGAAGAACGGCTGCATCTATTTGATCTTAAACCCCGAGGGAGCGGAAAAACTGAAGCAATATTACGGCGACCGCGTCATTCGGCTGTTTATTTACGCCGACCGCCCGACGGTGGAAGAGCGGCAGCGGAAGGCGGGTCTTGCCGAAGACGTCATTGCCGACCGTCTCAGCCGGTACGAAGCGGACATGGCGTATCAGTCCGCATGCGAGCACGCCTTTGAAAATTACGATCTGGCCCATACGGTATTCGACATTACGAATACGCTGGAAAACTACCTGCAGCGCAACCTGGAGGAAAGAGACTGACCCGGGCCGCAATCCATATTCAGCCCCGCCGCTTCTGCGGCGGGGCTGAACGATTTTTAAGTGACGGTCCGGCACTGCGTAAAAAGCTCGACTTGCTGCAGGGGCTGTTCCGTTAAAATACCGGATGTTTCGCCGCGGACGAATCGAAAAAAAAAGCATAGGACCATGGACTTTCCAGAAGCTGCCTGCGAGGCGGCTTCTTCTTTTTGCGAGTCCGTTCGGGTTCCGGCGGGATGATCAGCATGCCCGGCCGGCCTCAAGCAAAGCTCCTTCGGGCGACGCCGTGCCGGTAAGGAGGCAAGCTGAAGCGGATCATCTCTGCAGGCGTTTTGTTGTTGGAAGTCATTTGAACGTCAGAAGTACGGTGTTTATCGGCAGGGAAGAGGCGAAAAAAATCCAATTTGTTGGGAAATGGAGCTTAAATGGAAGCGCTTCATCACAATTTAGACGAACATTAAGATGTGCAGATTGTTCGATTGTTCGAATAAGCGAAATTTTTGTGGCCTATAAATAAACTTTAATTGTAAAAACCATTGAAATATGCGAACGATTGCGGTAAAGTTGGATATACAATGTCAGATAACATCACATCGGTTAATTTAATAGCGGATCTGCCTTGAAATGTGTGAGGTAACATGCCGCACAAAACTCGAGTTCAGGGGCGTGAAAGCAATGAAGAAAAAACTGGTATTGGTCGGCAACGGGATGGCGGGCGTCAACTGCATCGAACAGCTGCTCAAACTGGCTCCGGACCGCTACGAGATCACGATTTTCGGAAGCGAGCCGCACCCTAACTATAACCGGATTATGCTGTCCTCGGTCCTCGCGGGCGACGCGGACATGAACGATATCGTCATTAACGACTGGTCCTGGTACGAGGACAATCACATTACGCTGCATACTTCGCAGACGGTCACGTTGGTCGATTCCCAGCGCAGGCTGGTTCATACGGACGGCGGCATCGTGGTGCCTTACGACGAGCTGATCGTGGCGACGGGCTCGCTGCCATTCATGCTGCCGCTGCCGGGCGCGAACAAGGAAGGCGTCATCGCGTTCCGCGATATCAAGGACTGCGAGGCGATGATCGAGACGTCCAAAACGTACCGCAAGGCAGTCGTCATCGGCGGCGGCCTGCTCGGTCTCGAAGCGGCCCGCGGTCTGCTCAATTTGAGCATGGACGTCACGGTGGTGCACAAGCACGAATATTTGATGGAGCGCCAGCTCGATCCGACGGCGTCGATCATGCTGCAGCGCGAGCTGCAGAGCCAGGGCATGAAGTTTCTGCTTTCGAAGAACACCGAGCAAATTCTCGGGAAGAAACGGGTTGCCGGTGTCAGGTTTGATGACGGCTCGGCCGTTGAGGCCGATCTGGTCGTCATGGCGGTCGGCATCCGCCCGAATATCGCGCTCGCCAAAAACAGCGGCATTGAAATCAACCGCGGCATCGTCGTGAACGATTATATGGAGACGAATCTGCCGAACGTGTACGCCGTCGGCGAATGCGCGGAGCATCGCGGCATTGCATATGGACTCGTCGCCCCGCTTTACGAGCAGGGGGCGGTGATCGCCAAGCGGCTTGCCGGCCTCGAATCGGACGGCTACCACGGCTCGATCGTGTCCACGAAGCTGAAGGTGTCCGGCGTCGACGTGTTCTCCGCCGGCACGTATAAGGACAGCGTCGATACCCGTTCGGTGCGGCTGCAGGACGAATTTAAGGGCATTTACAAAAAAATCGTGATCAAGGACGGCAAAATCGCCGGCGCCGTTCTGTTCGGCGATATCGCGGACGGCGCAAGGCTGTTCAAAATGATCCGCACCGGCGAGGACTTAACGGGCAAGGAGCAGGAGACTCTGCTCGGCGGCTCGATCGGCGGCGCGGCGGCCGCGGCGGCCGATTTGGTCGCCTCGATGCCGGACGACGAAATCGTCTGCGGCTGCAACGGCGTCTCCAAAGCGGCGATCGTCGGCGCGATCAAGGAAAAGGGCTGCACAAGCGTGAACGACATTAAAGCATGTACGAAGGCGTCCGGCTCCTGCGGCGGCTGCAAGCCGCTCGTGGCCGACGTGCTTGCGTACGTGCTCGGCGAGGACGCCGTGAAGTCGGTGAAGGAAGGCATCTGCGGCTGCACCGAGCTCGGGCGCGACGAAGTGGTCGAAGCGATTCGCTCGATGCGCCTCACCTCGTCGAGGGAAGTCATGCACGTGCTCGGCTGGTCGAACCCCGAGGGCTGCTCGAAATGCCGCCCGGCGCTCAACTATTACCTCGGCATGGTATGGCCGGAGGAGCACGGGGAGGAGCGGGAGTCGCGCTTTGTCAACGAGCGCAACCACGCCAATATCCAGAAGGACGGCACCTACTCCGTCGTTCCCCGGATGTACGGCGGCGTGACGACGCCGAAGGACCTGCAGCGCATCGCCGAAGTGGCGGTCAAATACGACGTGCCGCTCGTCAAGCTGACGGGCGGTCAGCGGATTGACCTGCTCGGCGTGAAGAAGGAGGACCTGCCGGGTATGTGGGCCGACCTCGATATGCCTTCGGGCTACGCCTACGGCAAGGCGCTCCGCACAGTGAAGACGTGCGTGGGCTCCACGTTCTGCCGCTTCGGCACGCAGGACTCGATCGGCATGGGCATCCAGCTGGAAAAGCGCTTCGAGCGGCTGAATACGCCGGCGAAGGTGAAAATGGCCGTATCCGGCTGCCCGCGCAACTGCGCCGAATCGACGATCAAGGATTTCGGCGTCGTCGCGATCGACGGCGGCTGGGAGCTGCACGTCGGAGGCAACGGCGGCACGAAGCTGCGCGCCACCGATGTGCTGTGCCGGGTAAAGACGGAAGAGGAAGTGCTGGCATGGGCGGGCGCTTATCTGCAGCATTACCGTGAAACGGGAAAATACGGCGAGCGGACGTCCGAATGGGTTGAGCGGGTCGGCCTGGACGCCGTCAAGACGGCGCTCGCGAAAGCGGAAGACCGCGCGGCGCTGAACGAACGGATCAACAAGACGCTCGGGCTCATGAAAGACCCTTGGAAAGAAATTATCGACCAGAAGGAATTAAGCGGCACGTTCATGCCGCTGGCGCCCCAGACGGAGGAAGCGAAGCTGATTTAAGGCGAAGGCGGATCGGCGGCGGCCGGGCATCCGGCCGGGGAGACGGAGGAATCGAAGCCTATGACGAAACAGAAGCTGGTTGTCGTCGGGAACGGAATGGCGGGCGTCAGATGTGTGGAAGAAATTATGAAGCTTGCTCCGGACCGGTTCGAGACGACGATTTTCGGCGGCGAACCGCATCCCAATTACAACCGGATCCTGCTGTCCAAGGTGCTGCAGGGCGATACGGACGTGCGCGAGATTACGATCAACGACTGGGACTGGTATAAAACGAACGGAATCGAGCTGTATGCGGGCGATCCCGTCGTCCGGATCGATACGAACCGCCGCCGCGTCATCGGCGAAAGCGGCCGTATCGTGAATTACGACAAGCTGATCGTCGCAACCGGATCGCTTCCCTTCATGCTGCCGCTGCCCGGGGCCGACAAGCCCGGCGTGAGAGCTTTCCGCGACATTGCGGACTGCACCGCGATGATGGAAGCGTCCAAAACGTACCGGAAAGCGGCCGTCATCGGCGGCGGCCTGCTCGGATTGGAGGCGGCGCGCGGCCTGCTCAATCTCGGCATGGACGTGCATGTCGTGCATAATGTCCGCTACCTGATGAACCGGCAGCTGGACGAAACGGCGGCGGGTCTTCTGAAGCGGGAGCTGGAGCGGCAGGGCATGAAGTTTCTGCTGGCGAAGCAGACCGAGCGCATTCTCGGCCGGAAGCGGGCCGAAGGGCTGCTGTTCACGGACGGCTCGAGCATCGAAGCCGATCTGGTCGTCGTCGCCGTCGGCATCCGGCCGAACGTGAGGCTGGCCGCCGAAAGCGGAATGGACGTTCACCGTGCGATCGTCGTGAACGATTATATGGAGACGAGCGTGCCGGACGTGTACGCGGTCGGCGAATGCGCGGAGCACCGCGGCATGGTGTACGGCATGGTGGCGCCGCTGTACGAGCAGGGCAAGGTGCTGGCGGCGCGCCTTTGCGGGACGGCGACGAAGCCGTACGAAGGCTCGATTTTGGCCTCGCAGCTGAAGGTGTCCGGCGTCGATCTGTTCTCGGCGGGCGAAATCCGCGACGCGGAAGTGACGACTTCGATCCAGACGTTCGACGGCGTGAAGGGCGTGTACAAGAAAATTACGGTCCGGGACGACCGAATCGTCGGCGCCGTGCTCTACGGCGACACCTCGGACAGCGGGCGGCTGCTCGGCTATATCAAGCGGCAGGCCGACGTGTCCGTGCTCGAGGAGTCCGGCGCGGCGGCAAAAGCGGGCGGCACGGACGTAGCCGCCGCCATGCCGGACGCGGAGACGGTCTGCGCATGCAACGGCGTGAGCAAGGGCGTCATCGCGGCGGCGATCCGCGAGCGCGGCCTGAAAACCGCCGAGGAGGTGCGCGCCTGCACGAAGGCGTCCAGCTCCTGCGGGGGCTGCAAGCCGCTTGTGACGGCGATTTTGAACTACACGCTGTCTCATGCGGACGCGGGCGCTGCGCCCAAGGAAACGGTTTGCGGCTGCACCGGGCTCAGCCATGCCGAGCTGAAGCGGGACATCCGCCTCGGCGGCTTCGCGTCCCCCGGCGAAGCGATGGCCGCGCTTGGCTGGGAGCGGCCAGAGGGCTGCGCCGTGTGCCGGCCTGCGCTGAGCTATTATATCGGCGCGGCCGGGCATGCCGCCGGGAGCGGCGCAGGCGCATCGCCGTCTGCCTACAGCGGCGCAGCAGTTACGCTTACGCCGCGCATGTACGGCGGGCTCACGAACGCGGAGCAGCTGCGCCGCATCGCCGATGCCATCGACACGCACGGCATTCCGCGCGTCAAGCTGAGCCCCGGCGGCCGGCTGGAGCTGTCCGGCCTCGATGCGGCCGCTGCGGCGGCGGTATGCGCCGCGTTCGGGCTTCCGGCGGATGAGATCGCCGGAGCGTCCTGGGGGTATCCCGCGCCGGCCGTCGCCACTTGCGCCGGGGCGGGGTACGAGCGGAGCGCCCTGCGCGATTCGGTTCGGCTCGGCGGGCTGTTGGAGCGCCGCCTAGCCGGGCTGCGGCTGCCGGCAGCCGTCAGCGCCGGCGTCTCGGGCAGCCCGCTCCACCGCGCCGGCACGCTGGCGATGGACCTCGGCCTGGCCGGTTCGCCGGCCGGCTGGGAGATTTATGTCGGCGGCAGCGGCGGAAGCCGGCTGAAGCCGGGCGTGCTGCTCGGCACGGAGCCGGACGACGAGGCTGCGCTGGAGCTGGCGGCCGCGTTTCTCCAGCTGTACGCGAACGAGGCGGATTACGGCGAAACGACGGCACATTGGGTGGAACGGACCGGGCTCATGCAGCTGCGCGAGATGCTGTTCGACCGGCATGTCCGGTCCGCGCTGCTGCGGCGCTTGGAAGAACGCCGCCCGGCGCCGGAGGCCCGCGGCGAAGCCGGCCGAACGGCTGCGAAACCGCTCGCGGCGGCGCCGGCCGGATGAGAGGAATGAATACGCATATGGAAGCATCGGGAAATTCGGCGCTGCCGGTCGTGATGGATACGCAGTGCCCGTTCTGCAGCGTGCAGTGCAAAGCGCGGATTACGGAGCAGTGGGACGAGCGGGCGGGACGCCATACGTACACGGTCGAACCGAAGCCGAATGCGGCGTCCGAAGGCCGGCTGTGCGTAAAGGGCATGAACGCCTACCAGCATGCGCTGAACGCGGAACGGCTCGTGCGGCCGCTGGCGCGTCGCGGCGGCGATTTTGTGCCGATATCGTGGGACGAAGCGTTCGCGTTGATCGCGGACCGGTTCGGAGCGCTGCGCAGCGCGCACGGCAGCGACAGTATCGGCGTCTACGGCGGCGGTTCGCTGACGAACGAATCGGCGTATTTGCTCGGCAAATTCGCCCGCGTCGCCCTGCAGACCAAATATATCGACTATAACGGCCGTTTCTGCATGTCGGCCGCCGCTTCTGGCGGCAGCAAGGCGTTTGGCATCGACAGGGGGCTGACGAACCCGCTGTCCGACATCCCGCTGGCCAAATGCATCATCTTGGCCGGGACGAATATTGCCGAGTGCCAGCCGACGCTGATGCCGTATTTTACGCGCGCGAAGGAAAACGGCGCGTTTATCATCGCGATCGACCCGAGGTCGACCGGCACGACGGCGATGGCCGATCTGCACCTGCAGGTCCGGCCGGGCATGGATGCGGCGCTGGCAAACGGGCTGCAGAAGGTTATTCTCGAGGAGGGCCTGACCGACGAGGCGTTTATCGCCGCGCGAACGAAGGGCTTCGACGGGCTGAAGGCCCACCTGCACCGGCTCGATCTGGACGAAATCGCCGCGATGGCGGGCGTCCCGGCGGAGCAAATCCGCAAGGCGGCAATCGCCTTCGGCAAAGCGCCGACGGGCATGGTGTTCACGGCGCGCGGCGTCGAGCAGCAGACGGACGGCTACATGGCGGTCCGCAGCATGATCAACCTTGCGCTCATGACGGGCAAAATCGGCAAGCCGGGCTCCGGCTACGGTGCGATAACCGGCCAGGGCAACGGCCAGGGCGGCCGCGAGCACGGGCAGAAGGCCGATCAGCTCCCGGGCTACCGGCTGATCGAGAACCCGGCTGACCGGGCCTTCGTGGCGGGCGTCTGGGGCGTCGACCCGGACGAGCTTCCGGGCAAGGGCGTATCGGCGTACGAGATGATGCAGAAGGTGCATGCGGGCGAGATTCGCGGCATGCTGGTCATGAGCTCGAACCCGATCGTCTCGAATCCGAACGCGAACTTC
This sequence comes from Paenibacillus humicola, assembly GCF_028826105.1. Classification (NCBI taxonomy): domain Bacteria; kingdom Bacillati; phylum Bacillota; class Bacilli; order Caryophanales; family Paenibacillaceae; genus Paenibacillus; species Paenibacillus humicola. The sequence continues at coordinate 408,913 of NZ_JAQGPL010000001.1, forward strand.
GTGCGCGACGGGCTGGAGAAGCTCGACTTTCTCGTCGTCGCCGACATGCTGATGTCGGAGACGGCGCAGATGGCCGATCTTGTGCTCCCCGCCTCGGCCTATTTGGAAAATACCGGGACAATGACCAACCTGGAAGGGCGCGTGCTGCTGCGCGAGGCAAGTCGGCCGGCGCCGGGCGTAGCGCTCGACGATTGGCGCATCCTGGCCGGGATCGCGGAGCGGCTCGGGCGCGGGCGGTATTTTGCCTATACGTCGGCGGAGGACGTCTTCGAAGAGCTCCGACTCGCCAGCCGCGGGGGAATCGCCGATTATTACGGCATCACCTACGATCGCCTGCGCCGGGAGGAAGGCGTCTACTGGCCGTGCCCGGATGAGCGCGGCGCCGGAACCGGACGTTTGTTCGAAACGTCGTTCGCTCATCCGGACGGCAGAGCAGAGTTCGTCCCGGTGGAGAACCATTTTCCCGATGAGCGGACGGACGGGCGGTTCCCGCTGTATTTGACGACCGGGCGCGTGCTGAATCATTATTTGACGGGCGTTCAGACGAGGCGGAGCCCGTCGCTCGCGGCGCGCGACATCGAATCCTTCGTCGAAATTCATCCGCGGGCGGCGCGCAGCTTCGGCATCGAGGACGGCGCGCTTGCGCGGGTAACGTCCCGCCGGGGCGAAATCGTCGTCCGCGCCCGCGTCCGGGACGACATCCGCGAGGATACGGTATTCGTGCCGATGCACTGGGGCGGCATCCAAAACGTCAACGCGCTGACGAACCCGGCGCTCGATCCGACCTGCCGCATGCCCGGCTTCAAGGTGTGCGCCGTGCGAATCGCCCCGCTTTATGCAAACTCTTGAACAAAAAAACGGAACAAAGTCGAACCTGCTGCGTCTTAATAGGATATAGAACCTGTAAAGGCGGGTGCTCGGGAGATGGCGGATTTCAAACGGTTGAAGAACAAAATCGCCGCGGCGGCCTTGGCTGTCGCGGCTTTCGCGGCTCTGCCGCCCGGCGGGGAAGGGACGACGGCTTTCGCCGACATCGACCTGCATACCTCGTACATCGGAATGAACCGGGAGCCCTCTGTCATCGTGCCGCCGGTAAAGACGCACTGGTCGGCGGCGATGGACAAGCATGACGAGCTGATGGAGCAGGGCGTCGCCGCCGCCGGGTCCGGCAAGCTGTTCGTCATTCGGGGCGGCAGGCTGCTCGCGCTGGAGCCGCAGACCGGACAGAGGCTGTGGACCTTCGGCGCGAAGCTGAAGGCTCCGATCCTGTACGAGGACGGCGTCGTTTATACAAGCTCGGAATCCGGCGTGCTGTTCGCTGCGGATGCGGACAGCGGCAAAAAGCTGTGGGCGACCGGCACGCCGAGCAAGGGGGCGACCCGGCTCTATGTCGAGGACGGCCGGCTGCTGGCGTTAAACGGCGACATCCAGGCGTACCGGCTGTCGGACGGCGGTCTTCTTTGGCGGGACGGCTACGACGGCCAGCTGCCGGGACCTCTGCTGACCGCGGGCGGAAGGGTATTTGCGTCGAGCGAGGAATCGGGCGCGTATACGTACGAGGTGCTGCATGCGTTCGATGCGGTTACCGGCAAGGAAATATGGGAGGCGGCGGACGAAGGCTTCCCGATCGCGGCGTCGGATGACACCGTTATCGTGCAGCGGCAGCAGGATATACTCGATAAAGGGATGCTGACGACGCTCGACACGATCGAGATCGCAACGGGCAAGACGATCAAGACGACGGTATATAATCCGGAGCATGTCGATTTGAGCCAGGTGGAATATTATTCGCCGGGCAAAGCGTGGATCAGCGGCGGCCGGGTCTATATCGCAGCCGGTTCAAAGGTTTACGGCTATCCGGCCGACGGCAAGCCGGACGACGAGGCGCGCGACGCCTACCTGTCGCCGGCGCCCGATGCGGTCTACGCGGCCGGCCCGCAGGAGGGTCGGCTCCTCTTCGCAAGCGTTCAGGGCATCTACGGCGTCAAGCTGATCAATAAAGGGCCGGTCTGGTATACGGATGGCATCTCGAACCCGATCGCCCGCTTCGATCTGATCGGCCGCGGCATGTACGTCGCGCAGACGGACGGCAGGCTGATCGCCGTCGATCTGATCGCAGGCAAAGCCGTCGCGCAAATCCAGACGTATGGCCGCGTTTTCGGCCCGACCCTTTCGGCGGACGGGATGGTCGCCGTCCAGACGAAGGGCAAGCTGGTTGTATTCCCGGAGCCGGCAAGCCTGAAGCATGACGAGGAGGAATAACGATGAACGTATACGATTTCAGCGCGCGGACGGTCCGCGGCGGAGAGCAGCCGCTTGCCGACTATCGCGGACAGGTGCTGCTTATTGTCAACACGGCAACGAAATGCGGCTTTGCGCCGCAATTCCATCAGCTGCAGGAGCTGTACGAGCGCTACCGGGAGCAGGGCTTTGCGGTGCTCGGCTTTCCGTGCAATCAATTTGCAAATCAGGAGCCGGGCGGCAGTGAGCAGGTGGAACAGGCATGCCGGCTCGATTTCGGCGTGACATTCCCGCTGTTCGCGAAAATCGACGTCAACGGCCCGAATACGGACCCGCTGTTCGCTTATTTGAGGAAACGGACGTCGGGTTTCCTCGGCTCGTCGATTAAATGGAATTTTACAAAGTTTCTCGTCAGCCGGGACGGCGAGGCCGTTAAACGGTTCTCGCCCGCGACCGCGCCGCTGAAATTCGAACGCCGGATCGCCGCCTTGCTGGAGCCGAAAGCCTGAATTCGAATCGATGATCGAAGGGGCTGTCCAAAAGCTGGTTTTTCAGGCTTCGATCCCGGGCATCATGAAGATATTTGCATGCAAAAAGACACTTCCGGCTCCGCTTGCAGGGCGGTGCAGGAAGCGTCTTTTTGTGTTGTTCTTCGGCCTGCCTTATTCCCTTTTGGGACAGCCCGACAGCTCTCTACGATTCGAGTCTCGGGATGGACGTTCAGACACCGGTTTCAAGACGGTCCGCCGACAAAAGCCGTCTTCGGCCGTTTTAAAGGCCTGTCCTGCTTACTCCTGACCGCCAAGGCACCTCGCGGACAAATCCGGCCGGGAAGCTTTACGAGACGACAAACTGGACGACAATCGGAGTTCCGCCATCCAGGGCGTCGCCGCCTGGGATCGTGACGGCTGTGGTCGTAACGGAGGAGGTATCGGCCGTCTGCATCAGTCCGTTAATATACAGATTATAATAATTGAATACAGCCGGAAATGCCGTTGCAGCCGCGCCGGTGTCATCCGTAAACGCTGTCGCGGCAATCGCAAAGGTCGCGCCTGTCCCCGTACCTGCCCCGAATGTGGAAGTAAATCTCCTGCTGTTTTGATATGGCGTTACGATCGGCATAATCTCTCACCTCCTTCTATTCTATTACATGCTGCTGAAAGAATGGAGGTGAGGGCTGTTCCGCCAAATGGTCAGGAAGATAATACGGCGGTCAGCTGCACCGTTTCGACGATCAGCGGCGTCCCGGCATAAATAACTCCGCTTTGCTGCGGAAAGGAAAGGCCTGCCGGAAAAATATCGTACGAGCCGCCCGGCTGCACGATGCCGTTAATATAGAGCGTGCCGAAGCTGCCCGGACCCGTGCCGGCAAATTCGGTAATCGGCTGGCCTTCATCGCCGGTAAACTGGTTGGCGGGAATCGTAACCGGCACCGTCAGATCAAGGTCGGTTTCCGGGGTGTTGAAGTAGCGGTTCACGGTCGGAATGACGGTAACGTCCGGGATTACGACGCTCCCCGGCGTGCCTTGAGGCCCCTGCTCGCCCTGCGCCCCTTGCGGGCCGCGTTCGCCGGGTACGCCCTGCGGCCCCTGAAGGCCCGGAACGGCTTGAGGTCCCTGAGCGCCCGGCCGTCCAGGCTCACCCTGCGAGCCTGCAAAGCCCCGCGTTACGGCCGGCCCCCGTTTCTTCACCCTTTTCGCCCTCGTAACCGATGCCGGAAAGACGCGAACGCGCCGGCATACAACCCGGAGCCTCGTACAAGCGGGTATGCGCCTCTTTTTGCGGATACGGCTTGATTTTTTCCGTTTCGCCCGGCATTTGCTTCCGGGTTCGCGCTCCGGACGTTTACGGCTTCGATTGCGGCGCGCGGCGTGCTTCCTGACGGAACACCTCATGATCGGACACTCCTTGGGATGAATTCTCCATTAGCTATACATATGCCAAATGCATACGCGGAGAGTGGACGCATGACCGGCGGAGCGAACCGGAGCGTCTCATTCTCTCGCACCGAGGACTGGTGAGCAATCGCGGATAAAACGCATGACACGGTCGGCGGGCAGTGGTACACTGGAACCAGGAACATCAAGAGATGGTGCATAATGGGATTGGATTAAACCCTTAGTAAGGAGTGAGGCGCATGGAAGCGACAATATTTCCGGATGAGAAGGAGTATTTGACCCCCTATTCCTTTTACCGTCGAATGAGGGATGAAAACCCGATTGCTTACGATCCGAAAGCGAAGCTTTGGGCAGTATTCCGTTATGACGATGTCCGCACCGTATTGAGCGATCACGACCGTTTCTCGTCGGATTTCACCAAATTCGATTCTTCGGAAACCGTCGGACGGCGCAAATCGTTAATCAGCATGGATCCGCCGGAGCACAAGCACTCGCGGGATTTGCTGACGAAGGCCTTTACGCCCCGCGCCGTCGCCAATATGGAACCAAGAATCGCCCAAATTGCGAACGATTTGTTGGATCAGGTGATCGACAAGGGCGAGATGGATTTTATCCGCGACTTTGCATCGCCGCTTCCGATCATCGTCATTGCCGAAATGCTGGGCGTGCCGACGCAGGACCGCGATCAATTCAGAAGCTGGGCGGATGAATTGCTCCGGTTCACGGACAATCCGTTCGTCGACGCCGAGGCGAACAAAGAGCGGCGCGAGCGGGTACAGGCGGAAATGGACGATTATTTCCGGGGCATCATCGCGCAGCGAAAACGGGATCCGAAGGACGATCTGATTTCCAGCCTGATTCAGGCGGAAATCGGCGGCGAGAAGCTGACGGAGGAGCAAATTCTGTCGTTCTGCACGCTGCTGCTGCTGGCCGGGCACGTCACCACGATCAATCTCCTCGGCAATTCGATGCTCTGCCTGACCGATTTTCCGGATGAGCTGAATAAGCTCTATGCGAAGCCGGATTTGATTCCATCGGCAATCGAGGAGGTTCTGCGTTACTCGTCTCCGGTTCAGCTCTTCTTCCGGATCGCGAACCGGGATATTGACATGGATGGGCGCCGGATCGAGAAGGGGCAGCGGATTATCGCCTGGATCGGCTCAGCGAACCGGGATGAAACCAAATTCGAAGCGCCCGACCGGTTCGATGTCACTCGCAGCCCGAACCCGCATATCGCATTCGGGTACGGCATTCATTTTTGCTTAGGGGCGCCGCTGGCCCGGTTGGAAGGGAAAGCGGCCTGGGAGACGCTGCTGTCCCGTATCGGCAGTTTCACGCGGATTCCCGGCACACTGGAGCCCAGCGGCGGCTTCATCCTTCACGGGGTGAGAAGCCTGCCCATCGCATTCGAGCCTGTAAAAGTGCACCAGTAATCGTCGCATGATTCATTTCCCCGTAAAGAAAGCGCGTCCCGCCGCTTTACGGGGATTTTCCTCGTCTTCCGGGAAGACGGGGAGACCGGCGGCCGGTCGGCCCGCATCAAAAAAATGATATAGGCATTCCCCGGAAATGCTGGTATTGTATAACTAGAATGACCAGCTCGTTCCCGCAGCAGCAATCATGTAAGCGCATTATATGGAGTGCGACGCATCGCACTCGGGGTGATATCGATCATTTTTCAGGAGGGATTGAAATGGCATACAAGGTATTGACGGATGCGCAGGTGGAGCATTTCATCGAACGCGGGTGGGTGAAGCTCGAGCAGGCTTTTGCCGAGGAAGACGCCCTGGCGGCGCAGGATTTCGTTTGGAGACAGCTGAGTTTGCGGAATATCCGGAAAGACGACCCGTCGACCTGGACGCAGCCGCTTGTTCATATTAAGGAAAACTATGCTTCGGAGGAATTCAACCGGTGCAATACGCAGCGCTTTCAGGATGCGATCGAAGATTTGATCGGCCTTGACCGCTGGGCACTGAAAGGGTTTATGGTCATGTGGGGCTGGTGGCCGGTCAACTTTGCCGAAGGCTCGGATATCCCGTGGGACGTGCCGACGACGGGCTGGCACTATGACGGCTCTCATTTCCATCACCGCGTCAACAGCCGGGAGCAGGGGCTCCTGTGCATCCCGCTCTTCTCCAACATCAAGCCGCAGGGCGGCGGTACCCTGGTTGCGGAAGGGACGCACCATATAGTCGCCAATGTTCTGAATGAATATCCGGACGGGCTGCCGCATAAGGATGCGATCCGCAAATCGGTGGAAGCGCATCCGTGGCTGGCCGAATTGACCGGCGCCGCTCCCGCATCGGGCGAGAACCGCGTCGAGAAGTTCATGAATAACGCGTACCGCGATCCGGCCGGCTTCGAGCTGCGCGTCGTCGAAACGATGGGCAGGCCGGGCGATGTGATGCTGTGCCACCCGTTCCTGTTCCATGCGCGTTCGCAGAACCATCTGCGCATTCCCCGTTTTATGTGCAACCGGACGACGCCGCTGAAGGAGCCGATGAATCTGAACCGGGCCAATCCGGCGGACTATTCGCCGCTTGAGCGCAGCATTCGGTACAGCATCGATCATTACAGCAAAGCAGGCGTGTGATGTGAAAACCGCGGGCGTCGCCCGGCGGCGCCGAAATGCAAAATCGCCCTTTGCCCCTGCTCTGAACGGAGCGGGGCGGAGGGCGATTTTTTTCTAGCCGTCCTCCCGCGCCGGAGCGTTCCGCTGCAAAACGCCGGACAGGATGGCCGCCGTCATGGCCTCATTCGGCCGAAATAACCCCGTCCGGCTGCGGGTGAAAGGCGATGGTGAACGTGGTGCCGTCCGGCCCCGTCTTGACGCGGATGGAGCCCCCGTGGCTCTCCGCGATGCTGCGGCATACAGGGAGGCCGAGACCGGTGCCCGTTTCCTTCGTCGTGAAGAACGGGGTGAAAATATCGTCCAGCAGCGCGCTGTCGATGCCGCTGCCCTGATCGGAAACCTCCAGTACGACCTCCGCGTCCTCCATATAAGTACGGATCGTCAGCATGCCGCCGCTTGTCATCGCTTCAATGGCGTTGCGGCACAAGTTGAGCAGCAGCTGACGGATCTCCTTCTCGTTCAGCAGCAGCGGCCGGATTTTTCCGTATTCGATCGCGAGCTCTGTCCTGTGCTTCAGCGTATCCGCTTCAAGCAGCGGACGCATATAGGAGATGATGTCGTTCAGGTCATGCAGCTCTTTGCTTTCCATTTTGCTGCCCGCGATCGCCAAATATTCCGTGATAATCGAATTCGCACGCTCCAGCTCGTTCAGCATCAGTTCGAACCGGCTGCGGTGCTTGTTCATCTCGCTGCCCTTCATGAACAGCTGCAGGAAGCCCTTCACCGTCGTCATCGGGTTGCGGACCTCGTGGGCGATACTGGCGGCCATGGAGCCGAGCATATGATATTTATCCATCAGCAGGAGCCGCTTCTCGTTCTCCTTCATCTCCGTAATGTCCTTCATGATGAACAAAATGCAGTCCTCGTCGTCGATGGTGACCTTCTCGCCCGACAGCAGCCCGTAGCAAAGCCCGCCGGTTTTTTTGCGGTACGGCATCTCCCGGTTATGAACCGCGCCGTGCCGGGCGATCTCCTCAAAAAGCGTTTTCATCCTGTCCGGTGTCAGCCACATGCCGAAATGATGGACAGGGCCCGCGACCGAGAAGGAGCTGCCGTCCATGGCGAGATTCAGAAAATGGCGGTTCGCCTCGATAATGCGCCCGTCGCGGGCCGCCGCGATAAAATTGATCGTCGGCGCATTATGGAAGGCGATCGAAAATTTGCGGTTGGAAGCGGCGAGGCGCTCTTCGGTTTCTTTCTCATGGGTCGTATTGCGCCAAGAGACGGCAAAGCCGCCGCCAAAGCCGTGCAGGACCACCTCGAAAAAGCCATTGTGACGCCGGTCCGTATAATTGAGCTTGTCGATCTTCAGCGTTCGCCCTTCGGCGGCCGCCTGCAGAAGGGTGTCCCACATTTCGCTCGTGACGCCCGGGAAAAGGGTCAGGAAGCTGCTTGCGGCAAAGGCGTCCCTGCCGATGCCGAGGTCGGCGCAGGCGGCTTCGTTCAGAAATTCGACGCGAAAATCGGAAGGGACGCCGTCCTCTCCGGGAATCGGCGCAAATATCCCGAAGCAATCGGGAATCCAGCTGAGACTGAATGGCGCATTATTACCGGGATCGGCGGTATGAACCGGCGGAGCCGGCAGACCGTGGACGGCTTTGCCGATGGCGTAAACGATCCGCTTGCCGGGATCCGGGGCAAAACGCCACTCGACCGGGACGAAGGCCCCGGAGGCCGCGGCACAGCCGGCCGTCACGGCCGCCGGAGCTCCGCCGGCGAGGGCCCGGTCCCAGGCGAGGCGGAAAGCTTGCTGCTCTTCCTGCCGGATATAATCGGCCAGCCGGCCTCCGCGGGCAGGTCCGTCCGTTCCCAGCGTCCGGGAGAAGGCGCCGTTTGCCTGCAGCACGAGGCCGTTCCAGTCCGCAATGGCCATCAGCTCCGAGGAAAGCTCGAAAAATGATTCGAGGCGGCCTATATCGCGTCCATCCTTTAGGATCATATCTCTCACCCGTTTGTTCGTCTTTAGGTGGATTATAGCACAAGAAATGGAGAAAACAGTGACAGCCATTTCCAACTGAGCCCGGTTGCCGAAAAAAATTTCATTTTGTCGAAAGGGGTCTAAAAAACAGGGACGGACTAAAGATGCAAGCCGCCGAAATTGGATCGGGGCCGGCCCGCCGCAGAGTCATTCTGCGCCGGATCGGCCCCATTTTGTATCGGCGGCCGCACGGATGCGGCCTGCCGTATAGAAGCGTAACGCACGGTTTCAGTGCGATTCTCACATGCACGAAAACAACGAAAGCCCTAACCTCTCAATCGTCCTTGCGGTTCCTCGACCGCGCCAGTGTGAATCCGTGTTCCTTCCATTCGGGTCGTCGTTCAAAAGGAATGTGGTTAACGGACGGAGCAAATCCATAGGTACATCGCGGAAAAACCAGGGGTTACACTACATATAAAGCATTATTATACACGTTTGTCCGACAGAAAGCAAGCCGTATGACATTTGTCACCCCGCGGCCTTTTATTTGTCATGCGAAAGAGATGTTAATCGTGAATACAAGGGGCTTTTGAAATCCGGTACGATGGATTCATCGAACACAACCGGCGACGGCGCCGCGAATACACGATGAACGAATCGAAAAGGAGCTGCATGCAAATGAAAGCCGCAATTGAACTGAGGCATGTCACGAAGGTGTACAAAGGCAAGAAGGCCGTGGACGATTTGTCGCTGACGGTGGAGGAAGGCTCCGTCGTCGCGCTGCTCGGGCCGAACGGAGCAGGCAAAACGACGACGGTCTCGATGATTCTCGGCCTGCAGCAGCCGACATCCGGCGAGGTGAAGCTGCTTGGAGGAGCCCCGGGCGACCGCGGTATCCGGAGCCGGATCGGGGCTATGCTGCAGGAGGTAAGCGTCATCGACAATCTGAAGGTGTCGGAGACGATCCGGTTGTTTCGCAGCTTCTACGACAACCCGATGCCGCTCGAACAGCTGCTGCGCATCTCGGGACTCGAGGACGAGAAGGATAAAATCGCTTCGTCTCTGTCCGGAGGCCAGCAGCGCCGGCTCGGCTTTGCGCTGGCGGCGGCCGGCGATCCGGAGGTGCTGTTCCTCGACGAGCCGACGGTCGGCATGGACGTGACGAGCCGCCAGCTGTTCTGGGACACGGTGCGGGCAATGGCGACGCGGGGCCGGACGATTATTTTGACGACGCATTATTTGGAGGAAGCGGACAGCATCGCGGATCGGGTCGTCGTCATCAACAACGGCCGGCTGGTGGCCGACGGCACGCCGAGCCAGATCAAGGCGGAAACGACGGGCCGGATCATCTCGTTCACGGCCGGAGCCACGTTGACGACGGAGAAGCTTCACTCCGTACCGGGCGTTCGGGACGTCGAATGGAACGGGCGGCGGGTGAAGCTGTACAGCGGTGATACGGACCGTCTGATCGCGGAGCTGATCGGGCGGCGGGTCGAGATGAAGGACATCGAAATCCAGAGCGGCGGACTGGAAGAAGCGTTTCAGTCGCTCGTCGGCAGCGCGAAAGAATAAACATTCGATAAGGAGATGGAATTCAAATGAACGGTTCGATTTGGAAATCGGTTGTCGGTCAATGCAAAGCGGAGCTGCTCCGCACGATACGCAACAGGCGGTTCGTCCTTTTCTCGGTGCTGATGCCGATCATCTTCTACTTTATTTTCACCAGCACGGTTCCGGCCAGTACCAAAATCGGCGGAGTCGACTGGAGCGCGTATTATCTGATGTCGATGACCGCGTACGGCGTGATCGGCTCCGGCATTACGTCGCTTTCCATGAAGCTTTCCAGGGAACGCTCGCAGGGCTGGACGCGTCTGCTGCGGATTACGCCGCTGCCGTCCTGGGCATTCGTCGTCTCCAAGCTGGTCGCGCAGGGCATCCTGAACTTCTGCTCCATTACGCTGATGTTTATCATGGGGGCGGCCGCCAAGGGCATCAGCCTGCCGGCCGGCGTTTGGATCGAATGCGGCCTTTGGATCTGGATCGGAGGCTTCGCATTTATGGCACTCGGCTCGTTGATCGGCACGATCCGCAACACCGACGTGGTGCAGGTTGTTTCGACGATCGTGTATATCGGGCTCTCCCTGCTCGGCGGGCTGTGGATGCCGACTACGACGATGTCCCATACGCTGCAGGATATCGCCAAAGCGCTGCCGACCTACCGGCTGGGCCAAGGCGCCTGGAGCCTCATAGCCGGCGGTTCGATTCCGTGGCAGGGTATTCTGATTCTATGTGCGTATGTGGCCGTTTGTATGATATTATCTTCCTATATTATTCGAAAACAGGAAGCGGTTTGATTCATGAGCACATCGGTTGCGCGGCCGGCTCGCCGGCCGCCTATGGTTTTTTCGATCGTATGGCTGATTTATATGGCCTATCCGGTCCAGACGCTGCTTCAGCGGCCGACAGGCGAAATGATCGCCGGTCTGGCCCTGTCGGCCGTCTTTATCTTCATGTATGTGTACAGCTTTCGAAACATCCGCGGGCGGTTTGAGCTCACATTGGCTCAGATGGCCATTATTACGTATTTCGTCTTCAGGTACGACATCAATTTCTTCTATATGTGTTTTTACCCCGCGCCCATTATCGGCATGATGCCGTCCATACGAAAAACGGCTGTCTCCTATGCGTTTTTGGCCGCGCTGCTGGTGTTCACGCTTACGTATTATTGGAGCGGCCTCCAGGAAAGCGATGTGATCCAGGTGCTGGTCGCCGTCTTCCTCGTTCTCGTGATGCCGGTCGCGTTCCGGCTGGGAAGGCGGGCGGTGGAGCTGCGGGAGAAGCTCGATCTGGCCAACGAGGAAATCGCGCGGCTGTCGAAGAACGAGGAACGGCAGCGCATCTCGCGGGACCTGCACGATACCCTCGGCCATACGCTGTCGCTCATAACGCTGAAGAGCGAGCTGGCCGAGAAGCTGATTGCGAAAAACCCGGAGCGCGCCGCGCAGGAGGTGCGGGACATTCAGGCGACTTCGCGCGCCGCGCTGCGGCAGGTGCGCGAGCTCGTGTCCGGCATGAACACGGCGACGGTCGAAGACGAAATAACGCATGCGAAGCAAATTCTTGCCGCTGCGAACATCAAGCTGGAGGTGCGGGGCCGCTTCGGCGAGCCGGCCGTCCAGCCGATTGTCGATAACATCCTCGGCATGTGCCTGCGTGAGTCGGTCACCAACGTGGTCAAGCACAGCAGGGCGAGCGCCTGCGTCGTGGAGCGCGGCGAGGAGGGCTCGACACTGATGCTCGCCGTCTCCGACAACGGGCGCGGGATGAACGCAAAGCAGATCGAAGCCCTCACGGGAGGCAGCGGGCTGAAGGGCATGCGCGAGCGGTTGAAGCTGGTGGAAGGCGAGGTGAGGTTCGAATCCGGAGCAGACGAAGGAACGCGCGTCGTATTTGCGGTGCCGCGGGTGTCGAGATCGGCTTCGTCATGAACCGATTTTGAAATCTGCCGCCATTCGAGCATCTGTCGAAAGCGGGTGTTCCCGATTGATGCGGGTCAATACGAAGGAGGGTCGGCGTGAAGGTCATTGTAGCGGAGGATCAGGGGATGCTGCGCGGCGCGCTCAGCGCGCTGCTCGATCTCGAAGACGATATTGAAGTGATCGGTCAGGCCGAGAACGGCGAGCAGGCGCTGCAGATGATTTGCACGAACGGGCCGGACATTTGCGTAATGGACATCGAAATGCCGCTCATGTCCGGTCTGGACGTAGCCGAGAAGCTGAAGGAGCTGGGGCATCCGTGCAAGGTCGTCATTCTGACGACGTTCTCGCGGGCCGGTTATTTTCAGCGGGCGATTCGCGCGGGGGTGAAAGGCTTTCTGCTCAAGGATTCGCCGATCGACGAGCTCGGCGAAGCGCTGCGCAGCGTCGCCCGCGGCGGCCGGGCGGTCAGCCCCGAGCTGGCGATGACGTTCTGGGAAGCGGAGAATCCGCTCAGCGAGCGGGAGCGCGAGGTGCTGAAGCTGGCGCGGGAAGGGCTGTCCGCCGGCGATATCGCGAAGAAGCTGTATTTGTCCGCCGGGACGGTGCGCAATTATTTGTCCGAAGCGATTCAGAAGCTGGAAGCGAAAAACCGCATCGACGCGATCGTCATCGCGGAAAAGAACGGCTGGCTGGACTGAGGGCCGCCTTCATCATTGCCACGGATTTCCGTACCGATAAACCTAAACGGCGCCCTTCGTTTTGCCTGTCGGCAGAGTGAAGGGCGCCGGCGGTTTAATTCAGTTTGCGGCCGAGCGCAGGAAGCCCGGCAGCCGGAAGAAGGCGACCGTGATGCCTGCCAGGCCGAACAGAACCAGTACGGCGAATGGAAGGAGCACGTCTCCGATATGGGCGCCGTGCGAGATGATGTCGGTGAGCGAGCGCTGCGCCCAGAACTGCGGCGTAAAGTGGCCGATATTTTGGACGATCTGCGGCATCATATAAGAAGGCGTCCACAGCCCGCCGACGAAAGCGCCGCCCGTCGAGATGATCTGTGTAATGACCATGGCCGCGCTCTCGCCCGGTACGATAAACGACAGGCCGAGTCCCATGCCCGATCCGGCAATGGCGAGGCCGAGCACGATAAAGGCGAGCGCAGACAGATCGCCCAGCTTCAGGTGGTACAGGAAATGGCCGAAGGCGAACAATACGGCGCACTGCGCGATGATCGTCAGCAGGAAGGGAATCCACATGCCGATCAAATAGTCCATGGGCTTAATATTCGTACTGCGGATTCTCGACAGCAGGCCGGTCTTCTTCTCGTCGAAGAAGCGGCGGGTCATCGTGATCATAATGAAGAAGACGAACATGACCGTCATCCCGGGCACGACCAGGTCCAGGTAGTTAAAATGGTCCGACGTGGTCGCCACCGGCTTGACGGCGATCGGCGAAGCGAGCGCCGCGGCGGCTTGCTCCTTCGTCTGGCCCATCGCCATGAGCGTGCTCTGCAGCTTCTGGTCCCGGTACTGCCCCGAAATAGCGTTCAATATCGCGTTGATCGGAGCGAGCTGCATCTGCGCCGAAGGATCCTGATAAAGCTGGATTTCAGTCTGCTTGCCCTGCTTCATTCCGGCCTCGAAGCCTTGCGGAATGACGAGCACGGCGGAAAGCTGGCCTTTTTTGATTTTGCCGATTTGGTCGTTCAAACTATCCGGCGCATCGGCCTTGACGTCCATAATCCCGCCCATCTGCTTCACGAACGCCTTCGAAGCCGCGGACTGCTCCTGGTCGATGACGTGAAGCGAGATCGAAGAGGAATCGCCCGAGCCGCTGTTTGCGATCGTGCCGAACATGACGATAAAGATCGCCGGCATCAGCAGCAGGAAGATGAAGCTTCGTTTATCCTTGCGGATCAGCTTCAGTTCTTTCATAATGATTGCTCGCAAGTTATTCGCCTCCTTAATCTCTCAGCGCGGTTCCGGTCACGGTGAGGAAAACGCTCTCCAGCGACGGCCGTACGATCTCGAGCTGCTTGACTTCCCACCGCCGGTTGACGGCCAACTGCAGCAAGCGCTGCATGACGTCGCCGACGTGCTCCGTTTCGAGCAGCCAGCCGGCTCCTTCCTTCACCGCTTTGCTTACGTCCGGGTCCCGGGGAGCCTCCGTCATGCCCGCCGCTTCCATGTAAATCGCCTTGCGGCCGTAGGTCTCCAGCAGTTCGCCGAGCGGTCCCCTGGCTTTCACCGTGCCGCCGTCCATAATCGCGACCTCGTCGCAGAGCGTCTCGACCTCTTCCATATAGTGCGTCGAATAAATAATCGTGACACCGCTCCGGTTCAGCTCGCGAATCAGCTCGAAAATATGGTTCCTTGACTGCGGATCGATACCGACCGTCGGCTCGTCGAGAATAAGCAGCTTCGGCCGGTGCAGCAGCGCCGCCGCGATGTTAATGCGCCGCTTCATGCCGCCGGAGAACGTCTGCACCTCGTCCCGCGCGCGGTCCTTCAGGCCTGTTTTCTCCAGCACCTCGTCGATCCGCAGCCGCAGCTCGGTGCCGCGGACACCGTACGATTCCCCGAAAAACAGCAGATTGTCGTAGGCGCTCAGCTTCTCGTACAGCGTAATTTCCTGCGGCACATAGCCGATATATTTGGCGACGGTGTCCATATCGCCCGTTACGTCCTTGCCCATCAGCCGCACGCTGCCGCTGTCCGCATTTACGATGCCGGTCAAAATTTTCATCGTTGTCGATTTGCCGGCCCCGTTCGGGCCGAGAAAACCGAGCGATGTTCCGGCCTTCAGCGAAAAGGTGACGTCATGCAGCGCCTGCTTCTTTCCGTACGTTTTGCGCAGCCGCGACACTTCGAGCAGCATTTCGCCGGAAGCGGATGCGGCAGAGCGTCCGGAGACCGGCAATTTTGGCATTATGGTTGCCATAACACGTTTACCTCCTTAAGGGTTGATCCCATTAAAGATCCAGTTTCGTATCCAGCAGCAGAGCGGTTAAACGAACGATCAGATAGCCCGCGACCCAGCTGGCCGCCATACAGACGGGCACCGTCCAGGGAAACGGGAAGAAGACGACCCGTTCCGCCGTAAACTGCGTGAAAATATTTTGGGCCGGAAAAAAGGCGTTGAACCCCCAATAATAGGTGCTGCATGCCAGGAATAATACGGTCCAGACGATCGGCGCCAGCGGCCGCCACATGGTGATTTGCAGGCTGGAGGAAAGCAGGCCGAGCGCAATGGCGAACGGACTGAAGCCGGCGATCAGACCGAGCCAGTTGAAGCCTACGGTCATGAAATTCGCCACATCCGCAAAGGTATAGGACGGCAGGGCGATCGCAATCGCGCTCGTATACAGAAACCCCGCGGCAAACAGGGCGGCGAAAACGGCAAGCGCCTGCAGGATGGCCGCCGCCCATTTGGCGCCGATCAGCGTCAGCCGCGGGTACGGCAGCGTAAGCCACCAGCCGTGCGTGTTATTCTCGATCTCCCGACGGACGATACCGACTCCGAAAAAGGCGGTTACATACGGAATGCCCATCGTCGCGAACCAGATTACGTTCATGTTGAGCTGGGAACGGAAGGCGAAATAGGTCGCGGCGCAGAGGCCCGCAAGGAGGAGGAGCGCGGCGTAGATGAAGCGCCACTTTTCCGTGACCACGACGTTCTCCCGCTTCCTCCAGGTGCTTTTCCATGCCGCCTCGTGCCTGACCAGCGATTTGAACCCAGCCGGTTGCCCGTTCATGGCGCCCACTCCTTTTTGTACATCGTCCGGAACACGTTATGCAGGGAGCCGTACTCGGCCCGCAGCTCTTCGGTATCGCCCGCCCAGGCGGCTCGGCCCTTGTCAAGCATGACGGTGTAGTCGAACATGCCCTCGACCTCGTGAATATCGTGTGTGCTGATCAGCATCGATTGGTTCCGCGCTTCGATCAGGTCGATCATCCCGGCGACGATCGATTCCCGGGACATGATGTCGATGCCGGCAAACGGCTCATCCAGCAGGATGAGCGGCACCTCGCGCGCCATGCACAGAATAAGCAGCACCCGCGCTTCCTCGCCGCGGCTCATGCCGCCGAATTTCATGTCCGGCTCGACTTCCATCAATTCGGCGAACCGCAGCGCCGTCTTGAGGTCGAAGCCGGGCAGGAACGCCTGCCCCCATTCGAACGCCTTCATCGCCGTCTGGTTCGGATACCAGCGCGCGCGGTCGGGCAGGTAGGCGATACCGCCGTTTGCCTGCCAGCCGGGAGAGCGTCCCAAAACCTCGACCCGGCCGGAGTCCGGTTTCGTCAGCCCCGCAACGGTGCGGAACAGGCTCGATTTGCCGCAGCCGTTCGGACCGAGCACTCCGACGATCCGTCCGGCGGGAATCGCGACCGTGAGCGAATCGAGCGCGGTTTTTCGCCCGTAGCGTTTCGTCACCCGGTCGCACACGATGATCGGTTCGGTCATTTCGGCTCGCCTCCTTTCCGTCCTTCGCGCTTGCGGCGAACATAGCTTTCCACGTCGTCCCAGTTCAGGCCGAGACCGGCCATTTGCGATTCAAAGGCATCGATATATTTGGCGGCGAGCTCCGTCCGAAACGTGTGCACGCGCTCCGGAGAGGAAGTCACGTACGTGCCCTGTCCCCGGCGTTTCTCCGTCAGTCCGTCCCGTTCGAGCTCTTGATAAGCGCGCATGACCGTATTCGGGTTCATCCGCAGCTCTTGCGCAAGCTCGCGCACCGAAGGCATTTTGTCTCCCAATGCGATCTCTCCTTTCGCGATGGAACTTCGCACTTGATCGAGAATTTGCTCATACAGCGGCTGACTGAAATCGATCCGGAAGCGCAGGCCGCTGACCCGCTGCTCATCCATAGGCGTTCCTCCTAAGCATTTTCCCTTAGAAATGCAGCATCGGCATTTCTATAGGAAAATGCAGCATCGAAAGCATAAGCTAAGCATTTTCCCGTAGAAATGCAGCATCGGCATTTCTATAGGAAAATGCAGCATCGAAAGCATAAGCTAAGCATTTTCCCTGAGGAAATGCAGCATCGAAAGCATAAGCTAAGCATTTTCCCTGAGGAAATGCAGCATCGGCATTTCTATAGGAAAATGCAGCATCGAAAGCATAAGCTAAGCATTTTCGCTGAGATAATGCAGCCTGCTGTTGTTGACTTAAGTGTATTATATCACTTAATACACGTATTGCAAGCCCGATTTCAATTACGATTGAAAAATATGTAAACCGGATGCTATGATGATATTGGCCAAAATCGCTAGCTTGACAGAGCTGCTGTACCGGGAGTGTTCGTATGGAGAAGAAGCTGGTTAAAACGGCGGTGTACAGCTTTATTTTCGGACTTATGCTGGGGCTGCTTTACTACAAAAATATCAATAGCTTTTCAGCCGGGCTGGATACGGTTTCACAGGATGCGCCCCTGCAGCAGTATATCCTCCAGGTGCTGCGCTTTGCCGTCAAAATGACGTTCGCGACGGTAGCGTCGGTATGGATAATGGAAGCGGCACGCATTACCGCGGTTGATTCGTACGAATATTTGCTCGGATTCTTGAAATCGTTTGCCGTCCTCTTTATGCTCGTATTGATCGGATTCGCTGTACTAACGGTTATTTTCTAGGGGGATGCCGCAATTGAAAACCAAAAAGATAAGCGCACTCGCCGCCGCGGCCGTGCTGCTTGGCAATCTGCTCTGCGCCTCCGCGTCCGCCGCGGCGGAGAAGGTCAGCGGCTGGGCGCAGCAGGACGTGCTGGAGGCGCAGAGCAGCGGACTTATTCCGCCCGGTCTCAGCGGGCGGCTCGGCGGCAGGCTGACGCGGGAGCGTTTTGCCGGGGCGGCCGTGAAGCTTTATATGGCGTTGACGGGGGTGGAGCCGCCTTCGGTTGCCGGGCCCAGTCCGTTCCGGGATACCGCCGATTCGTTCGTGCGGCAGGCGTACAAGCTCGGGATCGTGAAAGGAACGGGGCCGTCGTCGTTTTCGCCGAACGCCGTCATGACGCGGGAACAGCTCGCGCAGATGCTGTACAACACGCTGGTCCGCGCCGGCTTGGCGGGCGAGCTGCAGGCTGGGGGAGCGGCGTTTGCGTTTGCCGATGCGCCGCATATCGCCGCCTGGAGCCGGGATGCCGTAAACGCGCTGACGGCTGCCGGATTTATGCAGGGAAGCCCGGCACCGGAAGGCGGAGCGCGCTTCGAACCGGATCGCCCGGCGACGGGCGAACAGGCAATCGTCCTGGTCAACCGGATTTTTCGCCGGTTCGGCACGTTTTTCGTCCATAACGAATACGAGCTGATGGACGCTCCGCTGCAGCCGCAGCCGGTCGTCGTGAAGGACAGCCGGACGGCGGCCGTCTACGAGAAGGCGAAAGCGGTACTGGCGGAGATCATCCGGCCAGGCATGTCGGACTATGAGAAAGAACTCGCGATTCACGATTACCTGCTGCTGCATGTCGCTTACGATTATGACAATTACGTCCGGAATACCGTCCCCGAAGATTCATATACGATTTATGGAGCGATGATCAAGGGAATCGCCGTATGCCAGGGCTATGCTTATGCGGCCCAGCTGCTGCTGGAGATGGCGGGCATCGAAACGCACCTCGTAACCGGAACGGCGGGCGGCGTCGCCCACGCCTGGAACAAGGTGAAGATCGATGGCGATTACTACAATCTCGACGTAACCTGGGACGATCCCGTACCGGACGTGGCGGGGCGCGTGGCGTACGGCTATTTCAACGTGACGGACGAGGAGCTGCGGCGCGATCACAGCTGGCACGACCAGCTTCCGGCGGCAGCCGCGACGAAATATAACTACTATGCCATCAACAACCTGATTGCTTCCAGCCCGAGCGATTTCGATGTGCGGGTCGGCGCCGCGATCGACGCGGGCGAGAATGCGATTACGCTCAAGCGCCTGTACGCGGATCCGCAAATCGACGGCGGCATCGGGAAAATTGTAGCCCGCTACCCCGACGTGAGCGGCTATACGTATACGACCGACAGCAGCAATGTCATTACATACACCTTCACATACCGGTAACCGGAAAATGGCTGCCAGATCCGGGCAAGGGCCGCCGCAAGGCGGCCTTTTTTGGCATGAAAATTCGTTGTATCGCTCGGCCGGTCGCTGGTTGTATACTAGTCATACGATATATCGGCAAAAAGAATAGGCACTGCAAGCCCGGCTGCGTCTTGCGGCGTCTTTCCATGGGACGCGTGCGGTCTGCATGGCCTGGCGTCATGAATAGGCCGAAATAGGAATTGTACTGGAGGAAATGGATATGCAGCACACATTCGGCCATATGGCCATCCGCGTACGGGATGTCGAAGCGGCGGCAGCGTTTTATGCGGATATGTTCGGCTTCAAGGAGCTGTTTCGGATGTCCGACGATAACGGAAAGGCGAGCCTCATCGCCGTGCAGATCGCGAATCGGCAGTTTCTCGAGCTGGTCGAGGGCGGGGATGAACCGTCTTCGGCAGGCGGACCGGCGGCCGGCTTTCTGCACATCTGTTTTGAAACCGGCGACGTGGATGCAATGTACCGCAGCTTGCAGGAGAAGGAAACGTTCACGGACGGAGAGCCGAGGCTCGGGAAATCGGGCAGCCGGTTTTTCTTCACCCGCGATTTGGACGGCAACAGCATCGAATTCGTGCAGATTCTCCCCGGATCGCTGCAGGACCGGGCATTTCGAGGCTTGACGGCCGGAGCTTGAAACGGGGACGCAGAAAAAGCAGGACGGCGTCCCTGGCGCCTTGCTTGCGGACGGGCATACCGTGCCCGTCTGCAGTGAGTCGCCGGAAAATCACCATGTCCAGCCGTGCCGGATGAACCGGAATTCCGGGCTGCGGCGTGGGTCCGCCCGCCTCCATAATTGTCCGCGGCATAAGGCGAAATTCGTACGGCTTGTCTTTTTCGCCGCCCGAGGGGCGATACGGATCACGCATAATGGCAGCTGGCAGGCAGCAGGCGTTAATTTACGCCTTGCTGCCTGTTTTTGCTGCCGTTTTTGCGGCCGAGGGGCGAAGAAAGGAAGCGGCGATTGCGAGCACGGTGAGCAGCAGCAGCACGAGGAAGGCGAGCCGGTAGCCGCCCGCGATGAGCGGAATATCGGCCGTCGAGACGGCGGCGCCGGCGCCCTCGTAAATCGCATCCTTCAGCCGGGCGGGCAGCGCGCTTGTGACGATCATCAGCGAAAGCGCCGCGCTGATTACGGCGCCCATGTTTTGCAGCATGGAGCGCAGCCCGTTGGCCATGCCGCGCTTTTCAAGCGGAACGGTGAGCATGATCGATTTCGTGTTCGGCGTCATGAACAAGCCCGTGCCAATCCCGACGAGCAGCTGACCGAGCTCGATGCGGAGCACCGAGGCGTTCAGCCCGAGATTTTCCATCAGCAGCAGCATGCCGACGCACGTTACGCCGAGCCCGCCCGTCGACAGCAGGCGCGCACTGAACCGGGCGCTTAGCGCTCCGGCGACCGGGGATGCGATAATCATGCCGACGGTGACGGGCAGCACTTTCAAGCCGGCGTCGAAGGTGTTTTCGCGACTCACCACCTGAAAAAACAGCGCCACCAGCAGTACAACGGACGAACGGGCAAGCGAATTGAGGAACGTGGCCAGATTGGCCATCGCATAAGACCGGTCGCGGAACAGGGTCAGATCGACGGTCGGATAAGGCGCATGCCGTTCCCACCAGACGAAGCAGGCGGCGAAGAGGACGAACAAGGCCATGCCGCCCAGCACGAGCCCGCTGCTCCAGCCGATGACGCCGCCTTCCGAGAAGGCGAAGATCAGCCCGCCGAGACCGAGCAAAATAAAGGCGTTGCCGGGAAAATCGATCTTTTCGCCCTTCGCCTGGCCGGGCACCGGACGAAGCGTGTAGATCGCCCACAGGATACCGATGATGCCGATCGGCACGTTGAACCAGAACACCCAGCGCCAGCCGAACGCGTAGACGAGGTACCCGCCGACGACGGGGCCGGCGAGCTGCGCGACCGAGGCGTTCAGCACGTTAATGCCGAGCGCCGTCCCCAGATCGCGCTGGGGGAATGCGTCGGTGATGAGCGGCGTCGTGTTCGTGATGACGAGCGCCCCGCCGGCCGCCTGCAAAATCCGCAGCCCGATCAGCACCCAGACGTTCTCCGAAAACCCGCACAGCAGGCTGACGACCGTAAATTCAGTCAGGCCGATCAAATAAAGCGTACGCCTGCCGTAGATGTCGGCCAGCTTGCCGAACACCAGAATGAGAATCGTATTGAACAGCATATACGAGAGCAGAATCCAGCTGGTTGCCACCGCTCCCGCGTGAAAATAAGCGGCAACCTCGGGCAGCGCGACGTTCAGCGTGCTCAGGTTGAGCGTCGTCAGCAGCACGCCGAGGCTCGTCACCGAAAGGAGCAGCCACGGGTATCGATCTTTTTTCATGTCAGTCGTTCATCTCCGGGATAAGGCAAAATAAAGGAGGCGCTCTTCAGCGAAGGCGCCCCGCTAAAACTAGCTTTGCAATGCGTGTAAAAGGTCTTCCGTGCTGCGCACCCGGCCGATTCTCGGGAAAATCGTCGACACCGTATAGCGGTGTTCGTCCTCGGTTTGCGCGCCCATGGCGTCTTCGGCGAAAATCTGCCGGTACCCGTGCTGGAACGCTTCGCGGGCCGTCGTATCGACGCCGATGCTGGTCGAAATGCCGCACATCACGATCGTGTCAATGTCGCGCCGGCGCAGCTGGAGATCCAGCTCGGTGCCGTGGAAAGCGCCCCATTGGCGCTTGGTGATCCCGACGCTTTTCACGGCGTCGATTTCCGGCACGAGCCGCGCCCAGTCGGCGGGTCGGGCCCCCGTTTGCGGCGGGTTGTCCGTCAGCGGCTGCAGGACGTCGCGGCCGTCGACGAAATCGACGTTGACCGCGGCGACGAAGCCGCCTCTGGCGCGCAGCGCTTCGGCAAGCTGCACGGAGCGGCGGACAATATCCGCCGCCGGGTAAGGCACGGTCGGGTAATGATCGACGATACCTTTTTGCAGATCGATGATGATAAGAGCGGTAGCGGCAGGATTAATAATTAACGGCATCATAGGACCTCCAGAGTGTTTAATGGTTAAGCGTTTTACGGAGTAAAACGCAGCATCGAAAGCATAAGTTAAGCGTTTTACGGAGTAAAACGCAGCATCGAAAGCATAAGCTAAGCGTTTTACGGAGTAAAACGCAGCATCGAAAGCATCCGGCAGGCGTTTCGTTCTCTCGTTATTATAGAGCATGCGATAAAAAGCCGCAAAATATCATGCTTGCAGATTCGCACTAAACCGCCGCCGTGCAGCGGAGCGAAGCAAACAACAAAGCCTTGGAGCTCCGCTCCAAGGCTTCTTAAAACGTATGACCAAAAATAAAAAGAACTCATTCAACATCATAGCAGAGCGGAAACAAACAGTCTATATTTTTCCTCGATTTTTGCTACGATTTGGATACGAAGGGAGGAGGATTTTATGAACCGAAATGAAAATGAGTGCCATCTGGCTGCGGCGGAGCTGAACGAATTCATAAGCAGACATGCGGGGCGAGGGTACAAAGTGGAGCGGGTGAACCGGCTCCGGGGAGGCGCCCAGAAGGCGGTTTACAAAATCGAGTGTTTCGGCGGCGCGGCCTTCATTCTGTACGTATGGGATCTTGCGGTGAATTACTTCCGCGAGGAGACGCTGGAAGCGGATCCTCTTACCCGGTCGTATGCCAGCGGACGCTTTAAGGCGAATGCCGAGTTTCTGCAGCGTCACGGGATTGGAACGCCCGCCGTGTTTCATGTCGAGTATGCAGGAGAGCGTTACCCCTTCGATTTTGCGTTGGCGGAATATGCGGGTGAATAGGATATCGCCGCGTACTTTGAACGCGATCCGCATACCCGGAGCATCGTGCTTGGAAGACTCGGCGACATGCTTGAACGAATGCACCGCATCACACGGGAGACGTTCGGCAAATTGGGCGAAGAATCGCTGCAGCCGCCGTCGTCTTCCTGTCACAGCCTCGTCTTGGAGAACGCCAGGAAACAGCTGGAATATGCCGCCCGGCATTTGGCTCCCTTGGCCCGCCGGGAAGAACGTCTTGCGGCGGCACTCGAAGAAACATACGCGGCGATCGGCCCGCGTGACCGGTTCGGGTTCATCCACGGCGAGCTTGGGCCGGATCACGTACTGGTCAACGGGCGTCTGGAGCCGATGATGATTGATATCGAAGGCGCGGAGTTTTGCGACATCGAACACGAGCACAGCTTTCTCCAGTTCCGTTTCGGCGAATTTTACCGTTACTTGGAGCGGCCGGGACTGGACCCGGAAAGGATGCGCTTCTACAAGCTGGCCCATCATTTGTCCTGCGCTTCAGGCGGCATCAAGCTGCTCCAAAGAGGCTTCCCGAACCGGAAACTGGCCTCGCACATCGCGCATCATAACGCCAGAAGCGCATTACGTTTTCTGGAGAAATAAAAGCGCTTGCCGCCGGTCCGGCCCGGCTGGTACAATGGTTTAGCTAATACCTAATATTTTTAGGTGTTACATAATAAACTGTGGAGTGAAGCTCATGCTCGAATGGATGCTGAGACAAGTGATGGCCCAGCGGGGCGTATGGTCCGGGGCCGCGCTGGCGCGGCTGCTGCAGGAGAAATCGGACTACCGCCTGTCCGCGCCGTCGATCAGCGCGCTGCTGACGGGCAGCCCGAAGCAGATGAAGGCCGAGACGATGGATGCGCTCTGCACGGCGCTGGATTGCACGCCCGGTGATTTGTGGGCGTATACGCCGCCGGCCGGCAGAAGGGGGCTGAAACAAGCATGACGGTCAAAACGATTTTGCCGTTCGGCGATCCGATCCTGCGCAAGAAAGCGAAGCCGGTTGAAGACATTACGCCGAGAATGATCAAGCTGCTGGACGACATGGCCGAGACGCTGCATGCCGCGGAAGGCCGGGCCGGCCTCGCCGCGCCGCAGGTCGGCTTCCTCCGGCGGATCGTCGTCATGGACTGCGGCGACGGGCTGATCGAGCTGATCAACCCGGAGATTATCGCCGCCGACGGCGAGCAGGAAGGCGCTGAAGCGTGCCTGTCGTATCCCGGCTTTGCCGGCATCGTAAAGCGTGCCCAGCGGGTGACCGTCCGCAGCTTGAACCGGCGCGGCGAGACGTTCGAGTTGACGGGCGATGGCTTCCTCGCCCGCTGCATCCAGCACGAGACCGATCATCTGAACGGCGTGCTGTTTATTGACCGCGTTCAGGGCGACAGCCTGTACCATGAGGAGACGAAGCGGCGAATCCCGCTGCTGGAGGTGAAGCGGCTCGCGGGCCAGCCGCCGTCCGGTTGAACGCGAGGGACGCCGGGGGCGGACGCTGAGGGGAAGCTGTCTAATGGCTGAGTCCGTGCTGCTGTTTAAGAACCAGTTCCGCAAGGACGAATGGGGCGGAGTGAACGAGGCCCACAGGCTGAGCGGAGGGAGAATCGGACTGCTCGCCCATCTCGCTTGCATGGAATAAGGGGAAATCCGCCATTATTACGCCGCGGCTTTCACCTACGACCCGGAAACCGGGGAACGGTCGGAGATAAAATCATCGCCGAGCGCATGCAGTTTCCGAGCGGGCCGGCGAAAAGGCCCGATTTGACCGATGTTATTTTCAGCGGCGGACTGATCCGGCTTCCGGACGGGCAGGCGGTGCTGTACTGCGGCATCAGCGATACCGAAGCGCACCGGATGATCATTCCCGATCCTTTTGTATCGTAAAAAACCGGCTTCCGAGCCGTCAAGCGGAAAAAGAGCGCCCCGCTTCAAGAACCTTCCGGGTGCTCTTCCGCCGCGGCGCCGGTAGTACCCAAAATGTTCATGGACCGGATATGCGCCTTCGTCTCCTCCGTACCCAGTTCATACAGCAGTTCGTACGTCAGCTTCAGATGTTCGTCGTAAGCGTCGTTTTCCGAATCGTGATGATAAGCGAGCCCGGGAACCTGCGCCCTGAAGTACGTCTGGGTTTCAAACGTTTCCACCGATTCGAACAAATCGTTCAGCCGCCGGATGTCCTCCGGCGTCGCTTCGATTTCCAGCTCGTAGGCGGCGTCGCCCTGATTCATCAACACCGTCCGCGCCTGCACCGAGACATAATACTTCCGCTTGTCCATTCCTCAGCCCTCCCTGAACAGCAGCCATATCATTGCGCCGACAATGATGATAATCGGAAACAGAACGTAAGCAATTACTATCGGGTTCGCCAGGTACGGGTGCCGGACCGTGGCGTTCGATTGTCGATTCATTTCTTTGTTCTCCTGCCTGCGCATGATGGAAATGGAATACACGAGCGCAAAAACAGATACGATACAACCGAGAACAATTAAGATATTAATCATCATCTTTTTCCGATCTCCCTTGTTCGATGGTGGTCGCTTTCGATGTTAGGTTTCGATTCCGCATGCAAATTTATTCGTACCCGATTCCCATGAACCGTCCAACGTTTATAGGTGAATTGCTTTTCGTATAAGTGCTACAATGGGGCATAAGCCTAAACACGATTGGAGCGCGACGACGTGATTCGGACGATGGTTGTGACCAAGCATCATCAAGTGATCGAGCATACGCCGCCCGAGCGGATCGACCGGTCCGCGGCCAGCTGGTATTGGGTCGACCTGAGCGAGCCGACGGACGAGGAAGCCCGGCTCCTGGAAGAGCATTTTCATTTTCACCCTTTGGCGGTGGAGGACTGCATGGCGTACGAGCAGCGGCCGAAAATGGATCATTACGACGACGTTCATTTTTTCGTGCTGCATGCAATGGGTGAGCAAATCGACGAGTCCGAGGAGGTCGACATGTTTATCGCCCCGGGCTTCCTTGTCACCTTCCACTGGAAACCGCGTCCGGAGATCGAGGAGGCGTGGGAGCGGATATTGGCGCGCCCCCGGTTCGAACCGCACGGTTATTTGCACGCCGCTTATCAGGTGATGGACAAGCTGGTCGACAATTATTTCCCAGCCGTCGAAGCGATCGAGGACGAGCTTCTCGAGCTCGAAACGGACAACGGGGATGCGCCGGTGCAGAAGAAGCTGAACCGGATGTTCGACATCCGCAACAGGCTGCTGAAACAGCGCCGCACGATCGTCCCGATGCGCGAGCTGCTGTACCGGGTCACCAATACGCAGCGGATCGAGGGACTTGGCCATTACAACGCGTTTTTCACCGATATTTACGACCATCTGCTGAAGCTGTCCGAAATGATCGAGGGGAATCGCGAAATGACGACCGATATGCGCGATCACTATATGTCGCTCAGCTCGAACCGGATGAATGCCATCATGAAGCAGCTGACGGTCATTACGACCATTTTCATGCCGCTTACCTTTATCGTCGGCGTGTATGGCATGAATTTCGCCAATATGCCCGAGCTGCGGTGGCACGACGGCTACTATCTCGTGCTTGTGTTCATGTGCGCGCTCGGCATCGGCATGTACCTGTGGTTCAAGACAAAGGGCTGGTTCGATTGATTATGTCGCAGTAGGGCTAGGCGCCGGCGGCCGAATAGCTCTTCTTTTGACTGGACAGGTTAAGCTTAATCGGTCTGGAGAAAAAGGAGGGTTTGCGAGTGGCAAGAAGAGGCAGAAGGCGTTTGCTCGTGCCGGAGGCGCAGGCGCGGATGGACGCGTTTAAGGCCGACGTGATGCGGCGGGAAGGGTATTCGGCCGATCCGAACCGGCCGGACGAAGTCAAATACGAGGTGGCGCGGTCGCTTGGGGTTCCTTTGCAGCCGGGCGGCGGCAACGGGCAGCTGACGACCGAATCGGTCGGCCATGTCGGCGGCAAAATCGGCGGCTCGATGGTGCGCGAGCTGGTGCGTATGGCGCAGCAGAAGCTTGCGGATGAACGCAAACGGCCATAGCTTGGCATCCCACCAACTGCGTTAACTGTTAATGGCATAAATGTGAGGCGCGTTTCTCAACGAAGAAACGCTTTTTCTTTTTCGCACGGTGCTAAGCAGCCATTCATCCTATTTTCATATAGAAGCGGTATAATGAAAGCATCACTTACGGAAGGATGCCTGGTTATGCCGGCTAATATTCTCGTCGTGGAGGACGACCAATATATTCAGGAGCTGATCGCCGAGTTTTTGCGCTCGCAGCAGTACGAGGTCGAGGTGGCGGGGGACGGGGCCGAGGCGCTGGAGACGTTCCGGCACAAAACGTACGATTTGGTCATCCTCGACCTGATGCTGCCGGGAATCGACGGCTACGCGGTGTGCCGGACCATCCGCGAGAAGTCCGACACGCCGGTCATCGTGCTGACCGCGCTTGGAGAGGAGAAAGACCAGCTGCGGGCGTTTGAGGAGCAGGCGGACGATTATGTGACGAAGCCGTTCTCGTTCCAGGTGCTGATGAAGCGCGTGGAGGCTGTGCTGCGGCGCACGAAAGGCGGCCGTTCGGGCGAAGTGCTGTTCGACGGCCGGCTGCGGCTCGACGCCGAGGCGTACAAGGTGTACGTCGACGGCCGGCTGGTCGAGACGACAACGAAGGAATTCGAAATTTTGCAGACGCTGATCCGGAGCGCCGGCCGCATCATGACGCGCGACATGCTGCTCGACAAGGTATGGGGCTACGATTATTACGGCGATTCGCGAATTGTCGACGCCCATATCAAAAACATTCGCAAGAAGCTCGGTATTTCCGTTATCCGGACGGTGAAAGGGGTAGGCTACGCGCTGGAGACCGATCCGCTGGCAGGTGGAGAAGGATGATCAGGCGCCGCGGCGTTACGTACAAAATCTTTATGGTGACGACGCTGCTGCTCGTCGTTTCCGCGCTGCTCATTTATTTGACGCTTTATTTCGTCCTGCCCGGCTATTATAAATCGATCAAGCAGTCCCGGCTGGACAGCGGCGTCAGCCGGCTTGTAAGCAGCATCGAAGACAAACCGTTCTCCGATGCGGTTGCTAAAATGCTGGAGTTCGGCCAGGCGAACAACGCCGTTCTGTTCTTAAGGGATGCGGACGGCGGCGTGTTCCCGGTCAACTTCGCCCGGTATGCGGGACGGATCGTCGGCGACGGCGGCTATCCCGGCTTCCGAAAATTTCTGAAGCAGCCCGGACAGATTCCCGTCGACCGCGACGGGCTGGGCCGGCGGATCTATACGGTCAGCCGGACGATTCATTTCAACGAGAGCACCGAGCCGTTTACGCTTTACGTCGATGCGCCGCTGCAGCCGATCGACGAGGCGAGGGAAGTGATCCTGCGCTTCCTGCCGTACATGCTGATCGCGATTTTGCTGATCGCAACCGCCGGCGCCGCGATTTATTCGCGGCTCATCGCCCGCCCGCTGCTCGGTTTGAACGTCGTCGCCCGAAGGCTGGCCAAGCTCGATTTCACGGACGCAGTGAAGCCGCTCCGTTCGAACGATGAAATCGGCGAGCTCTCGCAAAGCTTAAGCAAGCTGGCCGCCAACCTGCGCTCGACGATGGCGGAGCTGCAGGATGCCAACGCCCAGCTGAAGGACGATATCGAGCGGGAGCGCGAGCAGGAAGCGAAGCGCCGCGAATTCGTGGCGACCATTTCGCATGAGCTGAAGACGCCGATCACGGCGGTCAGCGGCCAGCTGGAGGCGATGATCGGCAATATCGGGGCGTTCCGCGACCGCGACACCTATTTGCGGAAATCCTATAAAATCATGAAGGACATGGAGAAGCTGGTCCATGAAATACTGGACCTGTCGAAGCTGGAAAGCCGCGATTTCCATCCGCTGATGCGGGAGGTCGATTTGGCGGAGCTGGTGCGCGAATCGATCGACAACGTCAGCTTTCTCGCCGAGACGAAGGGCATCCAGATCGAATGCGACCTGCCTGGCGAAGCGCTGACGATTGCCGACGAGCGGCTGATGGCGAAGGCGATTGCCAATATCGTTGGCAACGCCGTGCAATATTCTGGCGAAGGCGACCGCGTGATCATTCGTCTGGTTGGCGAATCCGACGCGGCAGCTTCGCAGTTAACCGGGGCCGAAGCCGGGAATGCGGCGGAAGGCGGAAACGCCGGCGCCGCCGCCCCGGACGGACCGCCGGAAAGCCGCCGGGCCGCTGGCGGGGAGACGGGCAACCAACCCCGGCCGGAGGCGCGGACCGGCTTCGGTTCCGGCGGCGCGGAAGCGGCGTCTCCGCGGACGGACGAGAAGGCGGACCTCGCCGAAAACGCGATATTCCCGCCCGGCTCCGCCGGTCCGGTACCGGCCCTGCAATCATCGGGGCAAGGGGGCAGATTCCGGCTCGAAGTACTGAACACGGGCGCTCACCTCGACGAGGCGAAGCTCCCGCGCCTGTTCGAGCCGTTCTTCCGGCTCGAGCAGTCCCGAAGCCGGGCAACGGGCGGCAGCGGGCTCGGCCTCTATATCGTCAGCAAAGTGCTGGACGCCCACTGCGCCGAATACGGCATCGAAAACACGCCGGACGGCGTCAAGTTCAGCGTCGTCCTGGCGGCGGCTTGACGATTTTGCATTCCATTAAACAGGGGAGGCCACGCTGCCTTCCCTGTTTTTATAATTTTATGCCCAGTCAGAGCACGCATCCTCCAACGGTGCAAGCCCAACCAAAGACTAGCCCTTCACTCCAGTACAATCTCCGTCCTCTATGCAATCCCCCATGCAAGCACGCACTCCTGAATATTCACTTCAAACGCCAACCCAAAGAACGCCCGTGATCCGCTTAACCTGAACAGCCAAGGATCGTTTATTTTGGTCAGGAGGGGTCCCAACCCGCAAATAGACATTCACCCTTTCGCGCGAATTCCAAATCAATTGACAAGCTAGTAAATTTATGGAAAATTAAAGGATATGCCTCCAAATTGGGAATAAAATTTTGGTATCGCGTACTGGAGTAGTGATAAGACCTGACTTGTATAGCAAAGGGGAGAACTTGCATTGAGGCGATTTTGGTCCGGATTCATTTTATTGATCATGATTGTCGTAATCGCCGGATGTTCAACGAATACTGCTGGGCCGGGTAATACCTCCCAAGAGAATGGAAGTCTTGCGGATCAAAATCAACAACCTTTTAACGATCCGTCCAACGGTAGTAAAACGAGCCCTCTTTCCTTGTCCCGATACTTCAAAAATCAATCTTCCGAGACAATTGAACATAATCCGGATCAGCTGGTATGGAAAAATGGAGATATTCGCATAACAGGGGTCAAGATGAAACAAAAAGGACCCGAATCTCAAATTCTGAGTTCCCTTAAAATCCAAAAAGCGGATAAATCCTTCAGCGTGCAGCTTGATCAGAAGTTTTCGGCTATCGACTCGATATCGCTATCTCCGAATAGGAATGTTGTTGCGATCAGTTTATCCAGCGGCGGGGGGTCAACGTTACTATTAATCAGCTTAAATAACGGAGAGAGTGTCGACTTGAATGACCAGCTTGAATCATCGGGAAAACAGGGGGTAGAGTCGGTTCAAACCTATAATTGGTCGCCCGATAGTGAAACGCTTGCTTTTGCATACGGCGATCCAAGCACAAGCAGCATTGGTTTATACAGCCTAAAAAATAAAAGCTTTACTTTCGCACCTGCGGACGCAGCCTATATTTCAACTGCTTATTTGCTGTGGAATATGAAAGGGGACGCTATTGATATCGTAAGTGAACGACCAGCCGACAGGTATAAACTTTACCGATTCGATTTTCAAAAGCAAACGATTCAAGAGCTCGGAGACCTTACGCGCGAAAAGCTTGCCAGCTTGAAGGACTTCGGACCGCATTATATTGGTAAATAGGTTTGTTCATCCTGGATATTTTGCCTCGAACGGCCGTTGACAAGGTGGACAAAAAGCGGCTGCGAAGCCGTATAATGAACGAAAGTTCCTGGCGATAAAAAGGATTCCTTTTCCTGGCGAAGGTAACGTAAAATAGAGGTATCGAATGGGGACCAATCGTGAGGTGATGGTTTTACAAAATGAGAATTGGTTTGGAGATACTGCGTGCCCTTTGTATTTTTTTGATCTTAGGTGCTTTAATGGGCTTCCTGCTAAACAGGGTTTATTCCGCCTTGGGGATAGACTTAAACGATAATGCGTACGATGGGCTGCAATGGATTGCAATATATGTGTTCATTTTTATATTATATCGAAACAAATTACAATTCTCGGGCTGGTATAAAGGGAAAAAGCTTAAAAAGCTTCCGAAATCCTTCACCCTTGTGATGGTTTCGGGTGCCATTATATTGCTGCTCCTTCCTTTCTTGGGGTGAATCGACCAGCTAACATTTCCGACGATAAGGAGTTAGATCCGATGATCAAAGGTTTCGGCGGTGTATTTTGGAGAACCAAGAATCTGGAAGTTACAACAAAATGGTACAGTGAAGTGTTGAAGATTGAAATGGAAGGCTGGAATGGGACTGTAGTCAAACCCGAATTAGGAAATGAGACGGTCTTTTCTTTCTTTACCGAGAATGACAGTTATTTTCCAACCGAACAACAAGTGATGTTAAATTTTCAAGTCCATGATCTGGACGAGATGATTAAGCATCTTGAACAGATTGGCGTACCTCTTGCAAAGGAAAAAGAAAGCAGTGAATTTGGAAAGTTCGTTTGGATTGAAGATCCTGACGGCCGGCTTGTCGAGCTTTGGGAGAAATAACGAGTTTTGGTCATGTGCTGCGAGGACAAGATCCCATGACATCAAGGCTGCCGCTGGCCACGGGTTAATGAACATTTGACACTCGCGTCGTCGCTCTGAATCCGGACTGCGATTAAATGGGGGAATCGTCGCTTACAGCCGCCTTTCCGGTAATGAACTGAGCAGTATACCCGTCCGCACAGACTATCAGGGGCGGGGGATTGGAAGAAAGTTCGTTATGTATTTGTGCAACGAGATTTATCGGCGCGGCGGCGCATCAGTTCAGTCGATCTTTGGTGTGGTGTCGGGATTACACCCGAAATCTGTATGACAGCCTTGGCTTTAAAGAAAAATATGTGATGCAATATATGCGGAAAACACGTTGATCGATAAGGCCGGCCTCAAAGCCGGCCTCAAACGCGGGTACCCGCCGGCCGGGATCCGGCCGCTGCAGGCCGGCATGCCGCCGGCCTCTTCACGATCCCGTGGAGCAGTAATGGCGCACGCCAAACCGCCAGACCAGAAGACACGGCAGCAGAAACAGCGCCCCTGCCAGCGGCAGCAGCATGTAAAGGAGCGGGTGATCGTGCACGCGGCCGAGCAGGTAGAGCAGCGGCAGGTAGTTGACGCAGCCGAACGGAATGACGAACGTGAAGAAGATGGTCACCCATCTCTGGTAAATGTTCAGCGGGTACTGCGCCATCTCGCGGCCGCCGTCGGTGAAAATATTGGCCACCTCCAAGCCCTGAATCGTCCAGAACGACAGGGTGGCGGCCAGCATATAGATGCCCGTGAAAATAAACGTGCCGCCGCCAATCATGAACGCGAGCGTGACGATGCGCCCGGCGTTCCAATCGATCGGCAGCCGCGACAGCGTCCAGACGAGCACCGTCAGGTTCTGCGCCAGCCGGCCGAAGCGGGTAAACTCAAAGTTCGACCCGAGCACCTGAAGGACGGTCGCGCGCGGGCGCACCAGCAGCCGGTCGAAGTCGCCCCCGGCGACCAGGACCGAGAACGAGTCAAAGCCTCGTGCGAAGCATTCGCTGATCGCGCTGGCCAAACCGATGACGGCAAAGACCAGTGCCGCCTCATAAAACGTCCAGCCGCGGATTTGCCCGAACCGGGCGAACAACAGGTACATTCCGGCGAACAGGGTGAATGGCACGAGAAACTGCCCCGTCGTCATCAGCCAGAACGAAGCCCGATACTGCATCTGTGACCGGAACAAAATCGTGACATAGCGGAAATACAGACGCATGCGCGTTAACCTCCCTGAACGACAACCTGGCGAAGCGCCTTGCGGAGCAGCCATTTGCCGATTGTGACGAGCGCGAACAGCCAGCCGAGCTGCGCCGCCATTCCCCACAGCGCTTCGGCCGAACCAATCTGCCCCGAATAGACGCGAAAAGGAAAATCCGCCGTCCAGCGGAATGGCAGCGCATAGGTGACCTGCTGCAGCCATTGCGGCATGAGCGGCACGGGGATGACCATCCCGGCGAGAAATTCCCCGGCTACCGCGAACAGCAGCGTGGAGCCGGTCGGGGACATTGTCCAGAAGACCGAAATGTAGATCAGCATCGAGATGGCGACCAGAACCAGCAGGCCGAGCACCAGCGCACCGACAAACAGCAGGAGCGCCGCGGCGTCCGGAGGAGGAATAAGCCGGAACGGGCGCGGAAGCACGGCCGCGATGACCAGAATCGGCAGACACCGCAGCAGCGCGCTTGAGAGTCTCATCGCCAGCAGCTTGGCATACCAGAATTCGTAGATGCCGCAGGGCCGGCACAGCTCGTAAGCGATGTTTCCTTTCGTAATCAGCTGGAAAATGTCGCTGTCGCGGTACCACAGCATGATGAATACCAGAAACGCCTGCTGCAGCCAGATGTAGGCCGTGACCTCGCTCAGGGACATCGGCGCGGGCGTCGACGCATGGCTGTAGAACGCCGCCATAATCATGATAAACAGGAAGCCGAAAAACATCTGCGTGCTCACGCCGGCCAGCGCCGCCGCGCGGTACTGCAGTCCCGTCGCCATGCGCAGCCGCCATACCGAATAGTACGTTCTCATAGCTCGTGCTCCTTGTACAGCTGCACGATCAGATCGTCGACCGGCGCTTTGTCGATTGCGATATCGATCAGCTCGACCTGCCCCGACAGCCGGGCGATCACCTCCGAGATGCGGTCGCGTCCGTTCACAGCCAGCACCGTCCGTTCAGGAGACCACGATAACAGCTCCGTGCCGGGTACGCTCAGCGGCTGCCGGCTCGGCTCGTGCTCGACGGTAATCGTGCGGCGGTTTCCGTACTGTCCCCGCAGCGCGTTCAGGCTTCCGTCATAGAGCAGCTTTCCTTTGCCGATCATGAGGATGCGGCTGGCCACCGCTTCGATATCGCTCATGTCGTGCGTCGTGAGAATGACGGTGACGCCCTTTTCCTCGTTGATTTTGCGGATGAACTTTCGGACGGCGATTTTGCTCACGGCGTCGAGTCCGATCGTCGGCTCGTCAAGAAACAGAATCCGCGGCCCGTGCAGCAGAGAGGCGGCGATTTCACAGCGCATTCGCTGGCCGAGGCTCAGCTGGCGGACCGGCGTGTGCAGCAAGCTGTGCAGGTCCAGCGTATCCGCGAGCATCGCGAGGTTGCTTTTGTACACGGCGGCGGGGATGCGATAGATGTCCCGCAGCAGCTCGAACGAATCGATCACCGGCACATCCCACCACAGCTGGCTCCGCTGGCCGAATACGACCCCGATGTGCTGCACGTAAGCGGCGCGCTCCTTCCACGGGGTGTAGCCCATAATCGAGCACGCCCCGCAGTCCGGCACAAGAATGCCGCTCATCACCTTGATGCTGGTTGATTTACCCGCCCCGTTCGGGCCGATATACCCGACGATCTCGCCTTCCCCGATCGTGAAGGAAATTTCCCGGAGCGCCTCGACGATTCGGTATTCGCGGACAAAAAGCGCCTTCAGCGCCTGACGCACCCCGGCCGACCGCTGCGCGATTTTAAAGGATTTGCCGATGCCTTCCATGCGGATCAAGTTTATTCGCCCTCCTTTTTTTCGAATGGCCGAACAGCCGGATAAACCGGCCTTTCCTTTAGATTAAAAAATATAGCCAAAATCCGAAAAAAAGTATAGACTTATAAAAATCGCGGAGTTATAATACTATTATAGAAGGCGAATACAGCCTGATTCTGTTAAAATCCATCAAAAATGACAATACGACTAGAGCCGTGAGAGGTTCTCGAGTCGTTTTTTACTTTTTATGGAACTTTTTGGCGGTGCGGCCGTTGGCCGTGACCAGCCGGCAAGAACTTCCGGCGGTTTTTTGCGGGGGATCAGGTATCCATAAGGCCGGCGCTCTTCAGGGACGTCCTTTTCATGCTGGGCGCGGGGAGCGGCGGTCCTTTTCTATTTTTCAATGCTAAGACGAAGACGAAGTTAGAAAGAAGCGACATTCATGATCGTATGCCCTTACTGTGACAAAAAAGTCGAGATCCAAAACGGCAAATGCCCGGTGTGCGAAAACAACCTGCACGAGATCGGATGAGGACTATACGGAGAGCAGCTCCGATATGAGCGTCATGGAATTGATCGAACATAACTTTAAATGCGCCAAATGCAAATCAAACGAATGCGGAATAAAAGAAGTTTCGATGACGGGGCGGGCTTGAGCAAGATCCTCGACATTGAGTACAACCATTATTTGTTCGTGCCTGCTTATCCTGCGGATTCGTCGAGGTCTATGACCCGGATGTTCTATATGGGCGTAAGGCGGGGAGTATCGGGACGATCATGGACATTTTATTCAGCCGTTAAATATGACAATGGACTGTGCAGCCTGCTTATGTTTAAAGTAGGGGGATAAAAATGCCGAAAAGCCAGTGTTTAGGATGTAAGCTTGCAAATAAAAGAATAGAAACAAACACTGTTTATGAGACCGATTTGGTTGCTTGTATTCTCGATATCGCGCCATTAAACGAAGGCCATATACTCATACTTCCTAAACAGCATTACCATGATGTCGATGACTTGGACGAAAATACTGCCAATGAAATTATGAAGGTATCCTTAATGTTCGCAAGGTTACTCAAGGAACAATTTCGTCCGGATGGAATAACGATCATTCAAAACGGCGGTTTATTTAATGACTTAACACACTATCATATGCATGTCTTCCCACGCTACAGATCGGATGGATTTGCCTGGGTTGAACCGAAGGATACGACTAATGCTAAAGGACGATTAAACGAAACCAAAGAAAAGTTGGTAAAATTGATAAGTCAACATTGTTAAGGAATTTATCAAAGGAGGCGGTTTTATGGTTAGCAAAGTCACGTCTGGAGCGGGTAACAAAACGAGGGGAGATCGCATAATGGCCCGGTAAACTGCGGGAATCCCCTTGAAAGGGGCAGCATTTTTGAATAACAATGAACATGAAGATCCGCGTAAGAACGAAGAAGTCGTACTGTCCGCGGAAAAATCGGTGGCTCGGCAGGGGGACGTTGTGCTTCGGCCTTCCGGTCCCTGGACACCTCATGTGCACGCTTTATTGCGTGATTTAAGAAAACGTGGCTTCACGTCCGTACCGTCCATTATCGGTTCCGGATTGGATCAAGAAGGCCGCGAAATGTTGAGCTATATCGAAGGCGAATTCGTGCACCCCGGCCCTTGGAGGGACGAGGCGATCGTGGAAGTCGGCCGGATGCTGCGAAGGCTTCATGATGCGTCAGCACAGTTCAAGCCTGCCGCCGATGCGGTGTGGAAGCCTTGGTTTTTGCGGGATCTGGGCGGATCCAATCGGGTTTACAGTCACGGTGATGTTGCGCCTTGGAATATGGTCACCCGTGATGGCATGCCCGTTGCGTTAATCGATTGGGAATTCGCCGGACCTGTCGATCCCATGGTCGAGCTTGCCAGAGTATGCTGGCTGTTTCCTCAGCTTCATGACGACGATGTTGCCGAAAGGGTAGGCTTGCCTTCTCTTCAGGCACGAGCGCGGCAGCTTCGCCTGCTCGCCGATGCTTACGGCGCTAGTCCCGCCCAGCGGCACTCATTATTCCACCTCATCCTGGAGGTTGTTGTACGCGAAACCGCCGAAGAAGCGATCGAGATGCAAATCACTCCGGATCGCCATGGGCCGCTTTGGGGGATCGCCTGGAGAGCGCGTGCGGCGGCATGGATTTTGCGTAACCGGACCGTTTTGCAAAATGCGCTTGAGCAATAAGGTCCATCATCCGTTTGCGATCGTGTCACGACGAAGGCTGCCGATTTGGCAGCCTTTTGTTCGCTTAACGGGATATAGTATTGTTTTTTGTTCCATGCGACAAGGGATTTACCTGCTGAAGCGGTGTCGGTTCTTGAAACCCTTTATGGCGTGAAAACGGTGGAGGAGATCGCAGAACGTATGGCTTGGGCTGACGAATTATTTGAAAAGGCTGTTACCGAAGCTGAAACATTAATCTCAGCATCTTTTTCGTCATAATAAAGGCCCGCCAGGGTCGACGGGCCGTGTGTCTCTAGAATCTGCCGCCAAGCTGCTGTTCGGCAATTTGGATCAATTTGCGGGTGATGTATCCGCCAAGGGCGCCGGCATCGCGGGTTGCGATGTTGCCGTAGTAGCCGTCTGCCGGAATTTGAATACCAAGCTCCTGCGCAGCCTCGAATTTCAGTTGATCGAGCGCATGACGCGCTTGCGGGACAACAAGCTGATTGTTTCGGTTTCTGGCCATCGATTATGCACCTCCTGAATGTAAAGATATTATGCGGAACATTCATGAACGTTATACATCATTTACCTGATTTCAGCGGCTTTCCGAAGTGATACAATCTTTTGAAATGGGGATTGCAGGACGGAGGAAGGCTTGATGTTTATTTCGCCGATGCTGACTGGCACACGGGAGGAACCGTTCGACGACGAACGGTTTGTTTTTGAACCCAAAATCGACGGCCACCGATTGCTGCTGAGCCTCGAGCCCGGGCGCCGCGTTCAGCTGTTTACCCGGCACGGGAACGAGGTCACCCGCCAGTATCCGGAGCTGCAAAATGTGCCGGTCGACGGCGGCGGCGTGATTCTGGATGGTGAAGCAGCTTACGTGAATCCGGATACCGGCCAGGTCGAATTTGAAACGCTGATGGAGCGGTTCCGGATGACGAAAATTCCTAAAATCCGGGAAGCCAGGCAGCGGATACCCGTGCGCTATTTTGTGTTCGATGTGCTGCAGTATAACGGCCGCGATCTTCGAAGCCGCCCTCTGACCGAACGTCGAAAAATTCTCGACGAAATTCTGACGGAAAACGCATATTACAGCCGCGTGCTGCAGGTCGACGGCCGAGGAAACGAATTGTTTGATCTTATCCGTCAACGCGGCCTTGAAGGAATCGTTGCCAAAGAAAAGTACAGCCGCTATGTCAGCCGGCGTTCCGACCGGTGGCAGAAGGTGATCAACTATCAAACGGCGATTGTCGAGCTCGGCGGCTACCGCAAGCATCAATTCGGCTGGCTGGCCCAGGTTGATGGACGGCCGGCAGGGATGATCGAGCTCGCCGTTCCCGCGGGACAGCGCAAGGCTTTTCACGAAGCTGCAAAAAAGCTCGCGACCGGCGAGGATCGGAATTATGTCTATATCGAGCCGCGGCTGCGCGCAAAGGTCCGATTCCGGAATTGGACGAAAGCCGGCATGCTGCGGTCCCCTGAATTTGTGGAATTCGTGGAATTTGTGGAATGACGGATTACCGCCTACCGGATATGTGAGGCAGGCGGCTTTCGTATCCTACATACCCTTAATCATTAACCCCCTTCATTGTGATCCCCCGCGCGGATAGATAATCGGGACGGCATAGGGGCAGGCTTGGCGCCGCGTATATTTCCCTCCAGTCCGTCCATATTTTAAAAACCTTCCTGAAAGTTAAAGGATTTTCCAGCCCGATAAAAGAACAAGTACTTAGCGGTACGCGTCCGCCCGATATCGAGGAGGCGTTTTTCATGACGGATGAGTTGGGCTTTAGCGATTTTGCCATCCCTTACGCTCGCGGCGCATCATACCCCGTCCGCTCCGGCAATGTTTTGCGGCCGCTCATCGACGGGGAGCCTGCATTCCGCCGGGTGTGCGAGGCGATTGAACAGGCGAAGATCAGCGTCTGGGCGACGGTCACGTTTATGTGGGCGGCATGTCAAATGCCGGACGGAAGAGGCTCGCCGCTCGACGTCCTGAGTCGGGCTGCCGAGAGAGGGCTGGACGTTCGCATCATTTTTTGGCGCCCCGATCCCGAAACGGAATATTTGGAAACAAACGCTTTTTGGGGAGCGCCCGAACACGTTGAACGGTTGAAAGAATGTTCTTCGTCCCTTCGTATCCGATGGGATCGGGCTCAGCCCGGATACTGTCAGCACCAGAAGTGCTGGCTTATCGATGCCGGTACGGAAACGGAGACGACGTTTCTTGGCGGGATCAATCTCAACCCCCACTCCGTAGTCGCACCCGGCCATCGCGGCGGCAAAAACCAAAACCATGATGTATACATAGAGCTCGCGGGTCCTTCCGCGGTCGACGTCCATCATAACTTTGTCCAACGCTGGAATGAAGCAAGCGAGCGGCATTTGGCCGACGGCCGGTGGGGGGCAGGCAGCGAGTCCGACCTTCCTTTTCCGGCAAAAGTGCCCGAGCGAAAGGGAAACGCCATCGTTCAAATTCAACGGACGATTCATCGCGGCCGGTATTCGAACGGGCATGCCGCGCCTCAAGATGCCGCATATTCAATTGAAGACGGGGAACGGTCGAATTTGGAGCAGTACTGCGCGGCGATCGGTGCTGCCCGGCGTTCCATTTATATCGAGAACCAGGCGATCGACGTTCCGGAGATCATCCGGTGTTTGCGCCATGCATTGCAGCGTGGGGTGGAAATTGCAGTCTTGATGCCGGCAGAGGGGAAACTCCATGAACTATTTGCCGACCTTGCGGCTTTCGATAATTTCACCTTGGCGGGAATTGCCGGATTAGGCGACGATGGCAAGCGGAATCCGGTCTGGATTCACGCCAAGCTCATGCTTATCGATGGAGAATGGGGCACCGTCGGCTCGTGCAACCTGCATCGCTATTCGCTTTTCGGCAACAGCGAATTGAACGCGGCTTTTTGGGACCGGGAGACGGCGCGCGCGCTGCTGGCCGAATTGCTTCATGAGCATCTGGACCGGGATATTTCCGGGCTTAATGATCGTGCTGCGCTGCAGCTTTTCGGTGAGATTGCCAGACACAATCGCCGGCTGTTTGAACGGGGGGAGAGCAAGTGGCAGGGCCTCGCCTTCAGTCTTCCGCCGCTGTCCTGAAGCTCAGGGCTTTGAAAAGGGGGGACATCAAAAAAATGTCCGAACAATTGAACCGGGAAATACTCGATGAGCTGAAGAATATAAATCGGAAACTGGATACGTTAAGCAAACCGAAAGGGTTATCGGCTTCTACCAAGCTTATTGCCGTCATCATTGGGTTTACCGTTATAGACCGCTTATTTTGATTGCCATTGCATTGATCAGCAGCATGGTTCGAAATTGAAGCATTATTGGTTACCAGACACGAATTCCTGACAAGGGAGGGCCAACATGTTAGATAAAAGCCTGGAGTGGTATAGGATTATTCTTAAGCGAGAAACAGGAGCTCCAATTCCGCAAGCGGCTTTGCCAAAAGGATATTCGATCGTAACGTTCCAGACGGGTGATGAAGAAGCGTGGGGGGAGATTGAAACATCCGTCCTGGAATTTGATGAAAAGGATGCGGCGGCGGACTATTTTACGAAAAACTATATCCCATATGAGAATGAGGTGAAACGAAGAACCTTGTTCATTCAAGCGGATTCTGGCGAGAAAATAGCCACCTTTACGGCTTGGTGGAATTATACGGGTATTCGTCGGCATCCGTTTGTCCACTGGGTTGCGGTAAAACCGCAATATCAAGGAAGAGGGTTAGGCAAGGCTATCATTGCGGCAGGGGTAAGACACATGATTGAAATCGAAGGCGACAGCGTGATGTATATACCCACATCAACCTGGTCTCACAAAGCGATTAGGCTGTATCGGTGGGCTGGATTTGAATTCGAGCTTCATGAACCGGCTCCCGGAGGATTTGAGAATCAGACTAAACAAGCGATTAATCTGATTAAAGACCGCATGTAAGCATACTTGAGAGCCCGGTCATCTGCCGGATGAGAAGCTTAAACCTTAGATCATTGAGGCACGCGGCGGCTATTTGATATATAGGGATTAATCGTCCTTAACCGAATCGGGCGATTTCAGCCCTTGATACAGCGCATTCAGCAGATCGTGGTCCGCTGTATCCTGACTTAATTCCCATACCATAGCTCCCGCCAGGCCTTGTTTTTTAATAAAAGCCGCTTTGCTGCCGATGGATTCCGGGTCCTCGTAGCTGATGAAGCTGGATCCGTTATACAGGTAGGGAACCCGGGAGCTTTCCCGGACATACCGGGTATACCCTTTTCCCGAGAAAAGAGAAGCAATTTGGGAATAGGGAAGAACCTTCCCGCCGCTGAACGTCTGATACAGCCCGTTGTTCGCCTCTCGAACGTTGTCGTAGCGGTAGCCATAGAAAGGAACGCCCATCATCAGCTTGCCTGCGGGCACTCCCCGGTTGAGATACATTTGCACCGCATCATGGACATTGCCGGCTGCCGGGCCGCCGCCGGGATCCTTGTACAAAGGCGCGTTCAAGCCGGTCGTCGAATCCCACGTTCCCTGAAAATCGTACGTCATGACGTTGATGTAGTCCACGATTTTCTGCAGTTTGTTCAGTTCTACATTATTCGCATAGCCCGGACCCGCTGCGCCCGCAAAGCTGAGCAGATAGCTTTTCCCGTCCTTCGCTCCTTGTGCATTCAGCTTCCTACGCAGCTCCTGCATCAGATAGGTAAAATTCCGCTTATCCGCCGGTCTGCGCACGTTATCCGGCTCGCCGCCGTCCACTGGATATTCCCAATCGATGTCAACGCCGTCAAAACCGTATTTGACGATAAACTTCACGCAGCTGTCCGCGAAAGCCGTTCGGGATGCTTTCGTTCGCGCGGCATCGGAAAACCGGCCGGACCACGACCAGCCTCCGACTGAAATTAACGTTTTCAAATGGGGGTAAAGCTTCTTAACCTTCAACAGCTGATTGAAATTGCCATGGAACGGATCTCGGGGCGAATCGTTCGGATAAAGGTGTTCGATATCGGCATAAGGGTCGCCCAGGGCGATTTTAAGATCGGGACCGATCGTTGCGAAAGCGTAGTTGATATGCGTCAGCTTGCTTCCATCCAATTGGGTCACTCGATTGCCGCTGTATGCCGTCCAGCCTGCATAATAGCCGATCACTTTTTTGCCGTTAGCGGATTTGATGCCGTTGTCTTTTCGGCTCGCGGAGGATGCGGCTTGCGCGGCCCTTGTCGTAACGACGACGGTTTGGCTGGAGACAGGCGTATAACCGGCCCCCAGGCCCGATTTGACATAAAAGAGGTATGTACGGGATGGAGAGAGCCCGGTAAACGTATAGTGAGATGTCGTTGTTGTGCCCACAGCTGCCGAATCTTTGTAAACCGTATAAAATTCGGGATGGTTGGCATTCGGCGGGTTCCAGGACAACGTGACCGTTGTATCCGTACGGCCGACGGCTCGAAGTCCGGTCAGAGCGTCCGGAGCGCTTGGAGCATTAGAAGCAGCCGGAGCCTGATCATGATGTACAAGGGATGAAAGATAGATCGCGGCCAAAATCGATAGGAAAGAAAGGATGATCGAACCAATGAGGAGATATATTCGAAGAAGCCATTTTTGCCGAGAACCATTTTTGGACTGCACCCCAATACCTCCGTGATGTAGGATCATGCTGCGTATCGTGAAGCGCCTCTATCACATTTTCTCATTATACCAGCAGCCGGGCGTCTATGACTCAGGTATCTATTTCCTGAGCGTTCTATCGTTTATGATGGAGTCATGACATTCACGTACGGTGGGGATCGATTATGCGCCAGGTAAAAGCGATCGATAGAGTAAAAGCGAAGGCGAGAGAGATCAAGCGGAATCTATTCGTTCTGTATCTTGCGTATAAGGACCCTCGGGTACCTTGGTATGCGAAGCTAGTAGCAGTCTGCGTGGCAGCTTACGCCTTCAGCCCGATAGACCTCATCCCTGATTTTATACCGGTCCTTGGCTACCTCGATGACCTGATCATCGTCCCGTTAGGCATTACACTTGCTCTGAAGCTGATTCCGCAAGACGTAATTCAGGATTGCAGGGATAAAGCGGAGGAGATCCGGAACAACGGTAAACCCAGGAATTGGGTAACCGGAGCCTTGTTCATCATGATTTGGATAGGGCTTGCATTTTGGGTCGGTTCTATTATTTATAAGTTTTTTGCTTAGAGTCTCAGCTTTAACGTAAAATTCCTGAATTGAAAGAGGGGGCGCCTGGCCCCCCGGCTTCTCACACAAATTAGGTATTGGATCCCTGTATATTCAAGCCATAAAACCGGGCTGCATTGCCGCCGTAAACGCCGGCCAGCTCCTCCTCGGTCCAGCTATCGTCCAGACAGTACTCGAACAAATCGACGACACTGCCGTAGGTGGCCGAATATAAGCAGATCGGCCAATCGCTGCCGAACATGACCCTTTTCTTGCCAAATACGTCGATCACATGTTTGGCATACGGCGCGATGTCTTCCTTTGACCATGGCGCACCCGTTCGCCCGGAGACCATGCCGGACAGCTTGCACATGATATGAGGATAGGCGGCGATCCGCTCCATTTGGCTTGCCCAGGGCTCCCATTCTTTCTGCCCGATTGCGGGCTTCGCGATATGGTCAATCACCGCATGCCATTCGGGAACCTGCTCCAATACTTGAAGGATATAGGAAAGATGTCTGGGGTTCGCCTGCAAATCCATCCGAAAGCCCGCCTCGGTCAAGTGCTTGATCCGCCCGATCACGTCCTCCCGGATGATCCAGTCGGAAGGCAAATCTTGAATCATCGGACGGAAGCTTACGAATTTGGGATTCCTTCGATAATGGCTCAGTTTCTCCTCGAAATCTGCGGATTCCAGGTCCAGCCAGCCGACAACCCCCGCCACCGTCTCCTCCCGTTCCGCAAGCTCCAACAAGAAATCGGTTTCCTCTGCAGTAGGAGCGGCTTGAACGATAATGGTTTTGTCGATCCGAAACCGGATTAAGTGCGGTTTTAAATGCTCGGGCATATAATCGGCATACATGCTGCCCAGAGAAGGCTGAAGCCACCCGTAATCGTTTCGCGACGTCAGCCAATAGTGCTGATGGGAATCAATTCTGATTATGGTCACCATCTCCGTTTCATTTTTGCCGGCTTCGATCCGGTTGTCTTACGGCTCCAGAAAAATTTTCGATTCGCCCACCAGGCCATCGGTCAAGGAAGCGAAGCATTCCCCGCCTTGCTCCAGCGCTTCCGTCCGGCTCCAGCCCCGTTCATGAATTTTTTCGAGTGAAAGCAGTTCAAGCGCGTCGGTAAAATCCTGAACGGTATAACAAAACGACCCTTTCACTTCAATTTCTTGGCGAATGAGATGATTGACGGGCAGTTCCGTTCCGTCTATGCCAAGGCCGATATTCATGACCGTGCCGCCTGCATTCAAAATGCCGACCGCCAATTCCCGGGTAGGTTGAAAGCCTGCGGCATCGATCACGATATCCACTCCCCGGG
The DNA here is from genome assembly GCF_028826105.1 of Paenibacillus humicola. Lineage (NCBI taxonomy): Bacteria > Bacillati > Bacillota > Bacilli > Caryophanales > Paenibacillaceae > Paenibacillus > Paenibacillus humicola. Next base: position 453,380 of record NZ_JAQGPL010000001.1, read on the forward strand.
GTCCTGCGGCATCGCGAATTTGCGCAACGGCGTCGCCGCTGCCTGCCTGAATGACATGATCGAAGCCTAGTTTCTTCATATTGTCGATCCGCTTTTCGTTTCGGTCCAGCAGGATAACCTTCGATGCTCCCAGAATACGCGACACATACGCGGCAAGGACGCCTAACGCACCTGTTCCAATGACGACTACGCCGGGAACCGAATGGGAGTCGAAAGCACGCCGGGCGGCGCGAAGCGCGCAAGCAAGAGGCTCGGTCAAGGAAGCGCTTCGAAAACTTAAGCGATCGGGAATCGGATAGACGCAGCTTTCCGGAACCGTCACATATTCCGCATAGCCGCCCGGGCGGTGAATGCCGACGATCTGCCTGTTCACGCACAGGTTACTGCGTCCCCTGATGCAGGACAGACACGTGCCGCACGAGATTAGCGGATTTACCACGACGCGGTCCCCTTCGTGTAGGCGCTTGCATGAATCGCCAAGCGCTTCCACAACGCCCGAAATCTCATGTCCCATCAAAAGCGGGGGCGTTCGTAAGCTGTTATGCCCCAGATATCCCTCCAAATCGGAACCGCATATACCTACGCTGCGCACCCGAATCCGTACTTCGCCTTCCCGGGGGAGCGGGGTCTCCAGCTCGGTCATGCCCATCTGCCGCGGATTGGTCCACATCAATGCTTTCATGATCAGATTTGTCCTCCTTCGTTCGGATATTTCGTGCAGCGTTAATGGATTTCCGTAATCAGCTCTTGCGCCCGGTCGCTTAAACGAATGCCCGCTCCCGGCCCTTCCGGGAGCTCGAACCATCCGTTCTTCGGAGCGGGCAGGCCGTCGATGACCGGATCGTCGTTTCGCTCGTCGGCCCGGTAAATATATTCCGCCAGCGGGATATTGGCATCGGCAAAAATGAGATGCAGCGCCCATGGCTGAAGCCCGCCCGCATGCGGGATCACCTGAATATGATGGGCGGAAGCCATCGCGGAAATTTTCCTCGCCTCCGAGAGTCCGCCGCACCAGCAAATATCGGGCTGCAAAATTTCCGCGGCTCTTACCTCCAGCAGCTCGGCGAAACCCCATCTGGTATACTCATGCTCGCCCGTAGCAATAGCCGTGGACGATATTTTCCGATTGATCATTCCGTATCCTTTATAATCGTCCGGGGGCAGCGATTCCTCGATCCATCGGATCCGGTAAGGCTCCAGCTCTTTTGCCATGCGAATCGTATAGTCCACATTCCATCCCATGTAGCAGTCCAGCATCAGCTCCATATCCGGGCCGAGCGTCTCCCTTGCCTTGCGAACCAGCTCCACATTTTTCCGGATGCCTTCCTGTCCGGAATGCGGGCCGTACGGCATGGCCAGCTTCTGGCCCCAATAGCCGCTGCCCTTAACCTTGTCGTACTCGTTTCCGGTCACATATGCCTGCACCTTGTCTTTAACGGGTCCTCCTAGCGTTTGGTACAGCGGTTCGCTGCGCGCTTTGGCGATTAAATCCCATAAGGCGAGATCGACGGCGGAGATCGCCATGATCGGGAGGCCCTTCCTTCCGTACGGCAAGGAGGACTTAAACAAAATATCCCAAAGCTTTTCGACCTGAAAGGGATTTTGGCCCATGAGCAGCTGTTCAAAATGATGCTTGATGATTGAAGCCGCAGCCATCCCTCCGGTGCTGAACCCCAATCCGTCCACACCTTCATCCGTCTCGATTCGCACCAATACCCGTTGATCCATCCCCCTCCAGGATGAGCGGCGGGCGCCGTACTCGGGATAGATCGACAACGGGTTGGCAATCACGGTTTCCGAAAGCCAGGACCTTCCGGTCTGTATGTTTTTGGACTCGTTTTGTACATAAACGTTCACCTTCGTTACTTTCATGCTCGAATCACTCCTTTGTACGTTCGTATAGTCCCGGGACGGTTATATTAAAAATAGCACGAACGCACGCAAAAGGAATGAAGAAAACTTAGAAAAGTATTAACAAATCATAGATGACGAAAACGAAAATCCGGGAAGAACGCGGCGGAACCGCCCGGCTAAACTGGAAGAAGAGCATAAATAAGGGGATTCTTATGAGTACCGTTCCTATGATAAAATGACCCATAAAAGGAGACAAACGTTCGATAAGCTGCAGCATGGCTGCGCGGCTGTCTCGCTTTGCGAATAGTACTTGCATTCATCCTAAGAAAGGAAGTGCAGAAAATGAATTTCGAAACCGTTATGCAGGAGCTTGAAGCATTGGGGAAAGAACGTCTGAAAAAAATGTACATCTCCAATGGCGCGCACGAGCCGCTTTTTGGCGTGGCGACAGGCGCTATGAAACCGATGGCAAAGAAAATCAAAATGAACCTCTCTTTAGCTGAACAGCTGTATGCCACAGGTAACTACGATGCGATGTACTTTGCGGGCGTCATCGCGGACCCGAAAGCCATGACCGAGTCGGATTATGACCGCTGGATGGATGCGGCGTATTTTTATATGCTGTCCGATTATGTGGTGGCCGTCACGTTATCCGAGTCGGATCTTGCACAAGACGTAGCCGATAAATGGATTGCCAGCGGTGACGAGCTGAGAATGTCGGGGGGCTGGAGCTGCTATTGCTGGCTTTTAGGGAACCGCAAAGACCATGAATTTTCCGAAATCAAAATTTCCCATATGCTAGATCTTGTGAAAAACTCGATTCACGATTCACCGGAACGAACGAAATCCGCGATGAATAATTTTTTATACACCGTGGCGATTTCCTATTTGCCGCAGCATGAGAAGGCCGTCCAGACTGCAAAAGAAGTCGGTACGGTAGAACTCAAACGGGAAGGAAAAAAAAGCAGCCTCCTAAACGCTTCCGAAAGTATTCGAAAAGAAATGGAGCGAGGAAGGCTTGGGTTCAAACGCAGATATGTAAGGTGTTAAATATTATCGGTATGTCGGGGTGAAAAAATGGGGCTATCCGAAGAAGTGTTGCATTCCTTTCATCTGAGCGGGGATATCGTGGCCTTAAGCGGCGGACAGAATACATCGGTAAGAGTGGGGCGCGCGGTCTTAAAGCCTGTGGATGATCGTCAGCATTATGAATGGCTGCTGAATATTATTTACCATCTCGACCCGCAAGGGTATCGGCTATCAAAGCCGATAAGAAGTAAATCCGGCACTTTTGTCAGTCATGGGTGGATTTGTACTCATTTTGAAACGGGACAGGATGTCAAAGGGCGGATAGAAGATAAGCTTCTCGTATCGAGATTATTTCACCGCGACCTGTCTTCGATTGGTTTCGGGGACATCCCTCCGATCGACAACCCTTGGTCCAAGGGTCATCGGATTGCATGGCAAGTAGATGGTTTGCCAAGCGAGCTGCCTCAAGAGATTCAAGAGTGTCTGCACGACTTGCTTAGCAGGGTTCGTAAGAAAGAGCACGATCAGGTGCAGCTTGTTCATAGCGACTTGTCGGGGAATATTCTTTTTGACCAGGATTTAGAGCCATTGGTCATTGATTTTTCTCCAACGATTGCCCCGGTAGAATATGCGGAGGCCATTCTAGTTTGCGATTGTATAGCCTGGCAGGGAAGCGAGGTTTCGGAGATCGATCTGCTTCCAAGCAATGAGCTGTATAAAGAAATGATCACCCGGGCAATCATTTTCCGCTTAGCGGTTTCCGCTATTTTTTCAAGAGGGGATCGTCATCAATTTTTTTGCGAGTATCAGGCATTCAAACCTATTATGGAGTATATCGAGTAAGACTTGCATGCTGGATAAAAAAGGTTCCAACCGACGATAGGGCTCCCGACGCTCCGGTCTGGCGGTCTCACTTCGCTATAGTTTGATTCCCAAAAGGATGTTAATGCAATGGAGGATGATTCTTTAACCTCATCGTGAATCGTAGGATAAAGGGGGATATTATGAAGGGTTTTTCCTTTTATTTCTCTTTAATAATTGGAACGGCTTTGCTCATTTTAGGAACAGCACCATTTGTTTACAGTTATCCTTATAGCGTTGGCCCCGAATCAGGACCATCAAACACACGAGAGCTTTTTTTAATGATTTCTTATGAAGGAAGGGTATGGTTTCTAATTATCGGGATTTTCTTCTTTGCGTTTTCGTTTTTCAGACTACGATACAAGTCAAAGAATGCCAATACATTACGCTGACCGTTCTTTGAAGCTTGAAGGAGGGTATTTCTATTCATATCGTCCTCTGGTTAACAATTGTTCTCCCCCTATTCGTCGTGCTATTGAATATCCTTGGTTACTTTCTAACAAAAAGAGCATTTTTGTTTCCGTTAACGACCTTTATTGCGGCTGGCGTTTGGGTGTGGATCGCGAAAAATAATTCGATCATCTTTTGGTGGATTATTTACACTGCTCTTGCCATTCTTGCTAGTTATACGAGCAAGTTTGTTCGTTCATTTTACTTGTTACACCTATTGATATTAGTCCCAAAATGGTTGAAGCCTGTAAAAGGCGAATCGTAAAACGGGGTTCCCACCTTTCGTGAATTCCATCGTGAGCTGAAACCAGGGGGAAGCTTGATTTTCTCCGTTCATCATCTTTCATGGACTTTACACATTTTGACCGACCCGACTACTTTGCTCACGAGTTACTGATGGAGATCTGGAACAAAAAAGAATCCGGCCCTGTGGAGGTCACTTTCTACAGGAGGCCCCTTCAAGAGATTCTTAACGTAACATCAGCACATTTTGCAATTAACCAAATTATCGAACCAAAGCCAAGTTTGGACTTTAAGGATTTACCCGAGGCGAGTAACTTACACAAAATGGTTTGATCATCTTACAACAAATCCACATTTTTTTATTGTGAAAGCTTGCAAATTATGATCAATCTGCGAGCGGCGGCTACTCCACGAACGGGCAGAAGAGCGTAAAAACCTTGGGGAGGATGTACCAAAGATGCGAGATCGTTTAGCTAAGGCAATTCAGTTGCGTGAGGAGGGGCGAGCTAAACAAGATGAATCTATTCTGGCGCAAGCCCGTGCGCTTCTTTTAGATTTGGCTGCTCTCTACCCAAATGATGCGCAAATAAACTTTCAGACAGGAGTCGCACACGACAATACGGGAATGGGCAAAGAAGCCATTTCGTATTATCTGAGTGCTATCGATTTGGGTCTTTCTGGACCGGATCTTGAAAGGTGCTTACTTGGGCTGGGAAGCACGTACCGTGCACTGGGTAACTATCAGGAAGCAGTGGAAACATTACGTCGAGGTGTGAGGAAATTTCCAAACAACAGAGCTATCCAAGTTTTTCTTGCGATAGCCCTTTACAATACGCAGAACTACAAAGAAGCAATGGAACTGGTTTTGATTAACTTGATGGAGACAACCTCAGACGAAAAACTTCAATTTTTCAAACGGGGAATTTCTTACTATGCGGAACATCTTGATGAGACATGGTAATGGGCTCTTAGGGAGCTTTAGTTCAAGATAAACATTTGCAGCTTCGAGCTTAATGTGGTTCGCTGCCAATGAAACTGCCGGCCTTATGATTGCGCGGCAGCTCCTTTTGAGGTTGAAGTTATCGGCCGGTAGAGGAAAAAACGGGGTTTCCACAAGGAAGCGTCCCGTTTTTCTTGACCCAATTCAATTTAGGATAAAGTGGAAAGACTATAAGTTATTAAGCATTTGAATTGCCTTCGTCCTTCGCTTCATTTCAATTTTTTTATACACCAATACTGAAGATAACAGGAATACAGATGCAACCAATGAAACTAACGGTAACATCGTAACATTATCTTTTGGGAAAACAAACGGCAGCAGTGTGAAGCCGTAAGCTGCTGGCATGCGCATGCCGACAATACGCAACAGAATAAGCATCAAAAGCATATCTAATATCGTTGCCACTATCCACAAATCAATAGACAAGTACACTAGCGTTCCGACAGTCGCAGATATTGTCAACACAAGCCCTTGCTTAAAAGCCATCTTGCCGATATACATCGGCTTCTGAAGAGACTCATACACAACAACGAGAATAGGCGGTATAACTGCGAGTTGTTCGTATCCAACAAGCCAGCATAAACCCATCCACACGAAAGTCAGCACTAAGAAAACGAGCATATACCTGTAATTTATTTTAACTTTCTTCTCAAGTCCTTTATTTAAACCAAATACGAGAACCCCGAGCATTAATATGAAGGTTTCAATGAAAACCGAAATAATAAATGACCATTCGTTTGCATTCACAACTAACGGTAGTAAACCCGTTGCAATGGACGGTGCTAAGTTCGACTGAATGATGCGCATAAAGAGCATCAAGAGTACGATGGTCAGGCTGACTTTTCCCAGATAAGGAATATTTAAATGATTCACCACGAAACCGATGGCGGCAGTGAAAGAAGGTGCAAGAAAAATCTTTGAGGGTTGCCTGATCCATCCTTCTTCTCGGTACACCCACATAGCAACCGCCATTGCAGCAGCTTCCGGCAGAATAAGCTGGTGATCTTTCAACATCACTGCAGCCGTAATCATCGAGATAATAAATATAAAAGCCATACTATATGAAATAAACGTTACTTTCTTTGAAATGACTGAATCCATATCCTACACTCCTTTGTTTCACCTGGCCAGCATTTCATACGTTTTTAGTACGGAAGAGGCGATTTCCGGAACTCCGGATTCGTTGCCCCCACATCGCCTCAAATGAAGAAATGCAATTAATACTTTAGAATGTCTTTGCTGATCTTCAACAAGTATCCCCTATAGAGGTGTAAAATTGTACTTTTTGAATCAATGAGTCCTGACTTTGAAATCCTTCTAATTTCTCGACCCGATACCCGTCTTTGAATAGAATCAAAGTTGGGAGACTCGTTACACCGTACTCCTCTTCCAACTCCTTTTCAATTTGGACATTCACTCTTGCGATTACAGCTTGATGCTTAAATTTTTCCGCCAATTCTTCAATGACCGGCAGTTGCAGCTTACAATGTGCACAAGAAGGTGCCCAAAACTCGACCAATGTCACTCCCTGATTAATATACTCTTGAAAATTGCTTTTTATTAAAGTGGTAGCTTCCATGTAACAAACCTCCTTTTAATGTTTTCTTGCTCATCTGCGCTATAAAAAAAATAGCTGCTAGACAATTAGGTGTAAGGTGATATAACTAAGTATAGCGACGATTTCTAATGAACAGAATAAGTTGATGAAACGGTTCTCTGCTTCCAAGTTTCATGATGAAAGGACTAAATCATTATTATGATTGATCATGTGGATCTCAAAATACTGGCTTTATTAAGGGAAAACTCAAGAATACAATGGAAGGATATTGGTAAAGAAATACACATGACTGGGCAGGCTGTGGGAAATCGCATTCGAAGGTTAGAGGAATTGGGCATCATTGAACAATATACGATTGCGATAAATAAGGCCAAGCTTGGGCAGCCTGTGACTGCATTTATTAATATTTTTGTTGATTCCGTTAATCATCCGGCATTTCATAAGTTTTTCAATGCGGAAGAGGCGATTTCCGAGGTACACCGGATCAGTGGGGATGGATGTTCCTTTTTGTTGACTGCACACTTTGCCTCAAATGAAGAAATGCAATTACTTCTTGACCGCATCTTAAAGTATGGCCACTATCGTGTTAACCTTTCAATTGTAAAGTTAAAGTCCTAAAGTGAGAAAGTGAGAAAAGAGACCGTTTACAAAAGTAACCGAAAAACAATCATTGCAAGAAAGCGAACTGTCACAGAACATAAAAAAGTAAAACAAAATGGAATGGTATACCTTGTTTCGGGGAATAACAAACACAGAACGATCCAAAGTGAGCCACCTTACGAAGGAATACCGCTAGAAAAAAATGTGCCAGGATTTAATCGTAGTCCCGGAAATTGAGGTAACTCCGCACGTTGAAGTTCAGAAGCTTAAAGGTGTTTGCGCTATCCCGTGATCGCAACGGGCTTTAAATGCGGTCCTCTGCCATCGACAGCGTTGCTGGCTCCCGTGATGTAAGTGGCCGATCCGAAGGGAATGCCATGAAGCTCCACAAGCTCCTAAGGGTGACCCAAGCGATTAAGCAGACGAACCGCCGGTATTGGCAACCGCTGCCGCGCGGGAATACAATAACATGCGGCTGACGGACGGCTTCCGGCCGATGACGGCGTTCGTCGTAAGAATCTTACGATGCACCGACGGAACTGCCAGCTCTATAGCCCCGCCTGGTCGGCCATTTACCTGGGCGAGCCCACCTGAACTGGTCATTTCGATACCCGCCGAGCTCAACGTGTAAGCCCATCATTCCGTATATAGAAAGTCCGGTTATGAAGCCGATCGGATTTCTTATCGTGTATGTAAAACAGGCTCTAACAATTACCGTAATCGACCTCGCAAACCTCCGCCAATTTTTTCGTAACCGATGGCCGGCATTCAATGCGCTACGTTTCGAATTCGGGACAGCCATCAATTTCAGCACTTTCTTTCAATTCCTTCGGGATGTTCAAAGGCCCACAGCAAAAACAGAGTAAACTAAAATGAAAACTTTCTAATAAGGTTCATTCTCTTCCCCCTCTGTCATTTACTAGAGTAGAAAGGGTTTATTCATAGCATGAATCAAAGAGATTAGGGATAAGCCAAGTCCATAATATACTTATCAATTGACTACTCAAGAATTCGGGTGCTTAAGCGAGTGGACTAACGCGAAGACAAGAGCTCAGTGAGGCTGCCGCCGGATGGAGAGGCGTCCTCACTCCGCGAACGGTCAGCAAAGTTTATTAATAACTGTTTTTGCTATCCGGTTTATCCGAAGAAGCTGTTATACTGTTTGTAATTAAATGGATTTGAATAGGGATCTCTGTTAAAAAGGTAATTGCGAAATCAAGAGGGGGATTGAGTTGAACGGTTCATCTGAACCTGGGATTACACCCCATATAGCAGCTGGACACCCTACTGCCGGAAGTAATATTCCGCCGGGTGACGAAACCACAATTAATGCGGTTCGTTCAGAATTAAAGCGTACGTGGGGAATTGACGAGGAGCTTCAGCCACTTTCCACCGGGTCGACATCTCGAGTTTGGAGGATCAGTAACGGCATTGTTAAATTGGCACGTGATCACGACGAGCATTTCCGCGCTGGACTACGAGCGAGTCAAGCTGTAGAGACGTCAGGTATGGAAGCGGGTGCTCCTGTACTTACTTTGTCAGGTTCTCTGAGTACCATCACAACCATCAAGGATCAACACTGGATGCTTGCTGTTCTTCATCCTGTCGAAGGAATTCCAACATCACTGCATGATATTCCTCCTAGGGTACTAGGAGAGTTGCTGGCGAGGATTCATTTGAGTATGCGGGATGTCGATGCAACGGGAGCATGGACAGTTAAAGATGTTTTGGGACATATGCGACATGGTATAAAGGGCGAACAACCCGAGTCAATAAGACAAATGATATCCTCGGCGATTCATGCGGTTCGGGGTTGGTATCACCAAGCACAGCCACGCCGCCAACTCATCCGTGGTGATGGCCCAGAGCTTTTTGTGCGAGACGGGGTGATTACTGGGATGACCGATTGGGGCGGTGTTCGCTTCGGTAGTGCTGCAGACGATATCGGGTGCTGGACGCTGCATGGCGCGACACAGAACATCCGAGAGTACACTGCAGAGTTTGTACTCGGTTATGAATCAAGAAGCGTTTTAACTCTTGATGAAGAACAAGCCATCCCGTTATTCCAACAGCTTCGTCTTGCATCACGCGCTTGTTATATTACGGATCCTTCTTCACTCGCGGTGCTTGAGAAATGGATGGAGAACATCAGGTAGATGTTTTGTATCGGTAATTGACGGGGTCAGATCGTTAAGGACTTATTACGTTCTTGTCTCAACGTATTTAGCACTTTGAACGAATGGATGACGAAAGTTCAACTTTGAAGGGGCAGCCGCGCGGCTGTCCTTTACTCATGGCGTTGGACAACTAAACAAATGGAGCGTCGCCGGGATCGAGTTATTTTTTTGAACGAAACTAGCCCGCATGTGTTTATCGCTCAGATGGTTGTTTAAGTCGTTTTGATGTACTGGTTGATGAATAGGCTTATAGAATTTATTTTAAATCAAGGGACGCGGCAGCTGCCCCTTTTTTTGACTGAAGGAACTAGCAGATTTGTATGACAAGATAATCGAAAGGGGTTAGGGGATCTAAAGAGAATAATAATGTAATTCACTTGAAGTAAGGAGTGTGATCCAATGAAGGGGAAAGTTATTGAGGCTTACGATAGACTGGCAAAGGACTACGAAAAGCATGTTGATACCCAGAGCGGACATAACGCATATTACGAACGACCGGCAGTGATGAAACTTTTGCCAACGGAAATGAAGCAGCTTTCAGTTCTTGATGCCGGCTGCGCCGCGGGATGGTATACGGAGCAATTTATTAAACAAGGGGCACTTGTTACAGCGATTGATATTAGTCCCAAAATGGTTGAAGCCTGTAAAAGGCGAATCGGCGATAAGGCAACAGTACTCACATGCGATCTATCTGATCCTCTACCGTTTAACGACGAGGCGTTCGACCTTATCGTAAGTTCTTTAACCCTTCACTACATTGACAATTGGGTTCCTACCTTTCGTGAATTCCATCGCGTGCTGAAGCCAGGGGGAAGCTTGATTTTCTCCGTTCATCATCCTTTCATGGACTTTACACATTTTGATCGACCCGACTATTTCGCTCACGAGTTGCTGATGGAGATCTGGAACAAAAAAGAATCCGGCCCTGTGGAGGCCACTTTCTACAGGAGGCCGCTTCAAGAGATTCTTAACGTAACATCAGCACAGTTTATAATTAACCAAATCATCGAACCAAAACCAAGTTTGGACTTTAAGGACTTACCTGAGGCGAGTAACTGGTATACAAGATGGTTTGATTATCTTACAACTCATCCTCATTTTCTTATTGTGAAAGCTTGCAAATCATGATCAATCTGTAAACATCATTAAGACTGAATTAGACTTCGCGCGGAGTAAGATGAAGGGAATTGCATAGGTGTTATTTTTATCCATAAGGCTCTTCTTTACGATCGAGCAGAATTCACTAGTCGGCTGGGGCGAAGTGGAGTAAGATTTTTTTGGTATAGAAATGAGCTTTATTACCATTTAACACGGCAGGTCCAGTTAGGAGACGGACAAGAAACGGAGGCGCTTATGAACAGACTCGTGGTTATAACGGTCGGTAAAACGCATAGCGGTAAAACCACATTCGCCAGATCATTGGAGGCGCAACTGCATCACTCGGTTGTCTTCGATCAAGACAATCACGCTGCGTTCATTAACGCTCACTACAAATCGCTGCGTCCGAAAGAAGGTCCAAATACTCTCAAATATGCCGTCACTCAAACGATTGTCGATTATGCAGTGAATCAGGCTGAATGTAATCTGATTCTTTGTAATTCCAATCTCGCTCGGAAAAGCCGTACGGATTTGCTGGATTACTTTCGAGGAAAAGGATTTATAAGCATCCTCGTTTATTTCGATATTCCGGATGACGTGCTCCAAGCCCGCGTAGCAGCGAGTCAACGAAGCAAGGAGATTTTCCGGAACGCTTCGACATTCGCGGAAGTGCTTGCCCGTCAACAGTTGTCGGCGAATAATAGCGAAATGGCGGCACCGAAGGCCAACGAAGCAGACCATTTCTTCGTGATCAGCCGAAGCGAAGATGTTCCGGCCGTTATTGGAATGATTATCGGCATCGCAGAACGTTAATGGAGCGGAATGGTTCGGGAGTGACGAATCCATTAACGGAGAACAAAATGGAGGAAAGTCAATGGTTCAGTCATTCATCTTTGATATGGATGGGACGCTTTTTCAAACAAATAAGATTTTAGAAATATCTCTCGAAGATGCTTTTAATCAGTTAAGGTCACGTAATGAATGGGATAAGGAAACCCCAATTGATAAATATCGTGAAATAATGGGCGTACCTTTGCCAAAAGTATGGGAAGCATTGTTACCCGACCATTCTCTTGAAGTAAGAGAACGAACGGATGCTTATTTTTTGAAAAGACTAGTTGAACATATAAAAAGCGGGAATGGAGCTTTATATCCTAATGTAAAGGAAATTTTCAGATATCTAACTGAGAATAATTGTTCGATTTATATAGCAAGTAATGGCTTGACGGAGTATTTAAGAGCGATTGTGAATTATTATCATTTGGATCATTGGGTTACTGAAACATTCAGCATCCAACAGATTGAATCGTTCAATAAATCGGATTTAGTTAAGAAAATTTTGGAAAAATATGGAATTACCTATGGCGCAGTTGTGGGAGATCGTCTTTCGGATATAAATGCGGCAAAAGATAATGGTTTAATTGCAATAGGATGTAAGTTTGATTTTGCACAAGAGAACGAACTTTCTCAGGCGGATATAATTATAGATGACTTAATCGAACTAAAAAGCATTGTTAAAGGGACGAAGACGAGAGCTTAATTTAATACTAAAGGAGGCCTGTATGAAGACCATTATCTATATGGTTAGGCATGGGGAATCACCATACAATGAAGGAAATGAAAGAACAAGAGGGCTTACCCCAAAAGGAAAGACCGATATTGAAAACGTAACGAAGTTACTTATAGGTGAAGGCATAGACCTGATCATATCGAGTCCTTATACTCGAGCAATTCTTAGTGTTGAAGGATTGGCCGAGCATTTAAAGTTAGATATTAAAGTATTTGAAGATCTTAGAGAACGTCATTTTTCATCTAATATTATTGGAAATGCAGAGTTAATGTCTAGTATCAGGGAGAGTTTTAATGACCCTAATTATACCTTGCCGGATGGAGAGTCTAATGCGGCTTGTCAGAAAAGGGCAATCTCCGTTCTAAAACCCCTATTAAAAGAGCACAGAGGGAAGAAAATAGTAGTCGGAACTCATGGTCTTGTCATGACTTTGATGATGAATTATTTTGATCCGGCTTTCGGCTTGGAATTTTTGAATCAATTAAAGAAACCGGATATTTATAAAATGCAATTTGAGGACTTAGAATTAGAAGAAGTAACAAGAATGTGGAATGCTTAGATTTTATAAGGTTTATCGAAGGGGATTGTGAGATCACAATATATACGTATGTATTGGGTTATTGAATACTTAATTTTTGGGAGGGGCAACTTGAGGAAGTTACGCGGCAAAAAAAGATATTTCAAAAAACTATGGTCATTGGTCGAAAATTATCAGTTATATATAGACGATGATTCCTGGTACGATTTTTGGCATAGGCATCTTGACTTCGGTGGTCTAGGTAACACCAGTTTAAAAGTTAGAAGAGCACACATAAAATTTATTAGACGAGATAACGGAAGAAGAATTGAAAGAGTCGATAACAACCCATCCAATTATGAGTACTAGAGAAAGATGCGGAATTGAGTTCTATTTGGGGACTAGTGTCTTCAAAAGGGAAATATAAACGGGTACATCGAACATTTGCAAAATTGCAGGCTTATCGAGGGAAGATATTTAGAAATTGAATATTACCTTGCTATTGGTGAATTGGACAGACTGAGCATTCATTAGGAGGATATTAGCGTCAAACTCTCCACACCTTCAACTACTAACCTAGCTATGAGATCATGAGATTAACCTGAATACGGAGGGTAACTCATGAATGCCAAAGAACAACGCAGACAAGATTGGCACACACGTATCGCAGCCAATCGGGCAAGTGGCCTCACGATGAAAGCTTGGTGCACCGCAAATCATTGTTCTGTCGAACAATTGAAATATTGGCTGTACAAAAAAAGCGTGTATCATCACAAATTTTCTTATCCGGGTTCAAAGGTTACCTGCATGTCGATGGTTATGCATGCTCTCTTCGCTATTGAGCGCGGGCTGAAGGATGCTTCGCCAGAAGAACGATATGCCGAGCTAAAGAAGCGAAGCCTTCCGATCCTGGAGGCTTATTCGGTATGGCTCAAGCAACAGCGCTCTCAAACTCTGCCGAAGAGTCTGGTTGGAAAAGCGATTGCTTACAGAAATGTAGATGCGAATATCACTCGAATGAGCGGAGGAATGCATTTGAACTTAGAAGATCAGGAATTGCTTTAAACGAGGATAAGGTAAACGTATCTTACAATATCAACGGAGCTGTACCCCCGAACTTTTAAATTTGAGGACCAGTGGGTAAATCTGGAGGGGAGAGGAGGGTTACGATGACAGACAATCTCATTGAACGTGCTGCGGGAGGATTAGTTTTTCGTAAGACACAGGCAGGATTCCAAGTCCTGCTCATCGACGACAGGTATGGACATGTGAGTTTCCCAAAGGGTCATCTGGAATCCGGAGAGACATGGGAGGAGGCTGCGGTCCGAGAAATTTTGGAGGAGACCGGAATTAAGTCAAGAATCCTTTCACCGCTTGGAGACGTTGAATATCCAATCGAACGAAAAGGGTTAACCATTCGAAAGCAGGTCCGCTTATTCGTTCTTGAAGCCATGGATGAACAAGCAGAGCCTGTCCACCAGTCTGACGAAGTTGAAAGCGCTCAATATTTTGCATGGGAAGATGCACTTAGACTTCACGCGGAACGGGGCTATGCGAACTTAAATTGGGTGTTTGATAAGGCTAAAGCATTTTGGGATGGCACGAGAAACTAACGGATGAACGATAATGTGGAACTGCCGTGAGGACTGCTCGTCCTTTTGATGACCATTGACGGGCAGAATTAATTTATCTATCATGCTTCGTTAAGTGAAAGTTGCATTCGGTCAGGCCAGGACTGTGCATATTAGCAATCCATGAGAAACCAAACCTGCTGCTAGATGATAAAATGTAGACAAGAGGCTGCATACGGAACGTGTAAACCAAGGAGGAGAACCAATCGCATGGCAAAGATCGTTTTTGCAGCAAACCAGTCTTTGGACGGGTTCGTCGACCATACGGCATTTCACCCCGACCCCGTGCTATTCCGTCATTTCATCGACGGCGTGCGCGGCCTGGCGGGCAGCCTGTATGGGCGCCGCATGTACGAGATCATGCGGTATTGGGACGAAAACCATGTTGAATGGGATGCGTCGGCACGGGAATACGCAGCGGCGTGGCAAAGCCAACCGAAGTGGGTGGTGTCGAAGACGTTAAAGTCCGTCGGCCCGAATGCTTCTCTGATCGAGGGCGACCTTGCAGCGGCCATACGCTGGCTGAAGGATCAGTATGAAGGAGAGATTGAAGTTGCCGGGCCGGAGTTGGCGCACAGTCTGACGGAGCTCGGTCTCGTTGATGAGTATCGACTCTACCTCCATCCAGTCGTGCTGGGTCATGGCAGGCCGTTCTTTGCCGGTTCGCGGCCGCCGCTGCGCCTCGTGGCAAGCGATCGAATTGGCGAGCAGGTGATCAGGCTGGCTTACGTTCCAGCTTAGTTGTGCGGTTGACCCGCGGCCTGAAAGGCACGTTACTTTAATAGGGATTCTCCGGCTGCAGCGGCAGTCAGAGGATCCCTTATTCTTTTGAATTTGTTCCGTTATGCCAATTGACGTGCCGCGGATCGAGCGCCGGCCTCACTCCCGCTAACAGGCAGCATAGCTCAACACGAATGGCGCAAATGAAACTGTTGGTCCAATTTGTCCGCTGCTGGCTTGCATTAACCACAAAAGAGACTTTATTAAAATATATGGTAGAATATCGGTAAAACCGGGAGGTGCTTTCATGGAGGTCTCATATAAACAATATGTAATCAGTGATGATAAAACAAAAATAAATGTCCAAACGGTCATAGATTTTTTGGCAGAAAGTTACTGGGCTAATCGAAGACCACCAGAGCAGATTAAAAAATCGATTCAAAACTCTCTTTGCTATGGTGTATACGATCAGGATAAAATGATTGGCTTTGCACGGATCATTACGGACGGAGCAACAGCTTATTATTTATGTGATGTTTTTGTTTTGGAGGCCTATCGAAGGCAAGGAATTTTCGAAAAAATTAATTGATGTGATAACCAATGCTCCAGAGTTTGAGTGGATGACTGTAATTTTGGGGACCAAAGATGCTCATGGTTTGTATGAACAATTTGGGTTTGTAAGGGATTCTGAACGATTTATGAGAAAGCTGCCTCAGGCTCGAAATGCTTTTTAATAAAATTAATATGTTGAACGGATACAAATTTGAGACCTCCGTCTGTCTAAAAATGAAATGATTATCGAAGGAGGAGAAGATTTAATGAAACGAAGTAAAAGTATGATTAAGAAAACCGGATTGTTCTTATTGCTTACAGCGCTTACCACGGCTATCTTGGGGACCACAGTCTTCGCAAAACAAACGGCCAAAATTGTTGTTAATGGTGCGAAAATCATAACAGATGTGGAACCACAAATCATAAACGATCGGGTTATGGTGCCGCTCAGCTTTATCTCGACGGCATTGGGAGCGAAAGTGAACTGGGACAATAACACCAAGACAGCTTCCATTCAATCACAAAATGTCACTCAAACTGATGTTTGGAATCAAGACTTGTCTAAAGAAGACCCACGTTCTTATATAAGGGCTAGAAATGTTGTTTTCACCTTGATTATGAAACACGATGCAAGGGACCAATCAGGAAGAGAGTTGGTTTCAGATGATTACGACAGCAATGTCCCAGGTTACACGCCGGATGTCATTATTCCGGCTAGTGGAGGCGCAACAACAATTGATTTAAAGGTAATAGATGCCAAACATGAGAATGGTGAGTGGGTTATAAGAGTAGTTTTAGATGAGTGGGTAACGGGTGCTTCGAGCCTGGGAACAACCGAGACGACTGTAGATTTTCATCTTGATGAAAACAGATTTAAAATAAAAGGCGCTTGGCTCGTGGGTCAGTCGAAAACACTTGATAAATATACTGTATTTCCGGGATTAACCTTAACCCGATGAAGCGCAACAAATCTTCTCCAAATTCGTCTATCATAGGTAGATCACCACGTCCTATGCAGCTACACCCTCCAAAATCGTTGTTAAAGATAAGGAAATTCAATTTAATGTTCCGCCCATTGTCGAAAAGGACCGTACATTGGTTCCGATTCGTGCGTTGACCGATTCGCTCGGCGCTTCGATTACATGGAACCAAACATCCAAAACGGCAGCCCTCCACAAATGGTCGGAAACGGTTAAGTTAACCGAGGGTAAAAACACCGCGTATTATGTAAAGGCTAATCAGTCAAATAAAATGACTCTCGATGTGCCGGTAAAACTCGTTCACAATCGATTGTACGTTCCGCTTCGTTTCCTTTCACAATTTTATGGTTATCAAATAGCAGTAAGTGGGGATCGTGTACTCGTCAACTCGCCGCTGACTGCAACCGAGCAAGATATCCTTTACAAGGGAGACCTAGCGAAGGCGCGGAAATTTGTGATGGACAAGGGGCCCCAAAGTGCTCATTTTGCAAATAAACCCCTGCCTTTCACGCATGAACGAGAAGGCTTTGAATCAACTTTTCTCTTTCCAATCGGTGAAGCTAATCGTTTTTTCTTGATATCGGACGACACCGTGTCGTTCTATGAATTAAAGGATGACTTTTTCGTTATCACATGGCAGGCACATATTCCTGTTGGGCAAAAAGACACGGACCAGCTTTTCCTGGAAAACAAAGTGACGGATGCCACGGGGACTAAACCTGACATCAAAAAGGGATTTCTCTTTTACCGAACAAGCGGCCTGGTGACGAGTACAAATATTACGGCAGGGAAAATCGGTCTTGATGGTACAATCACTGAAACTGGAGTTAAACGAATTGTGGGTAATGAAGTCAAAGAAGCGTCAGGATCCTTGGCTTTAAAACTGCCTAACGAGATAAGGGCTGAGGCGAGTAACGGATGAGCGCGGCCAATTGTCAAGCTAACGTTTCACAAGAGCTAATGTGGCTGCCGCGGATCTGTAGTGGCGGCCTCACTCTACTAAACGGGTCAGTTTGGATTATTTGGGTGATGCCGGAAGAAGAGAGAACCAATGAATTATTAATGAAAAAATTAAAGGGAGGAAAAGGATGATACAAAATATTGAAATTAGTCTAAGAAGAATGAATGAAATCGATTATGAAAATATGTTGGAATGGCGACATGATGAGGAAGTTAAGAAATACTACAGCAATCCGCATGATACTTACACAATGGAAAAAGTAATGAAGAAATATAAGTTTAGAATTGAGGGGAAGGATAAGAAAATCCCTTGTATCATCGAGTATTATGGAAATCCCGTTGGATATATACAGTATTATGAACTGGATTTAACAGAAAAACAAAAAATTATCAAAGGAAAATGTAAGCGCTATTAGATGTTATGAGAAATGTGGGTTTAAGAAATTAAAAGACCTCAAAGATAACCTCATACTAATGGAATATTCTTATAAGGAGATACCCTTTTGACGAGAACGGCTTTATATTTAACCCGTCATGGTGAAACGGAATGGAATGTTGAAGGAAAACTGCAGGGCCATCCATAAAGATTCCCCGTTAACCCACTTGGGTAAACGTCAAATCCAAATGGTTAGGGGCATTTCTCAAAGAAATCGAATTCGATGCTATCTATTCCAGCCCTAGTCCAAGAACCTACTGGAAAGCAGGAACAGAGGTAAGAGGGGCGAAAAGAAAAGCGACCGCCAGCTATTAGGCCGGGGGATGTCCTGCGTCGGCGGCAACAGCCTGATCTACTGCGACAATATCATCGACAGTTCCTTCAACGCTGGTATGATCGTTACGACCGAACCCGTTGCCGATCCGGCCCAAAAACAAATTTCTTACCCGATCGAGGGGTTGAAATTCCAGCGCAATACGATCAATAAAGCCGGCTATACAGGGCACAACCATGCCGGGCTGCATTTCTGGCTGGACGTATCGCCCATGAAGGACGTCCGCATCGAACTGAACACGATCGAGAACGGTGAAACGCAGGTCATTCACATCGACAACACAGTTCAATTACAATACCGTGCAGAGTAATGCGCTGGCAAGTTACCAGGATACGAGCCCGATTATCGTGCCGATATTGAAAGGGAACGTCGGGTTCCAGAATAATACGAATTAAGACGTGCGCGCAAGTGCCAGAGAAAGCCCTCGGGCTTTCTCGTTTTTATTTCTACATGTCGGACGACAAGAACATATATACAGAGCCGTATTGGGACAAGAACATCTATACAAGGCCGGTGGGATTAAACAAACGAGTTATTATAACGGGTGAGCAAGATCGCGCCCAGGTGGCGAGCTGCCTCATCATGATCCTTGAGGATACGCTGTCCGCAAACCTGCTTTTGCTTGAAGACGAGAACGAGCTATCGTTTCCCGTAATCCTGAAAATGCCTTTGAGCTCTGTAAGAGAGCGTATGATCGCATGTGTCGGATGAAGAAGATGCTATGCCGAATACGTAAAAATGAAGCCGACCGTCTCGTGGTCGACCTCTAATTATATTATTGCGCGGTCAGGATTTGTGGACCTTCAGCCGTGATGGCAATCGTATGCTCGTATTGGGCGGCGAGCTTGCTTGGCAAAAACCTTGTTATCTTCGGCAGTCCGGGGGCGGCGAAGACGCAGCTTGAGCTCGGCCTGATCGACGAATTCCTGCTGACGATTTTTCCGGTCATTGTGGGCAGCGGAAAATCGGCATTCCGCGGCAACAGTGGGAAAATCAGGCTTAAGCTGCTATCCTGCCGAACGCTCAAGTCGGGCATTATCGCGGCCCGCTATGGGGTGGAGAAATAGCCGAGCCGTGCAAGGCGTTCCACTAAAAACAGCTAATAGCGCGCAGGGATGTTCGGGTCCCGCGTGCGGAATAGCTGGTATAATAGAGAGCGAGGTTTTAAGATACATGACGACGTAACAGGGAGTCAACGGATTATGGGTATGGACTACATGCTGGATGACGGCGCGTGGCGGCGGCTACTGGAGGGCGTCGCCGCGCGCTTCGACGAACTGACGATTATACGAGGGTTTCAATATTATAAACAGGGACGGGTCGAGGAACTGGCGCTCCGCGACGACGGCGTGCATGTGGACGCGCGCGTCAAGGATAACCGGATGTACGACCTCGCCGTCGATTTGGACGACCTCGCGGCGAGCGAATGCGCCTGCTCCGCGAACCGCGCCTGTACGCACATGGCCGCAACGCTGATGCTCTACGCGGAGCTGTGCGGCCGGCCGATCCATGCGCTCGCCAACGCGCGCAGCACATTGAAGAGCGCCGCCGGCGGCAAGCCGGACGAGGCACCGGAAGGCGGCCGCGGTGGTGCCCGCGCGGGCACAGAAGGAGCAGCCGCGAAAGTGCCGTCCCGGTTTGGCAACGGCGCCATGCCGGCGTCCCCCCGGCGCGTCTGGCCGACCTTGACGGAGGCGGAGCTGACCGAGCTCCCCGTGGCAAAGTGGCACGAGCGGTTCCAGGAGCGCCGCGGACCGGTGCACCTGCACATCCGCACAGCGCAGGAGGCCGTCGAGCTGCTC
The DNA here is from genome assembly GCF_028826105.1 of Paenibacillus humicola. Classification (NCBI taxonomy): domain Bacteria; kingdom Bacillati; phylum Bacillota; class Bacilli; order Caryophanales; family Paenibacillaceae; genus Paenibacillus; species Paenibacillus humicola. The sequence goes on from NZ_JAQGPL010000001.1 coordinate 473,752, forward strand.
GCCGACCTGCAGGCAATGCGGTCCGTGCTTCCCTGGGCTCTGGAGCAGTTGTTTACGCTCCATACTCTGCTGTTCGTGCTGGAACAGATGGTCAAGCCGGCTCAGGCGGACTGGCGTAAATCGGGCCTGTTCATGGGCTACCATACGAGGCTCGCGCTGGACGGGCTGCGCGGCCAGGCGCGGAGCCTGCTCGAGGACAAGCTCGCGCTGACGGACGACAGCTCCGCGTACTGGGACCGGCTGATGGAGACGGCGGATTTTCTCCGGGAGCGCATGCTGACCGAGGATAAGACGCTCGGCTGCTTCGCGACGCTCTATTCTTCGCTGTGGCTGCACTGGCTCGGCCCAGGATCGGCTGGAAGCGCCGCGCTCTACGAGAAGGAGCAGCGCCGGCTGCAGGCGGCGGAAGCGGAGCTTGGCCCGTCCTTGTCGCGTCTGCCGTGGACGCTCGCGCAGTGTCTGCTTCTGCTCTACCTGGCGCGCGACGCGGAAGCGCGGGTGCTGCTCACCCGGGACGGAAGCAAACTGATGCTGAAGCCGGAGCATCTCGGGTCGCTGCTCGGCGTCCTCGAGCGCGCGGAGCAATGGGCACGGCTGCGCGACTGGCTCACGGAGACCGGACCGCTTCTCGTCGGCTTCCGCGTCGAGGACCTGGCGCCCTATGGCGACTATTGGGCCGTGGTCGTAGCGCAGATGCCGGAGGCGGAGCCGGCGATGTGGCGCACGCTCCAGGAGATGCTGCCGTTCTCGCGAGCCGTCTACGAGGACGCGCTGGCGGCGCATGGCCGGTGGGACCGGTGGATCGACCTGCAGATGTGCATGGGCCAGGACCCGCTGTCGTTCCGTGTGACCGCGCTGAAGCCGGTCGAGAAGGAGGCGCCGGAGCTGCTGCTGCCATTCTACCATCAGGCGGTGGAACGGTACGTGCTGCAGAAGAACCGCGACGGCTACAAGGCGGCGGCGAAGCTGCTGAAGCGGCTCGCTAAGCTGTACGCGCGGCTGAAGAAGGGCGAGCGATGGGAGCAGTTCATCGCCGCGTTCGCGAGCCGGAACAACCGGCTGCGGGCGCTGCAGGAAGAACTGCGCAAAGGAGGACTGCTGTCATGAACGCATACGCCGATACGCTTACGATTCAAGCGAGCCTGACCGAACAGGGCGACGCGCTGATCTTCGGCGCGAGCGCGTCCGGCTACGCGCCGGGGCTGCTCGTCAAGCAGCGGCTGTTCGCGCGGCACGAGCCGTCTTTCTATGGCACGGAGCTCGAGATCGAGAAGCTACGGGACGAGCTGGAACTCGTCGTGCTGCCGGCGGAGATGGTCCTGCCGTTCTTCGCCAACCCCGAGTTGCTGCCGATGCACATGTCCTGGCGGCTCGAAGGCGACGCCGCGCGGATCGCCTCGCTCGCGCCGACTCTGGAGCGCGGCATAGCGGAGCGGAAATTCGTCCCGAGCTTCGAGGCTTACAAGGCCGGCAAGCTGCGGTGGACATGGGACGCGGTTGCGCTCGACTCGAAGTCGCGCCGGGCGCTGCGCGCGCTCGCGGGCGGCCTGTACGGCGGACCTGTGAGAATCGGTAGTAAAATCCCCAATATCATCGCTTGAAAATTCCCCACCCACCGCCGACATACTCTCCGGAGGGAGAGAGTCGAGATTGGTCAAGAACGGGGAGTTTTACAAGATGAAGGATATGAGGGAAAGAGGCATGAGCATCACACAAATCGCAGATGAACTGGGGAAGGATCGCAAGACGATTCGGAAGTGGCTGCAGGCAGGCGAGCCGGGGGGCTACCCAAAACGTAAGCCGACAGCGGGGAAATTGGACCCCTACAAAGATTACATAAAGCGCCGTATGGCGGAAGGCTGCCTGAATGCCATGGTCATCCTGGACGAAATTCGGGCGAAAGGCTATACCGGCGGCAGTACCATGCTTCGTCTCTTCATGCAGCCCCTGAGGCCGGCCGTCCTGTCGAAAGCGACCGAGCGGTTCGAAACGCAGCCCGGTGAGCAGGCGCAGGTGGACTGGGGCGAATTCAAAATTGAGCAAGACGGCCGGCTGAAAAGGCTGTATGCCTTCATCATGGTGCTGGGCTACTCGCGGGCGTTGTATGTGGAGTTTACGGAGGACAGTCGGCTGGACACGCTCATGGGTTGTCATTCGAGAGCGTTCGAGTTCTTCGGCGGCGTGACCCGAACCTGTCTGTACGACAATATGAAGACCGTCGTCACCGGGCAGGACGAAAGCGGCGAAACCATCTGGAATGAGCAGTTCGCCCGGTTTGCCGGGCATTACGGCTTCACGCTGCGCCGTTGCAAACCGTACCGGGCACGCACCAAAGGGAAAGTGGAAAACGGCGTCGGCTATGTACGCAAGAACTTCTGGCCGCGCATAAGCACCTTCACCGGACTGCAGGATCTCAATACACAGGCGCGTCACTGGATGGATGCCATCGCCAACCGGCGGCTGCACGGTACAACCTTCCGAGTGCCTTGGGAGATGTGGAAAGAAGAGACGCTCAGCCCGGTCACCGAGGTCCGCTTCGCCTACGCCGAGCGGCATCAGCGCAAGGTTTCGAGCGACTGCTACGTCTCATTCGAAGCGAATCGGTATACCGTACCGTTTCAGTACGTCGGCTCTGTGGTGGAAATCGAGGATGAGAAAAACGGCACGCTTCGTTTCTACTGCGGCGGAGAACTCGTCGCCGAGCATCCGAAATCCATGGGGCGGCATCAAATCGTCAGCAATAAAAAACACTTCGAGGGCATTCGCAGTACATCGAGTCGTCCGGTTGGAGAGCCCACGCCTCGTTATGTCCCACAAGCAGCACCAGAAGTGTTGGAACGCTCGCTTTCGGTCTACGAATCGCTCATGGAAGAGGCGGTGTTCCAATGATTCTGCAAGAGAGATTGGAGGCGGCGATCCGCCACTTTGGGTGGGTCCGCATACCGGAAATCATCCATCAGCACGCCGAAGAAGCGTCTAAAGCGAATATACCGTATCTGGAGTTTTTGGACAAGCTTCTGGCCGAAGAATTACTATTCAAGCATGACCGGTTCATTCAAACGCGAACGCGCCTTGCCCACCTGCCGTTTCGTAAGACGCTGGACCAGTTCGACTTTGCCTTCCAGCCGTCTGTTGACGAGCGCCGAATCCGGGATCTGTCTACACTCCGCTTTGTGGAGCACCAGGAGAATCTCATCTTCCTTGGTCCCCCGGGTGTGGGAAAGACACACTTGGCTGTGGCACTTGGGCTCGAGGCGATCAAGCGGCGGTACACCGTCTATTTCATTACGGCGCATGACCTGGTACAGACGCTGCAATCTGCTCATTTGACGAACACGATTAAGCAGAAGATCAAGATGTTCATCAAGCCCGACCTGCTCATCGTCGATGAGATTGGGTACCGCAAGATGGACGAAACAGCAGCTCACTTCTTCTTCCAGATTGTCTCGGAGCGATATGAGCGCGGCTCGATCCTGCTTACATCTAACAAAACATTCGGTGCCTGGGGCGACATCTTCGGTGATTCCGTGCTGGCTACGGCGATCCTCGATCGCCTCCTCCACCACTCCAGTACCGTCAACATTAAGGGCGAAAGCTACCGCATCAGGGAGAAGAAAAAGGCCGGCTTCTTCCGTCCTGAACCGTCAGGAGACGCAGAAGCCGACCGATGAATTTGGGGAATTTTCGAGTGATTGTTTTGGGGAATTTTCAACTGATGTTGACAGACCGGCCGACGGCACGCCGGAGGACGAGGACGGCGATTGGGACGAAGAAACCCAGGACGCGGAAGCGGCGGACGCCGCCTTCCTAGCCGGCCTCGGCGCCGCCTTCTCCGCGGCGGTGTTTCAGCGCCATTACAGCACGGAGGAAGCCGCCGGCGACCTTCGCCGCGACTTCCCGCTGCTGTTCGCGCGCGATCGCGCCGCTGCGGCCGCGGGCCTCGACGAGCGCGGCTGGCTCGTCGCCACCGGCTGGAAGGCCGACACGTTGCCGTTCCGGCCGCTCCTGCAGCTGCTGGAGCCGGAGGACGCCGAAGCCGGCGGCTGGCGCCTCGTGCTCCTGCTGCAGGACAAGCTCGAACCGGCGAAGCTCGCGCCGGTTCGGATGGCCGCGGACGGCGAAGCCTCCGGAACGTGGCCCTCCGGGTGGACGCCGCACGTGTATGAGCGCTCCGCGGCCTGGCTCGCTCATCTGCGCGCGAGCCTGCCGGCGGACCGGTTGGCCGGCAGCCCCGCGGACGTGCTCAACGCCCCGCTGTCGGACGACGAAGCTTGGCGGTTCCTGACCGCGGACAGCCAGTGCCTCCTGGCCGCAGGCTGGCAGGTGCTGTTGCCCGCCTGGTGGGAGGAGGCGAGCCGCAAGAAACCGCGCCTGCGCGCGAAGGTGCGCCCCGGCGAAGGCGAAGGGGAGCGCGCGGGCGGCAGCCGGTCCTTCTTCGGCCTCGACGCGCTGATCGAATTCGACTGGCGCGTGTCCATCGGCGACGCCGACCTCAGCGAGGCGGAGTTCCGGGAGCTGGTCGCCCGCGGTGAGCGGCTCGTGCAGTTTCGCGGCCAATGGGTGCCGCTTGATCCAGCCCTGCTCGCGCAGATCCGCAAGGCGATGGCGGGCGTCGATCCGCGGCGAGGCTTGTCCTTCAAAGACGTGCTGCAGTTGCATCTGCGCCGCAACCGCGGCTTCTTCATGCCGGCGGCCACAGTAAAGGATGGCGAAAGCGGTGGCGAGGAGGACGTCGAGAACAAAGGCGAACTGGAGATGGACGTCGAGCTAAACGCCCACCTGACGACCGTCATGTCGCAGCTGACTCAGCAGACGGACTGGCCGTTGGTCCCCGTGCCGCCGACGCTGCACGCGGAGCTGCGCAGTTACCAGCAGGGCGGCTTCTCCTGGCTCGTGTTTCTGCGAAGGTTCGGGCTCGGCGCCGTCCTGGCCGACGACATGGGCCTCGGCAAGACGATTCAGTTCATCACGTACCTGCTGCACGTCGCCGAGGAAGCGTCCGCGAACGGAGGACGCCGTGCCGCCCTGCTGATCTGCCCGACCTCGGTGCTCGGCAACTGGCAGAAGGAGTTGCGCCGCTTCGCGCCTTCGCTACGCATCCTGCTCCATTACGGCAGCAAGCGGCTGGGCGGCGACGAGTTCTACTCGGAAACGGCGGAGGTCGACCTCGTGCTGACCTCGTACGCGACGTCAACGCTGGACCAGGAGCTGCTCGTCGGCTATACGTGGTCGGCAATCTGCCTCGACGAGGCGCAGAACATCAAGAACGCCGGCACGAAGCAGGCCATGGCGGTCAAGAGCTTTCCCGCTCGGCACCGCATTGCGCTGACGGGCACGCCGATCGAGAACCGGCTCGCGGAGCTGTGGTCAATCTACGATTTTACCAATCCGGGCTATCTCGGCACCGCCCGCGCCTTCGCCGAGCGGTTCGGCCAAGCGATCGAGCGCGAACGCGACGAGAAGCGGACGCAGGAGCTGCAGCGGTTCGTGAAGCCGTTCATGCTCCGGCGCAAGAAGAAGGACCCGAACATTATGCTGGACCTGCCGGAGAAGAACGAGATGAAGACGTACATCCATCTCACCGGCGAGCAGAGCGCGCTCTACGAGCAGACCGTGAAGGAACTGATGGACGAGGTCAAGAAGCTGGAAGGCATTCAGCGAAAAGGCGCGATACTCTCCGCGCTGACGCGGCTGAAGCAGCTGTGCGACCATCCCGTGCTGCTGACGAAGGAGGCCGTTCCGGTACCAGAGAATGAACACGAGGAAGCCGCTGAATCGGCGATGCTCATCGGCCGCTCCGCCAAGCTCGAACGGTTGCTCGACCTCGTGAAGGAGCTGCGCGATGAGGGGGAGCGGTGTCTGATTTTTACGCAGTACATCGGTATGGGCGAAATGCTGCAGCGGGTGCTCGGCCGGGAGCTTGGCGAGCCAGTCCTGTACCTGCACGGCGGCTCGTCTAAGAGGGCGCGCGATCGGATGATCGAGCAGTTCCAGTCCCGGGAGCATCCAGCCGCGGAGCAGCCGAACGTGTTTATCCTGTCGATCAAGGCCGGCGGCGTCGGGCTCAACCTGACCGCGGCGAACCACGTTTTCCATTTCGACCGCTGGTGGAACCCCGCCGTGGAGAACCAGGCGACGGATCGCGCCTACCGGATGGGCCAGACGCGCGATGTGCAGGTGCACAAGTTCATCTCGCTCGGCACGTTGGAAGAACGGATCGATGAGATGCTCGAGAGCAAACAGCAGCTGAGCGACGACGTCATCACGAGCTCGGAAAGCTGGATTACGGAGCTGTCGACGGACGCGCTGCGCGACTTGTTCACGCTGCGGCGCGACTGGTCGGAATAGCGGCTGGCGCGGGAAGGTGACCCATTCGAAGGGATCGGAATAGTGCCGCATTTCGAGGTGTCAATGCAGCGAGAAGATCTCTACCAACAAAGGGACGTTGCGCTTGAGAAAGCGCTAGAGCTTCTTGGGTACATCGAGCATCGGTAATTACTTGGAGCTTTTACATACACAGATTCTTTCTGATTGAACGAAGACGATAATTGAATAAAACAGCAGAAGGAATCGCCGCGGCGGTTCCTTCTTAAGTCTGCACATCATTTATGGGATTGACGATTAGCCTAACGGATATAAGAGCTCGATGAGGCTGCCGCGGGATCGTGTGGCGGTCTGCCCCGCTAGAACCGGAAGATTAATGAAATTGCAGGACTCTTTAATTTCAATTGTTTTTTACCCAATATCTGAGTGATAATTTGGTACAGTAGAAAGGGATGGATATTCCAGGGAGGTGCATTTATGCGAGAGATAAATTACGACAATTACTTTTGGCAAGATAATACAATAAGGTTACGTGCAATACAACCAGAAGATTGGGAAAGTCGCTATTTAAATCGTTTTGATACACCTGCGCGTCGTTTCTTGGAGTGTGCAGTAGAATTACCGCCTACAATCACAGAAGCAAGGTCTTTTGCAGAAACATATGCTGATTTCTCAACGAATCGAATTATGTTCACCATAGAGAATTTAAAAAATGAAAATGTCGGTGGAATCAATTTAAACAGTATAGACGAGCGAAACGGTACGTTTAGTATTGGTATCCAAATCGACAGAGACCAACGAGGTAAAGGTTATGGCACGAGGTCGGTAAATATACTTTTAAAATATGCTTTTTTTGAACGTAGATTAAATAAGTTTAATAATTCCGTACTGGAAGGAAACGAAGCCTCTATAGCTATACTTAGAAAAGTTGGCTGCTTTCAAGAAGGGGTTCGCCGAAAAGTCTTTTACACCGATGGGAAGTACTATGATTCCATTTTATTTGGACTTACCAAGGATGAATATGTTGAGCACCTTTCGAAGCTCAACTGAACGATAGTAAGTCTGGAGCAGGCGCCACGTGATACTCCCTGATTCATTGAAGTAACTGGCAGGCATCTTAGTGCTGCTGACATTGTGTAATACAGTTATGAAATGAAAACTTTGGCGGTTGTAATGAAGGAATTTCAGCAATAATCACAGAGGTACTGATTCCTCTGTGAAGTCAAGGAGGAAATGGGTATGGGAATTAATTTAATGCCAGTGTCTAATCAGAACCGGTATGAGTGCAGCAAGCTAAAAGTAAAGCCAGAACAACTAAATGTTTTTCCAGCACCTGTTGTTTATTGGATTGCGGAGTCTAAATTCGTTGATGATTTTGAACTACGTGCAGTATATTGGGATTCTGATTTAGTCGGATTTATAGCTTACTGTAAAATACCCGACGAGAACGGGAACTACTGGATACCTGCATTAATGATTGATGAAAAGCACCAGAGTAAAGGCTACGGAAAGGCAGCCATGAAAAAATGAGCATATGGGCTTAATGAATTGCAAAAGAATGATGATCGGACATAGACCCGATAATCTAATTGCTGGAGAGTTGTATGAATCCTTGGGATTTAAAAGGGTAAATGAAGAAGTAGTAGATGGCGAAATCATACGTTTACTTCAACTGCCTTAACAAAAAAGCTGCCGGCAGTTATTACAAAGAGCTGAATAAACTGCCCCTGCCAGGATAAACGGTCATTTCATGATCTGGTTCCGAAGCTGACAGCCCTTAGCCAGCTGAGTACCCGGGACGTAGATGTTCGCGCATCTATGTCCCTTCTTTAAATATAGTCAAAGCATAGCACGAGAGATTTGGGGGTGCAATTACACCAAAGATTCGATCAAATTAGGAACTCGTTGGCCAACTGTTCCTTTACATGCTCCAAAAGTCGTCTTGCTTTATATTCGGGTCGATTTTTCGAAGGGCATCTAAGACTTTCTTCATTGTGCGTCCGCTGGGCATATGATCGATTTTGTTTGCCAATTTGTATATTGTAAATCGGTTCAGCTTCGTTTCTTTTGCGATCCATTCTTGGGGGATGCCGTTTTTATCTAGCCACTTTCCAAAGGGAGTACGTGGTTTCCCTAGTCCAAACATGACTGATCACCTCAGTCTCTAGCTTGGACAAATTATCGGAAAAATAGTCACTAAAAAGTGTGATTTTGGACAGACTTTCCATGATATAATCTTATAAAGGACTTAAATGCGGTGGGGCGGCCACGGCGTAGCTCACTTCCGAAAGGGGGTGACGCCATGGTCGCACTTGTGGCGCTACTTGATATCCTGAAATGGATTGCTACTGTACTTAGCATTGTGTTAAGTGCTCGGAAGCTCTATCGATGGATAAAACGGAAGCTAAACAAGCGAAAACCCACCGCGTAATTAGGTTGACTCCCTAACGGTGGGTCTCGCTTAGTTCATACTTTGCGCGCCGTGGGTGTCCACAGCCTTTTCGTCCTTAGAGTCTTTGCCGTTGCACTCGGCGAAGGCTCTTTTTAGTGTATGCCAAAATTTCCTTTTCTATACTCCAATACTACCACTTGTCCAATGCTGAATCAATGGGCAGCGTTCTTTTTGCTTTTTTCCAGGAAATCATAAGCCAGATGTGAAATGGAATTGCGGTGTCATGATGGAAAGTGCAACGGCAGCGACCGATGTTGCTGATCAGGGCAATTCAGAATAGCCGGAGGGACGGTTGATCAAGGTATATCGTCCAGAACAAAGTGGGCTTTATACCGATCCAGCAGCGCCGTATAGACCGCAATTTTCATAATCAACGACTTTAGAACTTCCCTGGTTTTGAAGATTTCACTGGAATTCTAGACTTCGATGCCGCTTTGTGAATCGTTCTCGGCTTCTTCGGTGCAGGTTTGTAGATCGATTTTTGCTTTGATATAGGTTTATGAGTCCGTATCTTGGACAAGGAAGATGGTTTTGAAACAGTGACGGGTTTACGATTACCAGTTGGAGTTTTTCCATCGATTGTTCCGACATTCGGAGAACCGGTTTCGTGATGATCAAAAGACTCCAAATAGGCGGTATCAGCATCGGTGCCCTTTTCCACATACGACTTGTCCCGAGCATATCCATATTTTGGTTTTAAAACAAATTTATCGAACGGGAGAGTGGTTTCTGTATTCTTTACGATGGATGGTTGTACTGCCGGCGGGGACTTTATGTTCAAAACCGTTTCTTCTGATGCCTTTATATTCGTGGCGGCTGTGTTTGATAGAGCAGTTGGATTTGAACCAGGCGCCAATTCTTTTTTTGCAGAGAATGTATCCTGTAAAGCCTCTTGATCGGCATTCAAGCCAATAAGATGGAGAATAATGCAGCCCCCTGAAAGGATAAAACTCCATTTAGCTTTTCCGTTGATTCTAAATAAGTTCACGATCCCCCAGAGTAAGAAAAGAGTTGCCCCGAAAAAACCCAGGAGTGAAATTGTATGTGCCATCCTTTTGCACCCCTCTTTTTTTGTTGAATCTTAGGTGACAGACGAATAGCTCTCACTCTAATAGAACATTCGTTGAGGGAGGCGATTAAAGGGGGATGTCAAATTTCCTAATATACCCGAGTTGTCATAACACCTCCGATTTTCACGCAGTTTTACAAAAACCTTCTGGAAATCTATTACTCCGATACGGTCCGCATGCCGAAGCCTCAAGCATTTGGTTTCCAAAGCGGGGCCGGTATCGCCAGCATTTTTACCCCTCAACGAACGGCTAAAAGCGCCATTGGCAATTCTTAAAAAAAATTAATCCGGATTCAGTCTCGTCCAATCGAGACATCAAAAAGTAACGTGCCATACAGCCTTATTGCGCCATTTGCCTTGAAGTTGAGCGTATTTCTGTATATTTAAGGGGTAACGGATAATTCTCACGCCCCCGGCATTTACTGGATAAAATCTAGAAAAATACCTTTCAGAGACATTTTGAACATTCTTTGTGGATTGTATCCGGCTGCAATTCCGTGCTAGATTTAACGTGGTAAATGAACGTGCCGAATCCGGTCATACAGAGTGACCGGTACGGGGGAACTTATTTTTTGGGGTGAATGCTTATCCGGGTGCTTTTTAGCCGGACAGGCTAGGGAATTCCTCTTCCCGAACCCGTCAACTAACCTCGGAGGCCAATGGAGGCGAATCCTGTTGAATCGATTGTTCAAGACCGCTGTTTTATCTTGCGCGGTTTGGGCTGCCGGGGCTGTAATGCATGCAACGACCGCTCATGCCAATTCCGCAAACGAAGTAAAGGTTCAAATTAACGATTCGGTTGTAGCGTTCTCGGAATCTGCGCCGTTCGTTGACGGAAACGGGTACGTGCAGGTGCCCATTCGGCCCATAGCCGAGCGAATGGAGTATAAAGTGGACTGGACCAAAGACGGTTCGGAGGTACAGATAACGCTTCAAAGCAACGACCGTACCATTAAGATGAAAACGGGCTCAAAACAAGCCACGGTGAATGGCAAGCACGTTTCGATGGACTCGCCGGCACAATTGAAGGATAGCCGTATGTTCATACCGGTTCGATTCATTTCGGAAAGCTTTGGGTACAAGATGCAGTGGGACAACAATTCCAATATCGCGATCATCAGTGAGGATGGCAAAGATCATGTACCGGCTTTAAAAGCTTCGGTGGCGAAGGCGCAAACTCCCCTTTTGTCGTCGATCGTGATTGAGAAAGCAAAATCGCTGCTCGGCGTTCCTTATGTGTGGGGCGGCATGTCGCCTTCCGGTTTCGACTGCTCCGGATTCGTGAATTACCTGTTCCGGCAGCAGGGCGTGGATTTACCCCGTACCTCCCACCAAATGTTTAATTCCTCGGGGAACCGGGTTACCGATGCGAAAAAGCCCGGGGATCTCGTGTTCTTCTCGATTGGTTCGATTATGCATGTAGGCATCTATATCGGCGACAACTTATTCATTTCTGCTACTTCGTCACGCGGTATACATATCGATTCGCTGACCAACAGTTATTGGGGATCGAAGTACATCGGCACCAAACGTATTATATAAACGTTCATACGGTCCGCCCTTCCTTGGGTGGACCGTATAATTTTAATCTTGACTTTTGCGCCTGCAATACGTGCTGGTCGGAAGCCGAATTCATCGGACTGGATCTGACGCAGATCGGCAAATATGTGGATTCGATAGGAACGACAGAGCGCTGCAGAAACGAAGCCGCCAAGCGATTAGCGGCTTTTTTTCGTGGCGGTGAAAGTGCAGGCGGATTTTATAGGTCTCATGCGGTGAGAGAGGATAACAAAATTTAATTGGACATGTTCATTACGGATACGAGTTCGACTTCGAACGGGCTTCCGTGCGGCAATACAAAGATTATGGTAAGATCGTCTTGGGTTTAATTGGTTAATGAAAACCTTGGAGGTGTGGAATGCAACAACATCGTTTTGACCCGAAAAATAAAGAGGTTCTGGAAAGTCCTGAAAGAAAGAAACTCCTTTCCCCTGAACAATTGTTAGAAATGCTCCCCATTCAAAAAGGCGACCGTATTCTGGATATTGGAGCTGGAACCGGTTATTTTTCGATCCCGGCTGCGCAAATGACGGAAGGCACTGTTTATGCTTTGGATTTAGAACCTGAAATGTTAGCTGCTCTAAAGTCTAAAATAGAGGAGCAAAGCATACCTAATATTGAGTTAGTTGAAGCCTCGATGACCGACATGCCGTTTAAAGATCATTCAATAGATATTGTCATTGCTTCATTGGTGCTGCATGCAGTTAAACCTATATCCATGAGTTTAAATGAAATAAAACGTGTAATGAAACCAAATGCACATTTAGTTATCTGTGAATGGGAGCCCAAAGAAAGCCCGATGGGTCCGCCTATGAAAATTCGTATATCTTCAAAAGATATGGAACAAGCACTCCATGAGTCAGGATTCTCAATAAAGAAGCATGTTTCCCCAACTGATTTTTTATATATTTTTATCGCCTCAATTAAATGAATGAAAAATCAAATTGGAACACCAAAATATAAGGGGGATTATGATGACTAAACAAAATTACGCTAATCATCGCAGACTTCACCCGCCGTTTCATTACGTTTTACCTGTCGTATCGCTGGCTCTGTTCGTAACCAACATCGTTTATGCAGTCAAGGAGGGATTTAGTCTTCCCGTTGTTATTATGCTGCTTACTTTTGTGTATCTCATTACGCTTAGCTTTGTGATTAGAAGCTATCCATTGAAGGCCCAGGACAGAGCAATAAGAGCGGAGGAAAATTTTCGCCATTATGTGTTAACGGGACAAACGTTGGACTCCAGGCTTACACTTCATCAAATTCTTGCCCTGCGTTTTGCGAGCGATGCCGAATTCGCTGAGCTTTGCAAAAAAGCCGTCTCGGAAAATTTAAGCCCAAATGATATTAAAAAAGCGATTAAAGATTGGAAAGGCGATTACTATAGAGTGTAAAGCACTTGCTGTGAGTCCCCACTTTGATGTTTAGGGGGCTCTCATTTTTTTAGTGAAGCGGTACTGCAATTTTACGGCAGTAAACGGCAATCAGGCGAGCCTTCTCCCGTTATATTGGGAAAGCACTCGCCGCATTGACACGTTTATTTAACTACCTTATTTCAAGGTAACTCACTTGCCGTATCGCTGTTTAACACCCCAGGCGGCTTGAAGATACTTTGGCAGCTTGAAAAAAGGCTGAAAGCGGCGGCGGTGGAATTACTTGATCGTTTTTTTCGTAAGGTTGATATGGTCCAGCCCCGTTCCGTTCGTGCCGTTGAAGATGAATTCCAGCTGGAACTTGCCGCGGACGTAGGTGATTTTCTTTTGTATGGTTTTGCCCGACTTTATTAAGACCGACTGGTTCGGAGCGCCCCAATGCTGGATCAGCATGCGGAGGGATATGCCGCCAATGTTAGTCTGGCGCTCGACGTTGGTGCCGAAGTAGCGCATTTCCCTTATTTTATCCAATTTGTAGTTTATAGCGTAGCCAGGATGGCCCATCTCTGCATGATAAACGTCAAAGTCGTCGGCATCCTTGGCCGGGGACTCCGCCTCGCCAATTGTCTTGATGACCGTCTCATGCGAGGTCGAGCCGACTGTAAAGCCGTAGAAATTCGGGAACTGACCCTGGAGAGCCGGTTTGTAGAAGCTCATCAGCGTTTGGAACGCCATCATATGCGCGTCAACTGGAGCAGCGGTACCGGCTGCCGCGTAAGATGGGACGGCTCCGGCAGCGGACAGAGCGATCGTTCCCGCGGTCACCGCGGCAATCGCCGTTTTTTTCACAGCAGTAAAATAGTTCATTTTATCTTCCTCCCTATAGTGTCGGAATCGTTCCCGCCCATTCTATTGCGATTCACCTTTATTGACGAAGGCGGCGCAAATAGGCTGCGGTAATCGTGTGTTTGTGCGTGCGTACGGCATTTTGATTGGATTACGGCCGGCAAACAGGGCGAGCTTCTTACGTTTTCCAAGCCGATTTGATCGTTTACCATACGTGCTATATCCTCTTCTTCGTTGTAATTGGGAGAAGAGACGTTGTGACTTACTTGCTCATCTTACCCGGGAAGCGGGCGGAATTCGTTACAAATGAGTAACAGAAGAGTAACAACAAAGTAACGACGGTACGGGAAATCGTAACGGCTGAAGTCCATGGCTCCGCAGTTGATATCTTAAGGGCTTTCTATGTTTGACTGTTCATTGCAGCTGCTCGGGCAGCAAATAGCTTTGAAGCGTGCCTTCCTTTTGAACAACAATATAGGAGCCAACACGCAGAACCGGTCCTGCAAAAGGCTGCGTGCCTGTATTCGCTTGGAAAATCACCTTCCCGTTGCGCTGGTCTACGGCTCGCAGAAGGCCGCCAACATACCGTTCGTACAAACCGCGCCCCAGGGATTCAGCTTCTAGGAAGGTTTTTCCGGACGAAGGCCAGGTCACATGCTGCCCGCTGTTCATGCGAACGATGGAGAGCTCGCCGTTTTCGATATTCCTCATTTGAAAACCGTCATATGCGACGATTCCGGTCGGTTCGGTGTCCGCCGGCTGCGGAAAACGCTTGACCGGTGAATCCCATCCGCCAGAGAGGAGATCGTATCCTTCGATCACGTCACCCCAAAAAATATAAAGCCAATTATCGTGCCATACCACTCGAGGATAAAAATTTCCGGCTTGTGTGCCCGGTTCGGCCACTTGATGCTTAAAGATACGAGTATCTTCAATTTTCCCGGTCGAGCCAATTCCGTCTAGGGTAACGGTGCGTTCCTCCGCATCCAGGTTGAACGGGATGTCAATCTTACGGCTATACAAGTAGGGCTGATTACCGATAAACTCCGGCAGTTCATGGCCCGGCGTCTTCCATAAGAATTTTCCGGTCACCCAGTCGAAAGCAACCACATCGGTCGTGGCAAATGCACCGTCTCCGTTCTGATCGCCTACTAATTCGCCGTTAATCATTTGATAATCGAGCAGTGGCGATCCGGCGTCTTTCATCGTCCATTTCAGTTCGCCGTTCGATATCCGGAAGGCACGAATGGTCGAGCCTTGCACAACCCCGATGAAATTACCGAGATAGATGATTTTATCTCCGGAGTTGAACGTTCCGATCGCTGCGGACCACCGCTTTTTTCCCGTTGGCGAAACGGCTGTCAGCAGACCGCCTTTGGTAATGACATAGAAGCCGTACGAATCGCTGTACACATAGGAAACCAAATTGCCGCCGAACTTCCAAAGCCGTTTCCCCGAACGGACCTGTAAAGCGACCAGCTGACCGCTTGTAATCGTAGCCACGATACCTTTATCCATATACAAAGCGGTCCTGTGCTGCCATGCTGTCCCCTGCTCCCGATCGTCGTCCGTAATAACGGACCAGAGGGGCTTCATCGTCTCCACTAGCCCTGGATTTACCGCGGTTCCTCCGGAAACTGCGGCATTCGCTGAAGGTGGCTCAGCGGCAAAGGCGGTCACGGGACTTACGGAAGCCATCATTAGTCCGCCTAGCAAGGAACCGGCCACAAATAAATGTATTCCTTTTTTTCGCAGTAAAGTAATAGGTTTTTCCTTTGGTTCCAATTCGCATTCACTCCTATTGTTTTCCACCAAATCAGACGTTTGTTTCCAAAAATAGTTGCACGTGGATTATAAATGAGACATGGATTGAGGCTGCGCACAATCTTCGAGTGGTTTACAATAATAGGAAACGAATGATAATCTGAATCTGACTTGTTCATTTCTAAAAGGGAGGACGATGAAGTGGCTCCGAAACATATCGTATCTGCGGCGGCAGTTGTCGTGAATGAGCGGAACGAAATATTATTGATCAAAGGACCGAAACGTGGGTGGGAAATGCCGGGAGGGCAGGTTGAAGAAGGGGAATCACCGAAAGCGGCGGCGATAAGGGAAACGAAGGAAGAGAGCGGGATCGATATCGAAGTGACCAAGTTTTGCGGTATTTTTCAAAATGTCGGCAGCAGTATTTGCAACACTTTATTTTTGGGCAGACCGGTCGGAGGTGAATTAACGACATCCCCGGAGTCGTTGGCAGTAGGCTTTTTTCCAATCGAAACCGCACTGGAGATGGTCAATTGGGGGAATCTCAAGCAAAGAATCGAGCTCTGCTTGAATGAAAAAAGCCATCCTTTTTATGTAGAATTTACCATACCGCTTAAGGATTGCTAGATAAATCGATCAAGAGGTGAGAACATGGGGAGCATTCTTTGTTTTATATCGGATGAGTTTGCCGATTTCGAGATCACGCTGGCGTTTCATAAAATCAGGAATGTCGCCCAAAAAGACGTATTGACCGCAGGATACGGTCATGAAGCTGTAGTCAGTGAGTCCGGCCTGTGCTACAAGCCGCATCTGACCGTAAAGGAAGCGCTGGCGTTGAACGGGGTCGAAGGCCTGATCATTCCCGGCGGTCCGATCCGGGATCAGAAACAGGAGCTGACGGAGCTGATCTTAAAGCTGGACCGGGAAGAAAAAATGCTTGCCGCCGTTTGCAACGGTCCGCAATATTTGGGGAGAGCGGGCATTCTGGACCGGCGGAAATTCACGACCTCGTGCTCCGTTGAAAGCGTCGGCAAATTAGGCGTGCCGGACCCGTTTCCGCGCGACAATTATGTGGACCGGCGCACGGTTCGGGACGGACATGTTATGACGGCGAAAGGCCGCGCCTTTGTTGACTTTTCTTTTGCCGTCTTTGATTATTTGGATATTTACCAGGGAAACCGGGCGGAAAGGGATCAATTGTGGAAGGATATTATGGACCGGTAAGCAAGCGCTTGGTTGGCGATCGGGCGGACATAGTTCCAGAGTATTCAATTGAAGGAGGTTCTTGGATTGAGTAAGAACAATCTTCATGAAACACAACCTGATCAGGACAATTTATACCATAACGAACCTTATGTCGATGAAAATTTTCGCCCTATTCAAAACATCGAGGGCGGAGGCCCAATGAAAAAAATCGATTTCAATACAATGCCACGTCCATTAAAAGTGTTCGGTTACTTTTTCTTTGCAATAATAATCCTTATGGGTATTGCTGCGATTGTAATCAGTTTCTTACGTTAAAATATCGATCCGGCAAACAATGCAGGGCAATGGAGGTGGATGGATGAGGAAATGGACGGCTATGGTGTGCTTCGTGCTCATTTTTAGTTCGGGGTGCTCGAATAAAGAACATCATCCCAAGCAGCCGGTAACCGGCTCGGCTAGCTGGGCTTACGGTTTTGTAGTATGGAAAGGAACCGAGTATGTCGATACGAACGAGCGGGTCAAAAAAGCGGCGCGACGGTTGGGCTCCATAGATCAATCAAGTGATGAAGAGACAGCTTCGTTTAACCTGAACCAGACATTTACGAACTTTTTGCCTGCTGGTACAAAGATTTATTCACTGCCAGGAAAATCCGAAAACGAGTTTATCGCCGCTCAAATAAACGATGAAGACTATGAAGTGCTGCAAAGAAAAGGCTAATTTGGAGCGAAGTCCAGAGAGTGGATCCGGGCTTGCTTTTACAATAGGTTAAACGCACCATTATTTCAGTTACCCGTATCCTAGTTGCGTGCAGTTGGTATATAATCTGAACTAGCAAGGATCAATTAAACCGATATCATCAAGCGGTTGTAAGCGCTTTAGAGCGCTTATTTTTAACCATGCGAATTTGTACAAAGGAGCCAGAAATCGATGAACGCAGTTTACCAATTTGACGAAGCGGCCAGACTTCCTTTAACCGGGGATAACTGCGCCGTCGCGACTCGCCAGCTGGACGCCGGCACCGTCATTCATTATGAAGGCCAAGCCTTGACCTTGGATTATACGGTGATGGAAGGCCATCGTTTTGCGGTGAAGCCGATCGCTCCCGGCGAAGAGCTGCTGTCCTGGGGATTGCCCTTCGGTGTGGCTCTGCAATCGATTCAGCCGGGCCACTATGTCATTAACGATGCTGTACGGGATGCGCTGAGTGTGCGCAAACTGAAATTTGCGCTGCCGGCGGAGCCCAATTTTGCGGATCAGCTGTATCCGTATGTTCTGGACGAGGCCGGCTTTCAGCCCGCCACTGCATCGCCCGCTTACGCGGAAACCCGCACTTTCATGGGGTATCGCCGCAGTGAAGCGCGAGGTGTCGGAACCCGTAACCACGTGGTTCTGCTCGGCACCACCTCCCGCACGGGCAGCTATGTGAAGCAGCTTGCCGCCCGTATGCAAGGTGAACTGGGTAACTACCCTAACATCGATGGAATTCAGCCTGTGGCGCATACGGAGGGCGGGACGGAAAAACCGAATAACCTGGAGCTGCTGCTGCGGACGCTCGCCGGATTTATCGTGAATCCCAACGTGGGTGCGGTTCTCGTTGTCGATTACGGCATTGAACCGGTAACCAATGCGATGGTGGAAGCGTATTTGCGCGAACATAACTACCCGATCGACGAGGTTCTGCACAAGTTTATGTCGCTCCAAGGCGGCTTTGAAGATAATCTGGCCAAAGGCGAAGCGATTGTGCGAGAGTGGCTGCCTGCGGTAAATGCGATGCAGCGGACACCCGAATCGATCAGCCACCTGAAGATCGGACTGCAGTGCGGCGGCTCGGACGCTTTTTCCGGTATTTCCGCGAACCCGCTGCTGGGCTGGATTTCCGAAGAATTGGTGCGCTACGGCGGCTCCGCCAGCCTGGCTGAAACCGATGAATTAATCGGCGCGGAGCCTTATGTCCTGTCGAAGGTTCGTAACGTGGAAACCGCCCGCAAATTTCTGGAGCTTGTGCAGCGCTTCAAGGAACGGGCGTCTTGGCACGGTTCCAGCGCGGAAGGAAATCCTTCCGGCGGCAACAAATATCGCGGCCTGTATAACATTTATCTCAAATCGATCGGTGCCGCCCGCAAGAAGGATCCGGGCACTCGGCTCGATTATGCCACCGAGTACGGGGAGCTCATGAAGGAGAGCGGATTCTATTTCATGGATAGCCCCGGTAATGACCTCGAGAGCATCGCCGGACAGATCGCCGCGGGCTGCAACCTGATTTTCTTTACAACGGGCAACGGCTCGATCACCAATTTCCCTTATGTGCCGACGGTCAAGGTGGTCACGACGACGCGCCGCTTCCAATTGCTGTCCAATGATATGGATGTCAATGCGGGTCAGTATTTGGAAGGCACTTCTATGGACGAGCTCGGCAAAGAAGTTTTCGACTTGACCATTCGCATTGCATCCGGTCAGCGCAGTGTCGGCGAGAAGGCGGGCCATGCGCAGGTGCAAATCTGGCGGAACTGGCGGCAAAACGATGCGAGCCAGCTGGAGACATTGCTCCATACCCCGGTGCCGACGGGAGAGCCGATCGAAATTCGGGAGGATGCCGAAGCGGCGGGCAGCCCGATCCGGTTCCTTTTTAACCGTCATCAAGACCGCTTGTCCAGCGACAACATCGGCTTGATCCTGCCGACCAGTCTCTGCGCCGGACAGGTAGCCAATATGATTGCGCAGCGACTGAACAAACAAGGTACCGGGCAGCCCGAGCTCTCGCGCTTTGTGGCTTTGGCTCATACGGAAGGCTGCGGGAATTCGGCGGGGCAATCCGAGCAGCTGTATGCCCGAACGATGATCGGCTATATCACCCATCCGATGGTGAAGCATTGTCTGCTGCTGGAGCATGGCTGCGAGAAAACGCACAACGACTACATGCGCCATCAGATGGAAGAGATGGGGGTCGACGCCAGCCGTCTCGGTTTTGCCAGCATTCAGCTTGACGGCGGAATCACGAAGGTGACGCAGAAGGTAGAAGCATGGTTTGCCGGTCAATTGGCGGCAGCCGGAGAATCGGAGAAGGCGACGGCCGGTTTGGAGGGACTGCGCATCGGCATCGTAACCGACGGTCTCGTCTCCGACAATGAAGCGGAACAGCTGGCGAAGCTGACCAAAATGATTGTCGGCGCAGGCGGCCTGGTGGTTGTTCCCGAGAACAGCGGTCTGTTTTCCGCGGCGGCTTACGACAAAAATATGTTCACCACATCCAATATCCGGCCGTCTATTGCTTATGGCGAGCATGCCCGCAAGAACGGCTTCCACATCATGGAGAACCCGACCGAACATTGGGTGGAGACGGTTACGGGTCTGGCAGCCACGGGGGTAGAGCTCATGATCGCCTTGGCGGGGAATCATCCGATGCAGACGCATCCGTTCGTTCCTATGCTGCAAATGACATCGAAGCCGGCTATGCTGCAAAGCTATCACAACGACTTGGATTTGCCGCTCTCCGGAGATCCGAACGCCTGGACGAAGCAAATCCTCGAGCGCAGTAAGGAAATCATTGAGCATACGTATACACCGCGCCTTTTCCGGCAGGGGAACGTTGATTTCCAATTAACACGCGGTCTGCTGGGCGTTTCGTTGTAATCTGCATGAACTTTTGGGAAATGAAAAAGGAGTGGGCAGGGATCCTGTTCATTCCTTTTTGAATTGCTCAAAAATATTGACATTGGAATTGCAGCTGGTGAAGAAATCCCAAGCTCCGCAAACCCGCAGGTACCTGAATTCTACACGTTAATTTCCGAAAAAATCGAGGGGGTCCCTTCTCCGCTATATCCGTAAATCCAGAAACCTGTGCGGTTTGACGACTACGATCGTGTGGAGTGGTTTGCGGGGGCGATGATGCATGGATAGACACAAACAGGTAATCCAAAATACTTCGTTGATCTAAAAGCTTCGGCATTAGCCGGGGCTTTTTTAACACTCAAAATGGCTTGCAGTCTTATTCTGCGAGATCAAAATCAGGATTGACATGACACCTAATGGTGTCCTATAATTAAACTGTCACCATATGGTGTCCAATTAGAACGGATTGATCGGAAAGTTTGGAGCAGGAAAATAGGTCATTAGGAGGGAATATTGATGAGTGCGATCACGGGTACGGAAAGAACCGCGGCAGTAACTATCCATCCTCGAGGAAAACGAATTGCTTACTGGACGGTCACCATCTTACTGGCCGTGTCTATCACATTAAGCGGTATCGGGCAGCTGATGCGATTGGGGGGGAATGTCGAGTTAGTCACCCATATTGGTTTCCCGTTATATATCATGAACATCCTCGGTAGCTGGATATTGCTTGGAGTCCTGGCGATCGTCGTGCCCGGTTTTCCCCGGCTTAAGGAATGGGCGTATGCGGGTATCTTCTTTTTAATGACCGGTGCGGCCTTATCCCATGCGTTTGCAAACGATTATGGCGATTACGGTTTTAATTTTATCCTTCCGCTTTTCTATGCTGCACTCAATATCGCCTCGTGGACGCTGCGTCCGAAGAGCCGCAAACTTTAAAGAGCGGTAAAACGAACGGCTGTCCATTCTGTTCGACATTAGCGATACATCTGGGAGCGGGCGTTGCCGCTTTTGCGCAGCAGGTCGAAATCGTGCTCGCTCTCCAGCTTGCCGGGCTCGTTCGATTCGAGCGGTTCGGCTTACATGGGGCGGTTAAGCGGTATTCGAGTATTTGACCATCCGCGAAGCGGCAATACTGGTACTTGGCCGCAAAATCCGTAAATAATGAATAGAGGTGTTCCTTGATGACACAAGGCGAAAGGAATTCGAAGATTGACCCCTTTTTCAGAAAGGCTAAACAGTGGAAGGCAGAATTTGAGATGCTGAGAGATATCGTTCTGGACTGCGACCTGACCGAGGATTTTAAGTGGATGCATCCCTGTTACACGTTTCAGGGCAAAAACATTGTTTTGATCCACGGATTTAAGGAATACTGTGCGCTTCTGTTTCACAAAGGCGCTTTGTTAAAAGATCCCCACGGCATTCTAATCCAGCAAACGGAAAATGTACAGGCGGCGCGCCAAATTCGGTTCACTAACGTTGAACAAATCGATGAGATGCAGCTGATCTTGAAAAGTTATATTTATGAAGCCATTGAAGTTGAAAAGGCCGGCTTACAAGTCGACTTTAAGAAGAACACGGAATTCGTCATTCCCGAAGAGCTGCAAAATAAATTCGTTGAAATCCCGGACTTGAAAACGGCTTTCGAAGCGTTGACGCCGGGCCGGCAAAGAGCGTATATTCTTCATTTTTCCGCGCCCAAACAGTCCAAAACCCGGGAGTCGAGGATTGAAAAATACTTGCCGCATATTCTGAACGGAAAGGGAATCAATGATTAGAAAAAGCAAGCATAAGCGCACGGCGATGGATTTTGATTCATCGCTTATTCTGTTTTCCGCGGAACAAACGGGCGGATCCTGAGTTAAAGAATATATGGTGTCGGAATACTCAAAGTGGAGGTATTATGAACCCGAAGAATGAACAACACAAGCTGCGCGAGTCCTTTAATCAAGCCGCGGCGATTTATCAGCAGGCGCGTCCGGAATACCCGGAAGAATTGTTCGATGATATTATTCAGGTGACCCGTTTGAAGCCCGGTGACCGTTTGCTGGAAGTGGGCTGTGCGACCGGAAAGGCTACGCTCCCGTTAGCCAGGCGGGGCTTTAAGATCACATGCGTAGAGCTTGGCGCGGAGCTCGCTGCGGCTGCCCGGCAAAACCTTGCGGGGATGGACGTCGACATCGTAAACGGGAGCTTCGAGGATTGGCAGCCGGAGGCGGAGAACGGGTTTGATCTGGTATTCGCCGCAACCGCCTGGAATTGGGTGGATCCCGAAGTCCGGTACAAAAAGGCGTGGCAGGTTCTTCGGCCCGGCGGACACCTGGCATTTTGGAACGCGACTCACGTTTTTGCAGACGGCGGGGACCCTTTCTTTCGTGAAATTCAATCTGTTTACGCGGACATTGGCGAAGGGAAACCGGTAGAAAACAACGACTGGCCGCGGCCGGGAGAGCTTCGCGAGCAAAGAGATGAGATCGAGGAAAGCGGCCTGTTTGAGGTTGTTCACATCCGTCATTTCGATTGGGAACGTATTTATCATGTAGACGAGTACATTCAGCTTCTTGAAACCTTCTCCGGGCACATTCTGATGGAGGAATGGAAGCGCGCCAAGCTTTTTGGCGAAATCCGGGCCCGCCTGAGCAGCCGTCCGGACAAGTCGGTTCGCCGCCATTGGGGAGCAGTTCTTCATATCGCACGCCGAAAGGATTGACCAGAGGGAGGCGCAGGGGCCGCGTCATCTGTATCATTGCAGAGGCGCTGCTGGCTCGTCGATGAGGGAGAAGCCGGTTGAGCTATCCGATCTTGTCAAATTATTTGCCCTGCTTCACGGAATCGCAAATAAAGCATATTGTCCGAGCGCAAAGGGAGAAGCGCGATTGAAAAACGCCGCGCTCTCCGGTGAAGGAAAAGAAATCGGCCCCGCCCAAGGAGCCGATTTCCGTAACCGTCTTACCGCGGCTTAACAATCGCACTTAATGCGGGCTGCTTAAGAAAGCGTCGATTTGCTTCTGCACTTCAGTCTGAATTTGATCAATACCGGCCGCTTTAAGCTTATCCTGGAGGGTCTTCAGACCGCTGACCGGATCCACCAGTCCCAGGCGCAGCGGGATTTCATACTGCTGCATGACGTTCGATACGGCGGCATACTGGTTTTTGATCGGGTCCAGGTTCAGCGTGAAATCGTGCAAAGTATCCGGGATGTAGAGCGATTTCAAGTTATCCCGGACTTTCTGCAGGTCGGGCGAGGAGCCGGCCAGGTCTTTGCGGAACCGGTCCTCCCTGAAGCCCCACGCGCCGTAGCCGTCCGGCTCGAAATTTTCCGGATTGAGCGCCTTCAAGGTTCCGTCGGATTCGATCTCGAAGTCCGTGCCTTTAATGCCGTACGTCAATAAATCGTACAAATCCTCATTCTGGCGAACCAGCTCGATCATCATCGCGGCGCGCTCCGGATTTTTGGCGGAGGCCGGGATCGCCATGGCATCCTGGGTATAGGAGGTCAGACGCGAATATTTCTCGCCGGGATAGAACTGTACCTTCCATTCCGGATGGTTGATATAGTCCGAATTGAAATGGTCGACGTTCCAAATTTTCGAGGCCGCCTTGCCGTTGTCGAACATGGAATCGTCCTTGTTGGACAGGACGGACTTCGACCAGTAGCCTTTGTCGGCCCAGTCTTTCATTTGTTTGAAATAATCCGCCCAGCGCGGTTCGTCCAAATAATTGACCAACTTGGGATGGGGATCATTGACCGTGTAGGCCAGCGGAAGATTGCTGTCTATGCCTTTCTCATTGTTTTGCGTCAGAAATTGACCGTCCAGCCCCACGTTGGCGGTGTTGTAATATCCGGTCGGATCGAAGCTCGGTTCATGCTGCTTGATCGTATCCAAATATTTTCCATAATCGTCGATAGAGGTAATGGGTCCAATATTGTACTTCTGCATGAGGTCGCCGCGCATGATATAGCCTTCATTGTCGTAGTACGTATAGTTGGAGGGCAGGGCGTACAATTTGCCGTTGATCGAGGCTTCATCCAAAGCCTTTTTCGGCTCCTCGGCATAGCTCTTCGGCGCGTATTTCTTGAGCAGGTCGGTCAACGGCATGAACGCGCCTTTCTGCGCTTCGGTCGAGTAGTTCAGCCAATTGGCCGTATAGATGAGATCAATCGGCTCGCCGGAAGACAATACGAGCGGATATTTTTGTTTGTAGTCGGCCCAGCCGATCCAAGTCACTTTGACCGTGGCATTGATTCTTTTCTTCAATTCCTCGTTGAACTTCTGCAGCATGGCGTCGTAGCCCTTGCCCGGCGCCCCCAGCAAATACATGTTCAACACGACCGCTTTGGACGTGTCCGGAGCCGTACTGGATGAGCTGCTGCCGGATGAAGAGCCGGAGGAAGCCGCGTCTGAGCCGGAAGGGGCTGTAGAGCTTGAGCTGCTGCATCCGGCCAAAGCCAGAGCCGCCGACGTGAAAACCGCCATCGTGACAAGGCTGAATTTCTTCAATGTTTAACCCTCCTAAAATTTTAGTATGTATTCCCGATAAACCGATTGCTCGGCATTATCCTTTCACGGCGCCTACCGTGATCCCCCGGATGAAATATTTTTGCACGAAGGGGTAAGCGAAAATGATGGGTCCGGTGGCGATGACCGCCATAGCCAGCTTCAACGATTGCGTCGGCATATCCTGTACGTTGACGTTCGCCGTAGCCGAAATCCGGCTGATCGATTCGGACTCGGACAGCATGTTGTACAGCATGTATTGCAGTGGGAATTTCTCGTTGCTCGTAATGAACAGCATGGCGTTGTACCAGTCGTTCCAATATTCCAAGGCAATGAACAGCCCGATGGTGGCCAGAGCAGGCTTGGAGAGCGGCAGGATCAGCTTGTAGAAAATCGTAAAGTCGCCGGCGCCGTCAATCTTGGCCGATTCGCTGATCGCCTCCGGGATGCTGCTCATGAAGCTTCGCATGATGATCAGATAGAACACGTTGAGAATGCCGGGAATAATCAGCGAGAGCAGATTATCCTTGAGGTGATAGTAGCGGATCATCATGATGTAGTAGGAGACCAGACCCCCGTTGAACAGCGTCGTGAAGTAGAAGAAAAACGCAATGACATTGCGGTACCTGAAGTCCTTGCGATTGAGTACGTATCCGGTCATCGAGACCAGGAATAATCCAAGGAAGGTGCCGCATACCGTGACGAAAATCGATACGCCGTACGCCCGCAGGATGTCCTCCGGATAACGAAACAGAATCGAGTAGGCTTTCACCGAAAATTCCTTCGGAATGAGCGAATAGCCGTAATTGGAAATGGCATGATCCGAAGTGAAGGATCCCGAGATCACCATCAGGAAAGGAATCAGGCATAATAAAGCGGCAACGGAGACCAGAGAGTAACCCAGGATGTTAAAAACAACGATGGCTCCGCTTCTCCGGGCCCCGATTTGAGCGCGGTCGCGCAGCATGCGCGCGGATTCGAAACTTGCGGACATAATGGCCGGCCTCCTTAGAACAACGCGTAGTCTTTGTTGTATTTCTTCACGAGAAAATTCACAAAGATGATGATGAAGAAGCCCAGGAACGATTGGTAGAAGGCCGCAGCGGCCGACATCCCGATATCGCCGCTGTTAATCAGCGACCGGAACACGTAAGTGTCGATCACGTCCGTCGCATTGAACAGCTGCCCGTTATTGCCGACAATCTGATAGAACATTTGGAAATCGCCGCGCATGATGCGGCCGATATTAAGCAGCATAAGAATGATAATGGTCGGCATAATGCCGGGAATGGTAATATTTCTAATTTTCTGGAAAACGTTCGCGCCATCGATGTCCGCAGCCTCGTAGCATTCCTCGTCCAGCCCGGCAATGGCGGCGATATAGACGACGGAATTGTAGCCCAGCCACTTCCAGGAGTTGAAGAACAGGATGATATATTTCCATATCGAAGGCAGGCTGTAGAGTGAGACAGGCTTCATGTGCAGCGCTTTCATGACAGTTTGGAGCACGCCCGTCTCATCGTTGAAGAGGTTGTAGACGAACACCCCGACGATAATCCACGACATGAAATACGGGAGAAAAATGATAGACTGTGATACTCGCTTAAACCATTTGCCGTGCAGCTCCGTAAGGACGACCGCGATCAGAATCGCCAATCCGTGCGACGTAATGAGCATGAAGAAGTTGTAGAGAATCGTATTTCTTGTGACGATAAACCCGGTGCCGGAGGTGAAAAAAAACTTGAAGTTATCCAGTCCCGCCCAAGGGCTCCCGAAAATCCCGAGGTTGTACTGATAGTTTTTGAAAGCGAGCAGAATACCGGCCATCGGCAAATACGCGAACATAATAAAATACAGGATGGCGGGAAGTACCATCATGAATAACGTTCTGTTCTTGTTCAGCTCCAACACAATCCCGTTCTTCCGCCTCAATGTCTTCCCTCCTTCAAATAAATGACGGCTGTTCACGAAAGCGCTTTTAATATTTTGCGAATTGATCATGGGTTAGGACAGCCGCATTGTCCAACAGCTGCTCGAATTGCCGGGGAGTCTGCTGCAAGCCCTCCAGTCTCAGAATCCCGTCATTGAACATTTTCTCCGCCTGGGGCACGAAGGCCAGTCCTCCGGTATCGCCGCTGTATGAGGCGGCTTTGCTGTAGATGCCGAGCAGGTCCTGCTGAACGGGAGCTTCCCGGCCCGTAATGAAGCCGCGATAATCCTGAGCGGGAAAAGCGATGCCGCTCTGCCATACGGTCTTCGTCCAGCCTTCCGGCCGAAACATCCATTTCACGAACTGCATCGCTTCTTTTTTATGCACGGAACGGTCCGATACGAGAAAACCGGCTCCGTACCAGGCGTCGAGATCTCCCGCGTGGCCTTTGCCTCCATCGATGGAGGGGATCGGAAAAGCGCCGATCGAAGAGCGCACTTCTTCCGGAAAATTCCGGTCGAACGCGATGCCCATTTCCCATTCCCCCATCATATACATGGCGGCCTTGCCTTGACCGAACAGCGAGCGCGCGGTGGCATAATCGTCGTTCAGAAATTTGCTTCCGAATGCACCGGCTCGAATCCATTCCTGCATGGCCGATGCGGCCAATACCGTCGGCGGATGAAGGAACGAATCCGTTCGATCCATAGCCTTCCGGCTATAGTCCCATGAACCGGAAGCTCGTTCCAGCATGGTTCTCAGCCACAGCATGGAAGTCCATGGGTCCTGACCGTCCATCGCGATCGGGATGATATGGCGGGCTTTCAACACCTTGAACACGTGGAGCAGCTCGGCTTGCGTCGCCGGTATTTTCAGCCCGTTGTCGGCGAAAATCTTCTTGTTGTAATAGAGCACCCAGAAATCCTGATTTTTAGGAAGCCCATAAAGCTTGCCGTCCAGTCGGAACGAATCCAGCGCTTCCGGAACGAATCCCATGTCCTGCACATCGGTGTCCTGCCATTCTGCCAAAGCATGATTGTTGACGAGCGGCGCCAAGAACGTTACGCCGGGCCAATAAGCGAAAATATCGGGCAGCTGATTGGAGGCGTTCTCGATTTTAATCTTATCCTGATACTGCGGGTCCGGAGACAAGGTATCGACAAGGATTCGGATGGAGGGATGCAGCTTCAAATACGTGTCGATCAAACGCTGCTCGACTAACCCTTGGCCTGCCGTCCGGTCCGGGTTGTTGGAGAAGAAGGTCAGTACGACGGGAGGCCGGGCGGACTTCGCTTCGGCGCCGGTCTTTAATCCGGAAGAATTAGACTTGCAGCATGACAGGATGAGAAGCAGCATGGAGCAGGCCGCCAGGCTGGACAGGAATGCCGCCGGCTTCGTTCTGTTCATGGCCAACCACCTTTTGGACTTCATTATAGAGGGCCGGAAGAGCATGCGTAATCCTTCGTTTTTTTGAATTTCTTGTATAGATTTGCGCTGAAATTCGGTTATCCGGAAGCGATTCGGGCAGCATACGCCGCATCGTCGGCCTCGACTTGTATGAATTTTCGGAACATATGTACAAATCTCAGGTTGTTTGAAAGGGCTTTCTTTATTATCATTAGACAAACGGATTTTAACTTGTAAGAAGGAGATACCCCATGAGAGAGTGCCCGCCTTGCTGAGAAGGTATTATAATCTTCCGATACGCGTTAAAATCCTGCTCTGGTTTATTCCGCTGCTGGTTTTAACGATTACATCGACCGGTGTCTACTCTTATGTATCCGCTGCCAATGAAATTGTGGAGAAAATATCGGTCCAGCAGACAGGGACGGCCAAACAAGCAATCGATCATCTGGATTATGTCGCTCAAGACGCGCTCAACTTTGCGGAATATTTATATCTAATCCCGGAAATTCAGCAGCTGCTGTCCGCGCATTCGGCTGACCGGCCGTATCTGGTGAGTTATAATGTAATCGATTCCATCAACCGTTTGATGGTCACGCGGCCCTTTTTTCAATATCTGACGATCTATTCACCCAATTTCCCTGCGATTCAATTTAATAATAAGGGACTGTCAACCGCCATATCCTTTCAGGAGTTCCAAAAGGAATTTCACTATGACCGGATTCTGAAAAATCCGAGCATCGCGAGCTGGAGCGTGGAGGTTCCCGGCCGGGGCCAAACGATCTTCCATGGAGACAGCAAAAATAAACTGCTGCTGACGTGGGTGATGAAGGACGAGGTTACGTTGAAGCCGGATGGCGTATTGATTCTGGGGATTGACGAACAGGATATACGCAATACCTACCTGTCGGCGCTTGCGCAAACCAAGCTGGTCGTCTTCAACAGTCAGGGCACCGTTCTCTCGGACAGCGACGGCAGATGGATCGGGCAATCGGTATTCGCTTTACCTTTCTATACCCTTCCCGTTCACGACACCTCTGAAATCGACCGCGCGATCAGCGGCCGGGACTGGGTCTTCGCCGATCTTAAGTCCGAGCTTACCGGCTGGCATGTGCTGGTCTACCAGCCTCGGACGACCCTGCTGCAGCAGCTGAACCGCATCAAGTGGATTACGATGCTCATCGTTCTGGCGACGCTGATCGTCAGCATATTTTTCTCTTGGGCCGTGTCCGACGTCATTACCAATCCGCTGAAAATCATGCTGCAATCGATGCGAAAATTCCAAATGGGCGACTTCAGCCAGCAGGTCACGGTCAAGGGCAAGGATGAAATCGGAAACCTCGCGATGGGGTACAACGTCATGGTCCGGCGCATCAAAGAGCTGATCGATGACGTATACGCCTCCGAACTGAAGCAGAAGCAGGCGGAATTCAAGCTTCTCCAATCCCAGATCAATCCGCATTTTTTATACAATACGTTAAATACGATCGCCTGGTCGGCACAAGCCCGGAAAGAAGAACAAATCGCCGAAATGATCCTCTCTTTGTCCAATATGTTTAAGATCAGCCTAAGCGCGGATAAGGTGAGCTACACCCTTCAGCAGGAGTTCGATATTGTCGAAAATTATCTGTATTTGCAAAAAATGAGGAATCCGGCGAAGCTCCAGTACGAAACGTCCGTCGATGAGGATATCCGGCCGGTCATCGTGCCGAGGCTCATCCTTCAGCCCTTGGTTGAAAATGCGGTCGTACATGGCATCGAACCGCTGCCGGACGATTCCGGATTCATTCAAGTCCGGGGGATGTCGAGGGAATCCTTCATGGTCGTCGAGGTTACGGATAACGGCGCAGGAATAGCCGAGGATACGCTGCAGGAACTGATCCTCCTGCTGCAAACGGGGCGGCAAGCAAGCTCAAGCCCGGAAAGGGGCTTTGCGCTCGTCAACATCCTCAGCCGGCTGCAGCTTACATTCGGCCGGGATACCCGCATGGACATTCAAAGCAGACTCGGCTCGGGAACGCGTATCACCCTGTCCATTCCGCTAGATAACGGGAGGCGATAAGCATGCTGAATTTATTGATCGTAGAGGACGAGGCTCCTTTTCGCGAAGGGCTGCTCACGATGGTCGATTGGGCCAAGCTGGATATCCGGATCGACGGCATTGTTGAAAACGGTTTCAAAGCGCTGTCCTACCTGGAGTCGGGGACGATTGACATTTTGCTCACGGATATTCGGATGCCCATCCTGGACGGATTGCAGCTCATCGCTCAAGTAAATCACCGGAAACTGGATACCGCCTGTGTTCTCATTTCCGGCTACAACGATTTTGACAACGCGCAAAAAGCGATTCGCCTCGGGGCCTGGGATTTCTTGACCAAGCCTTGTTCTCCGAAGCAGGTGGAAGCGACGTTCCGCAAAGTCGTACAACGGATTTACGAGCGGCATTCCGAGCAGGATAACGTGAATCAGCTGCTGAAGCATATCCCCATCGCCAAATCCCACGTGCTGCTGCAATGGCTGCATCATCCCTTGCAATCCTTCGAGCATCGAATCGAACGAATGGCCGAGCTGAATATGCGGATTCATCCGGAACAAATCGTGGCGATGGCCGTCACATTGGATCGTAAAACGTATAATCAACTGCATTACAGCCAGCAGGATCTGGAAATCTTAACGTATGCGGCCGCCAATATCGTGCAAGAAACGCTGGAACGCGTGCTGCTTCAGCCGGTGGAGGTGGTTCATGACGATTTGGATATTGCCGTCGTTATAAACGGCGCCTCCGAATCGATGACGTTGAGACTGAGAGACGGGCTTCGAGCCGTTCAAGCCAATCTGAACGCCTATTTGAAGCTGACCTCCAGCATCGGTATCAGTGGCACGCACGCTTCTATCGATCAGCTGAACATGGCTTACCGGGAGGCGCGAGAGGCTCTGCAATTCAGATTTTACCAAGGTACCGGAAAAGAATATTATTATCGCGAATTATGCGGCTCGCGCGACCCGGACCACAAGACGGTTGTTGACTGGGAACAGTTAAACATGGAACAGTCCATTGTGGAGCACCTTCGCTCCGGTTTATTCGCCGAGGCTCTGAACGTGACGGAAACGTGGCTGGGCCGGTTTCAGCAAGTGAATACCGGCTCGATCCGAAAAATTCATATTCAAACGATGTCCCTGCTTACCCGTCTGATTCAGCTCGCAGAAGAACGGGACTTGCATTATCGGGATTGGGCCGCCAGCTACCTGCCGCGAGTCGAGCAAATGGAACAAATCGAAACCATCGACGAGCTGTCCGGCTTAATCTATGGAGCAATGCGTGAATTCATCGAGCTGCTGAATCCCAATAAGACGCTGCGGCGAATCGTTCAGCAGGCTGTCCGGTACATCGAAGCGAATTACAACTCTTCGGAGTTGTCTTTATCCGGCGCCGCGAACGAATTGTTCGTGTCCAATACCTATCTGTCCACGTTGTTCAAGCAGGAGCTTGGCATCAATTTTTTGGACTACGCGCATCAGTACCGGATCGAGAAGGCCAAAGGCCTTCTTCAAGCCGGGAATGCCAAGATTCACGCCGTCGCGAAGGAATTGGGTTATTTTGACGAAGCCCATTTCACGCGAACCTTCAAGAAATGGGCGGGCATGTCGCCATCGCAATACCGGAAGACAACCCGGCTGCCAGATCGTTTCAGTTGATCTGATCGCTGTTTAGGCCGGAATTGGTCGCTTGAGCGCCCGGACCTCCGCCCACTCCTTGCTGTTGCTTCGTGTTGGAGCTTTCGATCGCCGCGTTCGTGCCGCCGGCGCTGTAGTCTTTTCCCCCGCTGGCGAGCTGTGTCGCCGCCGTGGTATCGCCGTTCGCTTCATGCACTTTATTGTTCAGGACGATGACGAGGTCTTCTTTTTTTCGAGACCGGCGTCCTCCGCGCTTAGAGCGGCCGCTGTGCTTATGACGGGAGCTGTGTCTAAGCCGGGACCTGTGCTTGCGGCGGCGGCGCTTGCCGCGTCCCTTATGCTTGGACTGCGTGCCTTCCATGCCTGTATTCGAGGCCGTACCTCCGGCTCCGACGCTGTGCTGCTGCCCGGTATTGGAGGAGGCGATGGCGGCGTTGCTGCCGGAAGCGCTGCTTTTACCTGCGCCGCTGGCAATCTGCGTGGAATTCGCTGCATCCGTGAACTGATTGTTGACGATCAGGATGATTTTCAGCCCTTTGCGAAGCGGACGCCGGATTCGGGTCCGGATTCCTTTGGCTCTCACCGTAACCGTCACATGGCCGCCAACGGCGAATTTTTTCCATACCTTCCGTATCGTTCGCACGTCCAACCCGCTTTCTCCTGGATTTCCCCGCCTTCTTTCAAGGTATGCACGATTTGTTCCGGGGCAATGGACATCGTCCCAGAAGGGCGGGACGTCTACAGCAAGCAAGTGGCTGTTCGCCCATCCGAAGCAATCCATGTTTATACGAAGTATGCCATATTGGGCAGCTTACGTTAACGAAAACAATAAAGCCGGCACGATGATGTGCCGGCTGGGAAAACGACCAAAACGGATATTTAAAAAGCCATAAATGCATCATATTCTATAAAAAATTTCAGCATAAGTCTATTCCTTTTCTTGTATGAATTGTATGTTACTTATGAGACTGAGGCGAGATCCGGCTTTAATGGCACCGTTCGCACGGGGAGGATGAAGTGATGGCCTGTCAAGGTACGCATACGCGGGTTGAAAACGTTCGGCTGCTCATCAGTGAAATGGGAATGGCTTTGGATCATTTACTTAAAAAACAGGAAGCAGCTGTACATCTTTACGGAGTATCGACGTTGGCATCAATGCTTGCGATGATGAGAGGACAAAATTCGGAACTTGCATCTATCGCGGGGTTGCTTTGCCACTATTACTTCTATAAAACCGGAATCAACGATTTTCCCGGGCCGAATAGCGCCGAAGCCGCGAGACCCCTGATAAGAGATACCGGTATTTTTACGCCGGAGGAACAAACCGCCATCTTTCGGGCAATATTCTACCAGGATATCCGAGATCGTGTCCATGGCCCATTTGAGGAGATCATCAAGGACGCTATAGTGCTTCATCATTTTTTTCGAAAATCGGGCCGCCAGCCATTACCGCCGTCAGACGTTAAAAGGCTTCGCCGTATATTGAACGATTTAACAATCTCGGCACAATGGGAAGAAGAGCCAATGATCCATGATACACAAACGAGCGGGAACACGAAAGACAAGCGCCGCTTGTTAGCCGACATTTCTGAAGAGCTCGCGAGCCAAAACATTATCGGCATACCAGATGATGAACGATATCGGGAAATCTGCAAGTATTGGCCGGAATCCGATATTTATGAGGTCTTAAGAGGGAGCTGGTGCGCGGCATTCGTGTACCACTGCTGTAGGGAAGCGGGCATCCTGCTGCCGATTCGTTACCCGAACGGCTGCTGCAGATTTGCCGGCGTAGCCGCCTGGTTGGAATGGGCGAAACGAACCGGATTCTTCTTTTATGATGGGCAGGAAGATTATACACCGGAACGCGGCGACATCGTTATCTATGAGAAGCTTTTATCCGATGAATCTCATGACCACATCGGGATTGTTCTCGGATGCGATGACAAAGAAATTCTGGTTGCCGAGGGGAATAGGGATAATCAAAATTATTCTTGTGTTTTTCGCAGGAACAGGCGGCATTGCATTCTCGGTTATATCCGGATCGACAACGATTACCACTATGAATTTGATGGCTGTTATAATCCAAAAACAACAAGTTAATCATAGTTTGATGGTACCTCATCAAGCAATTTAGAATGGATGAACTCTGCTGTACTAACTTAAGATCGCCATCAGGCGGTTTTCTTATCAAAAAGAGAATTTACATCTTTTAGAGGGATGTTTTTTATTTTAAGATACGCCAGTTGATCGGAAACATTTTGTTCAAGGGATAGCTTTGTTGCCGTTCCGGTTTTTGTATCAAGTAATCCTAGTTCTAATGAATTGGCTGCGAATTTTCTTTTGTACAAGACATACTGCTCATCCCATCCAATCCGATAAACGTCAGAATCGACAGCAATAGGTGAATAATCTTGTTTTTTTGCAATAAAATGCAAATCTGAATTACCTTTAAATATGCGGTAATTATTTGGTAAAACAATAATTTCATTTGTGGTATCCCGATAATCGTAAATGAGGTTCGAACAGCCTTCTAATGAGGCCAGCAAAAGACATAAAACACAAATTATTAAACCTTTAACGGGTGCCACCTCCGATTTTATTGAACTCAGATAAACGGCTTCGTATCGAGATACCATCCATTTTATCACAAATAAGATTCGGATTGGAAAGGGGATCGTTCATTTTTGGTCTATTGAAACATTACAAAAGGAAGGATCTACGAAACAATGAGAGAACAACCAAAGATATCAACGGAACACCTTCGTTCCCGTATTCAGGAGCAGTATCTTTTGAGGCTGATCCAGCTTGAGTTTCTTCCGCTAGGATTTGATTTTCAAGCCGGCGTATTCCGTGCGGTGAGCGATCAAGATGCGGCCTACTTAATCAAAGTCACGTCCAGGCCCTTGTATGAACCCGGTTGTCTGGTTCCTCGCTACCTCAACGATCAAGGCATTGATTGCGTCGTAGCTCCTGTCCCTACCGCGTCTGGTTCATTGTGGATTCAGGTGGAGGGCTGGACGGTCATGGTCTACCCGTTTATCTGCGGCGAGTCAAGCTTTACCGAGCTGTCGGACGGGCAGTGGGAGAAGACAGGTGCCGTCTTTAAACGAATACACCGGATCGCGCTGCCGGCTGCCGGCTTCGAGTCCATACGAAAAGAGACCTTTAATCCGAAGGAATATGCCCGGCGGGTTCGTGACTTCGAGGATGTACACGCGCACTCAATAGGCAAAAGCGCGGTAGAACGCAAGCTTCGGGCCGTGTGGATGGCCCATCGGACCACGATTCACACGGTGGTAACCGGAATGGAGAAGCTGGGGAATGCACTCCAAAAACAGAAATTAACGTACGTCATTTGTCACGCGGACCTGCATCCGGCCAACCTGATTCGTAGAGATAACGAGGTGTTTGTCATCGATTGGGATGAGATCATGCTGGCTCCGAAAGAGCGCGATTTCATTTTCGTTGCGCAGCCCGAGGCCCATCCGTTTTTTGCCGGATATGGAGACGCGGAAATGGACTGGCCGGCGCTCACTTATTACCTTTTGGAACGGGTAATTCAGGATTTGATCGAGTGCGCGCAAGACGTCTGCTTCAGGGATGATCTGGGGGAAGACAGCAAGGAGGACGCCTTGCGGCTATTTCAAGCGATCCTGGAAGTGGATGGGGGCTTCATCGATACAGCCGTGACGGCGGGGAAGCATCTCCCATCCGACCTCATGTTCCGCATCGAAAAGTGATCTTATCATCCTAAGGCGGGCGCGTAAAAAAGGATTTGCTCATGACGTTACGTCACGTATTACCATTAATAACAAGAGGTGGGACAATGCGCAGCGAGCAGGAGCAATCTCTCACGGTGGGTGAACTTGCACGAAAATGCGGCGTGACGGTACGCACCTTGCAGTATTACGACAAAAGCGGGCTCTTGATCCCGAGCGGGTACAGCGAGGGCGGACGACGCATGTACAGCAGGAGAGATATCATTCGGCTGCAGCAGATTCTTTTTCTAAAATCGATGGGCTTTTCTTTAAGGGAGATCAAGCGGAAAGTGCTGCCGGCGGATTCGACTGCCGAACTGTCTCAGGTCTTCAAGCATCAAAGAATGTTATTGGCTCAGCAAATGGCGCAGCTTCAACAGACGATTACCCAGCTGGATAAGAGCATGGAGGAGCTCGAATCGGACAACGAAATTGGAATCGAAAGACTTCTGATGATCACGAGGGCATCCAGAGCGGACAATCCTTACTCTTTTTTAACCCGCCATATTTCCAAGGAACAGATCGCCTATTTCATGGAGCGGTTTGACGAAGATGGCGCGGCGGATTTCTATCCAAAACTGCAGGCATTAACGGCGAAGCTCATGGAGCTGTACCAAAGGAACGAGAAGCCTGACGGCATGGAAGGCCAGCAATTGGCGGAGATGTGGTGGAGCGTTGTCACGCGGATGACCGGTAAGGATCTGATCTTCATTCGCGATATGGGGGCTGTCATCATGAACGAGAGCAGTTGGCCGCCGGAAGCCTCCGATTTGAAAGAAGCGACGCTCTCTTTTTTGAGAGAAGCGGTTCTGACTTATTTGCGGCATAACAAGATCACACTGCCCAAGGAGGAAGCTCGTGAATCGTAAAGGAGTCCATTATGATGTGGGCGTTGAAACGAAGGGCTCGATGATACGGACACGGCCATCGTTCGATACCGAAGTCGTCCGCCGCGAAATCGCGATTATCAAACATGTCCTGAACTGCAATGCCATCAGGATATCGGGTACCGATCCCGACCGCCTGATGACGGCAGCGGAGATCGCGCTGAAACAAGGCCTTGAAGTATGGCTGTCGCCGCAGATTCATGACATGGATGAAGAAGAAACGCTGTCGTACACGATAGCCTGCGCCGAGAAAAGCGAGCTGCTGCGTAGGCGCTATTCGAAGCTGGTGTTTATATTGGGCTGCGAGTTAACGCTGTTTATGCAAGGCTTACTGCCTGGAAACACGATCTACGAACGAGTCGATCGTCCGGATTTTATCGAAATCGTCAAGACAGGCGCGCACAACAAACTGCTGCAGGCTTTTCTGTCAAAAGCCATCCGGAATGTCCGCAGCGTTTTTCGAGGCGAAGTGACGTATGCTTCGGCGCCGCTCGAGGCCGTGGACTGGGGTTTGTTCGATTACGTCGGTCTTGATTATTACCGCTCTTCCCACAATAAAGCTTCCTATGCCGGCAAGCTCAAGTCCTTTTCCGAATGGGGCAAGCCGGTCATCATCACCGAATTCGGATGTTGTGCGTATCAGGGGGCCGACCAGGCGGGCGGAAGAGGATGGATGATTGTGGATCGTGCAACTCAGCCGCCGAAGCGCCTCAACGGCATATATGTGAGGGACGAGGCCCTGCAAGCGAAAGAACTCGCCGAGCAGCTGGCCATTTTCGATGACGCGGATGTGGAGGGCGCATTCGTATTCACGTTTGTCGCTCCGGTATGGGTTCATGATCAGGATCCGCTGTACGATCTTGATATGGCCAGCTATGGCTTGGTTAAAACTTATGCGGACGGGCGTGGGATACGCTACCCCGACATGACGTGGGAGCCCAAGCTATCCTTCGATCAGGTAGCCCGGTACTATGAACAGCGATAGCATCCCGATCAGCAGACGTTAAAGCCATTAAGCTTCAAGGAGGATTGCCATGTCCACGGAAAGCGGCAGATTGAAGGTCTTGGGAGATTTTCTAAAGTCCCGCAGGGAACGCCTTCAGCCCGAACAGGCCGGGATTTCGGGTTCCTACGGCCGGAGGAGAACTCCCGGGCTTCGCAGGGAGGAGGTCGCTGTACTGGCCGGCGTGAGCGTCACCTATTATACATGGCTGGAGCAGGGACGGGAGGTGACGGCTTCCAGGGAGGTTATGGAAAGCATCGGTCGGGCGCTTCAACTGTCTCCGGACGAACGACTGCATTTGCTCCGCTTGTGGAGTCCCGAGAAGTCCTTCGCGCCACACGGTCCGGGCAGCGTAAAGCCCGAGTGGCAAAAGATTATCGACCAATTGGCTTATCCGGCTTTTATCGCCAATGATCGAACGGAAGTGCTCGCGTGGAACCGGGCGGCCAGCGCGATCATCGCCGACTTTCAGCCGATGTCCGATCGGGATCGCGTCCTGATGAATATCTTTTTTACGGACCCGTATTACCGCAATCATATTTCGAACTGGGATGATTTTGCTCGATACTCCGTGGCGGTATTCCGCTCGAATTACGATCGTCATTCGGGTGACTCCTGGTTCGGGGAAACGGCCGAACGTCTGGCGGAAGAAAGCGCGGAATTCGGCTCCCTGTGGCTGCTGCACGATATTCAGCTGAAAAAAGCGAGCCCATTCATCCTGAACCACCCCCGGGCGGGGTTGCTGTCGTTTGAAATCAACTCCTTCGTCAGCCTGAACGGCAGCACGGATCCTCATTGCTGTATCTATACGCCTATCGCGGGTACACCTACAGAGCAGAGATTAAAGGAATTTCTTGAGGCGACCGGACGATAGCGCCGCAGCCTGGTAATCCGGTTACCCGTATAAACATACTGTGGCTGCCTCCTTCAAGGTTGATTAAACTGAGTGCAAACGAAGCTGAAGGAGGTTGTTTTACATGAAAGCGATTGTGATCGATCGGCCTTGCGAGGCTGTAGACCTGGAAGCGAGGGAGCTTCCGGATCCCCAGCCGGCACCGGGCATGCTTACCATTGATGTGGCTTACATTGGAGTCGGGTATGTGGATGTGCTGCTGCGGCGTGGGGAGCTCGGATCTCTTGTGCCGATGCCGGTTGTGCCGGGGCTCGAGGTATCGGGATACGTAAGGGCCATCGGGGAAGGAACGGAAGGCTTCTATGTCGGACAGCCTGTGGTATCCATGACGCTGCTGGATTTGGGCGGATATGCATCCGTGGCCCAGGTGAGGCCGGAGCTGACGGTCCCTCTGGATCGGCTCGGAGGGGAGCTTGACATGGCTTCCGCCGCGGCAGCGATCGTCAATCTGACAACGGCATATATGACGATCCGAAACGTCATCCGCATGCAGGAAGGCGACAACATTCTCGTTCACGCGGCGGCAGGCGGGCTCGGCAGCTTTTTGGGCCAAATCGCAAGGCATTTCGGAGCAGGCAAGGTGCTGGGCACCGTTGGCAGTATCGAGAAAACAAAGCTCGCCTCTTCTCTCGGTTACGACGAAATGTTTCTCCGATCCGATTTTATCGCGCCGATCAAGCAGCTGGTCGGGACACGCGGACTCGATGCCGTACTTGATCCGGTTGGAGGCAGCACCCGTACGCTCAGCCAGCAGCTGCTTCGTCCTATGGGGGAAATGGTCATGTTAGGGAACGCCAGCGGTGAAGCAGATGTTCATCAATCCTCCAACGAGATCTGGTTATCCAACAAGTCCCTGAAAGGTTTCAATATTGGAGGATACAGCCAGCACAATCCTGCCGAAGTCGGTCAAGCGGCAGAAGAGGCGCTTCGCCTGCTGGCGAACGGGGAGATCAGGGCGGAATTGTTCGGCGTGTTTCCTTTGGAGAAGGCTTCCGATGCCCATGAGCTGCTGGAGGAGAAAAACACCGTGGGCAAACTTTTGCTGAAAGTATGAGAAAAAACGGCCTGCAGGATCAACCTGCGGGCCGTTCTCGATTCGCGGCAGGCATGCGTTACCACGCGTAAGCGCGCGGCGCATCTCCGCCCGGACCGGGGAAAATTTCGTCGAGCCGCTTCAGCGTCG
Organism: Paenibacillus humicola; assembly: GCF_028826105.1. NCBI lineage: Bacteria > Bacillati > Bacillota > Bacilli > Caryophanales > Paenibacillaceae > Paenibacillus > Paenibacillus humicola. The sequence goes on from NZ_JAQGPL010000001.1 coordinate 513,211, forward strand.
CCTCGTCCAGCTCCAGCTCGACGGCGCGCAGTGTGCGCTCGAACTGCTCCATCGTGCGGACGCCGGTAATCGGCGCGGTCACCGCCGGGTTGGCGAGCAGCCAGGCCAGCGCCACGACGTCCTCGCGCTCCCCGAGCTCGCCGCACAGCTTGGCGAACGCTTCGAGCTGCGGACGGTGCTGCTCGAGCCGCTTGGTGTCGCCGCTGCGTCCGCCCGCGCTGCCCCGCAGCGCATTGCCCGCAAGCAGGCCGCCGTCGAGCGGACTCCACGGAATGACACCGAGGCCGAGGCTTTGCGACGCCGGCAGCACTTCCAGCTCCGGCAGGCGGCAGAGCAGATTATACTTATGCTGCTCGGAGACGAGGCCGAGAATGCCGCGCGCTTTCGCTTCGCCCTGCGCGACCGCGATATCCCAGCCGGCGAAATTGCTTGAGCCGACGTAGCCGATTTTGCCTTGATGAACGGCCGTTTCAAACGCGTTCCACAGCTCGGCCCAGCTCGCGTTCCGGTCAATATGGTGCATCTGGTACAGCTCGATATGGTCCGTTTGCAGGCGGCGCAGCGAGCCTTCCAGGTGGCGGCGGATTTTATAGGCGGACAAGCCGGCTTCGCGGTTCGGTCCGTCGTTGTCGTCATGCATGTCGTTGTACACCTTCGTCGCGAGTACGGTGCGCTCGCGGCGCCCGCCGCCTTGGCTGAACCAGTTGCCGATGATTTCCTCCGTGCGGCCCAAGGCGTATTGATTAGCCGTATCGAAAAAGTTGATGCCCGCATCGAGCGCCGCATCCATGATGCGAAACGCATCCTTCTCTTCCGTAGTCCAGCCGAAGTTCATCGTGCCGAGGCACAGCCGGCTGACCTTCAGGCCCGATTTTCCCAATGATGTGTACTTCATTTCGTTCACTGCTCCTTCTTCAAATTAAAGACAGTCGAGTTGCGGTCGGAACGAGGCCCTCAGACATTATACCTTAAATTGTCCCTGCGGTTAAATTCCGAGTCGGCCATTGATACTGACAAGCTGTCCTGCTGCGGGCTCGTTACGTTCGCGGATCGGAGCGATCTCCGCAGGTATTGTTTTATTTTTTGGGGAGAGCAGCCTGTTCGCAGGGTGTCACTGCGTCATCCTTCCTCAGCATCATGCGGTGGGTATTCGAATGTTGAACAAATATACGGCCGATTACGTTGACGATCAAGCGGCATTTAATCGTTTGTTGCTGCAATGCTTAACCCGGTAAACTTTTTTCGACTGTACGGGGCAATTTTTCGGAAACGTTATTGTCGCATCTTGCATGGCGCCTAGCGCCCGGGATGTATGATACAAAATAAAGATTGTGATGGAGCATCTGAAATATTAAGATTAAGCAATAAGATTCGGTACAGGAGAATTGAGCTAAATGACAATCAAACGACTTCTTGTTGCAGTGTCCATAAGCACCGTTTTGTTCATGATCTCAATCATGATTATATTTGTGCAGTTTAAGGACAAGCAGAACTATAAAAGTTATGTTTCCGCTAAACTAAGTCCATCTTTATCAAATTTTGTGACAGCCGTACTCGCTAACGAAGAGATCCTTCATCAATACATGAACAGCGGCAAGAAAGAAATGCCGCCCGATCAGGCGGGAGCGCTTTGTTCCAACTTTCAATCGATCGGCAGGGAATTTGAAGAAATGCTTCAAGCCTCAAATTTATTGAAGAAGGCAAACGGCGTACAAACGAACCCCATTACCGCAAACGCAGCGCAGGACATTCATTTTTTCCTGGCCAGGCAGCTGATCGGAAACGGAGTCCTCGGGGATTGCACGCCGGCGAAGTCCACTCTCACGCTTAACGAGGAACAAGTCAAGAAAATGAAGGGCATTTATGAGATCAGCAAACAATGGTCCTCAATGGCAAAGAAACGGATTCCCGAAGCTGCGCCAAACGGTGCCGGAGATGTCGATTGGAACCTCGTTGTTAACGATAACGTGTGGGTTCAGTTAGTAAAGGATTATTCTGCATACGCAAATGAATCGGGAATGGGGACCGATGTTTTTTTTTAACGGAGCATAAAATATACCACGTCTACTATCCGGGCGTTCCCGCCGCATTCCTCTTCAGCGAATACGATCGTGAAAAATGGAGCAGGCGCGGCGGCGGCCCTGCCTTTTAACGGGCAAATGCGGATTTGAGCCCAAATCATGCGGAAAACGAACGGCTGCGCACCGCCGGAAAGGGCCTGTCCATACGTCGGACAAAAAGGCAGACCGGTCGACGATATTCGCCTCATCTTTTCAATGTTTTTTGTCGAAAAATAAAATGTTGGAGACGGAAACTTTTGGTGATTTACCCGCGTCCATAAAGTGACGATTGCGATTGGAAACGCAATTGATTTGTACTTCACGGCGGGAGTGGCCCTATGATGAACTTAAAAACGAGAATCCTCATTCTATCCTTGTTGTTGCTTGGGCTGACCGCGTTTTGCTGCATCCTGACGATCCAGGCCTATCATTCGCGGCTGCCGCTTGTCGGACGGTTATTCTACGGCGTCGGCAGCGCGGCAAGCGCCGGCGAATCGGAGGGAACGACGCCGATGTACACCGGACTGAAGCCCGGTATCGACCAGCCGCAAGGCGTATACTACAAGAAGCGCGTGCTTGTGCTGATGTATCACGAAGTCGAGCCCAAGCCGAGCGATCCCAGCGCGCTGCCCGCCGAGAAGCTAGAGCGCCAGCTCGAACTGATGAAGGCTAACAATTTTCACTGGATTACGATGGATCAATACCGAAACTTCGTCCTGCACGGGGATCCGGTTCCCAATAACGCGGTGCTAATGACCTTTGATGACGGTTACGAATCGTTCTACCAGTACGCCTACCCGATTTTGCGCAAGTACGGGGTACCGGCAACCAGCTTCCTGATTGTCGGCACGGTGGGCAACCCCCGGCACCCAGGGGTTCCCAAGCTAAATTGGGACCAGGTGAAAGAAATGAGCAAGCACGGGATTTCGTTCTACAACCATTCGTACGACTCGCATCTGTATGAGCCGACGGACGCGAAGGGCCGGCATCTGATTCCGGCGTTGACCGGTCGTATTTATTTGAAAGACAAAGGCAGGCGGGAGACGGAGAAAGAATATGAACAGCGGGTGACTGCCGATCTGGAAAAGGCAAACGCCGTCCTGGAGCGGGAGCTCGGCGCTCAAAACCATGTACTGGCCTTTCCCTACGGCGCTTTTTCGAAGCCGCTGCTCGACATCTGCGCGAAGCTCGGTATTGATGTAACGCTGACGGTCAAGGAAGGTCTTGACAAACCGGGCCAACGGAACGGATTCCGTCTCAACGCCGGCGGCACACAGAACAACCCCGAGCTGCAGCTGGCGCTGATGAAGCAGGCATCGAAAAGGCTCGGGCACGCCCACTTCGACCGCTCGCCCGAACAGAAGCGCGAGGCGCTGTGGACGCTCGCGGCTATGGCGGTCGTCGCCGCTCTGTTGGCCGAGGCGGCGCGCAGACTGCTGCGGGAGAAGCGTTCTCCGGGTCCGCCTTCGCAGGGACCGGGGGCATCCTTCCCTCCTGCGCCCGGGACCGGTACGCCGGCAATTCCCTGACGCGGAGTCGAGGAACTCCGAGCGCCTCCCGGGCAGCGCCTTTATGCAGGGAGTGCCGCGATTCGGGCAAAATTAGATATAGGCGAGCAGGCGGAGTCCAATCATGCGGGCTTTGCCTGCTTGATTTTGTATTCGGTGAAATGGGAGCTCCTTTCGTGAAGCATTCAAAAGTCTATACGTGAGCTTCAAGCTTTTCTTATCCAAGGAGTGGTTTTACATTGAGAAAACCTTTAGTATTCAGCCTCCTTGCTGTAGTCGTTATCTTTATTTTGGCCGGTTGCAGTAAAGAAGGTCAAACCACATATAAGGCGGCCGGAGATATTGGTTATGTAGAAAAGGTAAGCGGAACAGTGAAAGGGATACAATCATTTTGGTCAATCTTCGCCCCGGATCTCAACCGGATGAAAATGATGAACCCATTCCTCCGTTCACCATTACAAAAAATTCGAAGATTTACCGTAATACAAATCATCAAAAGGTGAGAACCGACATTTCAGCCCTCAAAAAAGGACACTATGCAGAGATTATCTGGCGCTTTGCAGCAAAAGAACATCTTGTCGAAGCTGTTGAAATAAGTCTTAAATAAGTAAAACTTGTACAATGAGGTACATGGAACAATACTCTCTAAACGTTGGAAGTCTGTCAAAACGGAGGATTAAAAGAAACAGGCCGCCGAAACTAAATCGGCAGCCTGTTCCTCAAACGTCGGTTATTTCAACCTAATCCGCAATATTCCGGGTATAGTATTCAATGATATCTTTGCGGCGTATAATTCCGAGGAAGACACGATCGGCGTTGACGACCGGAACAAAATTCTGATCGGCCGCCAGAGCCAGCATATCGTCCAAATCGGCGCCGATCTCGACGCATTCGATTTTCAATCGTTTTTTGATGGAGATGACAGGAATTTCGTGCATCGTATCGAAGCCGAGGCCGGGCGTAGCCTTCAGCTTCCATAACAAATCTCCTTCGGATAACGTCCCGAAATATTTGCCGTCTTCATCCAAAATCGGAATTGCCGTATACTGGCTCGCCTCCAATTTATCCAACGCTTCTTTCATATTGGATGAGGTCATGAGGTAAGAGACCTCGTTCTTCGGATACAGAAACGACTTGATGTCCACTGAATCACGCTCCTTTGGTATATTAAAACATATTTCGCTGCGTGATGCATGTGGAAGTGACTGGTCATAACCAGTAAGGATGCAGATTGCTACTGCAACGGCATTTAACAGAGGGGGAGATTGTCACCGAAGTCATTTTCCATTAAAAATTTAATTAAAAGATAAGGAATTCGAGTACTGTTGTTGTCGATGAGTTTATAGCGAAGACAGCCGGCAGGATCGGAACGTTTACATCGAGCGCTTTGTGTGAAAGTCCACTTCCGATTCTGGACGAAACGGCATGCTGCAGTCACTGCATATTGTAGAATTTGAAGGCTTTGTCGTCTTAGTGTTTTGTCTGTCATGTTATTGAAATGGGGTTGTTATTATTTTAAAAGTGTGGTAAAATCGATTTATTGGAATTTTGACCTGAATTCACATATCGCAGAGGGTTAATATTTTAATTACTAACCTTGTGCAATATGTGAATTTTTTATTTTTAACCGAATAAGAAGCTCATGTAAAATTAGGAGGTGTTTCTATGCAAACAGGAACAGTTAAATGGTTTAACGCAGAAAAGGGATTTGGTTTTATTCAGGTCGAAGGCGGCGAAGACGTATTCGTACATTTTAGCGCGATCGCAGGAGACGGGTTCAAGTCCCTTGATGAAGGGCAGAGAGTAGAATTTAACGTGGTTCAAGGGAACCGCGGACAGCAAGCTGAAAACGTCGTAAAAATTTACTAAGTAAGACCATCCCCAAGCCTAACGTTTGGGGATTTTCTTTTTTACTGCCATTTCTAAGGGGGAAAGTCCGATGTCTTATTCATGGAATAAACCGCTGGAGAATTTACCCGAAGAAATAACCACCATCTGGTCTTGTATGAGAGAAGAATGCAAGGTCTGGATGAGGGACAGCTTCTCGTTCAAAGAGCAACCCGTTTGCCCGTTATGTAAGACATTCATGATCAGCAGCGAAAAAATTCTACCGATCCTCGTCTCCTCGGATCAAGAAATCAAACATTACAGGAAGAAACAACGAGCAGCCGCGATTTCATCGCATGATGCATGATGAACGCTGGGCGCACAGGAAGGCGTTCTATGGTATCGCCGAAATGATCGTCACCGGGGAGAACTGAAATTATGTTTATGTGGATCCTCGGCTTGAGGCACGAGTCAGGTTTCGTAACTGGACCAAAGCTTGTATGCTGCGATCGCTAGAATTTATTGATTTTATAATCTGAGCTCCCAGGTTGGGAGTTTTTTTCTTTGACGTACTCGTAATTGAGCTACCAGTCACAAGTGGCAGTGTCCCGTTGATTCTAAAACTACAGCTGGTGGGCAATCCTTGAGGTCTTTTTTTACCCCTATCCAGTGCCGATGCGGGCGTGGATTGAAGCCTATAGGGTTTTTGTCGGAATCGAGCCATGATTTTACGTCGCTCGTCGTGCCTGGCATGGATTAAATTGTGAAGGCTAATAGATCTACAAGGATCGTAATCAGGCAAACAGTGTCCGAGTAAGGGGTTGAGAACCATTGGTCAACTTTTTTACCCATGCCCGGAAACCGGGTTTTAATTGCCTTACGATCCCGTTGTCGATTAATAGATTCCAATCGTGCAAGAAATCCCTCCTGCCGAAAGCCTCAAACACTCGTCAAAAACGCCTCGTAAGCGGCAATTAATTGATCCATTTTGGCATTGAGTGCTTCATCTACCGTTTGCAGCTCGGGGTGCTGCCTGAAATAGGCGATGGATTGCCGAATCCCGTGCTCGAAGCTGGTGGTTGCCGTATATCCGGGGACAAACCGTTTAATTTTGCTGTTGTCCAGTACATAGCTGTTGCACGTATCGCCGAACAGCGGAGCCTTGAATTCCGGCATAGCCCGCGAGATGCATTCGGAGGTAATGTGAATCGGCTGAGGCTCCACACCGATCGCTTGTCCGATGGCGGCAAGGTACTGGTCCCACGTTTTGACCTCGTCGGAGGTAATATGGAAGGCATGGCCGAGCGTCTGCGTATTTCCTAATAAACCTACCAGCCCTTTTGCAAAATCGGTATTGTGGGTAATGGTCCACAAAGACGTGCCGTCGCCGGGGACAATGATTTTTTTGCCCTTCAGGATCCGATCGATAATCGTCCACGGGTGGGCCCAGCTTGTGATGGCGAAAGGTATGCTGGTATCGCCGTAGGTATGGGACGGTCTCACGATCGTCATCGGAAAGCCCTTTTCGCGGTATTCCCGGATAAGCCGTTCCTCGCAGGCGATTTTATTCACGGCATAGTCCCATCCGGGATTGTGCTGCGGGGTGGACTCGTCCAAAATGTAATAAGCCGGAGGCCGCTGATAAGTAGCCGCCGTACTAATGAAGATATACTGGTTGGTTTTACCCGTAAAATAGTTGATGTCCCGCTCGATATCTTCCTTATGAAAAACAATCCAGTTGACCACGATATCAAAATGGCTGTTGCTCAAAAGCGACTCCATTTCGTCGCGATTATGGATGTCGCCGCGAAGCACCGTGGCGCCTTCCGGTATAAACGTGTCCCGATTGCCCCGGTTTAAAAGATACAGATCAAATCCCTGCTGAACCGCCAGCTTGGAAGCCGCCGTGCTGATGAGACCGGTTCCGCCGATAAATAAGACTTTCATCCTGATCACGCTCCGTCGTATGTTTTGGATTCCATTTCATATTCCGTTTCCGGTGCTCCACGTAGGCTTAATACCGCTGAGAGCGCATACAATTCCGCAAAACATTCGGGCCGGCTCTCCGCCGCTGCGGATCGCACAGCTTGTCCAATCGGGTAATACCAAGACCCCCGCGTCGAGGTGTCTTCATCGATTCATATTTTAATTTCCTGCTGAACATCGATATAAATGATGACGCCATTATACCACCTGGTTGAAGGGAATGTATATATGCCTGTCGGCCTTTGATATACTTACGTTATCCTCTGGAAACTTAAATAAGAAAAGGAATGAATACATACGATGCCGGTTGTTTCCGAACCTTGGATCATACGGGAGAGGCCGGAAGCTTTGCCCGGGACGACACTGATTTGGGACGAGCGCCATATCGTGCTGTCTTCCGCCGCTCCGATGCTGACGGCCAATTCGTCGCTGCTGGCCGGGGGCTTTCATCGCTGCCGGCATATCGTCAATCGTCATGTCGATTCCACTTATAACCCGGATGATCCCGATCTGGAAATGCGGAGCTACATTCGATCTCTCTTATTGCCGGTTGACGCCACGGCAGGCATGATGACGGCTGTCGACCTTAGGGATGCCGTAGCGATCCGCGCAGAGCACCGGGATTTTCGGATGCTCGTTCTGGCTACGGTCGGGGTGAGCAACGCGGCTCGCAGCGGAATACGCTGCACACCGCTGTTTCCGGCCTATCATCCCGGCACGATCAACACGGTCGTTCTTTTTGACGCCTCCGTTACGGAAGGTGCGATGCTGAATGCTTTTATTACGTCTACGGAAGCGAAGGCGGCCGCCCTGCAGGATGAAGGGGTTGAAGACGCAGCCGGCAGGCGCGCTACCGGCACGACGACCGATGCCATCGTGACCGCGTCCATCCAGGATGCCGAATACGGCGTTACTCACCGCTACATGGGCGTGAGTACCGAAATCGGAAACGCGCTCGGACAAGCGGTGTACGAAGCGATTCGTTACGGCCTCCAATTGTACCGGCGCCGCAGCCCGGTTCGGCAGTTTTAAGTGTGTTGAATCCCCCGCGGCTTTCCGGCATATAACGGGGTAGGGAATGAACGCACGATATATAGGAAGGGAGGAGGAAAAAATGAAATGGATATATCAATATCATTCATGCTCGCATGGTGTGCGATTGCTCTTAGCGGCTGTGCGGGAGAAGCTAATTATTATGGAGGAATCGAAAAGGAAGATATTCCTGAACTGACGGCTTCAAATATCGAGTTGGTCCAAGAATTCAAGGGTCATGGCGATAACTGGGGATCTACTTTGTTCATTTACAAAGTGAAGAACTCGGAGAAGCTAACGATGAAAGGTTTTCTTGTAACGGGAAGGATCCGAAAACGACCGGCGAAATTGCTTATGAATACGCTGCAGGCGGCGCAGTTGGAAGCGGCAGTATAACGGTTGCGGAAGCGCCCGAAACAAGGATTTATGCAATTCTTCCTTCGTCAGGAATTCAGGCCTTGGCCCAAGATCCGGACGTGAAGCTGCTGGTTAAGTGGCAAAATCATTCCGAACAAATTGAACTTAAACCCGTGAAGACATAAAGCTCACGAGTCCGCGCGCTATCCCTTTTGCCTATGAATGGCTATAAGGCTGCGTCTTGGCCGGAACGATGGCCCGCTTTCCGTTTTTTGGTCAGCAAGTATCCGAACAGGGAGGCCAAAATTTGCTGAAACAGCATGCCCGAAATGACGGGGAGCGCCACAGGGGCCGGAAAATATTGAATAGCGAGCACGGCTCCGGCACTTAAATTCCGCATGCCCGAATTAAAAAGAGCGGCGACCCCGGTCTCCCGGTCCCATCGCAGCCATACGGAAACAGCCCAGCCGATGACATAACCGATTGCAGCCGTCACCAGCGTCACGACGATGATCAGGACCAGCTTCCCGTTCATCTGCTTCAAATACGGCGCCACCACCGAGCTGTTGATCGCGACCACGACGAACAGCCCGATTTTGGAAAAGGGACTCAGCGTCGGTCCCCACGCCTGCTTGATCCTGCCCTTCGTCCACTGGTTCAGAGCCATTCCGATCAGCGAAGGGATAACCACCATCCATAAAAGCCCTTTCATAATCGCCCACGCGTCCATTTGAACCTTCGTCCCAACCCATACATAAAGACTGGCGGGCACGAGAAGCGGCGACAGCAGCGTATCGATCAAAATCAATGACAGCGTAAGCGGGATATTGCCTTTATAGATGGAAACCCAGACGACGCTCACGACTCCGGTCGGAATGACGAAGAGCAGAATATATCCGGTCTCCGTATAAATATCGTTCGAGAACCAGACATGTCCCGCGATCCAGCCTACGAAAGGCATGACGACATGCAGAACCAGCAGCAGGCAGATGATCGGCTTCGGATGGGTCATCACTTTGAACAAATCCTTGAAATTGGAACCGAGGCTCCCGGAAAACGTCATCGCGGCAAAAATCCACGGCACGATAAAGGAATACTGTTTCAGCCAAAAAGCTCCCAGCACGCCAATACATACTCCCGCCGGGGTAATTAAAGGCATAAATTTTTCCAGCCGTTTGTTCAAAGGGTCCATGATGGCATTCATTTCGTCGACCATTCCTTTTGGTGAAAATATAGTCCATCCCGGTAAACTATAACATAAAGGAAATCCAATTATCATTAGAAAAAGGCGCGAACGGACAGATTTGCTTCCAATCGGGGCAGCAGGAATTTGATGAGCAGTGTGAAAATGGTTGGAATCTAGTGTGGTGGACAGTGGTATCGTTCCATTTTTTCAAACAAGAGAGGACCTATGGATACTTATTACCGGGCATTAGAATCGCTTGTCCAGGCGGCGCCGCTATCCGACGAAGACTGGAGCCTGCTGCTCGAACGGACCCGAATCAAACGGATCTCCAAAGGAACCTGCATCATTCGCGCGGTGTCGTGATGGGGATCGAAAATGCGTACCGGTTGTTCGAGGCGGAAGTGCTGAAGATGGAAGATTAGTCCGGCGAATATGGGCTTAGGGGGGAGGAGTGCGCGGCGCTCCTCACTTTTCATTGAAAGCGAATGGAGGTGTTCCAAACATGGCTGTCGATTCTAAGCTTCAGCAGCTTTTTCGCGACCCGATCGAACGCATCGCGTATCTTGATCCCGGTTATTCCGGGCATGCCAGCGACGTATGGCTGGTCAAAACGGCCCGGGAGGAGCGCATCGTGCGCACATCCCGGTTGGCCGAGGCGCCGGCCCGGGAGTTTTGGTGGGGGTGCTGCGATCTTTTCGGCATCGATCCGAGATTCATGCGGCATTTCGAAGCAAACGCCGCCATGCTCGGTGCAATTCCGGGTATTCCGGCACCGCGGGTGTATGCGCGCACGGTTATCGAGAGCAAGGAATATCTCGTCGTCGAGAAAATGAATGGCCAGGCGCTTCGTTCGTTTATCGGGCAATCCGATGCGCTTCTTCATCAGTTAGGCGCCTGGCTGGCCCGCGTGCACGAGCATCGTTACGATTACTTCGGAAACCCGGCCACCGGTCCAATAGAACGCAAAGCGTCCTTCCACGCCCGTATGTCCCAAACCATGCGGCTGCTTGTCGAACGCGATTATAAGCATGACAGCAAGATCCGGCTGGTGGCCGAGGCCATGGTTAGCAGGCTTGTTGATCTGCCGGTGCCGGATCACTTCTGTCCCGTGCTGATTGATCTGGGCCCGTCACAGTTTCTCATTCAAGACGGCAGGCTGTCTGCGGTCGTCGATGTTGAAGCTTATGCGATAGCGCCCCGCGAATTCGATTTTGTCGGACTGGAATATGTGTTGGATGAGAAGTCGGCTGTCCCTTTCCTGAATGGCTATTCAACGATACTGCCTCCCCCGGATCTTTCGAACTATCGCAAAGTTTACCGCTATTTCTACCGCTTGTTAGGCGTACAAGGGTCCGTCGATTTGGATCCATGGCTCGCGCAGCGGGCATTGTTCTGACGGTCAGCCATTTAGTGCAGGTCCCTCCATTTAGAAGAACATTCTTCCTTATACCCCACAAAAAGGGTATTCCAATGCGAATGTTATAAATGTAAGATTTTATCTGAACTGGGAGATTTCAAAAAAAGCGGGCTGACCACAAAGCCCGGCAGGCAGCACGATTATTTCTCCGCATGTTCAAAGGAGGTGCAAATCAAATCGATACATAATACGAAACCAAGTCGATCGTCTCTTTCCGGAACAAAAAATATCTTTTAAACAATGGGAGGAAGATTGATGAAACAACGGTTTACGCTCTGGGTTTGCGGAATTCTGCTGCTGACGCTGCTTGTGCCTGTTCAGGCCGCCGCCGCCGGCTCCGGTTCCGCGGAGGCACCGGATAGTCCAAGTCCGGGGATAACGATGGTTTCAGCAGGAGGTGGTCACACGCTCGCTTTAAAACGGGACGGAACGGTTTGGGCATGGGGGAACAATGCATATGGCCAATTGGGTTATGGAAGTGCAACTGAAGGAGGTACGACACCGGTTCAAGTGCAAGGTCTCGACTCGGTGACGGCCATAGCTGCGGGCGGATCGCATAGCTTGGCACTCAAAAGCGACGGAACCGTCTGGGCGTGGGGAGAAAATTTTTACGGTGAACTGGGCGATGGAACTCCGGAGGGGAGTAGTAGAAGCTCTTCCCCCGTTCAAGTCCACAATCTGAGCTCCGTGGTCGCCATAGCAGCAGGGAATGAATATAGTTTGGCGGTTAAGAGCGATGGAACCGTATGGTCGTGGGGACTGAATACATGGGGTCAGCTAGGCGATGGAAGCACAACAGATCGTAACGTTCCTGTTCAGATACAGGGTCTCGGTTCAGTGATTGACGTTGCTGCGGGCGATTCGCATGTCTTGGCGCTTAAAAACGACGGAACCGTCTGGGCGTGGGGAATAAATGGGGACGGCGAGCTTGGCGATGGAACTAAGACCAACCATTCTTCCCCTGTGCAGGTACCCCATCTCGACTCGGTGACTGCCATTGCTTCAGGCAGTTCGCATAGCTTGGCGCTCAAAAGCGACGGAACCGTTTGGGCGTGGGGAAGAAATTACTCCGGCGAACTCGGCAACGGAACGAAGACCAGCAGTTATTCGCCCGTGCAGGTAACCAATCTCGGTTCGGTGACTGCCATAGCCGCGGGCTACACTACTGGCTTTGCACTTAAAAGTGATGGAACCGTTTGGGCGTGGGGAGTAAATAATTTCGGCCAGCTTGGAAATGGATCTACGACGGACAGTTCGTCGCCCGTTCAAGTAAGCAATCTCGATTCGGTGTCCGCCATCGATTCGTTTTATAGCAACTGTATGGCAGTGAAAAGCGATGGTACCCTTTGGGGATGGGGATATAACGGAAGCGGCGTTCTTGGCGATGGAACCATGATAGACCGTGATACTCCCGTACAAGTTCAAGGGCCCTGGAAAGCCCTTCCTGATGCGCCGCAATGGCCTAAGGGCGACGTGCTGACGGTTACCAATGTGACCTATAACAGCGTTCAACTGAACTGGCAGCCGGCTGAGGATCATCAAACAAGTGTAGAAAAGTATTTGGTATACAACGTATACTACGAGCTGCTGGCTACCTTGAACGGGGACGCGAACAGCTATGAAGTGACGGGGCTGTCTCCGGATTCGCACTATTCTTATTCACTCATCGCCGTCGATACCGACGGCAACCAAAGCGAGAGAAAAACAATCGAGTTCACTACTGCACCCTATACGGCTACCGGCTCTTTCCAGCTTACCGATACCAAAACGGATACAGACGGCTGGCATCATTACGAATATTCGTTGTATAACGGGACCATTTCGACTCCTGGTCAAGAGTTGATCGGATCGTGGACTCCCCCTGAAGGGTACCATGCGAACGTTAATGTCTCCATGATTTCTCCTGACGGAGAGAATTATGACCTTCGTGTGGAGACGGTGGATAATGGCTCCTACTCCTCGCTTCCAACGAATGTAAAACCGGATGGTACCGAGTCCGGCAGTGCATGGGTTCCCGCCGGCAGCACTGCAGTATGGAAGGTTAAGGGACATACCCTCCAAGATTATAGTCCGGACAAGAAGGTTATCGTCTATGTGCGCATTGAGTATGACAATCATCCGATCTGATTTCTATATGTAAAGATTGGCCGCGGAATTGCCGCGGCCTTTTTTGCTTTTGGAATAGGACTGTGGAATTCGCAACATTCGCAAATGAAAAGAAACGCAGCAGGCCGCTTTATGATAAATTAGGTTGTAGAATGACCGAAACCGACATAACGGAAGGGTGCTGCGAGTGAACGTGTTAATGGAACAGTACAGCTGCATTAAGCGTACGAGAGAAGCTTTATTTTCTTATTGCGAGTCGATCCCCTACGCAGATTATGTCCGTCGGCTCGACTCGTTCGGCGGAACCTCCATGTGTGATTTATTAGTTCATGTTTCCTATTGCTACCTGAATTGGATCGGCAGACAAGGATTGCAGCTCACCGAATGGAATGAAATTCCCCCTCAGCCTGAAGTCGGTGCCGTTCGTACCATTTTCAGAGAAATTGATACGCTGGTCGACCGGTTCATTCACACCTATGAAGGAAAATGGGATGTCCCGGTCATTGTGGAAATTCCGTGGCAGGATGAGCCTGAACCAAGAACGCCGTTATATATGTTTACCCATACCATCACCCATGAATTCCACCATAAAGGACAGATTGTATCGATAGGCAGACAGCTCGGGCATGTACCTCCCATGACGGATTTGATCTACACGCTGTACCCGTTGAAATAATGCACGCCGTCATGAGCGGTATCGCCCGGCTTTGTCCTTCGATTGGTGTTGAACCAGAGCCGGCCCTCATTGCCGATACCGACGCTCTCAACTTCAAAAAGATTCGGGTATGCCGACGATGTAATGCGGAAGGACAGATTATCGTCTGCATCGACGGTGCCCGAGGCCGTAGAGATATGGCGATAAACAAGAATAAGGCTGATGTTTTTGTAGGTCAGCGGAACATAGATGGTGTTGTTATGATAGCCGAAACCCTGGAAGGCATACGAGCTGATGTCAGGTACGGTTTTGCCGTTAACCCGCGCATCTGCGATGTTGAGGGAAAATGCCTTGGTTACAGTAATCGTGCCGCTGTTTGCGGTCAGAGGGAGCGTTCCTCTGTATAACGTTCGTCCCGATTTAAAGAGAAAATCGATTTTGCTCCCGTCTTTGCCGGTGATTTTGACGCCCGACATGGCTTTGTCCGCACCCGTATATTTAATGGTGTAATGACTGACTTTATAGTAGGTCGTTCCTGTATATTTCAGCTTCACGAGACTCATGCTGCCGGAGTTCAGGGTGACGACGAACATATAATATTTTCCGCCGATTTTGCTGAGCACCACATCATTCGCATGACCGAGGTAAGTAGCGTAGGTTTTCCCATTATCGCCGTTTTTCATCAGCGTCGTGGTTCCGTCGCTCATCTTGGTGCGGTAAATGACGGCTTTCGTATTATCGCTGTTGATTTTTACGGAATAGACATAGGTCGATCCTACGGCAAAACCCTCTGCGGCGTAACAGCCGTTTGCATTGTTGAGCTTCGCGACGGTGGTGTAGGTGTTGTAATAGGCCGCGCTGGCCGTGAGCGGGACCATCAACGCCGAGCAGAGGAGAATGGCGGCCAATAAAATAAATCGTCTTCCCGTACCCATTCTTCTTAGTGACATATGTATGTATTCCACCTCCCATAAACGGTATTTAACCGGCATTTGGCAGATTCAAACACTTCTGTTCATTTGTTGGAAATGATTTATACTATTGGAGAAAGGTTTACTGATGGAAGCGATTCGAAGGGGAACGGAGCGTGATTTGATGTCTATTTTGCTTTGGGAAAAGGGTGCGCCGCTTGCGGAAGGAAGCAATCCTGCAGAGGGGCCGTCCATCACTCCCTATCTGGTGGACCGGGGGCAGCCGAATTCATGCATCATTGTATGTCCCGGCGGAGGCTATAATCATTTGGCGGAACCGAAGGAAGGAGAAACCATTGCAAACTGGCTGAACGAAATTGGCCTGTCGGCCGTCGTTTTGCACTACCGGGTGGCGCCCTATCGGCATCCGTGTCCGTTCATGGATGCGCAGCGGACCATCCGCTTGCTTCGTGCCCGGGCAGAAGAATGGAATCTCGATCCGAACCGGATCGGTATCCTCGGTTTTTCCGCGGGAGGGCATCTGGCGGCTACCGCCGGAACCCGTTACGATTTTGGAGATCCGCAAGCCGAGGATCCTATCGAGCGGGAAAGCTCCAGGCCGGATCTCATGGTGCTCTGCTACGCGGGTATTTCGATGATCGAGTTTCCCCACAATAAACACCTGCTGGGCGAGGACGCAGCTGAAGGTTTGCGGCTCGAGCTGTCGAACGAGAAGCACGTTACGCCGGAAACGCCGCCCGCATTTCTGTGGATGACGGCCAACGATGAGAAAGTGCCCGTCAAGCACAATCTGCTGTTTGCCGCCGCTTTAGACGAACAAAAAGTGCCGTTCGAAATGCACCTTTTTGAAAGCGGTAAGCATGGATTGGGGCTCGCGAAAGAGCACCCAAGCATCAAGCCTTGGACCGAGCTTTGCGAGGCGTGGCTGAAGAAGCGGGGTTTTTGAACGGATTGGCGTGGTTAGCATTTTTGCAGGAGGCGACAAAGGGCGATGGGGAGCTCGAATCAATGGGATGCAGAATGGGAAGTATCCGAACATTTGGCTCGTCAATTAATCCGCGGCCAGTTTCCGCAGCTGGCTTCGAAACGCATACAAAAATTAGGACATGGCTGGGATAACACGGTTTTTCTTGTCGGGGACGAATATGTCTTTCGTTTTCCAAGGAGGGAAGCTGCAGTCCATTCTTTAAGAATAGAAGGAAGGATACTGCCCGAGCTTCGAAATGTCCTTTCCATCGCTTACCCGATACCGGTCTTTTTTGGTGAAAAGAACGATGATTATCCTGCACCTTTCCTGGGCTATCGCTATTTATCCGGAGAGTCTCCGATTGGATTGACTGACAGGGAGCGTTCCTTATCCGCAAAAGCGCTGGCACAATTTTTGAAAAGCTTACATTCATACCCGGTGTCGGTTGCCAAGGAAAAAGGCGTTCGATATGACCATCGGAATCTGACTGATATTGCGGCGCGGAAGGAAAAAATGAAAGTTTTTATTTTCCGCCTGGCGAATCACTTTCGTGATGAAGAATATCGTGCCATCTCGAATTATTTGAAACAGCTCCAAACTGAAACCGTGAAACAAAAGTTTGTGTTTCTTCATGGAGACCTTCATTTTAAAAATATGCTGGTAGACGAGAAAGGACGAGTTTCAGGAATCATCGACTGGGGAGATATCAATATCGGGCATCCTGCCTGTGATTTAAGTGTTGCATACAGCTTTTTACCTCCGGATGCTCGTTCTGATTTTTTCCGGGAGTATGGAGATGTCGATGAAGAAACGAAGCTATTGGCTCGACTGATCGCCATTTTTATTCCCGTTTTGATTTTGCTGCAGGCCGTTGACGATAAAGATGAAAGGTTAATTATTGAAGCAAAAGCGAACATCAACCGCGCTCTGGCCGATTAAGATAAGTTGCTCCGCAAATACGTATGTCGAAGAAAAATCAGTCCTTGAAGGGCTGTTTTTTTGTTATTTGAAAGGTAGCTTTCCTTCACGCTTTTGCTTTTCGTTGTCTATCATCTGTTGGACTACTACGCCTATCGCCGAAAAGAACGCACGGCCTAGCGGCCGTTCCCATTCGCAATGCCGGTGAATCGGTTATGTTCTTCAACTGAGGAAGGGCAGCCGCGCGGCCGCCCCTCTTTAATTAAAGGCCGTGTATATGTTTTCACCCGTTTAACTTTAACCGGGCTAAGCTTTCATTGACCATCGACGGAATCACCTGCGTAATGGGCTGGAAATCGTATCCCAAGGAGGCCGCCTTGGCATTCGACAGCTTCCAGGTGCAGGCGAACAGCGCATAAGGAGACAAGTTCCCGTCTTCCTGCCGTCCAATATGAAACTTGGGCTCTTTATTCAAGACGCCGCCTATATGGCGGCAGAGCTCGCGAATGCTTAAGTGGCCGCTGTTGGCGGCATTGACAGGCCCGGCAAAATCGGATTTCGTTCCGATGAAGCGAAGGAATTCGGCCGCGTCCCATGACGTCACATACGAAATCGGGTGTTCGGCGTCAAACACGCCAATCGACTGCTGTTCGGCGACATGCTTCACGTAAAAATCGAAACGGCCGGTATAATCGTCGGTTCCCGAAACGACCATGGCGACACGAACCGCAGCAACAGGAAAGACCGCGTTCTGGAAAAAGTAAGCCTCGGCTTGGCGCTTACCCTCCACATAGGAATATTGCCCGGCTTCCAAATCGTAGCGATACGCTTCCGGCAAGAAATCTTTTTCGGTAATTTCGGTCTCTTGATCCGGATAAACCGCCATACTGGACGTGAAAATATATCGTTGAACGCGATTGCCAAAAGCGTCGCAAGCGATTTTCGCTTCAACGGGGTTGAAGCAAATTTGATCGTAGACCACGTCATAAACTTGGCCGTCAAACGCTTCGATCATCGCATCCCGGTCCGCCCGGTCCACCCGAATTCGGGTCACGGCATCCCCAAAGTCGTCCGGTGTCTGCCCCCTTGTCGCAACGGTCACATCGTGACCTTCCTCAAGCAATAAACGAACCAAACGGCGTCCGAAAAATGCGGTTCCTCCCAGGACGAGTATCTTCATCGTTTCATGAGCTCCTTTTTAATAGAATTGAATGTTCATCATGGCGGATCCAAACGATCTCTTGCCGAGAACAGGGAATTCGGTTCCCCTTCCCCTGAAAGCTTTTTTTACTGTAACATGCCGCCCGGTCTGCGTCTGTAATGTATTTTACAGAACATTGTAAGAATTTAGGATACGCTGGTTATATCTGTTTCTGCGAGGAGGTGTCAGCGTGAAGTTACGCCGTTCATTCGTATAATTGGAAGCCGCCGATGCACAAGCAGGAGAATGAGCTCAAACGGAACGGCGGTGTGTTTGGCACCAGCCAGGTACAGCTTAACGAAAGGAAAGGAGAAGAGGACGTTGGACACTGCGGCACGCCAGCGCGGCAATCCAGGCAAAAGGCGGAACGCGAGAAGGAGGGGGACGGCGAGGCCGTTTCTAAACAAAAATAGATAAGCTTCTATTATCGGGGGGATCAACCTGAAGATGAGACAGGCGATTTAAAGGAGGAATCATTCATGATTAAGGCGGTAGAAGGTCACAAATCCGTATTGGAGTCTGTCGGAGCGAAGCTTTTATATATTACGCTGGCACTTGTCTACCTCTGGATTGGCGGCTGTAAATTTTATTTCTATGAAGCGAACAACGTTTCGCTGCTGGTCAGCAACAGTCCGCTGCTAAGCTGGACCTACAGCATTTTTTCGATTCGAACGTTCGCCGATTTACTCGGTGTCCTGGAAATTCTGATTGGTCTGCTTCTGCTCGGCCGCTTTGTTTCCGTCAAGCTGTCGGTTGTCGGAGCGTGCCTCTCTTGCATTTTATTTATTGTGACGATGAGCTTCCTTTTCTCTACGCCGGGGGTATTCCAGTCAGGTCTTGGCTTTCCGGCGCTCTCGGGCAAACCGGGGCAGTTCCTGCTCAAAGATTCCGTGCTGTTCAGCGCTTCCTTATTTGCCTTGGGCGAGTCGCTGAGGATTTCCTATCTGGCCAATCTTCAGAGGGTGCAGGGAACGGATGATATTCGAAGCCGGCGCTCAGGAATTACGCAGTAGCGCCAAACGAAAAAAGCTGCCGGGCAGGCAGCTTTTTCAAATTTGGCGTAATCTTTTGCCCGTTGGGATGGTATATTTAGTTCAGCTAGAAGATTATATTATGGATGTGAATGGGCCTGTTTAGGTCTCTTTTTAAAAGAGCGGCTTTCTGGTTCTCGTTATGCAGGGGATCACGAGATTGTCGGAGGCGATGATTATGTATGAAAATTTACATCGAGAGCTGAAAATTTTCTCCGTAATCGGCGCGATACTGCTGATTGGAGCAGCTGTGTATGTCATTCGGGTACTGGTCCCGACCCCTTCACCGAGAATATCGCTCTTACATCAGCCGCTGCTTGAGTTTCCGGCTGTTCAAGGCATTCAATCCGAATCGCTGCTTAGCGGCGGTTGTGCCACCGGTGTTTATAGCCCGAAGAATCCTCCGAAAATAGCCGAACAAACATGGGCATGGTTAAAGGACGCACAGCCTTTGTCCGTGAAGATTTCGAAACCGCATGATACCTTTTCCTCCGGCTGCGGACTTCTGTATTCCTCACTGGAGCTTCAAACGAAGAACGGCGATCGGTACGATCTGTCCCCCGCCAATTACATCTGGGAAAAAGGGTCTTTATTCGGGTCTCCAAAATTTGAAACGCGTTATATTGAAAATGTTATCGAAGTGACCGTTCATGATCGTTCTTACTTTTTCAAGTCGAAGAGCTTGTATGACTGGCTGGAATATAATGGATGGAAAAAGGATTTTAATATTCCTTCATATTAAAATTAAACGCCCGAAATCATGACGATTTCGGGCGTTTCTTCGGGTTTCCGCGTGTTTCGTTAAGCCAGCTTCAAACGGATGACGTTCCACGACGCTTTGCCGAGCTGCGCTTCAATCCGTCCGTCGTCCGCCACCGCCGCGCTGCCGCCTCCGTGCGGCTTGACGCGGTCCGGCGCGTCGATCGTATTCGCCGCCTTCAGATCTTCGTGCTCGAGCACGATGTGCTCCACCAGGCGGAAGCCGCCGAAGCTGCGGAGATCGATCTCGAACGGCAGCGGCTCGGACAGATGACGGTTGACCGCGAAAATCGTGACCTCGCCCGCCTCTTCGTTATGAACGGCGACCGATTCGAGATACGGCACGTCGGTGTAATCCTTGGCGTCGTATTTCGGCGATTTGACGAGCGGCACAAGGACGGTGCCGCGGCCGAACCGGCTGGCATGCATATACGGATAATAAATCGTCTGCTTCCAGGCCGGGCCTCCGTTTGCGGTCATGATCGGCGCGATGACGTTGACGAGCTGGGCCATGCACGCCATTTTCACGCGATCGGCCCGTTTCAGCATGCTGATGAGCATGCAGCCGACCAGCAGCGCGTCCTCGTGGTTGTAAATGTCCTCGAGCTGCGGCGGCGCGACGGTCCACGGATCGAGCTTCCGGTCCTGATCGTTGGAGTGATACCAGACGTTCCATTCATCGAAGCTCAGGTTGATTTTCTTCTTGCCGCGCTTCTTCGCCTGGACGTAGTCGGCCGTCGAAATGACGGTGTGGATGAATTTGTCCATCCCGACGGACTGGGCGAGGAAATTCGCCGAATCGTTGTCGCGGTTGCCGTAATATTGGTGCAGCGAAATAAAATCGACATGGTTGTAGGTGAGATCGAGCACGGTCGACTCCCACTCGGGGAACGTCGCCATGTTCAGACTGGAGCTGCCGCAGGCCACCAGCTCGATCGACGGATCGACCCACCGCATGACCTTGGCCGTCTCCGCGGCGACACGGCCGTATTCGTGCGCGGTTTTGGCGCCGATCTGCCACGGGCCGTCCATTTCGTTGCCGAGGCACCACGTTTTGATACGATGCGGTTCGCGGTAGCCGTGCTTGATGCGCAGGTCGCTGTAATAGGAGCCGGAAGCGTGGTTCGTATACTCGATCAGCTCGCGCGCTTCGTCCGGGCCGCGGGTGCCCAGATTGACCGCCATCATCGGTTCGGTCCCCGCCTTGCGGCACCAATCCATAAACTCGTTAGTGCCGAACAGGTTCGGCTCGGTCGTCCGCCACGCCAGCTCGAGTCTGGCCGGGCGCTCTTCCGCCGGCCCGACGCCGTCCTCCCAGTTATAGCCCGAGACGAAATTGCCCCCGGGATAGCGAACGATCGGCACGTCGATCCCCTTGACCAGTTCCAGCACATCCGTGCGGAAGCCCTGCTCGTCGGCCTGCTCATGGCCCGGTTCGTATATGCCGCCGTAAACGGCGCGGCCGAGATGCTCGATAAACGAGCCGTAGAGACGCTTGTCCACCTTACCCACCGTAAAATCCTTGTCAACGATCATGCTTGCCTTGTTAGACACTTTCATCACCTCATGATAGAATAATAAATATATTAACCGGTTAATAATAAAAATACTCTTTACAGAAATAATTAAACAACAGCGCTTTCGGAAATTCAAGCTTTTATTTCGGCATTCAAACAATTAATATGATGATTAATCGTGAAGCAAGTAAAACGGAGGTACTGCAAATCAGATGATACGAGCGACAACGGATCGAAAATGGCTCCCGCTTTATGAGGCGCTCGCGAGCGAGGTCCGGCTGCGGATGCTGGAGCTGCTCGCGGAGCGCGCCATGAACGTGAAGGAGCTGGCAGCGGCAACCGGCCTCAGCAGCGCCATCGTGACGATGCATACGAAGAAGCTGGAGCGGGGCGGGCTGATTCGCACCGAACTGGTCCGCAAGGGCGGCGGCACGCACAAGATGTGCCGGGTCGCCGTCGCGAAGGTCGAGCTGTCCATTCCCCAGGAAACGGCGGCGCAGCGCGCTTTTCGGGAAGTCTCGATCCCCGTCGGACATTACACCCGTTTCGAGGTGCACCCGACCTGCGGACTGGCGACGGCGGAGAAAATTATCGGGCAATTCGACGATCCCCGTTATTTTCTGGAGCCCGAACGGATGCATGCGAAAATTTTATGGTTCGGGCACGGTTTCGTGGAGTACCGGATCCCGAATTATGTGCTGCAGGGCGAGAAGCTAGCGGAAATCGAGATCACATGCGAGATCGGCTCCGAGGCGCCCGGCATCCGGGCCGACTGGCCGTCGGATATCCATTTCTATTTGAACGACACGCTGCTCGGCGTCTGGACAAGCCCCGGCGATTCGGGCGAAGGGCAGGGGGCGCTTACGCCTTCCTGGTGGAACGAGGGCACGAACCAATACGGCTGGCTGAAAATGATCCGCGTCACGCCCCAGGGAACGTTCATCGACGGCCAGCGGCTGTCGGACGTGAAGCTCGGGGACATCGTCATGATGCGCAACGATTGGCTGCTGCGCTTTGCCGTTCCGGAGGATGCGGCGCATGTCGGCGGCGTGACCCTTTATGGCGAAGACTTCGGGAATTACAATCAGGATATCGTATTCCGCACGTACGTAAGCCCGGGGACGGCCGGCGAATGACGGAATGCGTCTATGCGGTCGCCTGCCATGAGGACGAGGCGGAGCTTTGCCGTCTGGAAATGCGGGCGCTGTTCGGCAGCGAACCGCGCGGCGGATATGTGGAGGGCGCCCGGGACATCGACCCGGGCCGCAGTCCGTTCATTCGCGGAAAGCTGACCGTGTTCGCGGAAGCGGCCGACCTGGAACGTCTGACGGAGCGGGCGGCGGCGATCGATACCGGAGGGCGTACGTTCAAGGTCGTCTTTATGGAAACGGACGACCGTTTCCCGTATGAGCGGCGGCGTGAAATCGAGCGGCTCGTCGGCTGGCGCGTGCACGGTAAAGCGGAGATGCGCCGTCCGGAGCGGCAGTACGGCGGCGTCTGCGCGGGAGGCCGGTGGATGCTCGGCGCTTACGCGCGCGGCGAAGCGGAGTGGCTGAAGCACAACGCCAAGCCGCAGCCGTATTCGACCGCGCTCGGCACGCGAACGGCCCGCGCGCTCGTCAACATTGCGGCGCCGCATATCGGGGGCGTCCGCCTCGTCGACCCGTGCTGCGGCATCGGCACGGTCGTCATCGAAGCGCTGTCGATGGGCATCGATTGCGCGGGCTTCGACATCAACCCGCTCGCGGTCAGGGGCGCGCGGGCCAATTTGGCGCATTTCGGCATGCCGGACGTCGTGCGGCTGGCCGATATGCGCGAGCTTGAAGGTGAATACGACGCGGCGGTCGTCGATTTGCCCTATAATTTGTGCTCGGTGCTGCCCGCCGGCGAGCGCCTTGCGATGCTGCGAAGCGCCCGCCGGCTGGCGAGGCGGCGCGCCGTAATCGTGGCGGCAGAGCCAAGCCTGAGCGAGCTGGAGCAGGCGGGCTTCACGGTTATCGACCGCGCCGTCGCGCGCAAGGGCCGGTTTGAGCGGCACGTGATCGTTTGCCGCTAGGCAAGCCGAACAGGACAAAGCAAGGGACCGGGAAACGCCTGCCGCAGGCGTCGTATTCCCGGTCCCTTCTTCATGCCGCCCGCAGCGGGCGGCGCGTTTAGTTTCGTCCCCAGCGGGCTGCCGCGTCAATTCCTCCCGCAGCGATGCCGTGTTGAGTCCCGCCGGCAGCGATGCCGTGGCAATCCCGCCCTCCGCGTGATTCCATGTCAGTCCCGCCGGCAGCCGATGGTCAGCTCCAGCTCGGCGGATGGCCCCGCTTCCAGCATCGGCAGCTCGTCGTTGCGGTTCAGCTCGCCGGTCAGCGCCATCCACGGCTCGACGCAGACGAACGGCTTGCCGTTCACCTGCCACAGCACGACGTATTTGAAGGCGTCGCTGTAGCTCATCTCAATGGTGATTCCGTCCGGTCCGGGAAAAGCGATCCGGCGTTCACGGGCGTCCAGCAGCGCGACCGATTCCTTCAGGCCGTTCAAATCAATGGAGCCGTCCGCCGGGACGGGCTTGACGACGTGGTCGTTATAGTCCAGATACCGTGTTGCGTCAGTACGAAACGGGATTCGCTTCGAGTCGGATTTGAAGTAGGGGTGGAAACCGGCGTAATAAGGCATGGGGCGCTCCGACAGATTTTTGTAGGTTTGGCGGATATGCAGCCTGCCGTCCTTCAGCGCGAACGTGAACAGCAGCTCGAAATCGAACGGGTACTCCGCCCGTGTCCCTTCGTCGCTCCGCAGTCTGACCGTGACGGAAGCTTCTCCGTCGGCCGACGTCGAGACGGTTTCCCAAGGGCGGTTGCGCGCCACCCCGTGGTTGCGCATCGAATAGGCCGCGCCTTCCCACTCATACCGCCCGTCCTCCAGCTGCCCGCAAATCGGGAACAGCACCGGGTTGCCTCCGCGGACGTTGGCCTCGGGATCCAGAAAGGTTTCGCGGTCGAGATAAAAAAGCTCTGTGCCAAACAGGCGGCAGCCGGTCGCTATCGCTCCCCGCTCCGGGCAAACCGTAACGGACGAATCGGTTTCGGCGTCGGTCAGCGTGTACAGCGTATATGTATCTTCGTGTTTCAGTACTTCATAGCGGCTCATGCCATTGTCCTCCTTAGGCCGGTAACGGAACGTTTTAGGACAAGCATATCACATGCGGCCCCGGCGCTAAAGCGCTGACGGAAAACTGCCGATAGCGTAAAAGAAAGCGGGGAGGTGGAAATGTGGACGTCATGAGCTTGAGCGCAGTGTCGACCGGAATGGCGATGGCCGGTGTACAGCAGCAGGCCGGCATCGCCCTGCTGGCGAAGGGGCTGGGCGGCATGAAGCAGCAGGGCGCGGCGATGGTTCAGATGCTGGAGCGCAGCGCGCAGCCGCATCTGGGCGGTCGTATCGACATTCGCGTATAAGGCCGGGTACCGCGTTAAGCGAGCGATTTTTGTTGGGGCTGCAAGGTTTAAACTCGTCCCCGGGAAAGTTATGCAAATTTCGATTCGGCATGCGTCGACGCCCGGGAGCGGATCGCCCTGCGGGATCCGGCGATTTTTCGCGAGTTCGCGGAGAGCGGGCAGACGCTGAGGCCGGCCAAAAACGCGAATCGAAGGCGAACGGCCATATGACAACTGGCATGCCGGACGTCCGGCCGCCGGTTCCGCCCCCGGCAGCAGAAAAGCTGTTCCCAAGTCATCGCGACGGCTTGCGGGAACGGCTTTTTTGCGTGTTTTTTATGTCGTCAACCATTTTCATGATAAACGGAATGCGCCGCCGGTCATCTATGAAGCGTTTTCCCGGAAAGGTATAATAGATTTACCATAAGCGGTTTTGGAGGAATCGGATGAGCACCCTATCGCTTCGTACGAAGGCGCTTGCACTCGTCGCCTTGATTACGGTTGCCGCGCTGTCGCTGGTCGGCTACGGCAATTACGACGCGGCCAAGCGGACCATCATGGACGCGTTGAAGGACAAGGCGTATACGAAGGTTCAGAACAGCGCCGCCAGCTTGTCGTCGTGGATCGGCACGATCCGCGCCGAAATCGAGGTCATGAGCCGGACCGACGTCGTGCGGAAAGGCACGGAGCGGGAGCGGCTGGATTATTTCAAAATGGAAACCTTTTCGCCGGACTCGCCCTTCAAAACGATCGGGTTCGCGGATCCGGACGGCGAGGTCAAGCTGAGCAACGGCAGCGTGGTCAATCTTGCAGGCGATCCGACCTTCCGCGAGGCGCTCGAAGGCCATACGATCGTCACCGACCCGATCGTGAATCCGGAGACGAACGAAAGCGTCATTGCGATACGGGTGCCGGTTTACGGCTCGGACGACGATGTGATCGGCTTGGTCGATGCGGCCGTGCCGACGGAGAGGCTGAGCCGCGGCTATTTGAATTTCCATGTCAGCGGCGACGATACGGTCTATTTATATGCGCAGGAAGGCCGCATCATCGGAGGTTCGAGCGGCAATCCGGCGATCGGAAAGACGCTTGCGGACGCCGGATCGCCGCTGCGCGGTGTAGCCGCTCGCATGACGGCCGAGGAAGAGGGCTACAGCGAGTTGACCGGCGACGGCGGCTCCGTCGTCTATTACGACGCGGTCCGGGGCACGCCCTGGCATATTGCGCTGCATATTCCGCTCCGGTCGATCGAAGAGCCGCTTGTCGCCCTCAAGTGGAGGACCGTCGCGACGATCGCGCTGGCCGAGGTGCTGATGTTCGCGCTGTTCTACGTGCTGACGGGGCGGGCGACCGCCAGAATCAAGCGGGTGCTGAGTGCGACGGAGGAAGCGGCCGCCGGCCGTTTCGACAACGGCGTACTGCCCGAGGAAGGCGGGGACGAGCTTGCCCAGCTGTCGCATTCGGTCAACGTCATGCGCCAGCAGCTGAAGGCCATGTTCGGCCGAATGGAAGCGATTATCAATCAAAATATGTTTTCGTTCATCGTATATGACGAGAATTACCGGGTCGTCTACTTCAGCCGGACGGCCGAGAAGCTGCTCGGCTATTCGCAGGAGGAAGTGGTCGGCAAGGCCGACGCGCTCCTCTTCATCGCCCCCGAGGAGCTGGAGGCGGAGGCCAGGCGTCAGAGCATACGGGCGCGGCGTCAAATAAAACCCGATCTGTCGGTGTTTCGCGAGCTGCGCCGGGAGCAGTTCTCCTACGAGCGGGAATGGACGTACGTGCGCAAGGATGGGAGCCGGGTGCAGGTATCGCACAGCTCCAACGGCATTCGCGATGCCGGCGGCAAATTTTCCGGAGCGACGGCGATCGTTCGGGACATTACAAAGCAGAAGCAGGTCGAGAAGCTGCGCAACCAGCAGCTTGAGGTAATGGAAGCGGCCAAGGATTTGATCGCTTCGTTCGACGAGCAGGGGCGGCTGCTTTATTTGAATCCCGCGGGGCGGGCGATGCTCGGCATCGCAGAGGGCTCCGGAGGGCCGCTGCCGGAGCTGGTTCCGGGAGGGCTATCCGCGCAGCTGCTGCGGGGTGTCGCGGACGACAGCGAACGCGGCTACTGGGAACGTGAGGAGCGGCTGACGACCATGGACGGAGATGTCATCCATGTGTCCAAAATCGTCGTCGTGCATCGCCACGGCCATTCCGGCGAAACGTTCTATTCCTGCATCGCCCGCGACATTACGGAGCAGAAAAGGGTGCTGGCGGAGCTCGAGCAGGCGAAGCGGGAAGCCGAGGACGCGAACACGGCGAAGAGCCACTTTCTGGCGAGGATGAGCCACGAAATCCGCACGCCGCTCGCCGGCATCATCGGTTTGACGGGTCTTCTGCAGAAGACGGAGCTGAACGTCCTCCAGCAGGACTATTTGAATAAAGCCCGGGCATCCTCCGAAGCGCTGCTCGGCATCATTAACGACATTCTCGATTTCGCCAAGGTCGAAGCCGGCAAAATCGAGCTGAGCGAGGCGCCGTTCGACCTCGAGCTGCTGCTTCATAAAATCGCCGACCTGCTCGGCGTGTTCGTCGGCGGCAAGGAGCGGTTCGAATTTATGATCGAGACGCCCCCGTCCCTGCCTGCGCTGCTTGTCGGCGATCCGCTGCGGCTCGAGCAGGTGCTGCTTAATTTGTGCATTAACGCCGTTAAATTTACCGAGCACGGCCACGTCAGGCTGAAGGTGGAGCTCGGCGGCGAAGCCGGGCAGGACGGCTGTGAGGTATCGTTTATCGTGGAGGATACGGGAATCGGCATGACCGCGGAGCAGCTCGGCAGGCTGTTCAAGCCGTTCGTGCAGGCGGACGGCGAAACGAGCCGCAAATACGGGGGAACCGGACTCGGTCTTGTCATCGTGAAGAGCCTCGTTGAAATGATGGGCGGTACCGTCGTGGTGGAGAGCCGGCCGAAGGAAGGCAGCGTCTTCCGCTTTACGATCCCGTTCGCGATCGCAGCGCCTGCGCCTGAGGGACGCCGGCGAATCGGCGCCGAGGGGACGGTATGGATTGTCGAGGATTACCCGCTTATGAGCTCCCTGCTGTGCGCCGAGCTGGAGCGAATGGGCTTCTCGCCGATTCCGCTGCCGTCTTGGAAGATGGCGCTCGAGCGGCTTGGCCGGGTCGGCGTCGGCGCGCGGCCCGATGCGGTGCTGCTTGATTTCGAAATGCCGGACATGTACGGCGAGGAAACGTGGCGCGAGATGCATGAGACAGCGCTTCGCGCAGGCGTCCACACGATCGCGCTGACGACGGCTTACGGCCGGGAGGAGCTGCTGAAGCTGCCCGAGGCGGACCGGCCGGATGCGATCGTCGTCAAGCCTGCCGACCGCATGTCGCTTTATCAGGCGATGGAAGCCGTGCTTGGGGCTCCCGCCGAAGTTTTCGGGGCCGCGACGGAGGTATCGGCCACGGCGGAGGAGCCGGCCGCGGTCAAAGGCGCCGTCTTATTGGCGGAGGACAACAAAATCAACCAGCTGGTGGCGGTCGAGCTGCTGCGTGAATGGGGGTATTCCGTCGAGGTGGCCGAGACGGGAACCCAGGTGCTGGAGAAGCTGCGGGAGCAGGCGTGGGATCTCGTTTTGATGGACATTCATATGCCGGAAATGGACGGGGACGAGGCGGTCCGAGTGATCCGGCAGGAGGCGGAATTCGACAAGCTGCCGATTATTGCGCTGACGGCTAATGTGATCCGCACGGACCACGACCGTTACAGACTGCTCGGAATGAACGACGTGCTGACCAAACCGATCCAGCCCGAGCAGCTGCGCGGCATGATCGCCAAATGGATTCATTCCGGGGCGGACCGCCGCGCGGTGACGGAGATGGAGGCCGCCGCCCGGGCCGCTTACGACCCGATTATGGCGCACGAGGAACGGTATGCGCTCACGGTGCCGGGAATCAACGAATCGGCGGCGCTGGAGAGGGTGAACGGGAAGCGGGACATTTTGAATCACATGCTAAAGCTGTTCG
Source organism: Paenibacillus humicola (assembly GCF_028826105.1). Lineage (NCBI taxonomy): Bacteria > Bacillati > Bacillota > Bacilli > Caryophanales > Paenibacillaceae > Paenibacillus > Paenibacillus humicola. The sequence continues at coordinate 542,112 of NZ_JAQGPL010000001.1, forward strand.
TCCGCGATTACGCCGATTTCAGCGATCGGCTGCAGGAGGCGCTGGAGGACGGCGATTTTGCCCTGGCGCGCCGCATGGCGCATACGCTGAAGGGCGCGGCGGGCAACTTGTCGGCCGGGGAGCTGGCGGCTATGGCCGATCAGCTCGAATCGCTGCTGAAGGCTCAGGACTCCGGATTTCAGCTGGCTGCCGTGCAAACGGCGGCGGCCTGTGTCCGCATTGTCATGGACCCGATGCTCGCCGCGTTAACGGAACAAATGGAGGGAAATTTCGACAGCATCCCCTAACATTTTTCTAACAATCTATTGTTGCCTTCTTCTGCCTGTTGTATATTGGAAGTAGACGCTATTTCGAGACAAATCTTCAATCCCTTTCAATTTGAGGTGAATTACCGTGTACAAGGTACTTGTCATTGAAGATGATGTCATGATGAGCGACATGCTGTCCATGTATTTGACGGGGGAAGGCTATGGCATCAGGCAGGCGGTTGACGGGGCGAGCGGACTGATGCTGGTGGATACGTTCGATCCCGATGTGGTGCTTCTCGACCTGATGCTGCCGGATTGCGACGGCACGGAGCTGTGCCAGACGATTCGCCGGCACTCTTCGGTGCCGATCATGATCGTTTCGATGAAATCCGAGGTATCCGAACGCGTCGGCGCACTGCGGGCCGGAGCGGACGATTATTTGTGCAAGCCGTTCAGCATGCATGAATTGAGCGCGCGCGTGGAAGCGCTGATCCGCCGTTCGAAGCAGATGCAGCGAAAGGCTTGGGAAGCGGCCGCGCCGGCGAGCGAGCACGGTTCGGAGGAGCCGATCCGTCTCGATACGGAGCGGAGGCTGCTGCTGGTACGGGGGACGCTGGTGGAAACGACCTTTTCCGAATTTGAGCTGATGAAGCTTTTTTTATCGAATCCGGGCAAAGTGTTCAGCCGCGAGGATCTCATCAATGCCATCCGCGGCTACGACTCGTTCGTGACGGACCGCGCCATCGACGTGCATATCGTCAATCTCCGGCGCAAGGTCGAGGTCAACCCGAAGGAACCTAAATACATACGAACCGTATGGGGTGTCGGCTATAAATATGTGAACGTATCCTGACGGCTGCCCGCAATCTGCAGCGTGCGACTCACCGGCGGGAGCGGCGGTTTCCCCCAAAAAAAAAGGCGGCCCGCATCGCCCGGCTTCCGTTTATGCGGAAGGGAGCGAAGCAGGCCGCGCGTCTCTTCAGGATACTTCCATATACAGCTTCGAGCCGTCGTTATATTGCAATATAGCCACGTCGCGCATGAGCTCGACGGACGATATTCGTTTCCATTTTTTGCGGAAATCAAAGTTGAGCTCCATCTCCAACAGCTTGTCTTGCAGCAGATCCAGGCAGGAAGCATGTCCGGCGGGATAGTGCACGGGAACGGTCCGGTCCTTGAACGTAATGGCTTTGATCATCGCATTTACACCTCCGAATCTAACTGTTACTTATTGTAACGCGAACCCTTTAGTCCCTTATAAAAGTGCCGTAAGCCCCATATTTGTTTTGCTAACGTTTCGCTAACAAATGAATCCTTCCGGAAAGCTGTGTCAATACTCGAACAAGCGGGTAATAACCCTATGGCCGTCCGGACACTTTTAACAACACACAACCTGACAAGAAAAAAAATGCGGACAGCCGCCGCAAGAAGCGAGCGCGAAGGTTGCTTTTTTCGGGGGGGAGGCAGCGCGAATTGTCGTTTACAAAAGGTTTTTTTGCCAATATCAGCGTGTTGATCGCGCTAGCTTACTTGTTCAATGTCGGGTATAAATATATTTTTCAGCATGCGTCCGTGCAGTTCAAAAATCGGATTGCCGTCGCGATTTTCATCATCGGCGGGTGGCTGTCGATGCTGTTCGGCCTGCGCGTGCAGGCTGATACGCTCGTCGACATGCGCATGGTGCCCGTCATCGTGGCCGCGCTCGTGTTCCCGAATCCCCGGACGGTGCTGTTGATCGGCGCCGGCATCGGGATTGGCCGGCTATTTTTCAACTACGATATAAACGGATGGCTGGCGTTCGCTAGCATGATTGTGCTGGGACTGGCCGGCATGGGCCTCAGCATATGGCTGCGCAAGCTGAATTGGCGGTTTGTGTGGAAATGCACCGCGGCAGTGCTCGTTTTGAATCTCGTCTACACCTTGAACGCCATGCTGGCCCATCTGCTCGTTCCGCCTTCCCCTTATGAATATTGGGTGTCCATCGGCTACGTCGCGTTTCCGCTGCGCGTGCTGCTGAGCGCGGTGTTTATCGCGATGGTTCGCGATTTTCAGAAGGAGCAGATGCGCGTAGAAGAGCTGCGGGCGATGAACATGCTGCTGCGGCGCCAGACGCGGGAGCTGCGAGAGGCGAAACGGGAAGTGGAGGAGAAGGCGGGCGAGCTGCTGCTCGCCTCCAGGTATAAGTCGGAATTTCTGGCCAATATGTCGCATGAGCTGAAGACGCCGCTGAACAGCATTATTTTGCTGTCCCAGCTCATCCGCGACAACGACGAAGGGCGCTACGAGCATGACGAAGTCAGCTATGCCGGACTGATTCAGACGGCGGGCAACGAGCTGCTGCAGCTGATCAACGACATTTTGGACTTGTCCAAGGTGGAAGCGGGCAAAATCGACGTCGTTTTCGAGCCCGTGCTGCTGCGCGATTTCGTGCAGGCGCTGCAGCAGCAGTTCCAGCCGTTGGCCGACCAGAAGGGGCTTCAGTTCGAAATCGAAACAGAGCTTGAAGCGCCGGATTCGCTCGTGACCGATGAGCTGCGCCTCAATCAGATTTTGCGCAATTTGCTCGTCAATGCCATTAAATTTACCGAGCAGGGATCCGTCAAGCTGACGATTCGCCTCGAGACCTCACCGGGCTTAACAGAGCTGCGGGGCACCGGCCGCAGGCGCAACTGGAATTTCGCCTCCTGGGGACGGCCGGTCAAACGGCCGGTCGGCGTGCAGCGCATATCGTTCACCGTCTCCGATACGGGCATCGGCATCGATCCGGAGAAACAGAAGCTGATCTTCGAAGCGTTCCAGCAGGGGGACGGGGCGATCAACCGCAAATACGGCGGCACCGGGCTCGGCCTTTCTATCAGCCTGCAGCTTGCGCGCCTGCTGGGCGGCGGCCTTACGCTCCAGAGCGAGAAAGGAACAGGCAGCTCCTTCACGCTCAGCATGCCGACCCGGCCGCTCTCGCTCGTCAGCAAAACAAACGACTGATGTTTACCAAAAAAGTTGTCCAAAAGGCTTGACTAACAGGGAGGGTATAAGATATATTATAAAAGTCGCGTACAAAGACGCCTTCTTCGCTGGTGTAGCTCAGGGGTAGAGCAACGCACTCGTAATGCGTAGGCCGGGGGTTCAATTCCCTTCACCAGCACCATACTTATCCAATCAGGGCGCGGGTTGCCGAGTTTTCGGCCCCGCGTCATTTTGATTTCTTCTAACGATTTTCTAACCTTTAGTGTGATGAAGCGAATTTTCGTGCTTATTAGGGGAACCGACGATTGAGTCGCCTAGACCGCGTAGAACCGCTTCCTGCAGGTTCGGAAGGACATGTGAATAGGTACGTCCGCCCATCAGACCCAGCTTACCAGCCCATTCTTGTTCTCAGATTCGAGATGTGGGCTGTATGATGACGCCCGTGCCAGGCATAGAACCCAAGGTTTACATCTAATCGGACGACGCCAGAGTCAGGATGGGTAAAGGTAAGCCCCCACTGTGTGTCCTGCAATGACAACAGTAATAATCCCCAGCGCGCATGGAGCTGATCCAGCAGCCCTAAAGATAAAGAAATATCCGCTAGGCGGCTATCGTCAAGCTCTGCCCAACGCGCTTCATCATAAGGCTTAATCGTTGGCTCAACCTCGGTCAACGCAAGCTTGAAACGAATCAGACTATTCAAATGGCTGTCAGCCAAATGATGCACGACCTGCCGAACGGTCCAGCCCTGCGGCCGATAGGGTGTATCCAATTGCTTCTCATCCAGCCCCTCGATGGCTTTTCGGATCTGTAAGGGCAGCGCTTTGATTTCTTCGATCCAGCGAAGACGCTGCTCATTGGAAACCGCACCGCTCCATTCAAATTTGCCAATCGGAAATTTTAAGGCTTCCATTTTCAGTTTTGTCAATTCTAATCTCCCCTTATTATGAATACGAGTATTAATTTACAAACCACTCTACGGTTCATTTAGATGTAGACAAAAAAGGCATGCCTACGCCAATCACGCTACATCTGTACGATTTGTTAGAATGCGCGGCTGCTGGAAACTGAGTATTGGTTTTTTATTATGCTATCGTCTTCGTTAGCGCAACAACTTTCTGCATTGATTTCTTTAGAACAAAAAAGGGACAGGCCGTATTTTAGTAGGATTCAATTCATTTTAGAGGGATATCCACTGTCCAAGGACCCTTAATGATTTCTGTACTTACTCCCTTATGAATTACAGACCAGTCAGTAATCACAATTTGAAGCTGCGTTATGTCGGTAGTTGTCGGGTTGAATTTTGCTAAACCATGAATAACGCCGTTTTTTTGCTCGCTTTGTTCACCGCCGTGATCAGGCTCCGGCTTCAGATGAGCTTCCCCATTTGATCTGACTAAAGCCATCTGAAACCCCATAGGCGCTTCTTGTTCGGTATTGAAGTCAAAAAAAACTACTGTTTCATGTTCATTCATTTCAATTCGTTTAACAACAAACGATAGATCGCCATCTTCTTCAGGTAGTTTGATTATGGCTCCGGGCTCAATTGTTTTAGTTAGAATTTTTTCAGAAGAATATTTAACAAAGAACCGGCTACCGCCGCCGCTCAGTCTTGTGTGACCCAGATCAATATCACCGAACTCTACTTGATACAAACCAGGTTCCCCATTTTGATGCCAAACTGCTGATGCAGTAATTGATTCCTGAGGTTTTAATGTTTTCTTTCCTATTGAGGTGATGGAAACACGTTCATATTTATCAGTAGGAATCGCGAAGGGACCAATCAAGATACTTGGAATATTAGCAATATCAAGTGAATCGTCCCATACATTTTTGATTGAAATCGAAAAATGCACCGAATCCCCCTGATCGTAATCCTGATGTTCCGGAACAACGGAAAACTCTAAATATACAGGTGCTGGTCCACGACCCTCACGAATTGATGTCTGTTTTTCTGATTGCAAACCTTCACCGCTATTCAGCTTCGACGGGCTATTTGCCAACTTTTGACCACACCCAATGAGTATGAGGAAAACCAGAAACATCAACGCCACTACTACTAAAGCATTTCTCATTTGGGACTCTCCCCGTTTAGATTATAACCAAATAGACGCTATGATTTTTTAAATGTTGCACGATGGTTTTATATTGAACTTTACTGCCCGTTTGTTGAGCGAAGTGCAAATAAACTAAAACAAGCGATGGATCGGTTCCATCGCCGCGCTATCGTCTCCGTCGTATTATGAGGTCAGCCAGTATTTGCTGGTTGACCTCTTTTCTTTTTAAGTGGTGTATTAACCGGTAGCCGGGGCAGAACGATCGTATCCGTGGGAGGCATTGATCCCGTCGCTAAAACTGTTCGCCCCCTACTTGTGGAAACCATGTTTAAGCTGGTTGGGACGAAAGATCCCGCATTACAAGCGATGCTGTGGAACTGCAAGCAGCGTAGGGATACCGGCAATCTTTAACTTCCAAAAGGAGAATATCATGGATCCTGTAATCGGCCTGGATATTTCAAAGGGGCAAAGTGAAGGACAAGCATTTTTAAGGAAAGGACAACCCTATGGCAGAAGCTTTCGTTTTCTCCATACGCTTGAAGGGTTTAAGGATTTGCTCAGCGCTATCCAAGATGTCCGTAATAAGACTGGCTCTTCCCCTGTTATCATTTTGGAATCAACGGGGCATTATCATCAAGCTGTCGTACAGTTTCTCGAGTCGCACGAGTTCTTGTACCTTGTAATCAATCCGCTTATTTCTCATCAAGCGAAGAAATCCAGTCTTCGCAAGGTGAAAACAGATGCTGTGGATGCCTACCAGCTGTGCGAGCTTTATTACAAAGAGGAGTTTGAAACCCATAAAAAAAGAGGTATTGGGCTGCTCAACCTTCGTCACTTGACACGACAGCACAATTCTATTACTCATATGTATGTTCAGGCCAAGCTTCATTTCCAAGCTGTATTAGACCAAGTCTTCCCCGATTATAGAGGGATTTTTGGGGACTTGTACTCTACGGTTTCCTTATCTATCCTAAGGGAGTTTCCAACGTCCAAAACGATTCTTCAAGCCGGATTGACGAAACTTACGGACAAAATTGCGTACCTCTGTCCTAGACGCTCCGAGAACTGGGCTAGCGAAAAGGCCAAGACCATTCTAAGTGCTGCGGTGAATAACCCTTTCCAGGAAACAGCCTACAGCAGCCATCTCGTTAGCATGGGGCTATACATCAACCTCCTCCTCCAATACCAAGAGCACCTATCCCACCTGGAAGATAAGATCGATGCTCTTGCTAAAGAAGTTGAGGAATTCAGGATTATCCAGTCCATTCCCGGGATCGGCGGCAAAATCGCTGCAACGGTTTTGTCCGAAATCGGAGAGATCAACCGGTTTAATCACGCCAAGAAAGTAGTTGCCTTCGCAGGTGTAGACCCTAGTGTCTTTGCGTCAGGGAAGTTTACCGCGACCACCAATCGAATCACGAAACGTGGCTCCAAGCAGCTGAGGCATAGCCTGTATCTTGCGGTCATATGTGGGTTAAAGAATTCCCGGAATAAAAAGCTTCGTGAATACTACGATAAGAAGCGTGAAGAAGGAAAACCATACCGAGTCGCCGTTGTTGCCTGTATAAACAAGCTCCTTCACTGGATCTACGCCATTTTAACCAAGAAAGAGCTCTTCCTTGATTTAGCTTAAGAACCACACTTCTCATACAGACGAAAAACCTTCCAACGCTCCTTAGGAGGGTTCTTAACCATGCCCATTTTTCAGTATAGTGCTTTCTCTTCTAAAACTTAAGAGAAAAATCTTGACAAGCTATTAGCTGGTTTTAGCTTAATTCCGAAATCCCTCGGGCAGACCGAGGGGCGATAGCCCCGATGCGTGACTATGGTGTTATCTGGTGGATACGCCTTCTATGAAACACTAACATTTCTTTTACTTAATTTCTTAAATACCGAGTAATCCTCATTGGACTTAATAAAACTTAATATCTTTTCGGCACATTCTATTGGATTCAACTCTTCAGTATCTACTTCAAGGTCATATTCATTAAAGCAATATACTTTGTCGAACTGGGAACTTGCAAGTCCAATCTGTCGATCACCTCTGATTTTCTCTCTTCTTATGAGTTCTTCTTTTGAGCATATTACACCTATAAACAATGTAGGCTGATCAAAAAATACATCAAGACACTCATTAAACCTCTTGTCATTGTCGATTACCGTATCTGCGATTACATTCAAACCCATTTCTGAAAACAATTTAATTGTCGAATAGTAATATGACATTATGGGATCAAAAATGATTTGTGCAATAACTTGATCATCTACTTCTCTTTTAGGTTTAAAATCCGGAAATTTTTTATCAATAAATTCATTGAAATTTTTAAAAAAATCATCTATTGATAAATGATGAAAAAGAATCTCTTTCTGATTTACTAGTTCAATAGAAATACTGGTCTTTCCTGAACTTGAAGTTCCGTTCAACAACACAATAATTCCTTGCTTCAAACGAATCCCCCTCACATATAAAATTTTCGTATCCATCAGATAACGTTATATTCACAAAGTTTATAAAATTATCCAACTCAGAAATATTCGAGAAACGATTAAACTATCCTGCCCAATAGCACAACAAAGGCCGCCGATTCATTGTTTTGTCGGCAGCCTTTTCGGCCTATAGGTTACGGTGGTTATGTAAAAACCAATTTTTCAAATCTTCGCTCATGATCATATATTTTTCCTGTGTGGTATCTGGATGCAATTCGATACCGCCAGTTGGTCCGAAAATGACCAATTCTACGCTAGTCTTATCCTTAAATACAATGCTACCTGTGTCGTTCGCGCCATAAGAATCGCCTGGATCGAATGGTCTAAGTTCCGCCTCTTGGATCATCTTAATCACGGCAGTTGTTTCTTCAAGGGTCAAGGTTACGGGGGTAATCATGCCGATGGTGATTTCTTGCACCTCCCCGGCGGCAAGTTTTTCTTTAAACTGCTCTGGCCACTTGCTATCCGCGCTTCCCCCAATAGAACAGCTCGAAATCATCAAAATTAAACCGATGATAGCAAAGATTACGCCCATTACACGTTGCATACTTAACGCTAAATCACTCGGTTGAGCATCTTTGAATTGCCATCCAAGTTGTACATACCATGCCGCGTATGGCCCTATTGCCGCAATCAGTCCTAGTATAAAAAACAAGAACCCGAAAAATCCTGTCAAAAAAACACGCCCTAACATCATTAAAATCGGTCGAAGAGAGGCCTTCACTATATACATACGGGTATCCACCGAAGACGTTACCATGTATTCTGCCCCGTTACTTCAATGACCAGGAGCAGGTCGCCACGGCGCCTGCTCCAATTTCACTATCGTCTCCGTCGTATTATGAGGTCAGCCAGTATTTGCTGGTTGACCTCTTTTCTTTTTAAGTGGTGTATTAACCGGTAGCCGGGGCAGAACGATCGTATCCGTGGGAGGCATTGATCCCGTCGCTAAAACTGTTCGCCCCCTACTTGTGGAAACCATGTTTAAGCTGGTTGGGACGAAAGATCCCGCATTACAAGCGATGCTGTGGAACTGCAAGCAGCGTAGGGATACCGGCAATCTTTAACTTCCAAAAGGAGAATATCATGGATCCTGTAATCGGCCTGGATATTTCAAAGGGGCAAAGTGAAGGACAAGCATTTTTAAGGAAAGGACAACCCTATGGCAGAAGCTTTCGTTTTCTCCATACGCTTGAAGGGTTTAAGGATTTGCTCAGCGCTATCCAAGATGTCCGTAATAAGACTGGCTCTTCCCCTGTTATCATTTTGGAATCAACGGGGCATTATCATCAAGCTGTCGTACAGTTTCTCGAGTCGCACGAGTTCTTGTACCTTGTAATCAATCCGCTTATTTCTCATCAAGCGAAGAAATCCAGTCTTCGCAAGGTGAAAACAGATGCTGTGGATGCCTACCAGCTGTGCGAGCTTTATTACAAAGAGGAGTTTGAAACCCATAAAAAAAGAGGTATTGGGCTGCTCAACCTTCGTCACTTGACACGACAGCACAATTCTATTACTCATATGTATGTTCAGGCCAAGCTTCATTTCCAAGCTGTATTAGACCAAGTCTTCCCCGATTATAGAGGGATTTTTGGGGACTTGTACTCTACGGTTTCCTTATCTATCCTAAGGGAGTTTCCAACGTCCAAAACGATTCTTCAAGCCGGATTGACGAAACTTACGGACAAAATTGCGTACCTCTGTCCTAGACGCTCCGAGAACTGGGCTAGCGAAAAGGCCAAGACCATTCTAAGTGCTGCGGTGAATAACCCTTTCCAGGAAACAGCCTACAGCAGCCATCTCGTTAGCATGGGGCTATACATCAACCTCCTCCTCCAATACCAAGAGCACCTATCCCACCTGGAAGATAAGATCGATGCTCTTGCTAAAGAAGTTGAGGAATTCAGGATTATCCAGTCCATTCCCGGGATCGGCGGCAAAATCGCTGCAACGGTTTTGTCCGAAATCGGAGAGATCAACCGGTTTAATCACGCCAAGAAAGTAGTTGCCTTCGCAGGTGTAGACCCTAGTGTCTTTGCGTCAGGGAAGTTTACCGCGACCACCAATCGAATCACGAAACGTGGCTCCAAGCAGCTGAGGCATAGCCTGTATCTTGCGGTCATATGTGGGTTAAAGAATTCCCGGAATAAAAAGCTTCGTGAATACTACGATAAGAAGCGTGAAGAAGGAAAACCATACCGAGTCGCCGTTGTTGCCTGTATAAACAAGCTCCTTCACTGGATCTACGCCATTTTAACCAAGAAAGAGCTCTTCCTTGATTTAGCTTAAGAACCACACTTCTCATACAGACGAAAAACCTTCCAACGCTCCTTAGGAGGGTTCTTAACCATGCCCATTTTTCAGTATAGTGCTTTCTCTTCTAAAACTTAAGAGAAAAATCTTGACAAGCTATTAGCTGGTTTTAGCTGAATCCGTTAACGATTGTCTATCTTTTTAGCACCTTCTTCAAAACAACCCTGTTTCCACCACGACCATCATAATTTAAACATACAGGAACACCTTCAAACTCTTGTTCCTGAGGTTCGATGATAAATCCCATATGCGTATGAAATGCTATAGAATCCTTCTTTTTTGGAGATGTTACACATCGAATTACACTTCTTCCTAGCATTCCGACACATTTGGAAAATTCCTCATAAAGTGCTCGTCCAACACCTTTCCCACGTGATGCTGGGTCAACCATTACGATTCGAATATAGGATGCATCTGGTTCAGATTGCGATAAGAATCCCATCACAAATCCTATCATCTTCCCGTTTTCTTCTGCTAAAAGGCAAGTATCCCGAAAGTGATGAATATACCACTTTGAGAACATATCACTTGAATAACTGCTGCCCCACCAATCTGAGGCTACCTCTAAAATTGCTCTACAGTCCTCTGGTTCAATATGTCTTATATTCAAAAAATCGCTCCTCAATCCTGCTTGCTAATATAAACAAATTCTATCCATTTGCTCCAATATCCTGCCCGTTAGCTCAATCCTTCGTTTCACATTTGTCTAAGTGGAACGATCTGCAGCACCTGTCCTAAACCGCTTTGGAAATCTAATAAATCTTCTATTATTCTAACATTTCTTCTAACCGCGTACGGTCTCATTTGGAACTTATAGGGAATTAATTTAAGGTTTCAGTCTACAAAATAGACAGGAGATACTGATTGGAACCTGACAGATCTGTACTTCAACGCACTCGTAATGTGTAGGCTGGGGGGTTCAATTCCCTTCGCCAGCACCATACAACGCCAATCAAGGCGTGGGTTCCGAGATTTTCGGTCCCGTGTCTTTTTGTTCATCTAAGGGATCTGGTCGACTTATTTTCTCGATCGATCGAAGGGAAGAAACTTGTTCCGCCGCAATAGAACGGTGTCAGCCGGTTCTTCATGGTTGTTCGCCGCGGGGTTCAAAACAACCGCCTTGGTGTTATATAACATAAGGCGGTCGTCAAGGAGGTGAAACGAACGCAAGCCCAAAGGGTGCCGAGACCGTGATTTCGACGCGCGGACGTCATTCGAGGGAGGAGAAATGGAAAAACTTAAATATTTGGACGGTTTGCGGGGATTGGCGGCCTTAGCGGTCGTCGCATTTCATTTTTTATATGTTTTTTATCCCGATAATGTTTCCTATGGACAAGCAGCGGGAAATCCGGTGGTTCATGCCATGGCGGAATCGCCGCTTGGGCTGCTGTTTCAGGGCCATTTTGCCGTGTGCCTGTTTTTTGTGCTGAGCGGGTACGTCTTGAGCTTCAAGTATCTTTCGTCGGGGAATCCGGAATGGCTCAAGTCCGGCGCAGCCCGTCGATACGTGCGGCTTGCCGTTCCGATGGCGTTCTCCGTTCTTGTTTCGTGGGTTCTGCTGCATTTTCATCTGTTCGCCAATGCGAAGGTCGGGCAATCGACCGGATCCGAATGGTTCGCGGGATTTTGGCGGTTCGACGCGAATGCGGCCCAGGCGGTATTCACGGCGCTTTACGGCGTGTTTTTTCAAGCGGACGCTTCGTATAACGTTGTGCTGTGGACGATGCATTTCGAATTGTACGGTTCGTTTTTGGTCTACGCCGTATTGGCTTTGCTGGCCGGCTCAAAACGCCGGTGGATTTGGTATGCGGTTCTGCTGATCCTGCTGCGGGATACGTATTATTTGGCCTTCCTGTCAGGGCTGATCCTGTGCGATCTTCATATTTCGCTGAAGCGAGCCGGCTTTGGCGTGCCGAAATGGGCTTTTCTGCCGATACTCCTCTGCGGGCTGTATTTGGGCTCGTTTTCCTACTATTCCTTTGACAATCGCGCATTCTGGCTTCTGCTTCACCTCGGGGTCCCGGATGGACTTGAGTCCGAAAGGCAGCTTTACAATATTATCGGCGCTTTTTGCGTGCTTGCCGCCATTCTTGTAAGTCCCGCGCTGAAAAGATCGTTGTCCGCGAAAATGTTCGGCTTCCTGGGAGACGTTTCGTTCTCGCTCTATCTCCTTCATATGCTGTTCCTCGGAACGGTATCCTGCTGGATCTTCACCCGGCTGCACGCCATCCTGCCGTACGGGGTCAGTTTTCTGCTGACGTTCGGCTTATCGATTGCGCCGCTCCTGTTCCTTTCGTACGGCATGTTCCGCTTGATCGACAGGAACGCCGTAAAGCTGTCGTCGTACCTGTACCGGAAGCTGCTCCGGGTTCCCGCCCGCACCGTTGCAATTCCGGGCATCGCCGGCGCGAGAGAGCCGGACCGGCACGCGTACCGGGGACGTACGCGGCTTTCGGCGGACGGTAACGCTGGGCGGCTGGCCGGTGGGCGGCTGTCCCCAAGTGATGATAGTCACGGGGTGTCAGACCCCGGCGGGGATAAATGGACCGGCCGGGCCGGCCGTACCCTATAGCCTGGCGTTCGGGAAGGCGTGCGCCGTTCCGGATTTTCCGGCCTACAGGTTGTACGATTGGCAGGGCGTACTTGTCCATACCGATTGAATTTCCTCCTCATAGGTTGTATCAAGACACCGAAAAGGAGGAACTCCATGTCTGCCAAACTGAAGTTCAAAAATGTCAAGGTGGTTCGCCGCGGCAAAAAACGAGTCCGCACTTCGTCATGCTGCACGAACAGATCCGACAATGCCGTAGAAGGCATTCAGGAAGCCGGCAAAGACCTTTGCGACCTGTTTTGTTCCCTGAAAAACCGTGAAGTCGCCGCAGCGCTTGTCCGCGCCATCCGCTGCAGAAACAAGAAGCTGATCGAGAAGCTGATCGGCATCAACTGCCAGGTCGTCGCCTTCTTCAATCAGGGCCGTATGTCCTGCGTGCGCATCAGCTGCGTATTCGGCGAATGCTGCGACGTTCGCATTACGTTCGACATTTGCGTCTCCAACCGCGGCTGCGACAACATTTTCTAAGATCACAGCCTGCTCGGTTCGAGCGAAAAATCCGCCCCGCCTCGCGCGGCAGGCGGATTTTTCGCGTTTTCGAACCGCTTGGCAGGCTGCGGCATAGACTGTTGTACAGCATGCGTTATATGGAAAAAACATCGATCGATGCTTACGAAGCAAGTTTTACTCCGCAAAACGAAGCCTATGCTTACGAAGTAAGTTTTGCTCCGCAAAACGGAGCCTATGCTTACGAAGCTAGTTTTACTCCGTAAAACTTTGAGGAGGGTCCATATGCCATTTATCCCGAATTTTCCGCCGGCGCTTCTTGAAGAGCATCGGCGCTGGCATCACGCGAATCACCATACCGACCCGTCGCAGCTGCCGCCGGGTTACGGCCGCGAATTTCTGAACTTTCACCGCCAATTTATCGCCAAGGCGCTGCAATGGTACAGACAGCAGGGTTATGACCAGCGGCTGGTGGCACCTTGGACGTCGGTACCGGAAGGGATACGCAGCGCGCCCTGCTACAACCGGCAGGCCGAAGCCCGCATTTTGAATAACCTGCAGTCGTTTGCCACGGCAGACGAGCTCGGTCTGTTCATTGAAGGGTCGAACCTCCACGGCTGCATGCACCAGGAATCGGCTCGTGTGTTCGGCGAAGAAATGATGAACGATTTCGATACGGCGCCGGAAAGCACGATTTTTTATAACATTCACGGCATGATTGACAATTGGTATAAAAACTGGGAATCCGTCAGCGGGGTGCACGTTTCCGGACGAAGCCAAATGCGCGGCGGCGCGGCGCGAATGAAACGGCGGCCGGGATCGGCGGGCGCGGGGGGCTTACGGGGAGCGAGCGCGAAGAGGGGGAGGCGGAAGTAAACGGCCGTTCCGCCGGAGAAGCCGCAGCTGATGAACTGCAGCAAACAGGTTTTTGGGATGTATCGTATAGTCCGCATTCGGGGACATGCTCCCCGTGAAGCGTCACACGGCAGCGCAGCGCTGGCAGTCCGCGCCGCTTTCGCACCGCATGCGCAGCGCTGACAGTCCGCGCCGGCCGGGCGCCGCAGCCGCACGCTCACAGGTGGGTCAGAAGAGTGCGGAACAGCTTCGCGTAATAACCGGCGTCACGCGGTACGAACCGGTCCGCACGGACTTCGCGAACGGTTTCGCGCAGTGTACCGTCCGGGGCCGGCTCGACACCGGCTGCATCGATCGCGTCCACGGTTCGCTCGAACAGGCCGATCATGGCTTCCAGCTCCGCCTCGTAGACGCCGGCAACCTCGTCCGCTTGCAGGTTCAGCCCGCGCAGCGGACCGTTATAGATAAGCCCGAATACGTCGCTGATTTCGCTGTCGACGAACGGCACGCCCCGGGCTTCGCCGGACTTCACCATCCGCGTTTCCCCGAGCGGAATAAGCAAATCGAAATCGGCCGCGATTCCGAGCTCTTCTTCGAGTTCCCGGGACGCGTCCCGTACCGTCTCGCCGGCCGCAAGATGCCCGGCGGCGGTAATATCGAAATGGTCCGGAAACGTATCCTTGTCCTTGTGCCTCAGCTGAAACAGGACAAGCCTGCGGTCGCCGTCCCGGCGGATCAGCCAGCAGTGAAACGACCGGTGCCAGTACCCGCGGGCATGTACCTCGCTTCGCGGGGCGTCGCCGATCCGCCTGCCCGCTTCGTCGTAAATATCGAAATGCTCTTCTCGGCCGGCTCCGTTACCGGGTGCGGCGCTCATGGCCTACGAGTGCCCCGTCTGCAGCCCGTCCGGGGTTTCGTCCAGATGCGACGTGCAGTGGCTGCAGCGGGTGGCGAGTACCGGAATTTTGGACAGGCAGTACGGGCATTCCTTCTCGGTCGGCTCGACGGGCGCCGCCTCCTCTTCGCGAAGGTGCAAACGGCGCAGCGTGTTCGCCCCCTTGACGATCAAAAAGACGCAGAACGACACGATTGTGAAATCGATGATGACGTTGATGAAGTTCCCGTATGCGATAACGGCGGATCCGGCCGCTTTTGCATCGTTAAGCGATTTGATAGGCTGGCCGTCTTTAAGCGTTTTATTGTCCAACTGTATAAATAAGTCCGCAAAATTCATGTTGCCGAGCAGCCATCCGATCGGAGGCATGATGATGTCGTTGACGAGCGACGTGACGATTTTGCCGAAAGCGCCGCCGATAATAACGCCGACCGCGAGATCGAGCACGTTGCCTTTGACGGCGAATTCTTTGAACTCCTTCAGCACTTTGAACATGATAGTCCACTCCTTCTCAAACCATAATTATATCGTGCGCCGGGTACTGTGAACAGACCAACGTTTTGCGACAATTTGTCACTTTTTTGTCGTAGAAAAAAGGATTTATTGGAAAAATGTCGAAATTCAAAAAAGAATAGAATTTATAGTCAATTGGGGATCGTTATGGACTTATGGATCGCTTCGGAGAAATGGACGTTTTTGCTGCTCGCGGCGGCAATTTTTTTGTTTGCCTCTTTTACGATGTATCACTTGATCGGCTATTTGGAGCAGGCGGGGGCGTCGAGAAAAAGATACTGGCTGCTCAGCGGAGCGGCGGTTTACGGCGTCGGGCTGTGGGTGAGCAATTTCATCCTGCTGCTTGCCTCGGACGATATGGTCATTATCGACTGGACGTCCATCGTGAAGCTGGCGGGCGCCGCCGGCTGCTCTTTTGCGTCGTTTAAGCTGCTCGGGAGCCGGGCTTCGCAGCCGCTTCGCGTGATGGGCGCATCGCTTTTGATAACAGCCGGCTGCGGCGTGATGATTTATTGCACCTTGCTTAGCGGGGAAACGCAGCGGTACGCCATCGATCCGGTGCTTGCGTGCGCCGCGTTTATTGTCGGGCTCGCCGGAACGGCCTGCTCCTTCTATTTCGTGACGCGAAAGGGAGGCCCGCTGACGCTGCTCGCCGCGGCTCTGCTTGGGCTATCCGGCATCGGCATGCAGCTCTTCGGCCTGAGCTCGGCCGCGATCGTCTACAATACCGTGCTCACGTCGGACCGGCTCGACGATTATATGCGAATGCTTTCCGTCGTGCTCGGCTTGGCGACGCTGGCCATCTTTGCGTTCAGCCTGCTGGCCCGCAGCGTCGACCGCAGATACAGCGCCGTGGGCGAGCGATATAAACTGCTGGTCGAAAATTCGATCGACATGATCGCCATCGTCCAGGACGGCAGATGGACCTACGTCAACCGCTCGGGGCTTGCGATGTTCGAAGCGGACAGCGCGGAGGATCTGGTCGGGCGGACGGTATTTTTATATTTGCAGCCGAAATTTCATTCGCTCATGCAGGAAATTTTGAGCAATGGCGAGGACAGCCAGCTGGGACCGCTGGAGATGGACTGGTATACGGTCAAGGGCAAAACGCTGCATACCGAAATGGTCAAGACGTTTACGAGAATGTCGGGAAAACCGGGCTTCCAGGTCATCGTGCGGGATATATCGGAGCGAAAGAAAAACGAGGAGCTGCTCATCAACTCCGAGAAGCTGTATGTAGCCGGCCAGCTGGCTGCCGGAATCGCGCACGAAATACGCAACCCGCTCACGTCGCTGAAAGGGTTCCTGCAGCTGATGGCATCGGGGCGGCTCGGAGGCAAAAATTATTTCGATATCATGAAGTCGGAGCTGACCCGCATCGAATCGATCGTCAGCGAGCTGCTTATGCTTTCGAAGCCGCAAATTTACGAGCTGAGCTACAAGGACATCCGGGCGGTGCTCGGCGATACCGTCACGCTGCTTGAGGCGCAGGCGATCCTGCACAATATTGAGCTGGAACCGCTGCCCGGCGGCGCGCCGCTGTGGGTGAAGGGCGTCGAAAACCAGCTGAAGCAGGTATTTATTAATGTGCTTAAAAACGCGATCGAAGCCATGGCGGACGGGGGCAAAATCGTCATCGCCTGCAGGCGGGAAGGACCGTCGGTCGTCGTCTGCATTCAGGATTCCGGACCCGGCATTCCGGAGGATCAGCTTGCAAAAATCGGCCAGCCGTTCTACACGACGAAGGAGAAAGGAACGGGACTCGGTCTGATGGTTTCCTACAAAATCGTGGACAACCACAAAGGCCGGATCCGGGCTTTCAGCTCGCTGGGCGTCGGAACGACCTTCGAAATTTCGCTGCCGTATGAAGAGCCGCCGGCCGAACCGACGCTCGAGTGGAGCGCGGCGGCCAAGGCTTCGTCGATCCGCTGGGGCAGAATGCGAGAGCTGGAAGCGAAGGACTGAATGAGGAGTGAACGGGACAAAATAGCCCGGAGCTGCGCGCGGTACGCACGCAGCTCCGGGCTTTTTTATGATTCGGGAGCAACGACCGTACTCGCCTTTCCTGGCCGGCTCTTCCGCTTTAATCCGTCCGCGCGGTTGCGCTATAATAAACGGCAGGAGGCGATGACAACGTTATGGCTGAACCGCTCAAAGCAATGTATGACCTGCCTTTTTTGCAGCGCTTTGCGGCGCTCGTCCGTTCGGAATGGCCCTCGTTCGACGAAGAGCGGTTCCCGCTGCTCGTTACCGGCGAGGGGTGGGACGGCCTCGAGCTGAAGGGACGCATCCGCCGGATTACCGAATCGCTCGGACGTCTGCTGCCGCCGTCGTATGCGGAAGCCCTTGAGGTGCTGTATGCGATTGACGAGCGGTGCACGGGGTTTCCGTATTTGTTTTTTCCGGATTTCGTGGAGGTGTACGGGGCCGGGGATTGGGAGCGGTCGATGGCAGCGATGGAACGTTTCACCGTCCGCTCGACGGCGGAATTTGCGATCCGGCCGTTTCTGCTGCGGGAGACGGACCGGACGATGGGCCGGATGCGGGAGTGGGCCGGGCATTCGAACGAGCACGTGCGCAGGCTTGCAAGCGAAGGCTGCAGGCCGCGGCTGCCGTGGGCGCCCGCACTGCCGATGTTCAAGCGCGATCCGTCGCCGATTCTGCCGGTTCTGGAGACGCTGAAGCGCGATCCTTCGCTCTATGTGCGCAAAAGCGTCGCCAACAATTTGAACGATATCGCCAAAGATCATCCGGAAATCGTGCGGGACATCGCGGCCCGCTGGAGCGGCGAACATCCGTGGACGGACTGGATCGTCCGGCGCGGCTGCCGCTCCCTGGTCAAAGCCGCCGATCCGGCCGTTCTGGCGCTGTTCGGATACGACGGACAGGCCGCAAGCGGGGTTGTGAAGCAGGCGGCTCTGGAAGCCCGCAGCGGCGAAGCCGTCATCGGTGGCGCGAGCGAGCTCGCTTACCGCCTGAAGCTGGACGGCCGGGACGAGGAGCCTGTCCGACTGCGCCTCGAGCTCGGCGTCGATTATGTCAAGGCGAGGGATGCCGTTTCGCAGAAACGATTTCTGCTGACCGACAAAACCGCTGCGCCGGGTTCGGAAATCGCCGGAACGAAACGGCTTGATTGGAAGGACCTGTCGACGCGCAAGCATTATCCCGGCCTGCACCGGCTGCACCTGCTCGTCAACGGCACCGCAGTCGCCGAAACGCAGATCGAGCTTCAGACAGCCGCCGGCGCGGACGCCGCCGGGCGATCGCGGGCGGAGAAGGGCGGCGGCGCATGACGATCGGCGCGCGCGTCCTGAAGACGGGCCTTGCCGTTGCGCTGGCCGTCTATATCAGCGGGCTGCTCGGCTTTTCGTCGCCGATTCTGGCTGCGGTATCGTCGATTTTTACCATCCAGCCGTCGATTTCTCGGTCGTGGCGGCAGGTGCTCGACCAATTTCAGACGAACGTGCTCGGCGCGATCGTCGCCATCATTGCGGTGAAGCTGCTCGGCAACACCGCGTTTACGCTCGGACTGGTCTGTATTATCGTCATCGTGATCTGCATCCGGCTCAAAATGGAAAATACGATCGGACTCACGCTCGTTACGGTCGTGGCGGTGATGGAGGCGAACGGGGAAGGCTGGCTGTACGCGCTGGAGCGGTACTCGATGGTGCTGACCGGCATGGCGGCGGCGTTCGCCGTCAATGCGGCGGTATTCCCGCCGCGGCCGCGCAAGCAGTTTCTCGAGCACGTGCACGGCGCATACGCGCAGCTGTCCCTGCTGCTCCGGATGGCCATTTCGAACGAATTGAAAGAGGACGTCCACCGGAAGGAAAAAGAAAAGCTGCACGGCGCGCTCCGCAAGCTTGAGGAGCGCTACGACGTGCTCGAGGAGGAGCGGCCGCTGCTGGCGCGGCGCAAGCAGTCCAGGGCGCGGCAGCTGATCGTCTCGAAGCAGATGATCAAGACGCTGCAGAAGGGAGCCGACCTGCTCGATGCGGTGGAGGAGCATTATTTCGCCGCGCCCGGCGCGGGCGAATGGGCTCGGCAGCTCGATGCCCAAATCGAGGAGCTGACGAAATACCACGAGCAGATTCTGCTCAAGCTCGAAGGGAAAACGAAGCCGCATGCCGGAATCGTGCCGGAAGAGGAGCGCGAAGCGAGACTGACCCGGCAGCTGACGGATTATTTGCAGTCCGATGCGGACGGCCGCAATCGGCTTGTTTTTGTGGCGTCGGGCATGCTGGAATACGCCTATCACCTGCGCCGGCTCGACCGGCTGGCCGATCATGTGCTGCAGAAAGGCGCGGATGCGGACGATGCGGAGTGAAACGCCTGTCGCGGCGAGCCCTTCGCCGCCGATCCGATCGGTCTGCTTCACTGCGCCGCCGGATACGGGAAATATTGGCGGATGCGGGCCGTCAGCGTGACAATCCTTAGCGTATCGGGAGCCGTCATCGGACAATCCTCAATGTACAAAATAAAGCCCCGTTCGGGGACGGAACTTACTGGAAGTTCCGTCCCGGCGGGGCTTTCGGGTTTTATTTGTCGCCGCGGTCGATATGGCCGCGCGGATGCTTCAGCTCCGCATCCTTGGAGCTGCCGTCCTTTTTCGGCACAAGCCGCGGGTCGGTCCGTCCCTCGTGGTGGTTGTCGAAATCGAGCTCGACCAGCTCCCATTCGGTTGTGCCGAGCATCGGATCGGCGGGGAACGTCTGCCCGCGCTGGAGCTTTTCCTCGCCGCCCCACTCGTTTTTATACGTACCTTCGACCTCGACCCGCTCGCCGGACATCGGTTCCATTACATAATGGCGTTTCTCTTCGCTCATGCTGCTTTATCCTCCCTTAAGTCTGACGCCGAATCGCATGCGCCCGGCGCGTATGCCGCTCGAGGAAACCTATAGCCCGTGCTTCGGTACCGCGCTGCGGTCGGCCTCCGACTGCATTTCGCTTGCTTTTGCTTTGCCCGTGCCGGTACGGTCGGCTTCCGATTGCGCCTGACTGGCCTTGCGCTGCTCGTTCGATGGCTGCTCGCCTGCCACTTGCGTTCCCTCCTTGCGAAAAAATCGCTGATCCGTATCAGTTTGCCTCAAAAGGAGGACGGTTATGAGCGCAGCGACCGGATGTAATGCGTCAGCATGAGCAGGACGGAGGAGAGCAGCGACTGGTCCGCGAACAGCTCCACGATTTCCTCGATACTTTGCTCCAGCCGCTCTCCGGCCTTCGTCATCCGCGTGACGTCGAATGTATCCATCCCGACCGCCGCCGCGAACAGCAGCGCGGCAGCAATCAGCCAGAATAGGGCCGAGCGGCGGGACCGGAACAGCCTGACGATCGAAGAAGCCAGCAGAAGCGCTATGACGGCGTACCCGAGCAGCAGAAAATCCCCGGCTTCCATCCAAGGCAATATTTTAATGCCGGCGGGCTTCAGCACATGGTCGCGCACCCGTTCGTGAAACGCGAATCGTTCGTCGGCCATCAAAAACCCGAACGCTGCGGTGAGCAGCAGCCACAGGAACGTCTCCCTCCCGAGTCCGGTGCGGGCGTAATTCAGCATGGCGCAAAGCAGGGCAAGCAGCACGCAGCCGAACCAAAGGACGCTCTGCAGCCAGGTCATCGGGGTCTGCTCCGAAGCGATATAGATCCAGTAGTCCGGCCATTTTACCGCGGCCAGCAGCGCCGCAAACGCGGCGCATGCAGCAAATCCTGCGGCGATCACCCATCGCTCCATCCGCCGCAGCCGTTTATCGCCCGCAGGTGAAATCATCGCGTCGCACTTCCTTTTCCGGCTTCCGGCTCCGCTTGGACCAGGCCGCGCAGAAGGTCGGCGATGTTGTCCACCCAGGCGTCATGGCCGCGTTCGATCACCTCGTTCGAATACCAGGCGGTATGACCCGTCTGCAAAATGCGCCCTTCCTCGATTTGTTTCCGGGCGCGGCTGTCGTCCGCCAGCGAGAAACGGTCGTCCAGCGCGTAGCCGTACAAGCGGCCGGCATCGATCGCGTCGATAATCGCCCGGTCATCGACAAGCGCCGCGCGCGAGACGTTGATGAGATAGGCGCCGCGCTTCATCCGCTCCAGCTGCGGCGCTCCGAATGTCTGGGCGCCGCTCCAGCTCGACGGGTAATGCAGCGAGACGATATCCGACGAGGCCAGCAGCTCTTCCATATCAACCGCAGCGACGCCCTCCTCGTTCCGCTGGCGGGGATCGAAGCCGATGACCCGCATGCCGAACGCCGATGCGAGCTTTGCGACGGTGCCGCCGATGCGTCCGAGACCGACCAGCCCGATCGTTTTGCCG
The DNA here is from genome assembly GCF_028826105.1 of Paenibacillus humicola. Classification (NCBI taxonomy): domain Bacteria; kingdom Bacillati; phylum Bacillota; class Bacilli; order Caryophanales; family Paenibacillaceae; genus Paenibacillus; species Paenibacillus humicola. The sequence continues at coordinate 563,800 of NZ_JAQGPL010000001.1, forward strand.
CACAGCTCCCAGCCGCGCACCGAGGTTCCGGCCGGAACCCGCCCGCGAACGCGGTCCTGGCTGAGATGAATGCGGCGGGACAGCGTCAGCAGTAGCCCGATCGTATGCTCGGCCACGGACACCGTGGAATAGTCGGGAAGGTTGCGAAGGGCGATGCCTCTTTCGCGCAGCAGCTCCGTGTCGATATAATCGACGCCCGTGGCGAAGACGGCGATGCCTTTGAGCCGGGGGAGCCGGCGGATCCAGCCTTCGTCGATCGAAGGGACGGAGCGCGGCGTCAGGCCTGCCACGTCGGCGTTTTCGAGCAGCGAGGCGAGCCTGTCCGGCGGAATCGGGTCCAGCGCCCGGACGTATTCCACCCTGCCGGCCCTCTCAAGTCGCGCGGTTTGCGCCGGCGTGAAGCTTTCTCTGCCTTTTGCGGTAATGACTACAGCCTGTCGGATCATTCTCCAGCAGTTCTCCTTTCCGAGCTTGTTTCATGCTATGCCATCACAGACGAATCCGGGTCGTCACTTGTTGCATATTTAGATGAATGCGTTGGAATTGGCAATAGAACCGCAGGCGGCGGGCGATGGATAGCCAGGTGGAAACGGAGGAATCCTTTGAAGGATGGAGCCATTGAATTTTAAATCGACAAGCAAGCGAGGTGCGCCGAATGACGGATACGAATTGCGACGCCGCCCCGGTGAAGGAAAGGATGAAAGAGCAGTTAAGCGGGATAGCCGGCCAAATTCAGCGCAGCCTGGCGGCGATCGACAACGAAGATTATTGCCTGCTTCGCGAATTTGAGGGCATCCGCCAATCGTTCAAGCAAATCGAAGCGATGGCGGCTTCGTTCTATTTGCAGTGCTACCTGTCGTCGTTCACGACCGATTACGTCGACCTTTCCGTCACGATCCGGCATCTTTCGGAGCGGCGGCACGGCGCGCTCATCGTCGTGGAGCGGAACGACCCGCTGGAAGCGATGCTTCATTCCGGCATTGCCATCGACTCGACGCTGACGTATTCACTGCTGGAAGCGATCTTTTATCCCGGCAATCCGCTGCATGACGGGGCCGTGCTGATCAAGGGCGACCGCATCGTCTCGGCCGCCAACGTGCTGCCGGTTTCGCATATCGCAAAGCCGGGCAAAAAGCTGGGGACGCGCCACCGGGCGGCGATCGGCCTGAGCGAACGAACGGACGCGCTTGTTCTGGTCGTTTCGGAGGAAACCGGCCAGGCTTCGTTTGCCTTTCGAGGCTTTCTGCATCCCGTGAACGCCTTCGACGCGCCGGTGCCTGCGGACGGCGGTCCGGTCTCGCCCGGTCTTCATTTGGTCTGATAACGGGCTTCCAGCTTGCGCCCGCCAAACCACATCCCTACAACCATGACGATCATCACGACGATGCGCCACGGCTGCTGCGCAATATCCCCGATGTTGAAGCTGATGAGCGAAATGCTCGAAATCATGACCGCTTTGCCGAGCAGGATGGCCAGCGCGAACGTGCGGAACGGCACTTGGCTGAGACCCGACACGATATTCATGAGAACGGACGGCGAGAACGGGAAGCAGGCGAACAGGAATATCGGCGTGAATCCTTTATGCCCGATCCAGTTGAAGAAACGCTCCGTCTTCGGAAAACGGCGCTGCAGCCAGCCGCCCAGCCGGCCGCCGAGCTTGCGCGCGATCCAGAACAGGACGATGGAGCCGCTGCAGACGCCGATCCACGAATACAGCGAGCCGAGCCAGAAGCCGTAAATGTTCGCATTCGCCGCAACGAACACGATCAGCGGCAGAAACGACAGGAACGCTTCCGCGAACGGAAACAGGATGCCGGGCAGCGGTCCGTATGCGGAATAGCTCCGCAGCGTTCGCTGCAGGTGATCCAGATCGAGATGACGCAGCTCCCGGAACCACTCCTGAATATAATCGGCCATCGATTGCGGACTCCCCCCATTGGTTATTTCATGCTGCCGGCATTGTCCGTAAAGGCGCGGAACGGAAACCAGATGTAGAAAAAGGCGATCACCGCATACATCACCGCGGTATACCAGACGACCGCCGATTCGCCCTGCCACGACGCGAGCGTGCCGCCGGCGACCGGCCCGATCATGCCCCCGATTCCTTCGACCGTGGAGAAAATGCCCCAGCCGAGCCCTTGCTGCCCCTTGGGCACGTAGTTGGCGAGCAGCGCGTTCCAGGCCGGGAGCAGCGTGGCGTAAGAGAGGCCGAGCAGGCCGGCCAGCGCGATGCTTTCCCACAAGGGCGGTTCCAGCGCAAGGCAGTACAGCGACGCCCCGATCAGGCCGAAGCCGAGTACAAGAAACCATTTCTTGCCGCCGAGCTTGTCCGAGAGCCTGCCGAGCGGGATCAGTCCGAGCGCCGTCAAGCCGCCCCCCGCAAGCATCAGCATCGAATACTGCGTGCCGTTCATGCCGAGCCGGCCTTCCGCAAAGCTGGGCAGAATCGGCACGAGCATGCCGGCTCCGCCGGTCTGCAGCACCATTCCGGGAAGGAGCAGCCGCATATGGCGCAGCCGCTCCTTCAGCACGGCGAGCTGCTCGCGCAGCGGCAGCCGCTCGACCGACGCGGACTGGCCGCCCGCGATCAGCAGCGACAGCAGCCAGCTTGCGATCGCCAGCGCGAGCAGCAGGTAATAGGTGAGCTGCGTGCTGTAGTCAAGCAAAATATTGCTGGCGACGGGACCCGCTCCGAGCCCCAGGAGCCAGATTGTATACAGGAAGCCCATCTGCGTCGCGCGGCGGTCCTCCGTCACCTTGGTCAGGCAGACGATCCAGATCGGCGAGATGCCGACGCCGTAAAGCGCCGCGGCGACGATGAACAGCCAGGGCTGGAAGGCGAACTGGAACAAAAATACGCCCGCGAGCGATGCGAGCAGCCCGCCGTTCACGACGAACCGGACGGAGAAACGGTCGAGCAAATAGCCGATGGCCATTTTCAGCAGCGTATCGGTGAGATAGTGGGCGGTGACGGCGACGCCGATCACGTCCAGCGTCAGGCCGAGCGACTTGACGCCGAAGATCGGCAGAAAGCTGCCGAGCACCGCGCCGCGAACGAGCTCGACGAGAAACAGGATCAGGATGAACAGCATCATTTCCGGACTGAGCCAGCGGCTGCGAACAGGATTCACGATAAACGGTCCCCTTTGAATCTATTTGAACGGGCTTGCCGCTTGCGCAGGAAGGAGCGGAAGTTCACCGGCGCCCGAGTTCGCCCAAAGCTCCTTCCATTATATGCAAGCTGGAGCAAAAGTCCAAGGCAACCGTATCCGCGGCGCTTCCGTGCTGCAGCTTCCGAAGGGCATGCCGGCTAGTCTTTAAACGAATGGGATCGCCGAGGAGTTTCAAAATTTCTTCGCAAAGCTGATCCGGCGTGCAGGCGATCGTCGCGGCCCCCTGGCCGGCGAGATACAGCGCGTTGTTGCGCTCCTGGCCGGGGACCGGCTTATAAGCGAAGATCGGCAGCTCCGCGGCGAGCGCTTCAGCCAGTGTGACGCCGCCCGGCTTCGTTACGATGCAGCTCGCAACGGCCATCAGCTCGTGCATCCGCTCGACGAAGCCGAACACGCGCAGCCGATCCGCTTCCGGCCGCCCGGCGAACAGCGAGCGAATTTGGCGGGCAAGCGTTTCGTTGCGGCCGCACACGAGCGCGACGGTAAGCTGCGGCTGCTTCAGCAGAGCGGCGATGACGCCGGCCAGGCCGGGCAGGACGCCGCGGGCGCCGGCCATCAGCAGCACGACCGGCCCGCTTTCCGGCAGGCCGTAAAACTTCCGGAGCCCGGGGGCTGGAGCGACGGAGCGGAAGCCGGATTTAAGCGGGATGCCGCTGACGCAGATGCGGCTGTCCGGAATGCCGAGCGAAATCAGCTCGCGGCGCATATCCTCGGTCGGGACGTAATAACGGTCGATATCGGGGTGAACCCAGCGGCGGTGCAGGTCAAAATCGGTCACGACCGTGCAGGTCGGGATGTGCAGGCCGGTGCGCCGCTTTAAGGCGGGCATCGCCAGCAGGGGAAAGGTATGAATGACGGCATCGGGACGCTCCTCGCTCAGCAGCCGGCGGAGCCGGTCGCGGCCAAACGAATGGAGCCATTCCGCAAATAGCGAATCGTGCTTCATCGGGCGGGTGCGGTCGTAGAGCCAGCCGTACAGGCCGGGCATGAGGGTGAAGCTTTTCATATAGAAGCGGCGGGTCATCCCGTTTATCCACGGATGAGCTTCCGCAAGCAGGTCGACAAGCACGGTCCGGCCGATGCCCAGGCTTTCGAGCGCGTCGCGTAAGGCGCAGGCGGCCTGCAGGTGTCCTTCTCCATATGAGGCATACAAAATCATCAGCTTGGGCCGGCATGCAGCGGTCAGACTGGTCAGCATGGCATACACCTCCTGCCGATAGTATAGCGGCCGATTGTTACCCCCGAATGAACGCGGCGTCAAACGGATGTAACCGCCGGAGCGTTCGGCGCGTATCCTCTTCGCTCACGGCTGGTCCGCCATATCTTCTGTTTAACCTATGCAGCGGCGTTTATACCTATGAGAGGACTCCACATATGCCCGGACGGAGCGGCCTCAAATCAGCAAATTGAACAGCACCGGATCTTTGTTCAGCTCCAGAAACTGGAACCCTTTACGCCGCATCCGCTCCTCGAGCGGGCCGTAATCCTCGCGGCGCTTCAGCTCGATGCCGACGAGCGCCGGGCCGTTGTCTTTATTATGCTTCTTCGTATATTCGAAGCGGGTGATATCGTCGTCGGGGCCGAGCACCTCGTCGAGAAATTCCCGCAGGGCGCCGGCGCGCTGCGGAAAGCTGACCATGAAATAATGCTTCAGTCCTTCGTAAATGAGCGACCGCTCCTTGATTTCCTGCATCCGGTCGATGTCGTTGTTGCCGCCGCTGATGACGCAGACGACCGTCTTGCCTTCGATCTGTTCGCGGTAGAGGTCGAGCGCGGCGACGGGCAGCGCGCCGGCCGGTTCGACGACGATCGCGCTCTCGTTGTACAGGTCGAGCAGGGCGGTGCAGGCTTTGCCCTCGGGGACGAGCACGATGTCGTCGAGCAGCTCCCGGCACATGCGAAACGTCAGGTCGCCGACCCTTTTGACGGCCGCGCCGTCGACGAACTTGTCGATCGTTTCCAGCGGCTTGACGGCGCCGGCCGCCAGCGACGCCTGCATCGAGGGCGCGCCTTCGGGCTCGACGCCGATCAGTTTCGTCGAAGGCGAGACGGCCTTCACGTAAGCGCCGACGCCCGCGGCCAGCCCGCCTCCGCCGATAGTCACGAAGACGTAATCCGGCGCGGCTTCCGCCGCCTCCATAATTTCTTTGCCGATCGTGCCGTTGCCGGCGATGATCTTCGGATCGTCGAACGGATGGACAAATGCCATGCCCGCGCGCTCGCAGGCGGCGACCGCTTCGGCGAACGCGTCGTCGAACGTGTCCCCCGTCAGGATGATTTCGACGTCCGGGCCGCCGAAAAACGAAACCTGGCTGACCTTCTGGCGGGGTGTCGTGCTCGGCATGAAAATTTTGCCGGGAATGCCGAGCGCCCGGCACGAATAGGCGACACCCTGCGCATGATTGCCGGCGCTGGCGCAGACGACGCCGCGGGCGACGCGCTCCGCCGGCAGCGATTTGATGAGGTGGTAAGCGCCGCGCAGCTTGAAGGAGCGGACGGCCTGCAGGTCCTCGCGCTTCAGCAGCACGCTGCAGCCGTACCGCTCGGACAGCGGCCGGTTGTGCAGCAGCGGGGTGCGGGCGGCCACGTCCTTGATATGCATTTGCGCCTGGGCGATTTCGGCCAGGCTTACCGTTTTGTTCGTTTCGGGGTCCATTGTCATCGTCTCCTTCACATGCTTTGCGGTCAAAATAAAAAAGCCCCGTCCCCCGAAAGGGACGAGGCTTGTGCTCGCGTTACCACCCTAATTCCGCCTTCGCCCGCAGACCGGGGAAGAACGGCTCTTTGCCGCGTACCATCATACGCGCTCCGTGTAACGGCGGATGCCGTCGCCGCTTACGTCGTACCTCTCGGACCCCGGCGCATCGGCTGCTGTAAAGCCGAATACGGTGAGCGGTCGCGGCAGGTTCCTTCGGCGGCGATTCTCAGGGAGGATACCCGGTTTGGCGGCAAACGTCGGCTTTCAGCGGATGCCGACTCTCTGGGGAATGCCGGACTCAAGCGGATGCGTTCCCATCAACGAATGTGTTAGATTTGTTTCTGTTATACCCTTCCCGGGAGCAAATGTCAATGCCGTTCTGCGCAAAATCGAAGCTGCGCTTCCGCCGCTTACGGCTTCTCGGTCAGAACGGGCGCTTTCCGGTAACGGGTAGCCTGCTCGTAATCGTACGCCATGCCGAGCAGGTCGGCTTCGCTCCACATTTTTCCGGTAAACGCGATGGCGAACGGAGAGCCGCTCTTATAATAGCCTGCCGGTACCGTAACGAGCGGAACGCCGGCGATGTTGATTTCCGATACGGTTGTGGCGCCGATGTCGTCGTCGCTTGCGAGCAGCGGCGTTTCTTTGAACATCTGCGGATAAGCGAGCGCGTCCAAATCGTATCGGTTCATCACGTCGTTGATGATTTGCAGCAGCTTGGTCCGCGCCTCCAAAAATTTGGACAAGTCCGGCTCGCCGTCCGGATCCGGCAGATTGCCGTTGTAGCGGCTGAATACGGGCGGAGTCTCGCCCGTCTTATCGATCAGCTCCCGGACCGTATGGATGGCGGCGCTCGGACCGAGCCGATGTAAATAATTTTGCATGTCGTAAATGACCGACTCGATCCCGACCGATCCGGCTTCCTTCACGTATTCGGCGAAGCCGGTGCCTGCGAATGGATCGGGAATGACGACGGCGCCCTGCTTCTCCAGCTCGTTCACGGCTCGGTCGTAGAGCGCCTGCGTTTCCTCGGTCAGCTCCTGATCCCGCCAGCCCTTGCCGTACAAGCCGATCCGCTTGCCTCTCAGCGCCTGCTTGTTAAGCTTCGAGGTATAACCCCCGCGCGGCATGTTGCCGATGGAAGCGACGGTTTTCGGATCTTCGTAGCTGTAGCCGGCGATGACATCCAGCATGGCGGCCGCGTCATGGACGGTGCGCGCATGCGTCCCGATGACGTCGCGCGTGCTGCCGCCCAAGGGCACGACACCGGCGTTCGGCACGAGTCCGAAGCTCGGCTTGATGCCGACCAGCGCCTGCGCCGCCGCCGGGTTCTGAATGGACCCGCCGGTTTCTTCGGCAATGCCGAGCACCGCGAAGTTGCCCGATACCGACATCGCCGTGCCGCTGCTGCTTCCGCCGGGAACGAGCCTGCGGTCAACCGCGTTGTACGTGTCTCCGTCCCAGCTCGTCGTCGCCCGGGTGCCGGAGCTGCTGAAGGCGGGGATGTTCGTTCTCCCGAGAATAATCGCATCCGCATCCTTCAGCCTCGCCACGACGGGAGCGTCTTTCTCCGGAATCAATTCGATGCCGCCTTTTTGTTTGCTGAGCGGGGCCCATCCCATCGTCGACGGGAAGCCGGCCATGTCCACCGCTTCCTTAATGACGATCGGGACGCCGGCAAGCGGTCCGAGCTTTTCCCCCGCCGCGCGCCGGCGGTCGATTTCCCGCGCCTGATCGAGCGCCTTCGGATTCATGACGGTAAACGCGTTGTAGTTCGGCTCGTATTTCGCGATCCGGTCCAGATAAGCCTTCACGACCTGCTCGGACGTATATTCGCCGCTCTCGAATCCGGCCTCGAGCTGCTGCAGCGTGATTTCCTCGAACGGAAACGGATCCTGAGGGGCGGCGGAGGCCGCGAACGGCAGAAGGGCCGCTGCCAGGACAAACGCCAATACAAGCGCTGCGACTTTATTCAATAATAACGGGTGACGCCGGTTATTCATTTACGATCAAGCTCCTCTCCCAAAATTCGACCGGCAATCGCCGGGCGATCATCGTGCCTGTCAAGCCTTGTCACCGGACTGTAAAGGGACTCACCTCCAAGGGGCGTGCGATTTGTAGGGATGCGTTCATCCTACATGCCGTCGGTTTTATTGTATGGGCGCTTCCTATTTGTGTAAATAAATCTAACGTACCAAGTCACTTATGGCGAATATTGTCACATTTATATTACATATAACTGACATTAGTGCCGAAGGCCTGGAAAAAAACGGATCGCAAACGATGCACCGATTGTGCCGGCGGCTGCTTCGCGTCGCTGAAAGACGGATATCGGCTGCGGGCTGTATTTCGTGACTTTCGGAGAGCGGGTGGATTATAATGGGTGAAAAGATGGACGAATCAAGGAGGTATACCCATGGAACAGCTGCGTTATCCGATTGGCCCGTTCAAGCGGCAGGATTCGCTCGACGAGCAGACCCGATTCGGCTATATTGCGTCGCTGGAAGAGGCGCCGGGCCGGCTGCGGGAGGCGGTCGCCGGTCTGTCCGACAGCGAGCTGGATACGCCTTACCGGCCTGAAGGCTGGACCGTCAGGCAGGTCGTTCACCATCTGGCCGATGCCGACTTGAACGGCTATATTCGCACGAAGCAGGCGCTGACCGAGAAGGAGCCGGTCATTGCGCCGTTCGACGAGGAAGCATGGTCGGAGCTGACGGATGCGAGAACAGCGCCGGTGGCGCTGTCCCTGATTCTGCACGATCAGCTTCACCGGCGCTGGACGATGCTGCTGCGCGCCACGCCGGCCGCCGATTTCGCGCGGGCCTACCGGCATCCGGCAAACGGACTGTGGACCCTGGACAGCGCGCTGTCGTTCTTCGCTTGGCACAATTTGCACCATATCGCGCATATTACGTCGCTGCGCGAACGGAACGGCTGGAACGCGGAGCGCATTATCGGCGACTGATACGGTTTGAACAAATTTGGAGCCAGGAGGTTGGTTTTTTCGTGGAGGTACTGATTGTCGGCGCAGGACCGGTCGGACTTACGGCGGCTTGCGAGCTCGCCCGCCACGGCATCCGCCCCCGCATTATCGACAAGGCGCCGCTGCCCTCGCCGTTCTCCAAGGCGCTCGGTATTCATGCCCGGACGATGGAGGTTTTCGAACGGATGGGCGTCGACGGCGCTTTTCTCGAACAGGGCATGAAGGTGCACGGCATCAACATCTGGCTCGGCAGCGACAAGCGCACGATCAAGGTTCGCTTTGACGGGCTGGATTCGCCGTATCCGTTCATTCTGGATCTGCCCCAATCGCAGACGGAACGAATTTTATCCCAGTGTTTGACGGAGCGGTACGGCGTGCGGATCGAACGCGGGGTGGAGCTGCTCGAGCTGGAGCAGAGGGACGGCTTCGTAGAGGTGAAGCTTCTTCATCCGGACGGAACGGAGGAAACGGCGCAAACGGCCTGGCTGCTTGGCATGGACGGGGCGCACAGCACGGTTCGCCACCGGCTCGGCGTTCCGTTCGAAGGAAGCGCCTACCCGGAATCGTTTGTCCTGGCCGATGTGCGCATCGAGTGGGATTTGGAAGAAGACCTCTTCCAATTTTTTTCGCACGATCAAGGCATTCTGGCCGCGTTCTCGTACGGGAATCAGCGGTACCGGCTGATGGCGGATGCGGAAGGCGGGGCCGATCCGGACGGCAAGGTTCAGGAGCCGACGCTCGAGCAGTTTCAACGGATCGTTGACGAGCGCTGTCCGGTGCCGGCGAAGCTGAGCGAGCCGGTCTGGCTGGCCGGCTTCCGGACGCACCTCCGACACGTGAAGCAGACGCGTCACGGCCGGGTATTTCTGGCCGGCGACGCCTCCCATATTCACAGCCCCGCGGGGGGCCAGGGCATGAATACCGGTATTCAGGACGCCTTCAACCTGGCCTGGAAGCTTGCGCTTGTCGTGAAGGGTCATGCCGAGCCTTCGCTTTTGGAGACCTATCCGGTCGAGCGGATTCCGGTAGCCGAGTCCGTCCTGAAAATGACCGATACGATGATGAAAATCGTTACCGAGCACCATGCGGTCGTGCAAAAGCTGAGAAATCATATCGCGCCGTTCATCGTCAACAGCGAAATCGTCCAGCACCGGATGCGGGAGCAGCTTTCCGAAATCGCCGTTCATTACCGTCACAGCCCGATCGTTCGCGAGCACCATGCTTCCCTTCTTCATCGTCTGATCCACAGCAAGGTGCGCGCCGGAGACCGCGCGCCGGACGTCCCGGACGTTATCGGCCCGGACAGCGAAGCAAAGCGGCTGTACGAAATTTTGCGCGGAACCAACCATGCGCTGCTGCTTGTCGTCAAGGACTGGCTGCCGGTTGGCGGCGAGCTCGACCGCTTGTCCAGGTGGAGCCGTCTGCTCGACGTTTACGTTGTCGCGGAGAACACCCCGGTCCAGCCGAACGAACACTATTCCCTTATTCAGGACCCCGAGCAGCGCATCGCTCAGCGATACGGGCTGAACCACAATACGATGATCCTGCTCCGGCCGGACGGATATATCGGCTATCTTGGCGATTCGTTCGACTTTGGCAGCCTGCAGTCCTATTTGGACAGTTTCCTGATCCCGTAACAAATCGGAGGCGGCCGGCAGACCGGGTGCCTCGTTTATGAAGGAATGATCAAAGATATGGATGCGGCAAACGAGACGATTTACCGGGAAATGACAGCCGGGGACTATGCAGCGGCCATCCGGTTATGGCAGGAAACCGAAGGGATGGCGCTCAGCGAAGCCGATTCGGAAGAAAACATTTCGTTCTATCTCGCCCGCAATCCCGGGTTCAGCTTCGTCTGCGAAATCGGCGGGCGGCTGGCCGGCACGATTCTGGCCGGTCATGACGGAAGAAGAGGGTACATTTATCACTGCGCCGTTTCGCGGGAGCACCGGGGAAGAGGAATCGGCCGCGAGCTCGCCGGGTGGAGCCTGAGCAGGCTGCGGGAAGCGGGCATTGCGAAGTGCCATTTGTTCGTAATATCCGACAATGAAGGCGGCGGGGAGTTCTGGAGCCGAACGGGATGGCAGAAGCGAAGCGGCTTCGATGTGTATTCGGCGAATACCCCGCCGCTTGACGGCGGCCGGTCGAAGCCGATCATTTGAAGAACCGTCTAAGCAGCTCCTGAACGATTCCGAATGCCAGTCCGCCCAGTCCCGCCAATAACGCGTAAGCAATTCCCGCCCGGATTGTCGTAAGGAGAAGGAAGGCCAGAAAAACAAGGGCGGCGGGAGCGGCTGCATATCCGATTACGGCGGCCAGCTTTCGTTCCATTCCATGCTGGCCAGGGAAGAATTTGACGATCAGCCCGTCAACGAATAGAGATATCGGAATGAATACAAAGAGTTGAATCGCCAAAATAAGAAAAAGACCGCCAAAAAATTGACGCGGAAATGAAAAATAAAGATCCGCAGCTGCCGCATTCGCCTCAAACTGGAAGTAGGCGGCAAACAGCGTAATGGACACCGCCGACAGCAAGGCAGCCGAATATTTTGAAATCATGGTGAACCACCTTTCTTTTAACCAGTTAACATTACACCATATCAAATCTATTTGCGCAATTTGCTGATTGACCTTTATAAAAAAACGGATGGAGGAACGGACATGAAGCTCTCAGGAAATACAATCCTCATTACGGGCGGAGGCTCCGGAATCGGGCTCTCGTTTGCGGAACGATTTGTTCAAGCCGGGAATAAAGTCATTGTTTGCGGTCGGCGGGAGCAGGTGCTTCAGCAAGCCAGGGAGCAGGTGCCCGGCTTGATTACCCGTGTAACCGACTTGAATGCGGAGGCCGAGCGTCTCGCGTTATTTGACTGGGTCACAGCGGAATATCCGGAAGTGAACGTGCTGGTGAATAATGCCGGCATTCAACGGCGTTTTAATGTGTTAAAAGCGGACGCGAGAGACAATTGGCACGATTTCCGTAAAGAACTCGCAACGAATTTGGAAGCCCCTGTCCATCTGTCCATGCTGTTCGCTCCTTATTTTGCGGCCCGTGAAACGGCGGCGATCCTGAACGTCACATCCGGGCTGGCGTTCACCCCGTTTGTGATTGCCCCGGTTTATTCGGCAACCAAGGCGGCCCTTCATTCTTTTACCGTAAGTCTGAGACACCAGCTGTCCGGTACGTCTGTCGAAGTTATTGAAATTGCTCCTCCGGCGGTGAATACGGATTTGGGAGGGGCGGGATTGCATACGCAGGGAGAACCGCTGGATGCGTTCACGGATGGAATTTTCAACAATTTAGCGAAGGGCAAGCAGGAAATCGGGTACGGCACTTCTGAGGCCCGCTTGCGCATGTCCCGGGACGATGTGGACGTTTATACGGAAAAGATGTATCAGGCAACCAAAAGCATGATCGAATAGTAATACCTTCAGTTGGTACCGGGTTACGAACGCAAGCTGCCCGCAATGCGGAAATGTAGGATTCAAACATCTCCAGATCAGGTCTGGAAAGAAAGCTGCTTGCCGGGAGCAATGGAAGCGGCTCAAAAGGAACTTAAATACCGGGAACATAATTGACGGCATAATGAGGATCCGAGTGGGTCCCTTTTTTATATTACGTAATATTTCCCGCAATATTATGGGTGAAGTATGGTATACTTTAATCCGGATCTGGAATAATATAACGTGACAGAACGAGAAAATGGAGAAGATGGAGCTGAGAATGACGATGGCAAAACCAACCTTTGACGTCGATCAATTGATCACCTCTTCGGATGCGGCCAAACGTTTCGGGGAGCTACGTAAAAGGGCAAAAGATCTTCCGCAATATATTACGGATAATGGAGCTGTCGATTCCGTTTTGATTGGCTATGACCTATTTGAACAGATGTATGATCGTTTGACCAGGCTGGAGCAAGAAGAAGAGCGTCGGATCCTCCTGGAGCGAATGGATCGGATTGAACGGAGTCCAGAATCCGCCAAGTCTTGGAAAGCAGTACGCCGAAATCCTGAAGCTTGATGTTGGAAGAGCGTTTTGATGTTCGCCTCGATGCCGACGCTGTAAAGGAATATAACCGGCTGGACGGTTCTGTTCTCGGGATGGTTAACGACGCGATCGACGAACTTGTTTATCGAGCGGATGAAGTGGGGAAAAACCTAAGCAACTATTCGGATACCAAGCTGGCCGGCTGCAAGGAAATAAAGCTTCGTAATGCGGGGATTCGAATCGTGTTTCGGATCACGAACGATGTTGTTGATGTGCTTCGGATTGTTTGCGTTCTGACAATCGAGCGCCGTACACGCGATATGGCGTTTAAAATAGCAGATCAGAAGTTGAAAGCATATAAGAAGCTGACGAAGGAACAAATCCAATCCCTACACGTTCGGCAGGGGAAATGGGATATAAAAAATAAGCCGGATTCTTAGAACAATATCGCGACACCGCATCGGCGCTGCCTCCATTGCCACTGTAAAGCCACATTTTGGCCGGATAACAGGCAGGAAATTTCATCGAAAAGGCCGAATTGTTCATGGGTGAGGTGACAAGCTCCATACCGACATCACGAAGCTGCCGAGGGAGTGAAGGGCGGCTTTTCCGCGTTAACGTCCCATTTCACAAGCAAGCGAAGTTGGGAGGATTCGATGATGAAAATGTTGGTAACCAGCTTCCCGGGTTTCGGGCACTTCCTGCCGGTTGTGCCTCTTGCCTGGGCGGCGAGAGCGGCCGGACACGAGGTGCTTGTCGTCTCGACCGGGCAAGTGCTGGAAGCAAGCGAACGTGCGGGCTTGTCCTGGGCGGATGCTGCGCCGGGCGGCGATATTATCACGGCGGTAGTGGAAAGTATGAAAGACGCGGAGGACAAGTACCGCGATTCGTCGAACCCGGCCGGTGCGGCTGAGTTTATGTCCGCGATCAGCAGCCGGATGGCGGATCGCACCCTTGAAATCGCCCGGGCCTGGAAGCCGGACGTCATTGTGCATACGCCGACCGAAAGCGCCGGCGTTCTGGCAGCTTCGCTGCTGTCCGTTCCTGCCGTATCCCACGGGTTCGGCATTGCATCGATCGGCAAAACCGGCATGATCGAGATGATCTACGAGGCTTTTCGTCCGGCGTGCGAACGCAACGGATGGAAGGGCGAACTGGTCGGCTCGGCGGCCAATATCGATACATGCCCGCCCAGCATGCGGGAGCCGGACCGGCCGGACGCCTGGTACACTCGCTACATTCCCTTCAATGGGGGCGGCCGGCTGCCGGACGAGTACCTCGCACCGTCTTCAAAGCGTCGAATCTGTGTTACGCTTGGTACGGTGATCCCGTATTTGTCGGGCGTCGGCGGCCTTGGCGGAGTTGTCGAGGCGGTACGGGATTTGGACGCGGAAGTCATTCTGGCGCTCGGCGGGACAGACCCGTCCGCGCTCGGCACGCTGCCGCCGAACGTGCGGACCGTCGGCTGGACGCCGCTCAGCACCCTGCTGCCGACCTGCTCGGCCGTCGTCCATCACGGCGGTGCGGGAACGACAATGAATGCCATCGTGGCCGGCGTTCCGCAGCTGATCCTGCCCCATGGGGCCGATCAGCATATTAACGCCGCCGCCGTCAGGCAGCGCGGCGCCGGGCTTTCGATGCTGCCCGAGGAAGCTAGCGCCGAGACGGTGCGTCACAGCCTGCAGCGGCTCCTTGACGAACCGGGTTTTACCCAGGCTTCGCAGGAAGTGAGCCGGGAGAACGAAAGCCAGACCCCGCCGTCCGAAATCGTCCCCCGTCTGCTTGCGCTGGCGGGCCGGTCCTGAGCCGGCTCGGGGGCGGGCATGCCCGTCCGTATTAGGGAGCGGGAAGCCATTCGAAACAACGTAAGATTTGACCAACAACGAACAGGAGATGACCCGAATGGAATATCGCACGGTCGGCAAAACCGGGATTCAAGTATCGAGCCTTTGTTTCGGAACGATGTCGTTCGGCGGCAACGCGGACGAAGAAACGTCGAAGAAAATGTTCAGGCGCTGCCGCGAGGCCGGCATTAACTTCTTCGATACGGCCAATGCCTACAGCATGGGGGTGTCCGAACAAATCTTGGGTGCATGCATCGCCGATTGCCGCGACGAAATCGTGCTGACGACGAAAGTGTTCAACCCGATGGGACAGGATATCAATGCGAGAGGTCTTTCCCGGCGCCATATTATGCTTGAGGTCGAAAATAGTTTACGGCGTTTACAAACGGACCGCATCGACTTTTATTTCGTTCATCAATTCGACCGCACGACGCCGATGGAAGAAACGCTGCGCGCGCTGGACGACCTGCAGCAGCAGGGCAAAATCCTGTATCCCGCCGTCAGCAACTGGGCCGCATGGCAAATTGCCAAGGCGCTCGGTATCGCGGCAAAGGAGCAGCTGGCCCGTTTCGAGCTGATTCAGCCGATGTACAACTTGGTGAAGCGTCAGGCCGAAGTGGAAATTCTGCCCCTCGCCGAGTCCGAGCAAATCGGGGTTATTCCGTACAGCCCGCTGGGCGGCGGACTGCTGTCCGGCAAATACGGGCTCGGCCGCAAACCGGAGCAGGGCCGGCTGGTCGAAAATAAAATGTACACCGCCCGCTACGGGGACCCGATGAACTTTGAAGTCGCGGAACGCTTCACCGCTTATGCCGAAGAGCGCGAAATCCATCCGGCGACGCTCGCCGTCGCATGGGTCATGTCCAACCCGGCGGTGACCGCGCCGATTATCGGGGCACGCAATCTGGAACAGCTGGAATGCTCCCTGGCGGCGCTGGACCTCAACATGACGCCGGAGTGGCGCAAGGAAATATCGGCGCTCTCCATCACGCCGCCGCCCGCAACCGACCGTACGGAAGAGGTCATGTCGTAATAAGCCTCCGGCCGGTGCCGACAGCGGAACGAAAAAGAAGAGCGAGGCTGACGGTCACGGACCGCCGGCCTCGCTCTGTCTTGCCTTGCGAGGCAAACAATCCGCAGGCCCGGCTGAACACATGCTCCTAATATTTACATTTGACCCCAATTATTGAAACAAAGAAGAGGCGGCAAACGTCTTAAGGGATAAATGGAAAACGGGGATGTGATGAGAGGACATAAGTTATGACATTTACATGTACGCGCCAAAAGGAACGGATATTTTATACATAAAGAAAATTGATCTAATTTCACCGGCAAAATAAAGGGAGGCTGAACCGAAGACACGGCTGCAGGTCCGAATATCATTGAAAAACGAGGAGGTACTCATGGAAACAACGATCCGGAACCGGGAAACGACTTTTACATTGTATGGGCTTTCGAAGCATCACGATGAAAGAAAGCCTTACCGGGAAACGATTTTCGAGCTGCTCGATCAGGTTTGGCTGGAGGTTCGAAGCAAGGGGCTTCTTCATACCGGCATCAATCATGTCGTTTATGACGATAACCGCGTGATATTTGCCGGCATTGCGCTGACCGTTCCGTCTGCAGAAGCGTCACGATTGGAAAAGAAAGAGGTGGTTTTTCAAAAATTTGCTTATTGCAAGCATATCGGGCCCTATCGCAATTTGGACAGAACGCATAAAAGCATTCGGTCGGCCGTTAAAGCTTCGGGCGAACGCCATGGGGCGCCGGTAATGGAAATCTACGGACATTGGCATGAAGACGAATCCAGGCTCGAAACGGAAATTCTCTATCATCTCATGTGAGAAAGCCGGGCCGGAAGCGGTCTGGGGTGCGGTTGACTTTCATCGCGAATTCCTCAATAATCGAAATTAAAACATACGACCGAGGAGCAAGTGCGATGGAACTCCGCGACAGAATACTCGAAGCAACCGAGCAGGCCGTGCGCATCAACGGGCTTTCCAAGACGACAACCAAGGAAATCGCCCGGCTTGCCAATTGTTCGGAAGGATCGTTATATAACCATTTTCAAAGCAAGGAAGACCTTTGCCTGCAAGTCCTCAAGCGGCATCTGCAAGGCTTCATTGCCGTTTTGCTGAAGCTTCCCGGGTACAAGGGGCTTCGGACCGTGCAGGAAAATTTGAAGGAAGTGGCTCGGGCCGCGGTCGATTATTTTCATTTATCGATCATGATGACGGCCTCGCTGTTTACGGAGCCGACGTTCCTGGCCCGCCATCGACAGGGATTTCAGGAGCGCAACGAAGGCCCGCACCGGGCCAATGAAGTCGTTGCTTCGTATATCCGGGCCGAACAGCAGCTCGGAAGGGTGAACGCCGTCATCATGCCCCGCAGCGCCGCCGATCTCCTGCTCGGGGCGTGTTTTCAGCACGCGTTTCATATGCAGTTTTCCGGCGAAGAGGAATCGCAAGACGAGCGGGAGAAGTTCGTCCATGATATTCTGGAGACGCTTTTGCAGGGAATTTCGGCTTGAGCGATTGGATGATCGATATCGGCGAAGCAAGCAGCAAATAGGATGCAGGAGCCTATTGACAGGGTATGCCGCGTGTTTTTAACTTGGTGAATAAGTGTGCACACACCCATTTATTTAGGAAGTCCCCTTGACACGAATCGGAGGGACATTTATAGTTCTAAGTGAGTACACACTCACATTAATCGGATTAAAAAACAATCGAACTTTATAGACAGATGAAAGCTGGATAAAACATGCCGCAGTATGGGTGAGCACTCACTCAATCTGATTCTGAAGAGGTGTAAAAGTATGATCCTGGTAACTGGCGCTACGGGTACGGTTGGACGACATGTCATCATGGAGCTGCATCAGGCTGGCTGCGAGGTAAGGGCATTGTGCCGCAATCCGGGCAAAGCGGAATTTCCGTCCGGCGTCGAGACTGCGGCCGGCGACTTAACGAAGCCGGATACGGTCCGGGCCGCGCTGGAAGGCGTTGAGAAAGTATTCTGGGTTCTGCCGATGAACGACGATTTCCAATTTCCCCGTATCGCCCGGGAGCATGGCGTCCGGCATATCGTGCTGCTCTCCTCGCTTGCCGCCGAATTCGGTATGGATAATGCGATCGCCCGACTGCCGGGCGCCTTCCGCGTAAAAAGCATTCAGCTGGTCGTTCTGGTCATTCTCATGTTCGTCACCGCGGATTTATCGTCGGACATCGGATTTTTGTCCGCTCTTCATCCGGTTTTTGCGGCGGTTATGTTCTGGATCGCAATAACGTTAGTCAAGCTGGCTTCGGATTTTAGAAAAGCAAACCGCCCGTCTTGATCGCCGCCGGGAGTTCGGCCGGCTAAGAAGAATGAGAATCGTTTTGGAGGAGATGTTCGAATGAAAATTTTGATTGCCAGTTTTCCGGCTCTGGGCCACTTTCTGCCGGTCGTGCCTCTGGCTTGGGCGGCACGCGCAGCCGGGCACGAAGTGCTCGTCGTGACGGCAGGCGAGGCGGTCGGCGCAAGCGAACGGGCCGGACTGCCATGGGCGGACGCTTCGCCCGGCATTCAGTTGAGGGCTGTCGCCGAGCGGAGCAAGGAAGACTCGCTCGAACAATTTCAAAATCCGATGCAAGTGAAAAGGGCCTGGCCCAAACCGCCCGATTTATGGCGGCGGTCAGCGACTTGATGGCGGATCGTACCATTCAGGCGGCCCGGGCATGGAAGCCGGACGTCATTGTGCGCACTCCGCTCGAAGCGGCCGGGCTGCTGGCCGCCGAACTGCTGTCCATTCCTATCGTGACGCATGGGTTCGGCATCACATCGATCGGCAAAACCGGCCTTCTCGAGCTCATCGGCGAGGCGATGGGACCGGCCTGCGAACGAAACGGGTTTAAAGGCAATTTAGCCTGGCCGGCCGCGCTTATCGATCCCTGCCCGCCCAGCCTGAGGGAGCCGGACCGCCCGGACGCATGGTTCGTCCGCTACGTTCCGTACAATGGAGGCGGCGAGCTGCCCGATTGGATGATGGTCCCGCCGCCTCAGCCGCGAATTTGCGTCACGCTCGGAACGGTAGTGCCTCATTTCGGCGGCGTCGGGGGCTTGCGCGGGGTCATAGAGGCGGTGCGGGATATGGAGGCGGAGGTCATTTTGGCGCTCGGCGGGGCGGACCCGTCGGTACTCGGCCAGCTGCCGCCAAACGTCCGGACGGTCGGCTGGACTCCGCTCAGCACGCTGCTGCCGGTTTGTTCCGCCGTCGTGCACCACGGCGGGTCGGGATCGACGATGAGTGCCGTCGCGGCCGGCATTCCCCAGCTGGCGCTGCCCTTCGGGGCGGATCAGCACTTGAACGCGGCCGCCATTAAACAACGCGGGATCGGGCTTACGTTTTTGCCGGAGCAAGCCGATGCGCAGAACGTGCGGCACAGCCTGAAGCGGCTGCTGGAAGATCCTGATTTTACCCGGGCGGCGCAGGAGCTCAAGCAGGAGAACGAAACGCAGATGCCGCCGTCCGGGCTGATTCCCCGTCTCTCGGAGCTGGCGGGCAGGGCTTGACCGGCCGGGAAGGATGTTTCAGATGCATAATGGGAAAGCGAAAGAAGACAGGCTGACGGTCATCGACCGTCCGCCTGTCCTGCGGGATCAGGTTCATTTTCATGCTTGTTTTGCTGTCTGAACATATTGGGTGACATGTTCACGATGTTTTTGAAAGCCCGGTAAAAAGTCGGCAGCGTTTCATAGCCAACCTCGAAGCAGACGGAAGCGATGTCCTTTTCCGTCTCGATCAGCAGCTTTTTGGCCAGACGAATCCGCACCTCGGTCAAATATTGGATCGGCGTCAGCCGGTAGTGGTCTTTGAAAATGTTGTTGACATGCCTCGTTCCGATCCCGAGCCGGGCCGCGATATCTCCCGCCGTCAGCGGTTCAAAATAATGCCGGTCGATATAATTGCGTATCCGCTCCGCCCGCAGCGCGTTCGAATCCGTCACCAGCGCCGATTGGCTCGAACGGGCCAGCGCCAGCAAAAATTCAAACATATAAATATGCAGCGCCCATGCGCTGAATTCATCCCGATGGGACTGCTCGAATAGCATTTTTCGCAGCAATTGTCTTAAATCGGCGGCGGAAAATGGGTTCAGCCGCAAAAAAGCGGACGACGGAAAGGAGGATTGAAGCAGGCCGGACGCGGCGGACGAATCGAAAGCCGTAACATTGAACGCGAGAACAAGCAGCGTGAGCCCCGATTCGGAAAAGACGGCATGATTCGACCGGGGCGCAATAAAGGCGGCGCTGTCCTGCAAAAACTTTTGCCGCTTGCCGTCCAGCGTGATGGTTCCTGCGCCTTTCACCGCATATAAGATCTGATGAATCTCGTGATGATGCTCTTCGACGACATCCCCGTCCAGATGGTTGCTTTCATAGAGATGAATGCCATGCGTAAGCAAATCAATCCTTCTCAAGGTCATAAGAAGCCCCCAAAACCCCGGATTTCATCGTATACACCCATCTTACCGGTTAGGGGGCATGCTCACAAGTGATTTTCCCGTCGGGAATCGAGCCTCTTTCGGCGACGTCGGAGGAAAAACTTCCTACACGTGTTCCAAATACCGTTCCTTCATCCGGGCCAAAACCTCGCCGCCGGGCGAATCCCAGACCGCGCGGTTGAAAATTTCGACCTCGATCGGCCCCTCATAGCCGGCGGCCTCGACGGCCTCTCGAATGCGGCGAATCTCGATGACTCCATCGCCCATCATGCCGCGGCCCAGCACGAGGTCCGGCGTCGGGACGATCCAGTCGGATACATGGAAGCCCAGGATCCGTTTTCCGGCCCGCGCGATTTGACCGTACAGCTCCGGGTCCCACCAGACATGAAACACGTCGACGATCACGCCGACATCGTCGGCTTCAAACCGCTCCGCCATCGTATTCGCTTGTCCCAACGTGACGACAACCGAACGCTCGGCCGCCTGCATCGGATGCAGCGGTTCGATCCCGAGCTTGATGCCGTGCTCCCGCGCGAACGGAACGAGCTTCTCGATCCCCTCGGTCACCCAGCCGCGCGCGCGGTCAATGTCGCGGTCGGGCGAAGGGCCGCATACGAGCACCAGAACCTCCGCGCCCAGCTCGGCCGCTTCCTCGACGGCCCGCTTGTTGTCCTCGAGCCGCGCTTCGCGTTCCGCCGCCGTCGGCGCCGGGAACATGCCGCCCCGGCAGAGGCTGGAGACGCGAAGTCCTGCGCCTTGAATGAGCCGCCGGCTTTCGGCGAGTCCCGTCTCGGCTACCTTATGGCGCCAGGGCGAGATCCAGGGAATACCTGCGCGGGCACAGCCTTCCGCGGCTTCGCGCAAGCTCCAACTTTCCGTCGTAATCTGGTTCAGGCTAAGCCGTTCAATCGATTGAAGACTTCCCACGGCGCTTCCTCCAATTCGGATATATCCATTCACGAGTTGCCGTTCCCGTAGCCGGGTGCCTGCATTAAGCGGTCAGAAAACGGCAATGCCTTAAACCCCGGATAGAGCGAGAACGCGGCGCATCCGCTCGACGGCGAGGTCCGGGTTGATCAGCAGGCCGGCCTTATCCGCCAAAACAAACAGATCGGCGAGATGAACAACCGACCGGGCGCCTTCGGCTCCGCCGATCATCCGGAAGTGCGGCTGATGGCCGTTCAGGTAGGCCATAAAGACGATGCCGGTTTTGTAAGCGAACGTCGGCTTTTGGAAAATATGGCGCGACAATGGCAGCGTTTGATCCAAAATGGCATGGTAGCGCTCCATATCCCCCGCATCCAGGGCATGCAGCGCCGCGGCCGCCGCCGGCGCGATCGCGTCGAAAATGCCGAGCAGCGCATGGCTGAAGCCTTGTTCGTCGCCGCGGATCAATTCCGGGTAGTTAAAGTCGTCCCCGGTATACATGTTCACGCCCTCAGGCAGCAGACGGCGCATTTTGATCTCCTTGTCCGCATCGAGCAGGGAAATTTTAATGCCGTCCACTTTATCCGCATTCGCGCGGATGATGCGCAAGGCCACCTCCATCGCGGCATCGGGGTTTTGCTGGCCCCAATAGCCGGCCAGCTGCGGGTCGAACATATCGCCAAGCCAGTGCAAAATAACCGGCTGCGACACCTGACGCAAAATGCTGCCGTAAACGCGCTCGTAATCCTCGGCGCTTTTGGCACAGGCGGCCAGCGCCCGGCTTGCCATCAGAATGATGCGTCCGCCCGCGCCTTCGATGAAGGCGCACTGCTCTTCATAAGCGGCTTCCACCGCTTCGGGCGTCACCCCGGCGCCGGGAGCCAAATGATCCGTACCCGCGCCGGACGCCAAATGACCGCCTGCCGAACGCGCCTCCGCTATCGAATGCTTGATCAATTCCTTGGACCGCTCCCAATCCAGGCCCATGCCGCGCTGGGCGGTGTCCATCGCTTCCGCTACGGAAAGTCCGAGCGACCACAGGTAGCGGCGGTATTCCATCGTGGCGTTAAAATCGATTTGCGACTGCGCGAGCGGATCCGCATCCGCGAAAGGATCGCACACCACATGCGCGGCCGAGAAAGCGATCCGGCTTTTCAAAGGGCCATTCGGTACATCAAACGAAGACGAGCGGCCGGGCTCGTACTCGTACAGCGAGCCTCCGGCACGCGGCAGCTTGATCGTTCGGGCCAAGTCGTCGCCTCCTTTACAGGGTCAAATCCGGGATATCAATCCAGCGGCGTTCCTTCCACGACTGCAGACCCAGCTCCGCCAGCTGCGTCCCTTTTGCGCCCTCCAGCAAATCCCAGGGGAACGGAGTGCCGCAGGCCACGTGCTTCAGGAACAATTCCCACTGCATTTTAAAACCGTTGTCGAAAACCTGATTATCCGGAACGGGCTCCCACTGGTCGAGGAAATTGTACGGACTTGGAATATCGGGATTCCAGACCGGCTTCGGTGTATTCACTTTATGCTGGGTTTTGCAGTTTCGCAGCCCCGCTGCCGCACTGCCGTTCGTCCCGTCCACCTGAATGTTCACCAGCTCGTCGCGGTTCACGCGTACGGCCCACGAGGAGTTCGCCTGCGCGACGATGCCGCCTTCGATTTCAAAGGTCGCGTATGCCGCATCCTCCGCCGTACACGAGTACTTCTCGTTCCGCTCGTCGTACCGCTCGGGAATATGGGTCGCTCCCAGACAGGATACGGAGCGCACTTTGCCGAACAGGTTGTCCAGCACATAGCGCCAGTGAGCGAACATGTCGACGATAATCCCGCCGCCGTCTTCCTTGCGATAGTTCCAGGAAGGACGCTGGCAGGGAATCATGTCGCCTTCGAACACCCAGTAGCCGAATTCCATGCGCACGGATAAAATGCGGCCGAAATAACCGGAATCGATCAGTCTTATCAGCTTGATGAGGCCGGGCAAAAACAATTTGTCCTGCACAACGCCGTTTTTGACGCCCCGTTCTCGGGCCAGTCTGGCCAGCTCCAGCGATTCGGCCAAATTTCCGGCGGTCGGCTTTTCGCAATAAATATGTTTTCCTGCGGCGATTGCTTTACGGACGCCTTCCACGCGGCGATCGGTCGTCTGCGAATCGAAATAGATCTGGTAATACGGATCGGCCAGGCAGGCATCCAGATCCGTGCTCCAGCGCTCCAGTCCGTTCGATTCCGCCAAAGCCCTCAGCTTGCTTTCCTGCCGTCCTACTAAAAGCGGATCCGGCATAATCACATCGCCGTTAGGCAGCGCAACGCCCCCCTGGCTGCGGATCGCCATAATGGAGCGGATTAAATGCTGGTTCGTTCCCATGCGGCCGGTTACGCCGTTCATAATCACACCCAAATTAACCGTTGCCATTGCCGGTCTCCTTTCAAGATGAGCGAAAGTGGAGTTAAACGCTTACACCTCATTCTAGCCGCTTCCTGCGGCATCGTCTTATGAATATCAGAACTGCATTCTTAATTTTGGAATCGTCTTCATGCTAATGAAAGCCACGCCGAAATCGTCGCTCCATGGGCATGATCCTTTCTTGCGAAGCTTCGCATTTTATTACATCCAAATGACACAATATCGATATTTAAGCGCTTCCAAAAACAAATATAATAAATAGTGAGGATGATTTATCCAAATGCCATAGCAATCGTTCAAGCGGATGCTCGAGGAGGGAGAACGTAGAAGACATTCAAGAATTCCGCTGGATGCCGGCAGAAAAGAAGAGGAAATCGCACCCGGGTATGGCCTAAAGCGGATCGGCAGGCGGGATAAGCCGCCTCAAGCAGTTGTTTAAAAACTCGTATAGCTGCGTTAAATCAGTATCAGCCTCGTATTTTGGTTCCCCATGCAAGCCAGTTTCATGACTCGTCTGCAGAAGTCGGCAACAACTTTTTTGACGGTATTCCGAATAGTCAAATCAGCAAAGCGATGAAAATAGGAGGGATAGCCTATGCAGCCTCGACGGATCATCCCGCTGCTCCTCATCGTGCCTCTGGTGCTCGTGCTGCTCAGCAGCTGCGGGCTCGGCAGCACCCCTGCTTCAGACGGCGGTAAAAAGATAACGCTTACACTTTGGTACTGGAACCGCTCGATTGACGACAACTTGCTGAAGCAGGTCGACAAGCAGTTTCCCGGCATCCATTTGGACGCGCAGAAAATCGGCGGCGACTTTAAAGCGAAGCTGATGACGACGCTCGCCGCACGGTCGGGCGGGCCGGATATCATCGGCTTGAACGACTGGGTATCGGCGCTGTTCCCGGATAAGAGCCGGTTCTACAACCTCTACGATTTGGGCGCAAAGGATATCGAGAAGGATTACCTTGACTGGAAATGGCAGCAGGGCGTAACCCCCGACGGCACGATGATCGGGCTGCCGATGGATACCGGACCGACGGCGCTCTTTTACCGCGAGGATCTGTTCAAGCAGGCCGGACTCCCGACCGATCCCGACGAAGTGACCAAAATGATGAGCTCGTGGGATCAATATTTTGCGGCCGGGCAGAAGGTGAAGCAGGCGTTCGGCGGCAAGGTGAGCCTGACCGACAATATCAGCGACCTGTTCGGCCAGGTGCTGGCCCAGGGGAAAGACCTGTATTTCAAACCGGACGGCACCTTCATCGGCGGCTCCTCCGAGCAGGTGAACAAAGCCTGGGCGACGGCCGTCAAGGCTTATCAGCAAGGGATGCTCGCCAATATCGACCGCTTTACGCCGGAGTGGAACGCGGCGATGGATAACGGGGATATTGCGTCGTTCGTCGGCGCCGTCTGGATGAAGCAGGTGCTGATGGATGCCGCGCCCGATACGGCCGGCAAGTGGAAGGTTGCCAGGGCTCCCGGAGGGGACGGCAACAACGGCGGCTCGTTCCTGGCCATCATGAAGACGAGCAAGCATCCGAAGGAGGCGTTCGAGGTCATCAAATGGCTGCAGAATCCGCAGAACCAGCTGACGGGCTATCAGGACCTGAACCTGTTCCCTTCGACGCCGAGCGTCTACAGCGATCCGAAGATGAACACCGCGGAACCGTTCTTCGGCGGACAGCGTACGGGGGGGATTTTCGCCGCATCGGCCAAAAACGTCCAGGTCGCCTATTTCGGCGAGAAGTTCACGCTGATCGACGGCATTTACAAGCAGGAGCTGGTCAAGGTCGCCAAGCAGCACAAGGCGCCGGACAAGGCCTGGAGCGACGCCATGAACCAAATCCAGCGAGAGCTGAAAAGATAGCTGACGAAGCTGCGTTTTACTTGCGAAAACGCTTAGCCGATGCTAACGAAGCTGCGTTTTCTTCGAAAACGCTTAGCCGATGCTAACGAAGCTGCGTTTTCTTCGAAAATGCTTAGCCGATGCTAACGAAGCTGCGTTTTCTTACGAAAACGCTTGGCTTATGCTAACGAAGCTGCATTTTCTTCGAAAATGCTTAGAAGGAGCGATATGCCTATGCAGCAAACGCCGATTGTTTCGAATCCGTCAAACCGGGCCGCGCTGCGCCCGGAGCACAGCCGGTGGAGAGAAGCCTGGAAGAACCGGGCGGTTTATGCGGCCATTTCGCCGTTCTACATTTTATTCGCCGTCTTCGGCCTGTTCCCGATTCTGTTCTCGCTCTATCTGTCGCTGCAGAAGTGGGACGGCATCGGCACGATGTCCTATAACGGCCTGAACAACTTTCAGTATATGGTGACGGACCCGCTGTTCTGGCAGTCGGTCGGCAATACGTTCGTCATCTGGATCTATTCCACGATTCCGATGCTGTTCCTTGCGCTGGTAATCGCGTTCCTGCTCAATTCGGCTTTTGTCCGGTTCAGGAGCGCCTACCGCATTGCCTATTTTCTGCCGAACGTGACTTCGATCGTTGCGGTCGCCATTATTTTCAGCACGGTATTCGCCAACAAATACGGGCTGCTGAACTACATGCTGACCGCAGTCGGTCTCAATTCGGTGCAGTGGCTGAACTTTCCCTTCGGCATCCAGACCGCCATCGCGTCGATGGTCGTCTGGCGCTGGACGGGATACAACGCGATCATTTATTTGGCCGGGCTGCAGAGCATTCCGAGCCAGCTGTACGAAGCGGCGAAGATCGACGGCGCCAGCACGGCGCAGTCTTTCTTCCGGATCACGATCCCGCTCCTTCGGCCGGTTATCCTGTTTACGGTTATCACGTCCACGATCGGGGGCATGCAGCTGTTCACGGAGCCGCAGGTGCTCGTCGGCAACGACGGCGGCGTCGGCAACAACGGCATGACGATCGTACTGTACCTGTACCGGGAAGCATTCGTGAACAACTATTTCGGTTACGCTTCCGCCGTCGGATGGGGCATGTTCGTCATCATCGTCCTGTTCTCGGCGCTAAACTGGACGATCACGAAGGAAAGAGCCTGATTTTAGGGAGGTGAACGGGATGAAAAGTAATGGCGTAAAAACAATGGGGCTGCATTTGGTGCTCGTCCTCGGCGTGCTGCTGTCCGTATTCCCCTTTTACTGGCTGGCCGTTATGTCGACCCGCACGACGAGCGACCTGTACAAGTTTCCGCCGAAAATGTGGTTCGGGACGCATTTTGCCGATAATGTCCATCGCGTCTTTCAAAGCATCGATTTCTTCCACGCATTCTTCAATACGCTCTTCGTAGCGGTCGTATCCACGGTGCTGGTGCTGTTTTTCGACTCCCTCGCGGGCTTTGCGTTCGCCAAGTACGAGTTTCCGTGGAAAAAGCCGCTGTTCATCATCCTGCTTGCGACGATGATGGTGCCGGGCCAGCTGTCGCTCGTGCCTTCCTTCGTGATTATGGCGACCTTCGGATGGGTCGGCAGCTTCAAGGCGCTCATCATTCCGGGAATGGCGAACGCGTTCGGCATTTTCTGGATCCGCCAATACGCGACGGGCGCCGTGCCGGATGAGCTGCTGAGCGCGGGGCGCATGGACGGCTGCGGCTTTTTTCGCCTGTACTGGAACGTGTCGCTGCCGGTGCTGCGGCCGGCGCTCGCGTTTCTCGGGGCGTTCACGTTTATTAACGCGTGGAACGATTATTTATGGCCGTTAATTATTTTGAACGACGCGTCGAAATATACGCTGCAGGTGGCGCTGTCCCAGCTGAACGGCATTTACAACACCGACTATTCGATGGTCATGGCCGGCACGTTTCTCGCCGTTCTGCCGCTGATCGTGCTGTTCCTGTTCGTCAGCCGGCAGTTCATCGCGGATATCGCGGCGGGGGCTGTCAAGGATTAACGGTGCTTCAGGGGATGTTCAAAAGAGAAGGAGCCTGCCGTGGCTCCTTCTTGATTTCGAAAAAAGCGCTCCCGCGATTGCGCGCACGTCCGGACGGCGAGGTTAATATTGCCGGATCATGGAGCTTTAGGGTAAAATCGACTCGAGAACAACATACGGTGTGTGACTGGCGTGACATGGGACGAACCATGGGGGAGCATACCGCGAAACGGCCGTACGCCTGGGCAAAAGTATTCGGATGTTCATCTGAATACTTTTTTCATTTTCCGAAAAGGGAAGGTGGATGGGATGGAACGAATCGAATTGCGGTACGGGATGAATCCTCATCAGCGCAGGGCGAGCGCATATGCGGGCGGGCGGCTGCCCGTGCGCGTCCTAAACGGCGAAGCGAGCTACATCAATCTGCTGGATGCGTTCAATGCGTTCCAGCTGGTCCGGGAGCTGAAGCGAAGCACCGGCCTGCCGGCGGCGGCTTCGTTCAAGCATGTCAGTCCGGCGGGGGCGGCTGTCCATACGCCGCTCGGGGAATCGCTGGCCCGGTCGTATTTCGCGGACGGCATGGAGCTGTCTCCGCTTGCGGTCGCCTATGCAAGAGCGAGAGGAGCGGACCGGATGTCGTCGTTCGGAGACTGCGCGGCGTTCAGCTGCCGGGTCGATGCGTCTTCCGCCCGCCTGCTGCAGAAGGAAGTATCCGATCTCATTGTCGCGCCGGGCTACGACCGTGATGCGCTCGAGCTGCTGAAACGGAAAAAGAACGGTGCCTATCTCATTCTCGAAATCGATCCGGATTTTGTCCCGGCCCCGGTCGAAACCCGGACCGTATTCGGCATGACGCTGGAGCAGGAGCGCAACGACGCGGAACTGACGGAGGACGTGCTCGCCAACGTCGTCACGAAACGGCGGCTCATCCCCCCGGAAGCGAAGCGGGATCTGCTGGTCGCCTTGATCGCCTTGAAGTATACGCAGTCCAACTCCGTCTGCTTGGCCTGCGGCGGGCAAACGATCGGCATCGGCGCGGGGCAGCAGTCCCGGATTCACTGCACGCGGCTGGCGGCGGAAAAAGCGGACCATTGGATGCTGCGGCAGCATCCCGCCGCTCTTCGGCTGCCTTTCCGCAGCGGCTTGTCCCGGGCGGACATGAACAATGCGCTCGACGGGTGGCTGAACGAAGACGCCGCGCCGGCTGAGGAGAAGCGTTGGAGGCTTTATTTCGACGAAGTGCCGGAGCGGCTGACGAAGGAAGAGAAGGCGCAATGGTTAACGGGGTTAACCGATGTCGCTTACGCTTCCGACGCGTTTCTGCCTTTTCGCGACAACCTCGACCGGGCCGCTCGCAGCGGCGTACGGTACGTCGTACAAACCGGAAGCTCGGCCCGCGATGACGAAGTCGCGGAGGCGGCCGACGAATACGGCATGGTGATGGCTTGCTCGGGCATCCGGCTTTTTCATCATTAGTTTAAATGAGATGGAGGAACTGTCATGACGATTGTGCTGCGCAGCGGCGATTTGAAGGCGGAAATATTGGAGCCCGGCACGTATAGGGGTTCGCGGTTCGATTGGACGGGGTTTATCCGTCAGGTGACGCTGCTGCAGGGCGGGCACACGTTCGGCGGAGTCGAGAGTCAGGTCCCGGGTAAAGGCTCGGGCGGGCTCGGGCTGTGCAACGAGTTCGGCATCGACGCGCCGCTCGGCTACGAGGAGGCGGAAATCGGCGGCAAGTTTCCGAAGCCGGGTATCGGGCTGCTCACCCGGACAGGGGAGGAAGCCTATAATTTTTTCCGGCCTTACGAAACGGAGCCCTTCCCTGTCCGGACCGAACATGGCGGCGATTTCGTCCGGTTCGTACAGGACCCGCTGCCGATAAACGGGTATGCCTTCCGGCTGGAGAAGGAAATCCGGGTGCACGGCGCGGCGCTGACGATTTCGTATGCTCTGCACAATACGGGCGGCAGGCCGATTGCCACGAACGAGTACGTCCACAATTTTCTCGCGATTGACGGGATGCCGATCGGCCCGGAGTACGAGCTGCTTTATCCGGAAACCGTCCGGCCTGAGCCGGGCGCGAATCCCGAACAGCAGGCGAGCCTGGCCATCGAAGGCGGCCGGATCGGCTGGAAGCCGGGCAAGCCGCGATTTTACGCGCGTTTCCTGCCGTTTGCGGGCGAGGCTCCGTTCTATTGGGAGCTGCGCCATACGGCCGTGCGTGCCGGCATCCGGGAACGCGGGAGCGAAAGGCCGGTCCGCTTGGCGCTTTGGGGAGAGCCGCACGTCGTGTCGCCGGAGATATTTGTGGCCGTCGCCGTACAGCCGGGCGGCGTTCAGCGCTGGACGCGCACGTTCGAATGCTTCGCATGGCAAGCGGGAGGCGATCGTGAATGACCGGCGGTCAGCATCAAGCGTTCCGGCTTCAAATCCAAAGCATTGGCCCCGATGAAATCGGGCTGTTTCGCCGGGAAGGGCTTTTCGCACGAAATGCTGAGCTGGGCGAAAATGCGGGCCGCATTGCAGGGCAGACACTTTCTGCGGCTGGACTGTGCATCCGACCGTCCGAAATTGTGCACCTTATATGAGCGGAACGGCTTCGTTAAAGTAGGAGAGCGGCTCGTCCTGGACGTGTACCCGGCGGCATTTTACGAATGGGAGGTTCAACGAGCGCAGCGGACATTCTAATTATTCCTTGACGAGAATATTCCGTTCAAGGTATGATCGGGACATGAACTTCCATATCCGATAAGGAGGGTTTCGATGCCGGAAAATCAGGCAGCATCCAGCACCCCGGCCGAGCTGGTCATCACCCGGACCGTCAAGGCGCCGCGCGAGCTTGTCTTCAAGCTTTGGACCGAGGAGGAGCATCTGAAACGGTGGTGGGGGCCGAAAGGCTTTTCGCTCGAGGTGGCCCAATTCGATTTGCGTCCGGGAGGCATCTTTCATTTCAGCATGAAGTCTGCGGATGGGCAGGAGATGTGGGCCAAATTCGTGTACCGCGAGATCGCCGCGCCGGAGAAGCTGGTCTACGTCAACTCCTTTTCCGATCCGGAGGGCAAAACGGTACGGGCGCCGTTCAGCGACGCATGGCCGCTGGAGGTTCTGAATACGGCGACATTCGCCGAGCAAGACGGCGCAACGGTCATCACGCTGCGCGGCGGCCCGATTAACGCGACCGCCGAGGAGCAGCGCATGTTCCAATCGATGTTCGAATCCATGCAGCAGGGCTTCGCCGGCACCTTCGATCAGCTGGACGAATACCTGGCATCGCTATAACCGTTCGAAAAGCGGCCGACCGGCCGCCCGCATGTATCGCTTGCCCGGAGCTGCGCGCGGTACGCCCAAACGGGGCAGTCTCCGAAAACCGCGTTCGGTTTCGGGGGACTGCCCTCGTTTTATGCAACAAGCGGGCACTGTCTGCAGGGAGCGCTATACGGCCCGCCGGCTTATTGCGAGATATCGTACCCTTCGGATTTCGCGAAGGCGACGACGTTCTTTTGCACGTTGTCGAGCGCCTGATCCCAGCTTTCCTGGCCTCCGGCGGCTTTGGTGAACTCGACGGTCATCTGGTTGTAGACGTACGTCGTCCAGGGGCTCCACTGGTACGAAGTATCGACGCTGCTTGCGGCCTGCTTGTAGACGGGAGCCGGCGCCTGCCCGCCGAGGAAGTCGTCCTTAATATTGTAGGACTGCTCGACGTTTTTGGCGGCCATGGCTCCCGGTCCGTGGCCCGGCACCGTCGGATTCAGCTCGAGCGTAAGGCCCGCTTCGGACGAGGTGTACCAGCCGGCGAACAAGGCGGCGGCATCCGGATGCTTGCTCTGCGTCGTCACCGCATTCGAGGAGCCGCCGTTGTTTCCGTTTGTCGCCGCGCCGCTCGCATTCCACTGCGGCGGAACGGCCACCCGCCACGCCTCGCTCGACCCCTTGGGCACGTAAGGCAGCAGGAAATTGTCGGCGACCCATGCCCCGTCCACGATCGTGGCGTATTCGCCTTTCCCGATTTCATTGCCCCATTCGGGGCTGAAGGATTGGTCCGCCTTGACCGCTCCCGATTGAATGAGGCCGCCCCAATACTCCAGCACCTGTTTCGCTTTCGGCGTGTTCAGATCGATTTTCCAGCTGTTCCCTCCGCCTGAAAACGGCTCGACGCCGGCCTGCCAGAGCAGCCCCATGATCCAGCCGCCTTCATTCAATGGGAAATAGGTGAAATATTTGCCGGTCTTCTGATGATATTGCTTGGCGGCGGCGGCGTATTCGTCCCACGTTTTCGGAATCGCGATTCCGGCGCTGTCGAGCGCATGCTTGTCGTACCAGAGCACCATCGGCCCGATATCCTGCGGTACGGCGTAAACCTTCGAGCCCGCGGATACCTGATTCCACGTCCACGGCAAATAGTACGGCTTCAAGTTCCCGATATATGGCGAAATGTCGACCAGGCCGCCCGTGTTAATAAATTGCGGAAGCACCTGGTACTCCAGGAACGCAATATCCGGTGCGCCCGTTCCCGCCTTGAGGGCGGTGACCAGCTTGCTGTATTCCGTCGTTCCGTTCCCGACATTGACCACATGGATATGAATATGGGGGTACGATTTCTCGAACGCCTTGGCGATGTCCGGCGCGGTCGAAATCCACGTCCACCACGTCAAATCGACGTCCTTGTCGTACGCGTTGAATATCGGATAAGCTCCCGTCGAATCCGGAGCGACGACGGACGCGGCCGCCGTCTGCGCGGTACCGCCGCCGCCGGAGCCGGAATTGCCGCTTGATGTGGAATTTCCGCCGCAGCCGGCGAGCAGGCCGAGCGACAGAAGCGCGGAGCCGGCCAGGCCTAACCAGCATTTTGCCTTTACCATGGATACAACCTCCTAATCGATCATCATGAACGCCGCTTTACAAGGGCTGCCGAAGCGGGACAATCCTGCGTATCCGGTTAGGATTTGATCCCGCCCAGCGTAATGCCGGAAATGATATATTTACGAAGAAACGGAAACAGCACCAGCATCGGCAGGACGGAAATGACCGAACCGACCATAATGAGCGGGTACACCGGAATCTCCTGCGTCTGGTTGCCCAGGGTGGCGACCCAGAGGTCCAGCCCGAGCGTAACGGGGAACAGCTGCTGGCTGCTCAGCAGCACGAGCGGCATGAAAAAATTGTTCCACGTCCCGATGAACGTGATCAGGAACAGCGTCACGACGCCCGGAAGCATGATGGCGAGCGCGATGCGCGCGAAAATCTGCAAATCCCCGGCCCCGTCTACGCGTCCCGAGTCGATCAGCTCGGACGGCATCGCGTCGCGAATGTATACGCTCATGAAATAGACGCCGAACGGGCTGACCAGCATCGGCAAAATGACGCCGGCATAGGTGTTGATCAGTCCCAGATGCTTCACGAGCAGAAACACGGGGATGGTCAGGGCGGCGCTCGGAATCGCGAGACCGCCGATGACGATCCGCAGAATCGCGCCCTGCAGGCGGAACGTGTATTTGGCCAGCGCGTAGCCGGCGAGCGCGCTGATCAGCGTGCCCAGGACGCCCGTAACGCCGGAATACACGATCGAATTGAGAAACCACCGCCAATAGATGCCGCTCTGCTGAATGTTCAGCCAGTGAAAATTGGCCGCCAGTGAAGGATGGGGTGAAAGCAGCAAAATCGGCGTATTGAACAAATCGGCGGTCGATTTCGTCGACGACAGGAACAGCCAATACAGCGGGAACAGGAAATAAACCGCCGCCGCAATCATCGCCACCATGACGACCGCCGTTTTCGCCGCATCCGCCCGTTTCCTCCTTCGATTCGGCTCGAACCTGACTGGAACCGCTTCCATTCGGCTCATTTCGCCACCGCCTTTTTGGCCGCCCGTTTCCCCGCTTTGCCTTCCCGGGGCATGCCCCGCTGGTTTCCCGTCGCCAAAAACATGAACAGCAGCGACGCCCCGATCGTCAAAAGCGCGAGAACGATGGACATGGCGGCCGAGTAATTGAAGTTGTTATACGAAAAGGCTGTATTGTAAATGTCCATATTCGGCGTAAAGTTGTAGGGGACGGTCGTCAAGCTCGTCAGCACGAACGGCTCGTTGAACAGCTGCAGCGTGCCGATGATCGCCAGCACCGAATTGAGCACGATCGTCGGGCGCAGGAGCGGAAGCTTCATCCGCCAGGCCAGCTTCCACTCGGAGCATCCGTCGATTTTCGCGGCTTCATAGATGTCGGGCGGAACCGAGGTCAGGCCGGCCAAATAAATCGTCATCGTGTAACCGGTCCACTGCCAGATCACCATATTCACGATCGCGTACAGCAAATGGTCGGCCGACAGGAGATCAACCGGATGCCCGCCGTTCATTCCGCCCAGCAGGCGCAGCGCCGGATCGAGGTCCGGCGAGTACAGGAATCCCCACATTAAAGCCGCAATCACTCCCGGAACCGCGTAGGGAAGAAAATAGATCAAGCGGAACCAGTCCTTCCCCTTAACGTACGGGCTGTCGAGCAGCAGGGCCAGCGCGATGGACACGAGCATGCCGAGATCGACCTGCACAATCCCGAAATAAAAAATCGTTTTGAGCGAACCCCAGAAATTCGGGTCGTGAAACACTTGAGCAAAGTTGTGCAGGCCCACGTACAGGTTGCCGCCCATCCGGGATACAAATAAACTCAGATACAAGGAGTAGCCTAACGGATACAGGAAGAACATGAGAAACAGCAGCAGGAACGGCGCCAAAAACAAATACGGCGTCAGCCGGCTAACCTTGATCACTCGATCACCCGCTTTCATCAATTGGCCGGTAAGCGCATCGGTAAGGTCGGCGAATCAGACAAACAACACCTTAACTTATGATGCCGGTATTTTAATTAGACCGTGGACACCGTTCTGTCAAAATGGCTTGGCCGCACCGAGAGTTTTTGGCTTATACGGCACGGAGAGCCGAAAGACACCGGCGGTCTCAGCGGTCTTTTTTTGAAGGCCGGGGAACATTTCGCCGTCTTCGGTTGTCTGTTTGGTGAAGGGAAGGGAGCGGCAGTGTGGAGGACGATTACCTGAAAACCATTTCACGCCTCGATGGGCCCGAAATCGATGCGCTAGTCCGCCGTTATTGGCATGATGTCTGGCAGTATGCGTTTTTCCTGACCCGTCACGAAACGATGGCTGAGGATATCGCGCAGGATACGTTTATACGGGCTTTTCGCGCCATCGACTCGTTTCGCGGGCAATGTCCGGTCAAGAGCTGGCTGTTCACCATCGCCCGCAATACGGCGTTCAATTACCGCAGGTCGGCTTTTTTTCGCAAGGTCACGCTGGCCGGGCTGTTTTCGGATACCCGGACGTCGCCGCCCGCGGAGACGGAGTATTTGCAAGCCCGCTTTACGGACGATATTTGGTCGGTCGTTCTGCGCATGCCGCGCAGCCACCGGGAAATCATCGTGCTTCATGCGCATTACGGCCTGTCGTACAAGGAACTGGCGGATGTGCTCGGCATAACCGAGGGTACGGTGAAGTCCCGGTTATACCGCGCCAGGGCCAATCTCGCAAAGCGGATGAAGGAGGAGGATCTTCATGGCGAGACGGATCTCGGATAACATCCCGGAGGAGGACCGGGTTATCGGGCGGCTGAGGAGCAATCCTTTCCCCGAAGAGAGGCGCCCTTCCGAGGAGCGCATCGCCTTTATTCGGCAGCGGGCGGTGGAGGCCCCGGGCCGCGCCCGAACAACGGGACGCCGGTGGATCGGGTGGTCCGCTGCGGTCCTGGCGTGCCTCATCCTGATGGCCGCCGTTGTCTACGCGTACGATATGCCGGGCGGAATCGCGGACTGGCGGTATTCGCGCGCGGCAGGATACCCCGGAACGGTGAGCATTCCCCTCGGCAAAACGCCGGAAGACGCGGTGCGGAAATTCCGCCGTTCTCCAGCGATGCAGGTGGTGCATCAGGAGTCTGCCGCCGGCGGGGTCATGATGTTCATCAAGCGGGGGGGCGCGAAGAACGGAACCGATCTGCAGCTGGAATTTGTGCGCCGGACATGGCTCGGCTGGAAGTGGGTAATGGGCGGAGGTTACGGAATATCGCCGATGTCCGGAGCGGACGAGGCGCTGAATTTCATGAGCATGCCGGCCTTTCCGGGCATCCAGGGGCCGTTTCCGATCGTATTCGGCCAAATTTCGAATCCGGCCGTTGCGAACGTGAACGTCACGATCGGCGGCAGGGCCGCCGGCTCGTACGGCGCCAAAATCATCGAATACGGAGACGGGCAAAAGCTCTGGTACGTTCTTCCGCCGTCCGCAGCCGCTCCGCCGTACGGAATCGAAGCGCTTAACGCGCAAGGGGAAATGGTCGCCGCCGCCGCTTTCGACGATCAACGCGATGTAGGCGCGGTTCCGATGAGAGGCACGGAATTCAAGGAAGCCCATTTTCGTCTGGGGGACATCATCACCGCGCTGGAAGGACAAAGATTGCAGCTTCAGCCTTCGGGCGCCGGCAGCTCGTCCTTGGCCATAAACAATGTGCAGCCAAATGTGTACGGGGTCGAAACGGAGGAGACTGCGAACCGGGCCGATCCCGAACTCGTCTGCATCTATATTTTCAAATCGGTGAAAGCGCGGACGGGAGGGGCTGAAGCATACCGGGAGCAGATGGGGACCGCCCGCTCGAACACGTATCCGATCCTGTACGAGAAAGGAAACGTGCTCGTGATTTACCAGGCAGCGTCGAAGGAAAAACCGGCGGCGGATCACACGATTCAAGCGGCGCTCGATCGGCTTAATCCGTAAATGCGGTGGTAAAGAAGGACGATGTAACCGTTTTAAAGGATTTCCGGGGCGGCCTGCCGAACATGGAAAAGAACCTCGAATGGAAAAGAGAGGGGGGCGCAGCCGGCATGCGAAGAACCGAGGCGATCAAAATCGCCGAGGCGGTATTGTCCGCCGATCTGGCCTGCTCCAAGGCCGATTTTGACGGCAATGGGGTCACGGTCCGCCGTGCGGAAATACGCGAGGGCCGGTTCCGGTTTCCCATCCGGGCGAAATCGCTGCAAATCGTGACGATGGGCAGAGGCGTCGTGGCGGCCTGCAGCGCGGAACGGATGGAGTGGGCTGTCCGGCAGCTCGGCGGCCTGACACGCGAGCAAATCTTTTCCGCCCAAACGATGGCCGGAATCGAAAATTACGTCAGCCAAGACCGGCAATACCTCGCCGGTCCCGTTCAAAAGTACGTTTGTGCTGCTGACGATCTGAAAGAATTTCAAATTCCGCCGGATGTCCGAATCAAGACCTGCGGCCGGGAACAGGTGACGAGCCTGTATGTGTATCCGAATTTTCAAAAATGCGCTCTCGTTTAATCCCGAAAGTTCCCGCCCCGATATTTTGGCGGCGGTCGCCGAGTGCGACGAAAATATTGTGGGAGTGGCCGGAGCTTCCGCGGATTGCGAAACGATGTGGCAGATCGGCGTCGACGTCGTGCCGGCGTATCAGGGCCTCGGAATCGGGAAAGCCCTTGTCGGCACGTTGACGAAAGCGGTTTTAAATGAAGGAATCGTCCCTTATTATTCGGCCGCCGTCAGCCATCTGCACTCAAGGCGGCTCGCCTTGTCGCTTGGCTATTGGCCCGCCTGGATCCATGTCTATGCGAGGGAGCTTTGAAATGCGAGAAAGGAATACCCGAATACAAGGAGGGGCAAGCATGCTGAACGGAAAAATCGCCCTGGTGACCGGAGCGGGAAGCGGGCTCGGCCGTGCGATCGCCGAAGGGCTGGCAGCGGAAGGAGCGACGGCGGTTCTGGTCGGACGGCGCGGACAGGCGCTGCTTCAGACGGAGGAGCGTATACGGTCGGCAGGCGGCAAGGCCGTGTCCTATGCCGCGGACGTGAGCCGGCAGGAAGAGGTGGAGGCGCTGCGGCGGAAGGTTTTGGAGCATCCGGGCGTTCCTTCTTTACTGGTCAATGCGGCCGGAATTTACGGGGAGCTCAAGCCGGTCTCGGAGACCGACCCCGCGCTCTGGGTTCAGGTGCTGATGACCAACACGGCCGGACCGTATTACATTTGCCGGGCATTCGCGCGGGACATGATAGAGACGGGCTGGGGGAGAATCGTCAACATCACGTCGGCGGCTTCGCTGGGCAAGCCGAATCCGAACAACAGCGCGTATGCCGTCAGCAAAGTGGCTTTGAACCATTTTACCCGGAAGCTGGCCGCCGAGCTGGAAGGCACGGGCGTCACGGCGAATGTGCTGCATCCGGGCGAAGTGAAAACGGAGATGTTCGAAGCGATCCGGCAGGCGTCTTCCGCGGAAGGCGGCATGTCGGGCTGGGTAAAATGGGTGGAGGAAACCGGGGGAGACGCCCCCGAGAAGTCCGTGCAGCGGATTCTCGATTTGACGAAGCCGGAAGCGGCGGGATTGAACGGCCGATTTCTTTGGATCGACAACGGGCTGAAAAACCCGATGCCGAGCTGGGAATCGGATTGAGCGGAGCATAAGCGAACGCTAGCGATTGTGACGGAGCCTAAGGCAATGGGTTGTTTCATCTTTTGAAGTAAAGCGGGTTGCAGGGGTACCGGATTGCGGCCGTCTACCCCGGTGCGGTCGCCGAAGCCCGGAAAATGAAGCCGTCGATTCCGGAAACCGGATTATACGGCATTTCTGTCCGCGATGAGATCGAGCTTGAACGTTTGCTTGAAGAGGGCCTGGATTGAAGGTGCCGCACATTGAAAAAAGCCGGGCGCGGGGCGTCCGGCTTCCTTTTCGCTTTCGCTCGAAGGGAAGAAGCTTGTTCTTGATTGATAGAGAAAACTTGCCGCCTTACGTTCGCACGAACTTTCGCGGTCGATTTAAGTGAAAAAACTTGTTCCGCCGTTTAAAAGACGGCGTCAGCCGTTTGCTTGAAGCAAATCCTTGAATTGATCGTTGAGCAGCGGCACGATTTCGAACAGATCCCCGACGATTCCGTAATCGGCGACGCCGAAGATGGGGGCGTCGGGGTCTTTGTTGATCGCGACGATGACGCGCGATTGGCTCATCCCGGCCAAATGCTGGATCGCGCCGCTGATGCCGCAGGCGATGTACAGCTTGGGCGTGACCGTTTTGCCGGTCTGCCCGATTTGCAGCGCGTAGTCGCAGTAGCCGGCGTCGCAGGCGCCGCGCGAAGCGCCGACGGCGCCGCCGAGCGTCTGCGCGAGCGCCTCGAGCGGCGGGAAGCCTTCCGCGCTGCGGACGCCCCGGCCGCCGGAGACGATGATATCGGCTTCGGCGAGATCGATGCGTCCGGACGTCCGGCGTACGACGTCCCGGACGGCGGTCCACAGCGGCGGCGGCGCGAACGCCAGCGCCCGGATATCTCCCCGGCGGCCGTCTTCGGCGAGCTCGGCCGGGGGCAAATTGTTCGGGCGCACGCTGATCACCTGCGTCACGCCCGGGAGAAACCGCCGCTGCTCGAACGCCTTGCCGGCGTAGAGCGGGCGAGTGAACACGGCGCCGCCGCCGTCCGTCAGGCTGACGGCGGTGACGTCCGCGATGTGGCCGCCGCCGAGCGCAGCGGCCACGCGGGGCGCGAGCTCGCGCCCCGCCGCGGTGTGGCCGAGCACGATCGCGCTCGGCGACGCCGCTTCCGCCGCCGCGCGGATGGCGGCGGCGTACGCCTCCGGCGCGAACTGCGCCAGGGCCGGGTCGTCGATGACGTGGACGACCTCGGCCCCGCGCGCGGCGAGCTCGGCCGCCGCTTCGCCGGCCGACGCGCCCGCGCCGCCTCCGGCGAGGACGGCGTGCACGCTGCCGCCCTCGCCGGCAAGCAGCCGCGCGGCGCCGAGCGCTTCCAGCGCCACGCGGCGCAGCCTGCCGTCTTGGCACTCGGCATAGACGAGCACCGTTTCATGCTTAACGTCGCTCATGGATGATCGCCTCCTCGCCTAAAACAGCTTCGCTTCGCTCTGCAGCAGCCGGGCAAGCTCCGCCGCCTGCTCGGCGGGCGTTCCCGCCAGCCTGCGCCCCGCCGCGCGGGCGGGGGGCGCCTGCAGCGCGATGCGCCCGGTGCGCGGAGCGAGCTCCGCCTCCGCCAGCCCGAGCTCCGCGGCGGACAGCCGCTGCAGCGGCTTGCGCTTCGCCTTCATGATGCCGGGCAGCGACGGATAGCGCGGCTCGTTGAGGCCCTGCTGCGCCGTGACGAGCGCCGGCAGCGGAATTTCAACCGTCTCGAGGCCCCACTCGGTATCGCGCTGGACGACGGCGGCCAGACCGCCGCTTCCGCCGCCGTCCGCGTCCGCAGCCGCAGCCGAAGCGTCGCGGATTTCCAGCTTCAGCGCCGCCGCCGCATGCGGCAGGCCGAGCGCTTCCGCGGCCTGCAGCGCGACGCTGCCGGCGCCGGTATCGACGGCGAACAGCCCGGCCAGCAGCAGGTCGGGCCGCAGCCGGACCACCGCCGTCGCGATCGCCGCCGCCACGGCGCCGCCGTCGTCCGGCAGCCCGTCCTCCTCCAGCAGCACCGCTTCGTCCGCCCCCATGGCAAGCGCCGTCCGCAGCGCCTCCGCAGCCCGCTCGGGTCCGCAGGAGAGGACCGTGACCGTTCCGCCGTGCGCCTCGCGCAGCCGGAGCGCCTCCTCGAGGGCATATTCGTCGTACGGATTGATAATGAATTTCGCGCCGTCCTCGGCGACGGCTCCGTTCTCGATCTCGATTTTTTCCTCCGTATCGAAGGTCTGTTTCAGCAAAACGACCAGATTCATCGCATTTTTCCCTCCGTGTTTCTTTCCGTTCCGGCGTTTCGCCGGCTGTCATATGGGCGGCAAACCGCCGAATACAATGGCGATATGCCCTTCAAAACGGCCGTTCCTTCTCGTAGCTACCCTATGTTTTACGCGCCGCGATTAGACCCCTGGAATGAGCGGGGACAGCAAGCGCAGGAGACATGTTGCGTGCGGAAACGACATATACTGAAACAATTTACAATTCTGAAAGCGCTTCACAACTTGTCCGAGGCGGACATCGGCCGGTCGAAAGGCAGGCCGGGCGATCAAGAAGACGGCAAAGGACATCCGGCGGTGAACGGTCCCGCTTCGGCAAAAGGAGGGCTCCGAGTGGCGCAGTTTGGTATGCAGGAGATTGAGCAGCTGGCGCGGTGGCTCGTCTTTGCCGCCATGACGGCGGCGGGATTGTGGATGTTCGGCGCTGCCGTCGGCCGGCGCATCGGGTATATCCGGCTCGGCCGCAGCTCGCCGCCGCCGGCGCCGCGCCGGCCCGGCAACGACGGCCCGGAGGACGAGATTTTCGGCGAAGACGCGTACGGCGACGGCGCGGACGGCCAGCCGGACTCGGGCAGGGCATTCATTTCCGCTGCGGGGCCTGGCAGGCGGAGAGGCCGGCTTTGGCCGGAGGGCGGGTACGCGAAGGCTCGCCGGGCGGGGGAATGGGCCGGCTACGTATTCGGGCACCGCAAGCTGCTGAAGGATATTCGCAGCGGCATCCTTCACCTGGCGATGTTTTACGGCTTCATCGTGCTGCAGTTCGGCGCGGCCGACATCATTTGGAAAGGGCTCAGCGGCTCGCCGCTGCCGCTCCCTGCTTACGGCGCATTCGTTACGGTGCAGGAGTGGACGGTGCTGATCGTGCTGCTGGCCGTTTTGTATGCCGCCTTTCGCCGTTACGGCGAGCGGCTGCGCAGGCTGAAACGAGGCTGGAAGCCGGCGGTCGTGCTGTGGTTTATCGGGGGGCTGATGGCGACCGTTCTGCTCACGCAGGCTTTCGACCGGCTCCGGGAAGCCGCGCTGTCCACGGAGACCTTGTTCGCCCCGCATGCTTTTGTGTCGTCGGCGATTGCCCAGGCGCTGCGGGAGGCCGGCGTGACGGCCGGTGCCGCCCGGGCGCTCTATGAGCTGTTCTGGTGGCTGCATTACGGGGTGCTGCTCGCTTTTCTGGTGTATGTGCCGCAGTCGAAGCATTTTCACCTGTTTACCGCTCCGGTTAACATCTGGCTCCGCCGCCGCAGGCCGCCCGGGGCGCTTGCGCCGGTCGATCTGGAGGACGAAAGCGCCGAAACGTTCGGCGCCGGCGCAATCGAGCATTTTACGCGAAAGCAGCTGCTTGACCTGTACGCCTGCGTCGAATGCGGCCGCTGCACGAACGTCTGCCCGGCGTCGGGGACGGGGAAGCTGCTGTCGCCGATGCACCTAATCGTCAAGCTGCGGGACCACCTGACGGAAAAAGGCGCGGCGCTGACGCACAAGTCGCCCTGGGTGCCCGCATGGGGCGCTTCCGCTTCCGCGGCGGCGGCCGGAGCTTCGGCACACGCCGCCGGGGGCGCGCTGCCGGTTTGGGCCGGGCGGGAGACGGAGGAGGACGGCGACCCGACCGACATTTTGCCGACGATGAAGGCGCAGCGGAAGGACTGGCGGCTGCAGGCGGATACGGCCCCCGCGGATGTGCCGCTGATCGGCGGCGTCATGACCGAAAGCGAGCTGTGGTCGTGCACGACCTGCCGGAGCTGCGAGGAGCAGTGCCCGGTCGGCAACGAACACGTCGACAAAATCGTCGAGATGCGCCGCCACCTCGTGCTGATGGAAGGCAGACTGCCTGCCGAAGGCCAGCGCGCGCTGCAGCATATCGAGCGGCAGGGCAATCCGTGGGGATTGCCGCGCGCCGAACGAGTGGCCTGGATCGGTGCTTACGCGGCGGCTTATCCGGATGCGCCGCCGGTCGTCACGATGCAGGAAGCCGCAACGCGCGGCGAACGGCCGGAGCTGCTGCTTTGGGCCGGCTCGATGGGCGCGTACGATCAGCGCAGCCGCAAGGTGCTGTTCGCGGTCATCCGCCTGCTGCAGGAAGCCGGCGTCCCGTTCGCCGTGCTCGGCCGCGAGGAGCGCAGCTCGGGCGACACGGCGCGGCGCATGGGCAACGAGCTGCTTTTTCAGACGCTGTGCCGCGAAAATATCGACACGCTGGAGCGTTACGGCGTGCGCCGCATCGTGACGATCTGCCCGCATACGTTCAATGCGCTGAAGAACGAGTACCCGGACTTCGGCCTCGACCGGTCGATCGCCGTGGAGCATCACACGACGCTGCTGGACCGGCTCGTCGCCGAGGGGCGGCTCCGTCCGGCGCACCGGGTCGCGGAGCGCGTCGCCTACCACGATTCGTGTTACCTTGGCCGGTACAACGGCGTGTACGACGCGCCGCGCCGGCTGCTGCGGGCGATTCCCGGCATTCGGCTGCTCGAGCTTGAGCGTTCCCGGCAGAACGGAATGTGCTGCGGCGCGGGCGGCGGCCTGATGTGGATGGAGGAGCAGAGCGGCATGCGCGTCAGCACGGCGCGCGTGTCGCAGGCGCTTGCCGTCCGCCCGTCGGTCATCGGCTCGGCCTGCCCGTACTGCCTGACGATGATGGAGGACGGCGTCAAGCAAAAAGAAGCCGAAGACCGCGTCCGCGCGAGGGACGTCGCCGAGCTGCTGGCGGAGAGCGTGTTTGGCGGGGCGGACGGCGGCA
This sequence comes from Paenibacillus humicola, assembly GCF_028826105.1. Lineage (NCBI taxonomy): Bacteria > Bacillati > Bacillota > Bacilli > Caryophanales > Paenibacillaceae > Paenibacillus > Paenibacillus humicola. The sequence continues at coordinate 606,605 of NZ_JAQGPL010000001.1, forward strand.
CGACCATGTAATCGCCGCAGACCGGGCCGACGCAAGACGCCGATTCTGCGGCGTTCGGCGCTGAGTTTTATGCGCCGCACACCGGACCGCCTCGGGCTTGAGCAGCCGCGCCGGGCGAATGCAGCTCGAACGTGCATGATACCGCAGCCGGCACGGCTGCTGCGGCGACTGCCGGGGCATGGAGGCCGGCCGCGGACAGCGCTTGAACCGATAGGAAAGGAACCGGCCGGCCGTTCGAAGGTTTTTTCGGTCCGGTGCCCGTCTCCAGACGCGGCGGACTGCTTAACGGACCGGCGCATCGAGCCGGAACAACGATTTTTTGGAGGGAGAACGACTTGGGAGCATATTCGCCACAACAGCCGGTCCGCCGTGCGGCGGTCGTCGGCTCCGGCGTGATGGGAGCCGGGATCGCGGCTCATCTGGCCAACGCCGGCATACGCGTGCTGCTGCTCGATATTCCGCCGTCCCAGCTTACGGAAGCGGAAGCGAAAGCGGGGCTGACCCTCGCTGACCCGCGCGTACGGAGCCGGCTGGCGGCCGGCGCGCTCGCCCGGCTGAAAACGCAGCAGCCGCCCGCCTTTTACGACGCTTCATTCGCGGAGCGGATCACGGCGGGCAATCTCGAGGACGATCTCGGGAAGCTCGCCGGCGTCGACTGGATCGTCGAGGCGGTTGTCGAGCGACTCGATATCAAACGCGAGGTGCTCGCCCGCATTGAATCGGTTTGGCGTCCGGGGACGCTCGTTACGACGAATACGTCCGGACTGTCCGTCGCGGCGATGGCCGAGGGGCGGGGGGAGGCGTTCCGGGAGCATTTTGCCGCGGCGCATTTCTTCAACCCGCCCCGTCACATGAATCTCGTCGAGCTGGTGCCGTCGACGGCTTCGTCCGACGCGGCGCTTGCCCGGCTGGCATTCGTCTGCGAGCGCCAGCTCGGCAAAGGCATCGTCATCGCCAAAGATACGCCGAATTTCATCGCCAACCGGATCGGCACCTACGGCATGATGTCGACGATCGGGGCGATGCGGAGGTTCGGGCTGACCGTCGACGAGGTCGACGCGCTCACCGGTCCGGCGATGGGGCGGCCGAAGACGGCGACGTTCCGGATGCTCGACCTGGTCGGGCTCGATACGCTGCTGCATGTCGTGGACAATGTGCGCGAGCGCAGCGCGGACGAGGCGGAGCGCCGCGCGTTCGCCCGGCCGGCGGAGGTGGAATCGCTCGTGGCGCGCGGCTGGCTGGGCGAGAAAAGCGGCCGGGGCTACTACCGGAAAATCAAGCGGCCGGACGGAAGCAGCGAGATCGAGACGCTGAATCTCGAAACGATGGAATACGCGCCGCGCGCCAAAGTCGCTTCGCCCGTCATCGAGGCTGGCAAAGCGGCCAAAGGGGCTGCAGGCAAAGTGAAGGCGCTCCTCTACACCGAACCGGACGACCGGTATGCGCGTTTCGCCTGGGCGACGCTAAAGGACGTGCTGCTGTATTCCGCAAGGCTGGTCGGCGTCATTGCCGATACGGTGCGGGACATCGACCGGGCGCTAGTGTGGGGCTTTAATTGGGAGCTCGGCCCGTTCGAGCTGTGGGATGCGATCGGGCTGGAGCGCTCCGTGCAGCGCATGAAGGCGGAAGGCGACGAGGTGCCGCAGTGGGTGGAGGACTGGCTCGCGGCGGGCAACGGCAGCTTTTACAAAAGGGAAGGCGCGCGCCGTTTATATGTGAGCGTAGGCTCGTACCGCGAAGCGGAGGAGGATCCGGAGGAGATCTCCCTCTCGGCGCTCGCGGCAGCGGGCAAAAAAGTGCTCGGCAGCGCCGGCGCGAGCCTGATCGACATCGGCGGCGACGTGGCGTGCCTGGCGTTTCATTCGCCGAACAACGCGATCGGCGGCGATATTTTAGAAGCCATCCGGCAGAGCTCGGCGGAGGTGGAGCGTAACTGGCGGGGGCTCGTCGTGGCGAACGAGGGGCGGCACTTCTGCGTCGGGGCGAATCTGATGCTTATGCTGCTGGAAGCGGAAAACGGCGATTTCGACGAAATCGACGACATGATCCGGCAGTTCCAAGGCAGCATGCTGCAGCTGAAGCAGCTGGGCCGTCCCGTCGTCGCGGCGCCGCACCGGATGACGCTCGGCGGCGGTGTGGAGGCATGCCTGCCGGCCGATGCCATCGTGTTCGCGGCGGAAACGTATTTCGGGCTGGTCGAGACGGGCGTCGGCCTGATCCCGGGCGGGGGCGGCTGCAAGGAGGCGGCACGGCTTGCGGCGTCTCGGACCGGAGCCGGCGGCGACATTCAGCCGCACCTGACCGCGTTGTTCGAAACGATCGCGATGGCGAAGACGTCGACGAGCGGCTTTGACGTGCCGCGCATCGGCCTTGCCCGGCCGCAGGACCGCGCCGTCATCCGCGGCGAGACGCGCATCGCGGAGGCGAAGCGGCTCGTGCTGGAGCTGGACCGCGCAGGCTATACGCCGCCGCCTGCCGAGGAGCGCATCCGCGTCGCGGGACGCGAAGGGCGCGCCGTACTGCAGCTTGCGGTGGAGGCGATGCGCCTGGGCGGGCATATCAGCGGGCATGACGCGCTGATCGGGCGCAAGCTGGCGCACGTGCTCGCCGGCGGCGATGCGCCGCCCGGAGCGGAGGTGAGCGAGCAGTACTTGCTCGATCTGGAACGCGAAGCGTTCCTCAGCCTGTGCGGCGAGCCGTTAACGCAGGCTCGCATGCGTCACATGCTGACCGCGGGCAAGCCGCTGCGCAATTAGCGTGCCGCTGCGCGCCGGCGGCGTCATGCACGCGGCGTTTGCGCCGGGCCGGGCGCGAACGGCGGGAGCGGCCCGCGCCCGGCGATAAGACACGCCGCACGGAGCGGCCGGTCGTTCACGGCCGACAGGGGCACGCTCGTGTATGCCGCGGCGCGGCTGCCGGTTCGGGCCGCGACCCCCGCCGCCGGCGGGGCGTTCCGCAACCTGCCTTAAGCGCGATGCTTGGCCGCCGCGCAGCCATTCCAATGAAGCGAGGGGAGACGTGTATGGCTTTAACCAATCATGCCCGCGATGCGGTCATCGTTTCGGCGGTGCGCACGGCCGTCGGCAAAGCGAAGCGGGGCAGTCTGGCCGATACGCGCGCCGAGGATCTCGGGCGCGCCGTGCTGCGCGCGGCCGTCGAGCGCGTGCCGGGCCTGGCGCCCGGCGACGTCGAGGACGTCATCATCGGCTGCGCGATGCCCGAAGGGGAGCAGGGACTCAATTTCGCCCGCATCATGTCGCTGTATGCGGGCTTTCCCGTCACGACGCCGGCCGTGACGATCAATCGTTTCTGCGCTTCCGGCCTGCAAGCCATTGCCTATGCGGCGGAGCGCATTCGGCTCGGCGAGGCGGACGTCGTCCTCGCCGGCGGCGTCGAAAGCATGAGCCACGTCCCGATGACCGGCTTCAAGCTTTCGCCTCACCCCGGCATCCTGGACGCGATGCCGGAAATTTATATGGGCATGGGCCACACCGCCGAAGAGGTGGCCCGCCAATACGGCGTGATCCGCGAGGCGCAGGACGCTTTCGCCGCTGCCAGCCACCGGAAGGCGGCCGCCGCCATCGCAGCCGGCCGCTTCAAGGACGAGATCGTGCCGCTGAACGCCGTGCGCGAGGGCGTCGGCGACAACGGACGGCCGTGGTCGCGCAGCTTCGTTTTCGATACGGACGAAGGCGTCAGGCCGGATACGACGCCGGAGGTGCTGGAGACGCTGAAGCCGGCCTTCGCCCGCGAAGGGACGGTGACGGCCGGCAACGCCTCGCAGATGAGCGACGGGGCTGCCGCCGTCGTCGTCATGAGCCGGGAGCGGGCGGAAGCTCTCGGCGCAAAGCCGCTCGGCACGTTCCGTGCATTCAGCGTGGCGGGCGTTGCGCCCGAGGTGATGGGGATCGGACCGGTCGAAGCGATCCCGAAGGCGCTTGCCCGGGCGGGAATCGGGCAGAGCGACATCGCGCTGTTCGAGCTGAACGAGGCCTACGCGGCGCAATGCGTCCCGATTATCGAGCGGCTGCAGCTCGATCCGGCGTCCGTCAACGTCAACGGCGGTGCGATCGCGCTCGGCCATCCGCTGGGCTGCACCGGAACGAAGCTGACGGTTTCGCTGCTGCACGAGCTGAACCGCCGCGGCGGCGGCTTCGGCATCGTTTCGATGTGCGTCGGCGGCGGCATGGGCGCGGCGGGCGTATTCGAGGTTAGCCCTTAAAATCGCGCCGCCCGCAAGGCCTGCGATTCCGTGCGGCCCGGCGGCGCGCGAGTCCGCCGAGCGGAACTTAGAACAAGGAGGGGAAGAGCAAAGTGGCGGATGCAAAACGATGGGGCGGACGTTTTGTCGTGGAAGATATGGCTCCGGACGCGATCGTCACGCCGGAGGATTTTACGGAAGAACAGCGCATGATCGGAGACGCCGCGAAAGCGTTCGTGGCGGGTGAAATTATCCCGCGCGACGCGGAGATCGAGGCGCTGGACTACAAGCTGACGGTCGAGCTGCTGCGAAAGGCCGGCGAGCTCGGCTTGCTCGGCGCCGACGTGCCGGAGGCTTACGGCGGGCTTGGCCTCGACAAGGTCAGCTCGACGCTGCTGGCGGAGACGTTGGCCGAGGCGTCATCGTTCGCGCTGTCCGTCGGCGCGCATGTCGGGATCGGCACGCTGCCGATCGTGTTTTTCGGCACGCCGGAGCAGAAGGCGCGCTATTTGCCGGACCTGGCATCGGGCAAGCGCATCGCCGCCTACTGCCTGACCGAGCCGGCCTCGGGCTCGGACGCGCTCGGCGCGCGCACGACCGCCAGGCTATCGCCGGACGGCACGCATTACGTGCTGAACGGCTCCAAGCTGTATATTACGAACGCGGGCTTCGCCGACGTCTTTATCGTGTATGCGAAGGTGGACGGCGACAAGTTTACGGCTTTTATCGTCGAGCGCGGGTTTCCCGGCTTCAGCAACGGACCGGAGGAGCACAAGATGGGCATCAAGGGCTCGTCGACCTGCCCGCTGTTTTTCGAGGATATGCCCGTCCCGAAAGAAAATGTGCTCGGCGAGATCGGCAAAGGGCACCTGATCGCCTTCAACATTTTGAACATCGGCCGCTTCAAGCTGGCCGCGGGCTGCGTCGGCGCCGCCAAGGAAACGATCTCGCTCGCGGCCAAATACGCGAATGCCCGCAAGCAGTTCGGCCGTCCGATCGCCCAGTTTCCGCTCATCGGCGCCAAGCTGGCGGACATGAATACCGCCGCTTATGTCATGGAGAGCATGGTGTACCGCACGGCCGGCTGGATCGACGAGATGCTCGGCCGGATCGAAGCGGACAACGCGGCGCAAGGCGGAACCGGCGGGGCGGGCGTCCGGGCGGCGCAGGCAATCGGCGAATACGCGCTCGAATGCTCGATCAACAAGGTGTTCGCGACCGAAGCGCTCGATTTCGTCGCCGACGAAGGCGTGCAGATTCACGGCGGCTACGGCTATATCCGCGAGTACAAGGTGGAGCGGATATACCGCGATTCGCGCATCAACCGCATTTTTGAAGGCACGAACGAAATTAACCGGATGCTCATTCCCGGCACACTGATGAAAAAGGCGCTCAAGGGAGACCTCCCGCTGCTTCGCAAAGCCCGGGCGCTGCAAAGCGAGCTGCTGCAGCCGATGCCGCTGCCCCCGTTCGACGAACCGCTCCGCAAAGAGACGTTCCGGATCGGGCAGGCGAAGCGGACGTTTCTCGCCGTAGGCGGACTCGCCGTGCAGAAGCACGGCCTGGCGCTGGAGCAGCAGCAGGAGCTGCTCTGCCTGCTCGCGGACATGATGATCCAAATCTTCGCTATGGAAAGCGCCAGCCTGAGAGCCCGCAAAATGCTGCTCAAGGAGCCGGACGCCGGCGCGCCATCCGCCAAAACGGAGACGGCCGCCGCGATGACGGCCGTATTCGTGCAGGAAGCGATGGAGCGGATCGAGCGCTGCGCGAAAACGGCGCTGGCGGCGCTGGAGCAGGGAGACGCCCTGCAGACGCAGCTGTCCATCCTGAAAAAGCTGATGCGTGCGCCGCTCACCGATACGGTTGCGCTGAAGCGCAGCATCGCCGCGCGGGTCGTCCGCAGCGGGCAGTACACGCTGTAGACCTTTAGGAGGTGACGGGCATGGAGATGGAACCGGAGCTTGCGAGACCGTGGCTGCGCCGATATCCGCCGGAGGTTCCGCCGGACATCGGTGTTCCCGACCATGGCGTCGCGGATCTGCTGCTGCAGGCTGCGGCGAAATATCCGGACCGGCAGGCGCTCTGCTTCTACGGCAAAGAGACGACGTACCGCGAGCTGCTTGACGAGGCGCGCCGGATGGCCGGCGGACTGCAAGGGCTCGGCATCGCGAAAGGCGACCGCGTCGCCGTCATGCTGCCGAACTGCCCGCAGGCGGTGGCGGCGTATTTCGGCGTGCTGCTCGCCGGAGCCGTCGCCGTGATGATGAACCCGCTCTACGTTGAGCGGGAGCTGATTCATCTGCTGGCGGACAGCGGGGCGCGCGTCGCCGTAACGCTCGATCTGCTCTACCCCCGCTTGGCGAAAGCGCGCGGCGACCGCCCCGATGAAGGACCGCTGCCGCAGCTCGGCACCGTCATCGTCGCTTCGCTGAAGGACGCGCTGCCTTTTCCGAAAAACCTGCTTTATCCGCTGACCCGGCGAAAGTCCGGTCCTCTCCCGCGCATTCCGTACGGCAAACACGGCGTCAAGCGGCTGCGGAGCTTCCTGGCCGGAGCGCCGCCGGCGAGGGAAGAAGCGAAGCCTCTCGCGGACGATCTCGCTCTGCTGCAGTATACCGGCGGCACGACCGGCCTGCCGAAGGGCGTCATGCTGACGCACCGCAATCTCGTCGCGAACGCCGCGCAAATCGCCGCTTGGTGCTACCGGCTGAAGGACGGCTCAGAGCGTTTTCTTGCGGCGCTTCCGCTGTTTCACGTATACGGCCTGACGGCGCTTATGAATCTGTCGGTCATGCGCGCCGGCATGCTCATCCTGCTGCCGCGGTTCGAAGCGCCTGCCGTGCTGGATGCGATTCGCCGGCACCGGCCGACGGTTTTTCCCGGCGCGCCCACCATGTATATCGCGCTGATGAACCAGGAGCTTGACGGCAAAATCGACCTGTCGTCGATCGAAGTGTGCGTCAGCGGCTCGGCGCCGCTTCTGCTCGAGGTGCAGGAGCGGTTCGAAGCGCTGACGGGCGGCCGGCTCGTCGAAGGCTACGGACTTACGGAGGCTTCCCCGGTAACGCATGCGAACCCGATTTGGGCGTCGCGCAAAAACGGCACGATCGGCGTGCCCCTGCCGGGCACGGACGCCGGAATCGCCGACCCCGAGAGCGGGGAGCGGCTGCCGCCCGGGAAAATCGGCGAGCTGGTCGTCAAAGGCCCGCAGGTCATGGCCGGCTACTGGAACCGGCCGGAGGAGACGGAGGCGGCGCTAAGGGACGGCTGGCTGCATACCGGCGATTTGGCGGTGATGGACGAGGATGGCTTTTTCGCCATCGTCGACCGGATCAAGGACGTCATTATCGCAGGCGGCTTCAATGTTTACCCGCGCGAGGTGGAAGAGGTGCTGATGCAGCATCCGGCCGTGCAGATCGCCGCCGTGATCGGCGTCAAGGACCCGTACCGCGGGGAGACGGTAAAAGCGTACATTGTGCTCCGCCAGGGCTTCTCCGTCTCGCGCGTGCAGCTCGACCGGTGGTGCCGGGACCGGCTTGCCGCTTTCAAGGTGCCGCATCTGTACGAGTTCAGAAGTGAGCTGCCGCTGTCAATGATCGGCAAGGTGCTTCGCCGCCGGCTGAAGGAGGAGACGGCGGCAGGCGACGACGGCGCGGACCGGGAAGACGGCTGACGGCCGGCAGCCAAGCGGCGAAGCCGAGGCGGTACTCGCACCGCAGCCAGGCGGCGAAGCCCCGGCTGTACTCGCAGCCCGGCCAGGCGGCGAAGTTCCGGCTCACACCGCGGCCAGACCGGCGCTGCCCCGGCGGTGCGCGCACCGCAGCCAGGCGGCGAAGCCCCGGTATTGCGCGCACCACAGCCGGCTAGCGAAGCCCCGGCGTGCTCGCATCGCAGCCAAGCTGCGATGCCGTGGGGCGTCCGCTGCCCCGGGCAGCGCATCTTTCACGGTGCGGCGTCGCAGCCGCCAGTACGAATGATGAATCGGAAGGAGGAAGGAACATGACGGGCGACCGGCCGGAAAGCGGCGAAGCGTGGAAAGAGCGTCTACGACGCCTGGAGGAAGCGGCGAAGCCGACGTTTTGGGGCTATCTCGGCTGCGAAGCCGAAACGGCTGCCGACGGGAAGGCGGTCATACGCCTCCGGACGCAGCCGCATCATCTGAACCTGATGGGCATCGTGCACGGCGGCGTGCTGGCGTCCCTGCTCGACAACGCGATGGGCCTCGCCGTCATGAGCCTTTGTCCCGACGAGAATGCGGTCACGGCGCAAATGAACGTTCATTTTCTGCAAAGTTCAAGGGGCGGACTGCTGCTCTGCGAGGCTGGGCTTGTCCACCGTTCCCGGCGGACGCTTACGCTGGAGGGACGCGTCCTGGACAGCGGCGGGGAACTGCTGGCATGGGGGAGCGGTTCGTTTCGGCGGGTAACATAACCGTCACATATTACAATTTTGTAGCGAACGGCCCTTTCGATTGAAAGCGCTCACTTTTTCCCCTATACTTATCCTATAAATGGTAAAATTCATTCGGGTGCAAAGGGGGCGCATTAATGGTAAAACCGTGGCTTACGATCAGTGTCATCGCATTCGGCATCATCGTCGCGATCGCAGGCGTAGCGGCATATATAAGAATGTATAGGAACGGCAGCATGTGGACAGCCGAGCAGCCGGACCGAAGCAAGCCTTCCGCGCCTTCCGTCCCTGCATCCGGCGAAGATAAGGCCGGGGACGAACCGGCAGACGAGGGATTGAAATGATTTACAGGAAATTGAAGGTTTTGTTCGCTTTCATGTCCTGTTCAGAAATGTTATAATTAACTGACAAATAAAAATTTTCGCTAACCTTTTGTCCATGATTTCACCTGTATCTGCCGGAATATTCGATTTAGATGGGTATCCGCCGCGCTGGATATGAGCCGGAGCTCGTGCAGCTGGGAGGATACGACCGCCAACCGATGTGAAGGAGGGGATTTCATGGCTAAACGAAGCCATAATGAAGTCAAAGAGAGCCTGCAGGAGCTCACGAGAATTTTTCAACCGAAGGACCCCCGAAAGTTCGTGAAGGATTATATCCGCAAGTACCGCATCACGGGCGGTTACGAGGACGAGCTGACGACTTTGGTTGAACATGAACTTGGGAAGCTGCGCTCGTCCGTCGGTTAAATAGAACGATCGAAGCCTTGTCCGTTTTTTCCGGACAGGGCTTTTTTTTGCAGGGAGGGCAGGGTATCGTGATTATTTTGAAAACGGAAGAGGAAATCGGAGCGATTCGCAAAGCCGGCCGCATCGTGGCGGCCTGCCACCGGGAAATCGCGAAGCGGATGAAGCCGGGCGCGACGACGGCGGAGATCGACCGGTTCGCGGAGGCGTTTCTGCTGCGGAACGGGGCGAAGCCGGCGCAGAAAGGGTACCGCGGGTACCCGTACGCGACCTGCGCGTCGGTCGGCGACGTCGTCTGCCACGGATTTCCGAGCGGGAAGACGCTGCGGTCCGGCGATATCGTCACCATCGACATGGTCGCCGAGGTGGACGGCTGGATGGCCGATTCGGCATGGAGCTATGCCGTCGGCAAGCCTTCGCCGGAGGCGGAAAAGCTGCTCAAAGCGGCGAAGCAGGCGCTCTACGACGGCATCCGAAAGGCGGTCGCCGGCGGTCGGCTGGGCGATATCGGCTCTGCGGTGCAGCAGACGGCGAAGCGCGAGGGCTACGCCATTATCGATTATTTCGTCGGGCACGGCATCGGCCGAAGCATGCACGAGGAACCGCAGGTGGAGCACCGGGGCAAGGCCGGCTCGGGCAAAAAGCTCCGTAAAGGCATGGTGCTCACGATCGAGCCGATTTTGACAATGGGCGAGAACCGGATCGTCATCGACGACGACGGCTGGACCGCCCGTTCCGCCGACGGCAAATGGGCGGCTCAATTCGAGCATACGATCGCGATTACGGACGGCGAGCCGCTTATCCTTACCGATCAGGACTAACGCGGTGAGCCGCCGGTGAAAGCGGACGATCAAGATTTCACGGTCGTTCTTGCAGCCTGTTGACAGCGCGAATCCGGGATGATATCAATCGGGCCGACTGGATGACTGGAGGCCGGCGCACTTCTTGTGCGCCGGCCTTTTGCCGTTGCCGGCGCCCGTCTGAATTCCATGCGAGGAGGAACAGCAATGAGCAAAGCGGTTATCTTTTCCGGCAGCCCTTCCAAGACGTCGCGTTTGAACGGACTTCTGGAAGCCGCCGCGAGAGAGTTTCGCGGATCGGGCGTTCACGTCGACGCCATACAGGTGGCGGATCTTCCCGCCGCCGATCTGATTTTCGCCAATTGGGAAAGCCCCGAGGTGATCGCGGCCCATGCGCTTATCGGGCAGGCCGATGCCGTCATCGTCGCGAGTCCGGTCTATAAAGCCGCCTATTCGGGCGTGCTTAAAACGTACCTCGATCTGCTCCCGCAGAAAGGCCTCGCGGGCAAAATCATTCTGCCGCTGTTCATCGGCGGCTCGATCGCCCATTTGCTGGCGGTCGATTACGCGCTGAAGCCGGTCCTTTCGGCGCTCGGCGCCCATTACCAGCTGGGCGGCGTTTACGCCGTCGACAAGAGCGGACAGCCAGCGGCGGCTTCCGGCTGGATGACGAGCTTGCCGCAAGGCTGAGCGCAGCCGTTCTCGAGCTTGCGGAGCTGCTGAAGCGGCGGCAGGCCGGCGCCGCGGCGTCGGTATAGAAAGGAGGACTTGCGGATGGCAAAAAGACAGTGGCATCTGAACGCTTTTCTCATGAGCAACGGCCATCACGAAGCGTCGTGGCGGCATCCCGATTCCGAGCCGGAACGGGTGACGGATATCCATATCAGCGACGGCCGGGCCGGCTGAAACATCGTCACCTCCGGCAGCGAGGCGGCGGCGTTAAATTTCAGCCGGGACGATCACCTGGAGCATTCGGAGCGCTACCGCCGGGCCAAAGAGTTCGTCGATGTCGTGACGGGGCTTTGGGACAGCTGGGAGGACGACGCCCTCGTCCTCGACAAGGAGGCCGGCATCTTCGCGAACCCCGGGAAGGTACACGAAATCAACCACCGGGGCGAGCGGTTTTCGGTCAAAGGGCCGCTGAACGTGCCCCGCCCTCCGCAGGGCTACCCGGTGCTCGTATAGGCCGGCTCATCGGAAAGCGGCAGGGCATTCGCCGCTTATTCGGCGGAGGCGATCTTTACCGCGCAGCAGACGCTGCAGGAAGCGCAGGCGTTCTACCGGGACGTGAAAGGCCGGCTTGCCGCGTACGGCCGGAGGCCGGAGGAGCTGGTTATTCTCCCGGGCATCAGTCCCGTCATCGGAGCCACCGAAGCCGAAGCGAAGGAGAAGGAGGCCCGCCTGCACGGGCTGACCATTCCGGCGTACGGGATTGCCCGCTTGTCCAATTTGCTCAAGGTCGACTTGTCCGGCTATCCGCTCGACGGTACGCTGCCGCTGTCGGAGCTGCCGGACGTGAACGCCGTCAACGGCAACAAAAGCAGGTTCCAGCTGGTCGTCGACATGGCGTCCCGCGAAAATTTGACGATCCGCGAGGTCATCCTGCGCACGGCCGGCGGAAGAGGTCATATGACCTTCGCGGGGACGGCGGTTCAGGCGGCGGATGTGACCGAAGAATGGTTCACCGAAGGCGCGGCCGACGGCTTCAATGTGATGCCTCCTTATTTTTCGGGTGAGCTGGAGGATTTCGTGAACCTGGTCATTCCGGAGCTGCAGCGCCGGGGGCTGTTCCGCACCGAATACGAGGGGACGACGCTGCGCGGCCATCTCGGGCTCGCCCGTCCGGCGGGGCGCATCAGCGGTCTGGCGGCGGCAGCCAAAGAGTAAATCGCTCCGAAGCGGATAACGCCCCCCTTTTGACAGGCAAAACAGAGGCCGTACCGAAGGCCGTCGTGACGGCTCCGGTACGGCCTCTGTCCGGCCCCGCGCCTGCTCAAACCTGCCTTTTGCCGCGGAAAACGACGAGCAGACCGATGACGATCAGCACGATCGCCGCCGTAGACTGCCCCATAAAGCTGAAGCTGAGCAGCGAGCCGAGCGTGAACACGGTGAAGAAGATGATCGATACGCTTGCGTTGATGAAGACGGGCACGAGCAGCCATTTGTTGCGGCCGCTGAACCAGTAAAATTCGAACAGGCCGAACGCGACGGCAAGCGGGAAGCCCGGCCACATGTACTGCCAAACGTCGAAGAGCATCGAGATCTGGCATACGAGAGCCGTCACGACCAGAATGCCGCCGGGAATAAGCAGCCCGCTGCCTTTTCGTTCGAGGGCATAAAAATACATCCAGTGAAACAGCAGTCCCAGCGGAAGGACGAACATGCTCGGCCAGAAAATGCCGATGATATGGCCGGGGTCCATCATATTTCGCTGCGTCGAGAACAGGAACAGGCCGAACAGGACGATCACAATGCCGAGCAGAGATCTTGTACTCATGGATTACGGCTCCTTCGCCATCGAAATTGTTGCTTTAATCGTACCATACCGCCGCTCGCTTTCAAGGCTGCTGCGGGATGATTTGCGGATCGGTCCCGGGACCGAGATGGCGGGGCGGTATCCGTCTGGTACGCGGGCGGGATCGCTGCTATAATGGGGAAAAACCGAGGTGATGGCAATGGCGAAACGAAAAGGGCCGGCCGCGCCGGCAAGGCCTGCAGCCGACGACAAACCGGCCACGCTGAAGGATCTGCTGAAGCCGGAGGTGCTCGGCAAGCTGAAGGCGCAGGCCGACGAGATGAAGGCGGCTGAAGCCAGGCGCAGGGAAGAGGAGCGGCAGCGCGCCGAGGAAGCGCGCAAAGCGGAGCAGAAGCGGCTTGACAACGATTTCGGCCATCTGCTCGAGAAGAGTAAGCTCAATTGGAAGCAATTCAAATCGTAAGCGTACATTGGCAGGCGAAGGGTCTGCCTAAACGAGCGAGCGGCGGTTCGGGATGCGATGAATGCCCGAACTACCGCTCGCATTTTCATATGGTCCGGAGGGCCGAGTCCCGGTGGTTACTTGCCTTCCTTCAGCTCCTTCAGCGCCTGATCGACGAACCGGCTGTCCAGCACCTGCGACGTATCGAGCTTCTTGTTGATCGCCCCGACGGAATAGAGGAAGTCGGCCTGCTCCTGATGAACCTTGGCAAATTCGGGCGTGATCGGCGACAGCAGCGGCTCGGATTTCTGAAGCACCTGAAGCACGATGTTTTTGTCCAGCTTGTTCGTTTTGGACAGCATATCGGCGACTTCTTCCAGATGAGAGGCGTAATACTCGCGTACTTTCTCGTACTCTTTCAGGAACAGTACCGTAAGGTCCGGATGCTCCTCGGTAAATTTGGTTCTCGCAATCAGGAAGCCCGGGGCGAAAATGTTCAGGTCCTGTCCTGTGACAAGCACAAGGTCCCCGCTCTGAACGACGGCCGTCGTTACATAAGGCTCCCAAACCGACCAGGCGTCGATGGCGCCCGTGTCGAGTGCGGGACGGGCCTCGTCCGGCTGAAGCTGTATGATCTGCACGTCCTTGTCGGTAAGACCGGCTTTCTCGAGCACGCGGTAAAGGAAGTTGTAGGCGCTGCTGCCTTTGGCGACGGCGATTTTTTTACCCTTTAAATCTTTCATGTCTTTAATGGCGCTGTTTTTGGGCAGGACGATGGCATTGCTTTTCTTTCCGTCGCCGGTGACGGCGATCGCCTTGAAGTCGACGCCTCCCGTCTGACCGGAAATAACAGGCGTGCCGCCGACGGACCCGAAGTCGAGCCGGCCCGAAGCGAGTGCCTCGAAATGGGGCGGACCGCTGGCGAATTCATACCATTTGACCTCGGCGCCCGCTTCGGCGAAGGCTTTATCGAAAGCTTTCGTCTCCCGCGCGTAGTATAAAATGCCGGTATTGCCCTGAACCCCGATATTAACCGTCACTTTCTCCTTTGGCTTGCCGCCCGGGCCCGAAGCGGTTCCGGACGGCTCGTTGGAGCCTCCGCCGGAAGCGCCTCCGCCGCTCCCCGCGCTGCACGCCGACAGCAGTCCGGCGCATAGGACGGCAATGATTCCGAATACCATCGTTTTTCTAATGTTCTTTTTTTTGCTGTTCATGCTGTTGTACCCCTCTCCTCTATTCGTTTATGTAGGCTCGCCGGCCTGCCGCAGCGCCGCAAACCGGTTCGCCGGCCGCTTCAGCCCCAGATGATCGCGGAGCATGCTTCCCGTATATTCGGTGCGGAACAATCCCCGGCTTCTCAGCTCGGGCAGCACCAATCGGATAAAATCCTCCAGCCCTCCCGGGAAATACGGAGCCATAATGTTGAAGCCGTCGCAAGCCCCGCCGGTAAACCATTCTTCCAGCCGGTCGGCGATCGTGACCGGCGAGCCGGCGATCGTCCAGTGTCCGCGCGCCCCTGCGATGCGGCGGCTTGCTTGCAGAATCGTCAGGCTCTCGCGCCGGGCGAGGTCTGAGATCAGGTGCAGCCGGCCTTTCACGCCGTCGGGCGTTTCCGGAAGCTCCGGAAAGGGGGCGTCCGGATCAAAGTCGGTCAAGTCGTGGCCGATCATTCCGGAGAGCAGCGCGATGCCCGCGGCTGGGTGGATCAAGCTCTGCAGGTAGTCGTTCTTTTCCTGCGCCTCCTTGTCGGTCGCGGCGACGACCGGGAACACGCCCGGCAAAATTTTCACGTCGTCCGCCGCCCTTCCGTACCGGACCGCCCGCGCTTTGACGTCGTCGTGGAACGCTTTTGCTTCGTCCAGTGTCTGCCAGGCGGTGAAGATGACCTCCGCCGTCAGCGCGGCGAAGTCGCGTCCGTCCTCGGAGGAGCCGGCCTGGATGACGACGGGGCGGCCCTGCGGCGGCCGGGAGACGTTCAGCGGCCCGCGGATGTTGAACCATTTGCCTTCATGATCCGCGGAATGGACCTTCGACTTGTCCGCGAAGATGCCGCCTGCCTTATCCAGCACGATCGCGTCATCCTCCCAGCCGTCCCACAGCTTCGTCACGACGTCGATATATTCGCGCGCCCGCTCGTAGCGCAGATGGTGCTCCAGATGCCGCTCCTTGCCGTAGTTGGCCGCAGCGCCGCGGTTGGCTGTCGTCACGATATTCCAGGCGGCGCGGCCGCCGCTCAGATGATCGAGCGTCGCGAACTGGCGCGCGATCGTATACGGCTCGCTGTAGGTCGAGGAGACGGTGCCGGTCAGTCCGATTTTTTCCGTGACGGCGGCGAGGGCGGACAGCAGGACGATCGGCTCCGGACGTACGGGGGACATATACGACACGGCCGTGTCGAGCTGGTCGGACAGGGCCAGTACGTCCGCGAAAAAAATCATGTCGAACTTGGCGTCTTCGGCGATGCGGGCCAAGTGCGCATAATGGCGGAAATCCAGAATCCCTTCCGCATTGGCGCCGGGATGACGCCACGCGGCCACATGATGGCCGGCCCCGGACAGGAAGGCGCCGAGGCTCATTTGTTTTCTCGTTTCGGTGGACATACAAGATCACTCGCTTTCTTGAATGGCTTGCTGCCGGACAAACGCAAAAAAGGAGACCGCCAGCGCTGCAGGTTTGCAGTGCGAAGGTCTCCGGTAGTCCGGTCGAATTCATTTAATTCCGATTGGAACGGTATGTTATAAAAGGTAGCAGATCGGATTCCATCCGTCAATCCTTTTTTTGCGCCGTCAGCAGCGGGTTCTCCGTTGACAGAAACCGGGACGAGGAGTAACATGAAGACACTTATAAACCCGATCCGTACGGTCGGGTTTAATCGCCGATATGCCGTAAACGTTTACATCCTGCTGTTACACTCATGCGGCTGCGGCTTTTTGAACCTTAATCATGAACGGGAGGCGCGAAAATGCAGTATCGCAAGCTTGGCAGAACGGGGCTGAAGGTATCCGAGGTCAGCCTCGGCGCGATGGCGTTCGGAAGATGGATCGACGAGGAGGCGTCGGTGAAGGTGCTGGACGCCGCGCTCGATGCCGGTATCAATCTGGTCGATACGGCCGACGTGTACGGCAAAGGAATGGACCTGTCCGACCCGCTGCAGACGGGCGAATCCGAGACGATTTTGGGCCGCTTGATGAAGGGCCGCCGGGAAAAAATCATCCTGGCGACGAAGGTGCACGGGCGCGTCGGAAACGAGCCGAACGACGCGGGGCAAAGCCGGTATCATATTTTTCGGGCGATCGAGAACAGTCTGCGGCGGCTGAACACCGATTACGTCGACCTGTACCAGGTGCACCGCTTCGACCCGGAGACGCCGCTGGACGAGACGCTGGGTGCGCTCGACGATCTCGTGCGCCAGGGCAAAGTCCGCTACATCGGCTGCTCCAATTTTGCCGCCTGGCAGATCGCCAAAGCGCACGGCATCAGCGCGGTGCGGCAGCTGCACCGCTTCGAGAGCGTGCAGCCGGAATACAGCCTCATTACGCGCAATATCGAGCCGGAGCTTGTTCCGTTCGCGCTGTCGGAAAGCGTCGGCATCATCGTGTACAGCCCGCTCGGCCGCGGCATTTTGTCCGGCAAATACCGGCCCGGTGAAGCGCCGCCGGCCGATTCGCGTCTGGCCGCGGGCGAGCAGCGGCTGAAGGCGCTGATCGGCAACGAAAGGAGCCTGGCGATCGTGGATATTATTCGCCCGCTTGCCGAGCGCCGCGGACTTTCGCTCGCGCAATACGCCCTGGCGTGGGTGCTCAGCCGTCCAGGTATCACGTCCGCCATTCTCGGCGCGTCCAAGCCGGAGCACATTACGTCGGCGGCCGGCCGCTGGGACGAACGGCTGTCGCAGGAGGAGCTGGACGAAATCGACCGTCTGACGGCGCATTTGAACAACATCGGAAAATCGCTGGTGAAGCAGTAATTCCAGGATGCGGACAAACGAAATCCCCGGAGCCGAATTTCGGCGCCGGGGATTTTGTGTTCGCCGGTGCGAGTTGGTGGGTAATTGCAGGCTGCAGCCGTGCCTGTCGCCGCTGCTCAAAAGCGCTTTTCGCTGCCGAAGCCGCAAGCGGCACCCTGACCGCGAACGCTGCGGCTGCGAGCCGCCGCGGCAGCCGCGCGCGGCTTCTTCGGCGTCCAAGGCACTCCTGCTACGGCTGCGAGCCGTCGCGGCCGCTTACCATATCTTCCGCAGCACCCAGGGCGCGCCCGTTACGACTGCGAGCTGTCGTGGCCGTAGCTCGCACCTTCCGAGCCGTTCAGGTTCGAACCGGCTTTCTCGTTCTCCGCGCTGCGCTTGTACGCGACGACGACGATGCTGCCGTCCGCAGAGTCGGACAAATCCCGCTCGAGCTCCTGCAGCCGTTTGATTTCGGCGGGCGTCAAATCCGCCGGTGAATATTGCATTTTACCGCCTCCCGGTCAGTGAGTCTGATCCTATTATTGCCCGTTTCAGCGGGATTTACCCCCGTTCCCGGACATGCAGATACGAACCGCGCGGAACAAAATAAACGGCCCGTGCAGGCATTTTGCCCGCGCAGGCCGTTTGTTTTTCGGAGGCTTGGAGAAGAAGGGCTATCCTCCGTAGCTGTCCCTCCAGCGAAGCAGGCGCCGTTCGAGGAACCGGACGAGCGAATCGGTCAGCTTCCCGACGAGGGCGAAAATGAGAATGCCGACGAACACGATCGGCGTTTGCGAGAACTGCCGGGCGTCCATGATCAAATAGCCGATCCCCGCGCTCGAGCCCATGAGCTCTGCGACGACGAGGCCGAGCCAGGCGACGCCAAGCGACAGCCGGATGCCGAGCAAAATGTTCGGCAGAGCCGCGGGCACGATGAGCAGCGCGATCTGCTTGAAGCGGCTGTACTGCAGGACGCGGGAGACCTCGAACAGCTTGATGTCGACGCCGCGGATGCCGAGAAACGTATTGACGTAGACGGGGAAAAAGGCGCCTTTGGCGATCAGCAAAATTTTCGACAGCTCGCCGAAGCCGAACCACAGGATGAACAGCGGCGTTACCGCCAAATGCGGGATCATCCGCAGCATTTGCAGCGACGGATCGAGCGTCTGCTCGAAACGGCGCACGAAGCCGACCAGAATGCCGAAGACGAGCCCGAGTCCCGCCCCGAGTCCGAAGCCGAGCGCGGCGCGGTACATGCTGATTTCAAGATGGCCGAAAAGCTCTCCCGTGCGGATCAGGTCCGCGAAGGCGGCGGCAATTTCAAGCGGCGTCGGGAGAAGCGTCTCCGACGTCAGCCCGAGATTTCCGGCCGCCTGCCATGCGGCGAGCAGAATGACCGGCAGCGCAAGGCCAAGCAAGGCGCCGCGCGACTTGGGCCCGGGCCTCCACTTCTTCGCCGGCGTCTCGGCAGGGGAGGACGGCGTCCCGATTCCGGATGCCGGAGGAACGTACACTTTATTCATTTTTTGATCACCTCATCGTTAAATTGGGCCCGGTCCGGCCGGTCAGATACTGTAGCTGGCTTCGGGCTTCGGATCGTCGATTTTCTCAAACTCGCCGATGATGCGGACGCGATATTCCTGGAAAGCCATTGACGTTTTCTTCCGCGGAAAAGGCAGGTCAATCGGCACGACGCTGCGAACCGAGCCCGGGCGGGGCTTCAGGATGACAACGCGCTCCGCCAAATAGATCGCCTCGTCGATATCGTGCGTGACGAAAATCATCGTCGTCCGGTTGGTTTCCCAGATGTCGAGCAGCACCTCCTGCATATGGCTGCGGGTAAAAGCGTCCAGCGCGCCGAATGGCTCGTCGAGCAGGAGCACCTTCGGGCTGCGGAGCAGCGCCCGGGCGATCGATACGCGCTGGGCCATCCCGCCCGACAGCTCGCGCGGGTACGAGCGTTCAAACCCCTTCAGCCGGACAAGCCCGATCAGCTCGTCGACCTTCTCCCGCACCTCCGGCTTCTTCAGCGAAAGATCCCCCGCAATATTACGTTCGACGGTCAGCCACGGGAAGAGCCGCGGCTCCTGAAAAATGAACCCTTTGTCGATGCCCGGTCCGATTACCTCCCTTCCGTCAAGCCGGACCGCTCCGGTATGCTCCGTATCGAGGCCGGCCAAAATTTTCAGCAGCGTGCTTTTGCCGCAGCCGCTCGGTCCGATGACGGTGATGAATTCGCCTTCTTTCATTTGCAGGTCGATGTTGTGCAGGGCCTGCACCGGCCCGGCCTTGGTTTCGAAGCGCCGGTTCAGGCCGGCGATGTCGATTTGGACGGCACTCACGCACATTCGCTCCTTTCGCTTTGCGCCCCATAAAAAAAGAGGCATTTTCGCCCTTTAGCGAAAATGCCTCCGTTTGTACGGTTGGCGCCCCTATGCGGTTTATAAATCGTCTTAATCTCATAAATCCGATAAAAATTATTGTATATGGAAAACATCGTAACAAGGCGGAAGCCCGATGTCAATGCCTTTTTGCTTCCTTTTTTGCCGCCCTGTTCAAGCGATGCTGGTGCGGGTTTTCAGCGAAATCCACAGCAAGAGGCCGCGATCATAAGGCCGGCCGATAAAACGGCCTGCAGCGGCGGAAGGATACACGAAATATCGCTTCATACCGGTCTTTTCTATTCTTTACAGCCGAGCCCCGGCGGAGTATGATTCGATTCGTGATTATTTCGCAGTTTATTTTATTATTGGATCGCTGAATTTCCGCCAGACAGGCGGAAAGCGGGGGAACCGACAGTGCGGGACCGGCCGGGGCCAAGAGCCCGGTTCGATTATCGCACGGGGGTGAATCGCATTCGGACCTTATGGGTCCCGGACGCGTAGGGCGACTCATGCCGCCCGAATCCGGCAGCTAACTTCGCAAGCGTGGACATGGGAGGCGGATATGAATTGTAAACGGACCTGAACGGCCGCAGAGGAACAGGGAGACTCTGTGTTTTTGTGCTGTGCGGAAATGGTTATTGATACGAAAGTAGTACCCGGCTAAGGCCGGGCAATCCGGGAAAAATAAAAAAGCGCTCCGGACGATTTTCAAAGGAGAGTCCACACTGATGGTAAATAAATTGAAGCGCTTCTTGATCGGGCGGCCGATGAAGTCGACCGAGCTTGAAGACGAGAAGCTCGGCAAGCTGAAGGCGCTCGCGGTGCTGTCGTCCGATGCGCTGTCGTCCGTCGCATACGGCACGGAGCAAATTTTGCTCGTGCTGATGGCTGCTGGATTCGCGGCCGTCTGGTATTCGCTGCCGATTTCGCTGGCCGTGCTGGGGCTGCTGACGGTGCTTATCCTCTCGTACCGCCAGACCATCTACGCCTATCCGACCGGAGGCGGAGCGTATATCGTGGCCAAAGACAATCTGGGCGTGCCGACCGGGCTGGTGGCCGGCGGATCGCTGCTTGTCGATTATATTTTGACGGTCGCGGTGAGCTCGTCTGCGGGAACGGACGCCATCACGTCGGCATTTCCCGTGCTGCACGATTACCGCGTGCTGATCGCGCTTGTCATGATCGTGTTTCTGACGATTATGAATTTGCGGGGCATTACGGAGTCGGCTTCGTTATTGGCGGTGCCGGTGTACCTGTTTGTCGTCGCGATTTTCGTCCTGATTATTTCCGGCTTGATTAAATATGCGGCGGGCGGCATTCATGCGGCGGCTCCCGAAATCGGCACGACCGTATCGAACATCAGCCTGTTTCTGCTGCTGAAGGCGTTCAGCTCGGGCTGTTCGGCGCTCACCGGCGTCGAGGCGGTGTCGAACGCCATCCCGAACTTCAGGCAGCCGGCCGAGCGCAACGCGGCGATGACGCTTATGATGATGGGCCTCATCCTGGGCAGCATGTTCATCGGCATCAGTGTGCTCGCTTATTTGTTCGGCATTGCGCCGGATCCGAAGGAAACGGTCGTCTCGCAGATCGCCGAATCGACCTTCGGGCGCAGCGTGCTCTATTACGCGATCCAGGGGATCACGGCACTTATTTTGTTTCTGGCCGCGAATACGGCGTATTCCGCTTTTCCGCTGCTTGCCTTCATGCTGGCGAAGGATAAGTTCATGCCGCATATGTTCAAGGTGCGCGGCGACCGGCTGGGATTCTCGAACGGCATTATTTTTCTCGGCGTCATGTCCATGCTGCTCGTCATCGCCTTCCACGGCGATACGGAAAATCTGATTCCGCTGTACGCGGTCGGCGTATTCATCCCCTTTACGCTGTCGCAGCTCGGGATGATGGTCCGGTGGGTCCGGCTGAGGCCGCCGGGCTGGGCCGTGAAATTCGCGATCAATACGATCGGCATGCTGACGACGCTGACGATCACGCTCATTTTCATTTTTACAAAGTTTACGCAAATCTGGATGGTATTCGTTTTTCTGCCCGTCGTCATCTATTTGTTCAACCGTATTCACCGGCATTACCGGAACGCGGCCGAGGAGCTGCGCATCAACATCAAGTCCGACAAGCCGTGCATCAAAGGGAGTACAATCGTCGTCCCGGTCGCCGGCATTACGCGCGTCGTACTGAACTCGATCAGCTATGCCAAATCGCTGACCGACAACGTGCTCGCCGTCTACGTCGGCTTCGACGATGAGGAAATCCGGAAGATGGAGGAGCGGTGGGAAGAGTGGAATCCGGGCATCCGGCTGATCGTGCTGCGGTCGCGCTACCGCAGCGTCATGAAGCCGCTCATCAAATTTATCGAGACGGTGGAATGGAAAACGGCGGAAACCGACCATATCACGATTCTCATTCCGCAGTTCATCACGAAGCATTGGTGGGAAAACCTGCTGCACAACCAGACCAGCCTGCTGATCCGCGCCTACCTATACAACCAGAAGGACGTCGTTATCGCCACGGTGCCGTTCCATCTGAACCGCTGATGCCCTCCGGAATTTCGCGGCCGGTAAAACGAGTGCATCCTATCGTTAATCCTTCCTCGTAAATGCCGTGCAAAACGGTGGGGAAAACCGCAATCCGGAAGAAATCCATCTGCCGCTATCGTGATACGATAAAGGAAGATTTCTAACTCCCGCAGATGAAAGGAAGGATAACGAATGGCGAAACTGACGCCCTACATTTTCTCGGAGGATGCCAAAGCGCAGGCCGATTTTTACATCGAGGCGCTCGGCGGAAAAATGAACTCCATCTTGTTGCACGGCGATCTGCCGGATGCGAAGGAAGAGATGAAGGATAAGGTGATGCATCTTTGCGTGGAAGCGGCGGGCGTATCCATTTTTATGTCGGACATTGCGAACATGCAGGTGAGCCGGGGCGATTTCATTAATCTGGCGCTCGAATTCGGTGCGGAAGCGGAAGCTTATGCCGCTTTCGAGAAGCTGTCCGAGGGCGGCGTCGTGCATGATCCGCTCAAGCCGGCTTTCTGGGGCTCGCTGTTTGGCCGGCTGCAGGATAAGTTCGGCGTCAGCTGGATGATCACGACCGCATCGGCAGCGCAGGAAGGCTGAATGCCTCGCAGAGAAAAGCCGAATTCATCATCTATCGTGAGGCCGCCGGAGCATCCGGCGGTCTTTTTGTATGCCTTCCCCTACCAAGCCGGGCAGATAGGAACCCCCGCGCATTCCGCGGATATGTCGGCGATAACTAAATTTGAACGTCTTAGGCACCTGCTGCATGAATATGGGATTTCCAGCAAATACTAATGCGGACAGGAGGTGGCCGCATGTGCCAATCGTTATCCATAACCGCTGAAGTATCGGAGCTTTCGGACCGTTTTCAATTGGATCAGGTGCTGTTTTATACGTCGAACCGCCACGAAATTAATCCGACCGAGTCGGTTTCCGCGATCATCGAGCATAAAGGAAGCAGGGTGCTGGACGATTTTCGCTGGGGGCTGATGCCGTATTGGGCGAAGGATTCGCTCCGGATGGACAGCCGGACGATGCTGTGGAAGCCGATTTTCGACCGGATTTTGAAGAAGCAGCGATGCGTCATTCCGTGCAGCGCCTTCTATGTGAGCCGGACGGAAGGGAAGAAGACGGTGCGTGCCAAGCTGGCGATGAAGAGCGGCACGTTCGGCATCGCCGGGCTGTACGACGTGTTTCGTTCGGCATCAGGCGAAGAAATGCGGACGTGCACGATTCTGATGACGCAGTCGAATTCGCTCGTGTCGCCTTACTCCGCACTGATGCCGGCGATTCTGGAGACGGAGGACGTGGACCGGTGGCTGCGCCGGGACGCAGGCGAACCCGGGAGGCTCCACGACATGCTGCGGACGATGGACGCGATGCGGATGGTGTCAATTCCGCTGGACGCCTACGGAGAAGCGGATTCCGGCTTCGAAGCGCCGCGCCCGAAGCTGGTTTGATTTTGCCGGCGGAAATCAGGCTCATTCCCTTTGATTCGGGAGTGAGCTTTTTTGATGAACTTATTTTCGATGAATCCCGTAATCTTTGTTCCGGACTTTGATTTCACCCGAAATGGAACCGAAACTAGAGAAAAATCGCGGTTATGATATAGTTAATATTATTTAATACCTATGGGGGACATGGCTTATGAACATTACCGGCATTCAAAGCCGCATCGAGGCGGTATTTTTCGATTTGGACGATACGCTGTACGATCAGCTGGATTCGTTCCGCGGAGCGGTAGAGGACACGCTGCCGGCCGATTTATGGGCGGGCCTTGAAATGGACGAGCTGTTCCGCAGGGTGCGTTATTACGGCGACCGGCTTTTGGACCGCTATGCGGCAGGTAAACTGACGTTTAAAGAGCTGCGTGTGCAGCGGATGATACTGGCGTTCGCGGACCTCGGCATCGCGCTGGACGAGCGGCAGGCGGAGACGCTGCAAACCCGGTACCGGAACGGTCAACAGCGCATCAAGCTGTCACCGGGGGCGGGAGAGCTGATTGCCGCCCTGCAGCGCGGCGGACTCGACGTCGGGATCTTGACGAACGGGCCGGTCGACCACCAGATGAACAAAATCCGCTCCCTCGGCCTCGACGCCGTTATCCAGCCGGGCCGGCTGTTCATTTCCGACGCGCTCGGCATCGCCAAGCCCGATCCGCGGGTCTTTCTGCAAGTCAGCGAGATTACCGGCCATGCGCCGGAGCGGTGCCTCTATGTCGGGGACGCCTGGGTCAACGACGTAACGGGTCCCCTCGAAGCGGGCTGGCATTCGATTTGGCTGAACAAGCGGGGCGACGCGCCGAGCTCGGGCCACCGGCCGGACCGTATCGTGGGAGCGCTCGAAGACATCGCTTGAAGAGGGGGAGCGACGGCGCGCTACAATTTCCGCACGGAAACGGAGCGCGCCGTCTTGCTTTCCTCTTCCCATTCTTCGTGAATTTCGAAGGTGCCCTCCTCAAAGAAGAGCGGGAAACGCCGCCTGAACCACGGCTGCATCGGAAGCGCCTCCGCCTCGCGGATCGGCACCCAATGAAGCTCGCCTTCCGGCGGATCGTTCAGCAGCTCGCCCTCGAACGAGGCCGCGATGTAATTAAACACGATATACCGATAATTGCGGTCTTGATTCACATATTCATCGATCCCTTTGAACGTCAGATCCTTCACACGCAGGCCCGTTTCCTCCCAAACCTCGCGGATCGCGCCCTGCGCCGGGCTTTCCGGCATTTCGATCCTCCCGCCCGGCCCGATAAAGCCGGGGAAGCCCCGGCTGTCCGGCCGGTTGATCAGCAGCACCCGGTCGCCATCCACTATCAGGCACATGGTATACATGTCGCATTTCATTTCTTTTTGAACCGCAGCTTCCATCGTGTTAAAACATCCTCTTTCATGAAAATTGATTGCACCCTCCGCAAAACGGTCGGCGAAGGCTTTATTCGCGTTTCCGATATGGCGGACCGCCGTTACGAAACGCCGAACACCGCGCATTGAAGCATCACACTCGCAAGCTATATGACGCTAACGATTAAGAACGCGAAACGTTAAGCCGGTTATAACACAGTTCACCCGTCCGCCTCACGAAGAGATGCCGGTATCGATGCGCAGCTCCCGCCGGAAAGCGACGAGCGCGAACAGCAGCATGCTGGCGACCGTGATGACCGAGCTGTATAGAAACAGCTTCTGCATGCCGAAATGCTCGCTCGCGATACCGCCCGCGAAGCTGCCGATCATGCGCGCGATGCCCAGGTTGATCAGTCCGTTCAGCGTCTGCCCGCTCGCCTTCAGCTCGCCGGGCACCTCCTTGTTAATAAAAACCGACATCGTCACGGAGATGACGATGAAGATCAGCCCGTGCAGCGCCTGCACCGGCAGGATGGCGTAAGGACTGTGCAGCACGGAAAACAGCAGCCAGCGCAGCGCGGTCGCGGCGGCGGCCCCGAGCAAAATATACGGGATGCGCACCCGGCTGAAAATTTTGCCCGACAGGAGCAGGAACGGCACTTCGCTGACGGCCGATATCGCGGCCGACCAGCCGAGCAGCCCGTTGTCCGCGCCGAGCCCTTTGAAGAACAGCGGGAAAAAGGCGTAATAGTAGCCGAGCGTGAGGTTGATCGCGAAGCAGAACCCGAGATACAGCACGAGTCGGCGGTTCGCAAACAGCTGCCAAATCTGCATTTTGCGGCCCGCGTACTGGTGCCCCTTTACCTTCGGAAAACGCAGCAGGAGCAGAAGGCCGGCCAGCATCACGAGGGCGAACGTCCCGAACATCGAGCCGATATGCTCCTTGGCATAAAAGCCGAACAGCAGGGACATGACGGCATAGCCGAACGTGCCGCCCATGCGGATGATGCCGTAGCTGCCCGCCTGGCGTCCGAGCGCCTCGAGCGTGATCGCGTCGGTAATGGCGAACGCCGGCGTCTGGAAAAACGTAAACAGGCACATGATGAGCAGCAAATAAGCGAAGCTGTCGTGAAGCGGGTAAAGCAGCATCGACACCCCGCTTCCGGTCAGCAAAATCGTCAGGATCAAATTTTTCGTCCGCGATTTATCGCCGAGCGATCCCCATACGGGCTGAGCGAGAACGGCGACCAGCGGCCCGAAGCTCAGCAGCCCGCCGATCTGCGCCTGCGTGAAGCCGACCGACTGAAAATAAACGGGCATAAACGTGCCGGAGACGGCGCTGCCCATGTAGAGGATCACATAAAAAAACAGAAACACCCAAATGTTTGCGGCCATTGCGCCGAAGCTCCCCCATTCGCTGCGTTTTGCGCATCCTTAATCAATTCGAGGAGGCGTTTCGATTTCCTCCCGGCCGTTTGCGTTGTAATAAAAACGAACGATTTGCTAAGAATAACCTTGCGAGGAAAATCCGGAAAGCGAAAGAAACGGATGGACAGGGGGAGGTGATGCCGAATGGCATTCAATCGCAACACGCCGACGAAGAAAAAGCCGAGAACGCCGAGCGAAGTGGTGGCGGAGCATGAGCATACCCGCGTCTCCGGCGATCTGGACCAGCTGATCAAGATGGTAGACGCGATACTCGGGCAGAACGAGGATTTTGTCGAGCGTCGTTTCAACATCTTCGGCAAGTTTCCGGCCGTCATGTTTTATTTTTCCGATATGGTCGCCCATCAAGACATTAATATGGAAATTATGAAGCCGCTTATGTATGTTCCCAAACACCTCGCAGATCAGCCGATCGAGTTCGCCGACCTCAAGGACGTGCTCGCGAGCAACGTGCTGCATTATGGCCAGCTGAGCTACGAGTGCAATATCGCTGCCCTGATCGAGTCGTTGATGGTCGGATCGACGGTGATCGCGATCCAGGACATGGGCGAAGCGGTCGTCGTATCGACCCGCAACATCGAGAAGCGCTCGATTACGCAGCCCCAGACGGAGCAGGTCATCCGCGGCCCGCGCGAAGGGTTTATCGAGCAGCTGAGCACGAATATCGGTCTGATGCGCTACCGGCTGCAGACGCCGGATTTCCGTGTGAAAACATTAAAAGTCGGCCGGCTGACGAAGTCGAAGGTCGTCGTTTGTTATATCGATGGTATCGCCAACCCGGCGCTGGTCGACGAAGTGGAAAGGCGGCTGTCGGAAATCAAAATCGACGGCGTGCTCGACGTCGGGTATTTGGAGCAGTTTATCGAGGACAATCATTTCTCGCCGTTTCCGCAGGTGCAGAATACGGAGCGGCCGGACAAAGCCGTCGCCAATCTGATGGAGGGCCGGGTCATCATCATGGTCGACGGCTCGCCTTTCGGGCTGATCGTGCCCTCGGTGTTTACCCAGTTTTACCAGACGGTGGAGGATTACTCCGAGCGGTTTCTGATGGTCAGCTTCGTTCGGCTCGCCCGGCTCGTGGCGCTCGTCTTCTCGCTCGTATTCCCGGCGCTGTACGTAGCGGTCATCTCGTTCAACCCCGAGCTGATTCCGACGGAGTTTGCGGTTGCCGTCGCCGGCGGCCGCGCCGGCGTGCCGTGGCCGTCCGTCATCGAGGTGCTCATTATGGAGGTGACGATGGAGGTGCTGAGGGAGGCGACGCTGCGGCTGCCCCAGCAGGTGGGCGGCGCGCTCTCCATCGTCGGCGTGCTTGTCGTCGGACAGGCCGCCGTTTCCGCCGGCTTCACCAGCCCGATTACGGTCGTCATTATCGCCCTGACGACGATCGGCTCGTTCGCCACCCCGGCCTACAACGCGGCGCTGGCCTTGCGGCTGCTGCGTTTTCCGCTGATCATTATGGCCGGTATGTTCGGCTTGTACGGCGTCATGGTCGGGCTCATCTTCATTATCAATCACGTGCTTTCGCTCAAATCGTTTGGCGTGCCATATATGAGCCCGATCGTGCCGGGCAATTTCGAAGGCATGAAGGATACCGCCGCGCGCTGGCCGCTGTGGAGCATGTTCAAGCGGCCCGCCATGCTTCATACCGGACAGAAGCAGCGGGTGGGAGACGGCACGATGAAGGCGGTCAACGACGCGCCGGTCAACACGCTCGATCCGCTTAAGGTCGGCAACGATAGGAGGGAAATTGGCGATGGAGAATCCGCGTCAGATCACGACGATTCAGGCGGCGGCCATTCTGATTAGCACGATTATCGGAGTCGGCGTGCTGCCCCTGCCGCTGTTCGCCGTTCGGGCGGCTGATACCGGTGCGCCGCTTGTCACGCTGCTCGGGGGAGCCGTCGGCTTCGTCGGACTCGCGCTGATCGTCATGCTCGGCAAACGTTTTCCGACGAAAGACATCATTCAATACAGCGAAGATATACTCGGCAAATGGTTCGCCCGCTTGGGCAGCCTGCTCGTGATCGGCTTCTTCGCCATCCTGACCTCGCTTGCGGCCCGGGAATTCGGCGAGGTCGTCGTCACGTCCGTTCTGAAGCGGACCCCGCTCGAGGTGACGGTAACGGTCATGCTGCTGCTTGCCGCTTTCTCGGCCCGAAACGGCATCGGCACGTTTACCTACATCCACCACTTTTATTTGCCCGCCATGGTATTCCCTTCGCTGCTCATCATCGTGCTTTCGTTTAAGAACGCCGAAGCGACCAATCTGCTCCCGCTTTGGGGAAACGATCCGAGCGGCATGCTGCCGGGAGTGCTGACGATCGCCTCGCTGTTTCAGGGCTCTTTCATTATGACGCTGGTCGTACCATACATGCGCCGCCCGTCCAAGGCGATGAAAGCCAGCTTCTGGGCGATCGTCATCGCGGGCGGCATGTATTTGCTGACCGTCGTTGCCGCCGTCGGCGTATTCGGTCCGGAAGAGACGAAGATTTTGCTCTGGCCGACGCTGGAGCTGGCCAAGACGACCTCGCTGCCCGCCAATGTGCTCGAGCGGCTGGATGCGGCGTTTCTGGCCGTTTGGGTAACCGCCGTCTTCACGACGCTGTATGCAACCTATTATCTGACCGTACATGCGATGAGCAAGCTGCTGCGCCTACGGGATCACAAAATGTTTTCGCTGTCCCTGCTGCCCTTCGTTTTCATCATCGCGATGCAGCCGAGAAACGTGATTAATATGTATGAAGTCATTACAACAGTCGGCCGGCTCGGACTGCTGATCACGATCGGCTATCCGGCACTGCTGCTGGCGGTCGCGGTTTTTCGCAAAAAAAGAGGTGAGCCGATTGAGAAGATTGAACAGAAGTAGCCGGGCGGCGCGGCTCCTCAAGCTCATCTGCATCGTCTCGATGACCGCGCCTCTGCTTACCGGCTGCTGGGACCGGCTGGAAATCGACGAGCGGGGTGTCGTGCTCGGCATCGGCATCGATGTCGCGCCTCCGAAGGAGAAGCGGGAGGAGTCGCTCGTGACGACGCTCGATCCGAAACAGCCGCGAACGAACAAGCCGCTGGTCCGCATTACGGTCCAGATTGCCGTACCGGGACGGATTCCGCTCGGTCCGGGCGAAGGCGGCGGAGGCGGGAACGCCGGGGCGGCCAAGACCGTGTGGATCATCGACGTCGTCGGCCGCACGATCGACGATGCCGTATCGAACTTGCAGCAGCAAATATCCGCGCCGCTCTTCTTCGGCCACTTGCGGATTATTGTCGTTTCCGAGGAATATGCAAGAAGCGGGCTGCAGAACATTAACGACTACTTTCACCGCAACTCCGAAATCCGCCGTACGACCTGGATGGTCATTTCGAAGGGCAAGGCCAAGGCGATTATGCAGGCGTCCCCGGAGCTGGAGCGGGTTCCGAGCCTGTACCTGCAGTCCAGCATGGATCAGGCCGTGCGGATGGGCAAGCTGCCGAACGTCTTCCTGGGCGTGTTTTGGAGCGCGGTCTCGAAGAAAGGGCAGGAGGCTTATTTGCCTTATGTCGTGATGAAGAAAAAAAATAACATCCAGATTGCCGGGCTCGCTTATTTCAGGGAGGACCGGATCGTCGGGACGACAAAGCCGCTGGAAATCGCCATTCTGATGGCGATCAAAAACATGAATCCGGCGGGCTACCAGACCTTCGCGCCGATCAGGGGGATGGGCGCCGCCGTTTACACGGCTACGCACCGGAAATCGAAGATTGAGGCCGAGCTGCGAAACGGGATTCCGCATTTTAAGATCCATGTCGAAATCGAGGGCAATATCCGCGAGAAAACGGACGAAGGGTTCACGATCGATCCCAATACGATCGCGAAGATTCAGCGGGATATCGAGTCCTTTAACGAAAAGTCGAGCAACGAATTAATCAAGATGACGCAGAAGGAGGGGGCGGATATTTTCGGTTTCGGCGAGTATATCCGCGCGTACAAATGGGGCTACTGGAACAGCCGGGTGAAAACGAAGGAAAAATGGCAGGAAATTTACAAGGATATCACCTTCGAGGTGGACACCCGCGTCCATGTCCGGCGTGTCGGGATGAAAGCCGTCTGATTTGCGGTCCGGCCGCGACACTGTCAGGAGTTTGAACAGGGGAAAGGAGGGGACGTTCCTTGCAATTCGGCGGAGGCATCGGGTATATAGGCTTTATCGTCACGCTGATGCTGATTACGGGCATTCTTACGCTGCGCATCGACACGAAGCGGTATGAGGTTTCGGGGATGAAACGGGAGCAAAAAGCGGCGCGTATCGTCGGCTGGTTTAACGTGGTCATTGCGATCGGCATCTATATCGGGAACTGGGTCATTCACAAGTTTGCCTAAGTCAGGTGCGGTCGGCGTTCGCTGAGCAAGGCGGCAACGTTTGAAAGCTCCCCGCCGGCAATTCCGGAGCGTCCGCTGCGGCTGGTATTAATGAGCGGTCCAGTCACAGGCGGTCAATCGCGGCCGGTCCGCTCCGCGGTCAGTTCGGACGGAAGGCGGCCGATCACGCGTTTGAACACGCGGTTGAAATAGGACGGATCGCTGTAGCCGAGATGCCCCGCGATCTCCTGCACCGTCAGCTGCGAATGGCGCAGCATATAATCCGCCGTCTTCGCCCGCTTCAGGTGGACGTATTCGCTGATCGTCATGCCCGTGACGCTGCGGAACAGCGACGCGGCATAATTCGGGCTGACGCCGATGCAGGCGCCGAGCTCGTGCTTCGTCACTTTATTGCGGTAGTGGTCCTCGATATAGCGTTTCATCCGCTCGATATGGCGAATGGCCGACGGCGCCCGGCCGCCCTCGTCGATTTCACGGCTCACCGTGACGATCAGCTCGGTCAGCAGAGCGGAGCACATGACGGAGAAATACCGGTCGCGCTCGGTCCACTGCCCGGTGAGCAGCAGCAGCTTGTCCAGGAGCAGCTCCGGCATATGAGTCGCCCAGTGCAGCGGATCGGAGCGGGCGAGCAGCGGCAGCTGCCGGTTCGTCTCCGCCGAGGAGGGGCTGAACCGGACCGTCAGGCTTTCGCGAATGCCGCCTTGACCGCGCACCTCCGCCGCCGGAACGCCGGCGGGGATGAGCAGCAGCTCGTTTTTGCGGCAGACGGCCGGCTTGCCCCGGAATTCGAAGGCGCAGCTGCCGAAACGGACCCAGACCAGCGTGTAGCAGTCGGAGCCGATCGTCTTCCGTTCCTGAGCCGGATAGCCGCGCTCTTCTCGAATGTCGAAAATATTGAACATCAACGCCGCTCCGTTCGAATCGTACTATACTACAATCAATGTACTATAGTTCATCGCTTAGCCGCAACGGTTCTTTTACAATAAGACGTAAGGGAGCGTGAACGACTTGAAAACGACGAAAATCGTATGTACGATGGGACCGGCCTGCCTGTCCGCCGATATTTTGACGCAGATGATCCAGTCCGGCATGAATATCGCGAGGCTCAACCTGGCGCACGGCGAGCTGGACGATCACCGCTCGCGGATCGAGCTGGTGCGCGAAACGGCCGCCCGCCTGAATACTTCGGTCGGCGTGATGCTCGATATCAAAGGGCCCGAAATTCGCACGGGGCTGCTTCAGCAGCCGTCGTATACGCTGAAGAGCGGCGAATTTCTTACGCTGACGACCGAGCAGATCGCGGGCACGGAGAAGCGGATCTCCGTCTCCTACGATTTGGCGCAGGACGTGACGCCCGGCTCGCGCATTATGATCGACGACGGCCTGATCGAGCTGGAGGTGCGGCGCATCGAAGGCGCGGACGTCGTCTGCCTGATCAAGAACGGCGGGGTCATCAAATCGCGCAAGGGCGTCAATTTGCCGGGCGTGCGCACGAGCCTGCCGGGCGTGACGGAACGCGACAGGCTGCACATACAGTTCGGCATCGAGTACGGCGTTGACATGATCGCCATGTCGTTCGTGCGCCGCGCCGAGGACGTGCTGGAAGTCAAGCGGATGCTCGCGGAGAAGGGCGCCGGACATATCCAGGTCATTTCCAAAATCGAAAACCAGGAAGGGCTCGACGAGCTGGAGGCGATTATCGAGGCGTCCGACGGCATTATGGTGGCGCGCGGCGATCTGGGCGTGGAAATTCCGGTCGAGGACGTGCCGTTTGCGCAGAAGCGGATGATTACGGCGTGCAACCGCGCCGGCAAATTCGTCATTACGGCGACGCAGATGCTCGAGTCGATGCAGGCGAATCCGCGCCCGACCCGCGCCGAGGCGTGCGACGTAGCGAACGCCGTTTGGGACGGCACGGACGCAGTGATGCTGTCCGGCGAAACGGCCTCGGGCGGCTTTCCCGTCGAGGCGGTGCGCACGATGGCGGCGATCGCCCGCAAGGCGGAGCAGTCGGCTGCGGCGGTGGCCGAATGCCACGACGCCGTGAAGAAAGATTTGATCGGAGCGTAGCCGATCGTTTAAAGTTAATAGAAGCGGCAGGGAGCCGGCTCCTTGAGCGGCGGCACCTGCGATCTATTACACGTTAGGCGGGAAGCGGTATGCACGTATTGACAGTGGATCATATTACGAAAAGCTACGGCGAAAAAATATTGTTTGAAGACGTGTCGTTCGGCGTGGAGACGGGCGACAAAATCGGCATCATCGGCGTGAACGGCACGGGCAAGTCGACGTTCATGCGCGTGGTCGCAGGACTGGAGCCCCCTGATTCGGGCTCTATTCTTGTGGGCGGCGGCGTGACGGTACGCATGCTGGCGCAGGATCCGGCCTTTGATCCGGAGCAGACGGTGCTGGAGCATGTGCTCGCCGGCGATTCGGAGCCGCTGCGCGCCGTCCGGGCGTACAACGAGGCGCTGATCGCGCTCGAGCTGCGGCCGGACAATGCCGGCCTGCAGGAGCGGCTCGTCCGGGCGAATCAGCGGATGAACGAACTCGACGCCTGGACGATCGAGACCGAGGCGAAGACCGCGCTCACGAAGCTCGGCATCGGCCGGTTCGATGCGCGGCTCGGAACGCTGTCCGGCGGGCAGCGCAAGCGGGCCGCAATGGCGGCGGCGCTCGTCCAGCCGGCCGACGTGCTGCTGCTCGACGAGCCGACCAACCATATCGACAACGAGTCGGTCGCATGGCTCGAGCAGATGCTGCAGAAGCGCAAGGGCGCGCTGCTGATGATTACGCACGACCGTTATTTTCTCGACCGGGTAACGAACCGGACGCTCGAGCTCGACCGGGGACGGGCGTTTTTCTATACCGCAAACTACAGCCGGTTTCTCGAGCTGAAGCTGGACCGGGAGGAGCGCGAGGCGGCGTCGGAGGCGAAGCGGCAAAACCTGCTGCGGGGAGAGCTGGCCTGGATCCGCCGCGGCGCGAAGGCTCGCTCGACGAAGCAAAAGGCGCGCATCGAGCGCTTCGAAGCGCTGCAGGCGGCAGCGCCGGAGAAATCGGCCGGCAAGCTGGACGTCTCGGTCGCTTCGACCAGGCTCGGCAGGAAAATTGTTGAAATCAGCGGCCTGGCGAAATCGTTCGGGGAGCAAACCGTCATCCGCGATTTTGATTATATCGCCGTGCCGGAGGACCGGGTCGGCATCGTCGGACGCAACGGCCTCGGCAAGTCGACGCTGCTGAAGCTGATCGCCGGCCAGCTGCAGCCGGACGCCGGCGAAGTGGTGCTCGGGCCGACGGTGAAGCTCGGCGTTTTCTCGCAGGAGCGGGAGGAGATGGACGAGTCGCTGCGCGTCATCGAATATATCCGCGAAGGCGCGGAGCAGGTTGCGACCGCGGACGGCACGACGATCGCGGCGGCGCAGATGCTCGAGCGGTTTCTGTTCCCGCCGGCGCAGCAGTGGTCGCTTATCGCGAAGCTGTCCGGCGGCGAGAAGCGCCGGCTGCAGCTGCTGCGCGTGCTGATGGAAGCGCCGAACGTGCTGCTGCTCGACGAGCCGACGAACGATCTGGATATCCAGACGCTGACCGTGCTCGAGGATTATCTCGACGATTTCCCCGGCGTCGTCTTCGTCGTCTCGCACGACCGGTATTTCCTCGACCGGGTCGCGGACCGGATCTTTGCGTTCGAAGGCGACGGCGTTGTCACGCAGCATGTCGGCAGCTTCAGCGACTATGCGGAGAGCGCGGCAAGGAGTGACGACGCCGGTTCGGCCGCGGAGAGCGGCGGAGCAGGGGCCCGGCCCGGCGGTGCCGCGGGAAGCCGCGCCGCCCGTGCGGGGGAGGCCGGCGGAGAAGAGAAGCCGCTGAGGATGAGCTACAAAGAGCAGAAGGAATTCGAGACGATCGACGACGAAATCGCAAAGGCGGAGGAGGCGCTCCGGGAAGTGGCCCGCCGCATGGACGAATCGGGCAGCGACTCCGCGCTGCTGCAGGAGCTCGTCCGGCAGCAGGAGGAGCTGGAAGCCGGGCTGGAGCAGCTTATGGAGCGGTGGACTTATCTGAACGAGCTGGCCGAGAAAATTGCGGCGGCGAAGAACCGATAAGACAATCTCAGAGGAACTGGTATGTGACCGTATATTCGTTGTCTGTGAAGAAAAGTCCACAGCAGGCAAAATGGGGATGAACCATAATCGGAGACCGGAGCATCATCTTGACCCAGCACTGCGAGATCGCGGCCGCCATCCGCAGGAAGGACCCCGACGCGGCGGAGAATACCATGTACGAGCACCCCAATCTGACGGTGGACGATGTGGTTGTATTACAGCAAAAATGAACGCAGTATTTAAAGTAAAAAACAAGTCATATCAAGTATTCCTTTATTTTATGGATAGGTTGATATTATGCAAAAACATGAATTTATACGCCGCAAAGAAAGCCGCCGTCGGTCGTGGAAGGATCAAGGCCCGCACGGGCCGGTTCGTCCGGCGGATCGGTCTCATGCGGGTCATTCTTTCGTCCAGGGAGAGTAGAGCATCCGCCCCCTTCTGCGGATTTTGACATCGATTTGAATATCCAGCCGGGCTTGCGGGAGCAGCTCCTGATCCCAGCGATCCCGCAGCTTGGTCCAGAGCCGGTAATGGTCGTCCTCCAGCCGGTTGCCGAAGCCGAAGACGTCGGTGCGGTAGGTTTTGGCGGCTTTATTGAACGCTGCCATAATTTCGGCATGGACGGTATCGGCAAACCGGTGCTCCAAATCCCGAATATACTTGTCGTCTATAAACGCCGTTTGATTGCTCCCGTCGGCGATATTGACGTTCGTCTTGATGTGAATGCGGATAACCGGACGCTTGTCGTCGTAGTCCACCGTGTATTTCGCGCTCGGCTTCCCCGATACTTCCAGCGTAATCCGGCAGTCGGCAGCCTCTTCCCGGCACGGCACGCGCACGGTCGCGCTCTTTACTTTATTGATCACCCAGAGAAGTCCGCGGGTTTCCGTTTTATTCATCGTTCCGATCATTCGCGTCCCTTTGAATACGGCGGTCCCTTCGACCAGAAACAGATTCGACTGCTGACTGTCTCCGCCTTGATAAGGCGCAATGCCCACGATATTGCGGTCGTATTCCGACTGTTCGTATCGTTTGACCACCGGGGCGAAAGG
The DNA here is from genome assembly GCF_028826105.1 of Paenibacillus humicola. NCBI lineage: Bacteria > Bacillati > Bacillota > Bacilli > Caryophanales > Paenibacillaceae > Paenibacillus > Paenibacillus humicola. Next base: position 642,345 of record NZ_JAQGPL010000001.1, read on the forward strand.
CTGCCACCCCTCGGGGTTCGTAAGGCTTCGGGCAAACTCGTTGAAACGGACCGAAGGCGCAAACGAGTTGATATTCGCATTTTCCAGCTGATTGCTGAGCAGATTGGCGGGGATGGACGTAATATCCGGTTCCGACTCCAGCAAATCCTTCGCCCTCCCTTTGACGATAGCCACATAAGCGGTATTCCGCATTTCGGGATCGGACAGGAAGAAATCCAGGTACGAGTCCACCCCTTTTCGGGCCGCATCCTCCGAGATGACGAGCACCTTCAGGTGCGACCAGAATACTTTGACACCCATAATTTCCACATAGCTGCGCACCGCTTCGAACGCCGTCTTGCCGGAGGTGCTGAGGCTTTTAATGGTGTCTTCGGTCGCTTGGGATTGGGGCTTGATAGCTTCCAGGACGGGCGACTGTATCGTCAGCGCGACTTCCCCCCGCTCGTTCAGGTCGATGCCGACCGCCATGGCGTAATCCGTATTGTTCGATTCCCGCATGTTCCAGCAGCCTCCCAGGAGCAGCGTCACGGCGGCAATGACGGTCAGTCGGACGGCATTTCTCATCGGGCGATCGACCTTTTCCGAATCAGACTCATTGCGAACAGACAGCAAAGCATGAATACCGCATAGAGCGGGTACGTCAACGCTTTGAACGATTCCAGGTTAATGATCGATTCGAGCAAATTTTGCGGGATGGTCGTCAGAAAATAGATCACGATGCACAAGGGCATCCGAAGCGGCCGGTAATCGCTTAGCGCAAACCACGATCTCCAGCCGTCGCAGCAGGCATGCAGCACCAGCGATCCCTTCGACAAAATGATCAGCATCCAGACGATTAAAGAAAAAATCTCCAGGTGCTCGATGGAATCGAAAAACGTGATGTCGCGAATCACTTCGATGACCGGAAATACCATCCGTTTCACATAGGCCGGGCTCATGGCGGCGATGCAGATCATGAACGTGGCCATAAACAGCAGTCCAGTCCAGGCGTTGACGAACAGCAGCGATCTCGAGATATGCTTGCGATCCGCCAGATGACGCCAAAAAAGCAGCAGGATGCCCGCTTCCGCGTAGCCGCTGAACACGAACAGGGCGCCCTTCATCAAACCGGCCGCGTCCGTATCGAAAAAGGGACTCATCCGCGTAAATTCGGCGTTCGACACCGCCAGCGAGTAGAGAAAAGCGATCATGACAACGACCAGCGGCATGATGATCTGGCTCCAGCGGGCCACCGCCCCGATGCCGCCGCCGACCATGGCATATTCCAGCGCGAGAACCATGATGAGAATGATTTCCCGCGGCGTTTCGGGAAGAATCAACAGCGTGAACAGCTCCGCTACAATCCGGTTGACGAGAGCGACGAACAGGAGGAGGGGGAGCAGCACGAATACGAGCGCGAACAGCCGGCCTGCAAGCGAACCCAATTGATGCCGGATATACCCGACCAGATCGCAGCGGGTATGCTCCATCCGGCGGATAACCGCCAGCAGCAGCAGGCTGTACAAAGAAAAGCACGCCATTGCCAGCAGGATGCACAGCCACCCCGTATGATTGGCCACTCGGGCGAGCGCTCTCGGCTCGCTGAAGAAAATGGTCGCGAAAATATTGAAGGTCAGCAGGATGATCAGCTGTTTATTCGTTACCGTTTCACTGCCCATGAATGAAGCTCCCTCCTGAAGGTCAAGGTCTTCGCGCCCGCCGGGTCCGGTTGATCGGCCTTAAAAATCCCGGCCGCTTCATCTGCAGAACGCTCGGCCGCTTCAGCAGCAGCGAATCGTCGACCTGACTCAGCTTGTCCGGGGTAAGCGAGGCCATATAATCGACGCCGAACGAACGGAGCCTGACCAAATGAATCAAAATCAGCGAGAGGCCGAACAGGATTCCGAACAGCCCCATCGTTCCGGCCAGAATCATCATCGGGAAGCGCAGCAGGCGAATGGCCAGCGACGTGTTGTAGCTCGGAATGATGAACGAGCCGATGGCCGTGATCGACACGATAACGGTCAGTACAGGTCCGATAATATTGGCCTGGACCGCGGCCTGCCCGATGACCAGCGCGCCGACGATGCCGATCGTCTGGCCGAACGAGCCGGGCATGCGGATGCTGGCCTCGCGCAGCAGCTCGAACGTGATTTCCATCAGCAGCGCCTCGAGCAGCGTCGGAAACGGGATGCCGGTCCGGTTCGCGGCGATCATAATCATGAGCTCCGTCGGGATCATCTCCTGGTGAAAGGAAGAGACGGCGATATAAAGGGAGGGCATGAGAAGTGCGATCGTCAGCGCCAGCATCCGGATCCACCGGGTGAACGCGGCGGAATAAAATTTCGTATAGTAATCCTCGCTTGTAATCATCATCTCCGAGAACGTAACCGGCATGTAAATGGCGAACGGCGTTCCGTCCACGAGAACCGCCACCCGTCCTTCCAATACCGCGGAAGCGGCCCGGTCCACCCGTTCGGTATAGGCGATTTGCGGAAAAGGCGACCATATCTGGTCCTCCAAATGCTCGGCCAGCTCGCTGCTGTCGAGCAGCATATCGCCGTCGAACGTGCCGAGCCGCCGTTTCACCTCCTCGACGATGCCCGGATTGGCGACATCCTCTAAATACACGATCGAGATATCCGTCTTGCTGCGAGTCCCGACCTGCTGCAGGGAAACGACCATCGCGGGGTCCTTGATCCGTCTCCGCAGCAAAGCGGTATTCACGCGCAGCACTTCGACGAACGAATCCTGCGGGCCGACGATGCTTTTCTCCGAGGAGGGGCTGCCGACCGACCGGTGCTCCCACCCTTCGGTCGAAACGATGATACATTCGACAGCCCCGTCGACGAGCACAATCGTGCTCGAATAGATCAGGGATTCGATCGTTTTTGCGAGCGACCTTTCCCGCCGGAGCCCGCCGGCGGCGATATGCGCGCAGATCCCGTCCAGTCCGTGCTCATTTGTAGGCAGCGCGATGAGCGGAAGCAGAATATGCTGCTGTACGAGGTCCCGATCGGCAAGCCCGTCCATATAGACGACGGCGGTCCGGCTGCGGCCGGTCCCGCCCGGAAGCTCGCGGACGATCAGCTCGTTCGTCCCGTGGAGGGCGAGCCGGATCGCCCGGACATTATCGTCGAGGCCGGGGAGCAGCGGACGTTCGGTTCCGTTATGCGTCACAGTGCGAACCCTCCCATTCGAATGACGGTAAGCATGAAATGGTGCCATTTGTCGGCCAGAAGGGGATAAAGCCCAAGCGCGAATAGCACCGCCATGGCCAATGCAAGCCCGCTCAGCAGCAAAAACGCGATCCGCACCTTCCCGATCATCGGGCGGGGCCGGGCCGCATGCAAAAGAGCGAAGACGATGATAAGCGAGTAGATTCCGTGCATATTGTTCCCTCGGGGTAAGACTTGGTTATAATTTGTCCGAATATCCAAAAAATAAGCAAAATGAGTTCATATTGGCGGTTCGCGGCCGATTACTCGGGGAATGTTAAAGTTACAAAATGCGAGGAGGCGATGAGGATGATGCTGGAGAGGACGATACTGGCGGCGGTTTGGGCGGTTTGCCTGACGTCGCTGGCGCTGCTTGTTCCGCGCCGGCGCCGGCGGGAGGCGGTGCTGCTGTTCCTGTTCGCGCAAATCATTGTCCGGGCGTCGAGTATGATGCTGGTCGATCTCGGGCTTATTTCGAATCCGATTCGCGAATTTCCGCGCGCCACGGGAGCGAATTTTTCGCTCGACTATATCTTGTATCCCACTTTGATCGTCTTTTTCTGCTTTACGTATCCGCAGCTCCGTTGGAAGCTCGCGGGACATCATGCCGTTTTTCTGGCAGCGGTTGCCATTTACCTCGTTCTGATCGATCTTTATACCGGACTGCTCAAGCTTCATTGCGGCGTATGGCTGCCCCTTGCTTTGTTTTACATCGGAGCTCAGGGCACGTACCGGTATGGCCGCTGGTTCTTTCGCCAAAAATCCGCTGCGGGAGCTCAGCCGTTATGATGATCCCGCTCACTTCCGATGAGATCATCCTGATCGCGATCAACGCGGCGGGCATCAGCTCCATTCTGCTCGTTCCGAAGCGGCGCAGGCGCGAGGCGCATGCCGTTTATTTGTTCCAGCAGCTCATTACATGGCCGCTCGGCCTGCTGCCGGTCGAGCTCGGCCTGCTCGAATACCCGGTTCACGAGCTGGGCAGGGCGAACGAAACGAGCATCACGTTCGAATTTTTTATTTATCCGACCGTCGCCGCTTATTTCTGGCTCTATTATCCCCGCGGCCGTACCGTCCCGGTCAGGCTGCTTTATTATGCCGCATTTGCGGGAGGCATCACGATTCCGGAGCTGCTGTTTGAGCATTATACGAAGCTGATCCGCTATACCGGCTGGCATTGGTACTATACGACACTCAGCATTTCCGCGACCTTGTGGCTGTCCCGGCGGCTCGGGCTTTGGTTTTTTGCCGGGCAGGTCGCCGGCTTTTCGAAGCGCGGGCGGTTGTGATAAGATTGCCGGGTCCACCCGGCGGTCCCTTCTTCTTCATTATAAAGGGGGATGCCGACAAGCCGCGGTATACGGCTTGACGGCATCCCCCTTGCATCATTTTCGGGCTTAACGTCCGTTAAACGCCTTCAGCATCCACACATGCTTCTCAAGCGAGGCGTGAATGGAGAGCAGCAGGTCGGCGGTCGTTTCGTCGCCGGATTTCTCGGCTTCATTCATGCCTTCCTTCAACTCGCCGATGACGACGGAGAAGTCGGCAATGAGCGAATCGACCATTTCCTCGGCGGATTCCTTGCCGCTCGCTTCCTTGATGCTGGAAAGCTTCAGCTGCTCGCTCATCGTGGCGACCGGCTTGCCTTCCAGCGCGAGCAGGCGCTCGGCTATATTGTCGACGTGCAGCGCGGCTTCCTCGTACAGCTCCTGGAATTTCACATGCAGCGTAAAAAATTGACTGCCCTTCACATACCAGTGGTAGTTGTGCAGCTTCACGTACAGGACGCTCCAGCTAGATACTTGTTGGTTCAGCAGATCGTTTAATTTGCTCATGTTCTCCGCTCCTTTGTCAAATGGTTTCGTTGCGCTCGCACCGTTTTTTAAACGGTTTGCGGCGCGGTGGACGAACCGGCCTCCTCCAAATAGCGCTCGCAGTCGAGCGCCGCCATGCAGCCGCTTCCCGCCGCGGTAACCGCCTGACGGTAACGGCGGTCCTGCACATCCCCGCAGGCGAAAACGCCGGGAATGTTCGTCTCCGTCGTGCCGGGCCGGACGATGATGTACCCTTGTTCGTCCGTCTCGACCTGGCCGCCGAGGAACGAGGTGTTCGGCGTATGGCCGATCGCCACGAACACGCCTTCCGCGGCAATCAGCCGCTCTTCGCCGGTCTCGTTATCGCGGACGGCCAGTCCCTGCAGGCCCTGCCCGCCGGCTTTGACCTCAAGCGGGGTCGCATTCAGGCTCCAGCCGATTTTGCCGTTGGTCCGCGCCCGGTCCTGCATGATTTTCGAAGCGCGCAGCTCAGGACGGCGGTGGACGACCGTCACCTCGGTCGCGAACCGGGTCAGGAACGACGCTTCCTCCATGGCCGAGTCGCCGCCTCCGACGACGATCAGCTTTCTGCCGCGGAAAAAGAAACCGTCGCATGTCGCGCAGGTGCTGACGCCGCGGCCGACGTTGTCCCGCTCGCCCGGGATTCCCATATATTTTGCCGATGCGCCGGTCGAAATAATCATCGCTTCCGTCTCCAGCTCGGATCCGCTCTCCAGCGACAGCTTAAAGAGCCTTTGCGACAAATCGGCCGATTCTACCCAGCCGGTCCGGAAACGGGCGCCGAAGCGCTGCGCCTGCTTGCGCATATTGGACATCAGCTCCGATCCGAGCACGCCGTCCGGGAAGCCGGGGAAGTTCTCGACCTCGGTCGTCGTCGTCAGCTGGCCGCCGGGCTGCGGACCTTCGAGCACGAGCGGGCTGAACCCTGCGCGGGCGAGATAAATGGCGGCGGTCAGGCCGGAAGGGCCGGTTCCGACAATGATGATTTTTTCCACGTGGTGAGCTCTCCTTTCATTAACCTTCTGCGGCTGCCTTCAATCATAATTATAATAAATACTAAATTAAAATTATTATAAATAAGAAAAGAAGTCAAGATGTTTTTTGGCAAAGAGGCGTTCAATTTTCGCCGCTCATCAGCTTGACGTAAAACTCTCGCGTCCGCGGCCCGTCGAACTCGCAGAAATAAATGCCCTGCCACCGGCCGAGCAGCAGCCTGCCGCCGCTGACGATGACGGTCTGCGATGTGCCCGTCGTCATCGCTTTCAGGTGAGAGGCGGTGTTTCCTTCGGCATGACGGTATTTCGGATGCTCCCACGGGTACACCTCCTCCAGCCGCATCAGCACGTCGTGCTTCACGTCGGGATCGGCGTTCTCCTGAATCGCGATGCCGGCGGTCGTATGCGGGCAGTAGACGATAACGGCGCCGTCCGTAAACGTCCAGCCGCTTACGATGGCGGCTACCTCGCGGGTGATGTCGATCATTTCGTCTCTGCGGGACGTTTTCAGCGTTCTTTTTACCAGCATCATTTTCGCTCCTTTGTCGTGAAAAGTAGGGAATCCCTGTATGTGTACCCAGTGTGGCATGCCCGGCAGATCGATGTCAAATCATCATTTGACCATGGAAAGGCGGGGAAAATACGGGTATCATTATGGTATACAAGCTTGCGGCAGCGTCCGGAATCAGCGGGCGGCTGCCGCCCGGGACGTTAGGGATAAGGAGAGGGGTCTTGGACATGAAGAAAAGAGTACGCAAAGCGATTATACCGGCCGGAGGGCTTGGAACCCGGTTTCTGCCCGCAACCAAGGCGCAGCCGAAGGAAATGCTGCCCTTGATCGACAAGCCGGCGATTCAATACATTGTAGAGGAAGCGGTGGCCTCGGGCATCGAAAGCATCATGATCGTCACCGGGCGCAACAAGCGGGCGATCGAGGATCATTTCGACAAATCGTTCGAGCTCGAGGCGGAGCTGGAAGCGCACGGTAAAGCGGAAATGCTGGAGGTGGTGCGCGGCATTTCGCATTTGGCGGACATTTGCTACATCCGGCAGCGGGAGCCGCTCGGGCTCGGCCATGCCGTGCTGTGCGCGCGCAGCTTTGTCGAGGACGAGCCGTTCGCCGTGCTGCTCGGCGACGATATCCTGCTGTCGGAGCCGCCCTGCCTGAAGCAGATGATCGATTTGTACGATCAGCGCCAGTCGTCGGTCGTCGCCGTGATGGAGGTGCCGTGGGATCAGACGCACAAATACGGCATCGTCGATTTGGGCGGCCGCGGCGACGGAACGGTGCAGGACCTGGTGGAAAAGCCGAACCCGGGCGAAGCGCCCTCGAACCTTGCCGTCGTCGGCCGGTACGTGCTGGATCCGGCGATATTCGGCCTGCTGGAGCGGGCGGAGCCGGGCAAAGGCGGCGAGATCCAGCTGACCGACAGCCTGCAGCGTCTCAACACGGTGCTGCCGCTGACGGCTTTCCGGTTCGGCGGCCGCCGGCACGACGTCGGAGACAAACTCGGCTTTGTCCAGGCCACGATCGATATCGCGCTGGGCCGGGAAGATTTGGCCGACGATGTCAGGGCTTATCTGCTGGAACGGCTCGGTGCGGTCAGCAAATAAGTTTACGGCGCCAATCGTTTACCGCGTTAACATTTTGCCGCCTGCCGGAACGGGGATAACCCGCGGCAGGCGGTTTTTTTCGGTTATAACGATTAACGGAGGAGTTTATGAGACGAAAAATCACGATCGGCTGGAACAGCTGATCAAAGCGGTGCCGTCTATTCGCCGGTAAGGCGTAAATCTAAGAGGTGCCGAGTTCGGAGGGTTGTTTCATCGGGCGGCGGCTTATGTACGTACAAGTTGAATGCATGCTATACTGTTTCCATACAAGTTGGACAAACGGAAATCGAGGTGCAACGTGAAGGAACGGCTTCAACCGAAATACCGGCAATTGAAGGAAGAAATCGTCTCGTGGATCGCGGCCGCCCGGTTCAAGCCGCACGACAAGCTGCCGTCGGAGAACGAGATCGCCTCCAGGTTTGGCATGAGCCGCCAGACGGTGCGGCAGGCGCTCGGCGATCTGGAGGCGGAGGGCTGGCTGTACCGGACGCAGGGCAAGGGCACGTTCGTCGCCGAAACGGCGGAGGGCGGCCGCGCCGGTTCGTCCGCGCTTACGGTCGGACTCGTGACGACGTATATCTCGGACTATATTTTCCCGACCATCGTCCGCGGCGTCGAATCGGCTCTTCGTCTGCAGGGCGCCCGGCTGGTGCTGGCCAGCACCGACAACGAGAAGGCGAAGGAGCGGGAATGCCTCGAATCGATGCTGCGCCAGCAGCTAGGCGGCCTGATCGTGGAGCCGACCAAAAGCGCCGAAGGCAACCCGAACCTGGATCTGTTTCTGGCGCTGGAAGCGCGCAAAACGCCGTTCGTCATGCTGAACGAGCGGTACAGCGATCTCGACGTGCCGTGCCTGAAGGTTGACGACGAGCTGGGCGGTTTCCGCGCAGCGGAGCATTTGGCGAAGCTCGGCCACCGGCGGATTGCCGGTTTGTTCAAAACCGACGATTTTCAGGGCGTGTACCGGATGCGGGGATTTTTGCGCTGCCTGCGCGAACGGCAGCTGGCGCTCGCTCCGGGCTTTCTGGTTCGTTATACGACCGAGGAGAAGACGTCGAAGCCGGAGCTGGCGCTGGCCGCGCTGCTGGACCTGGAGCCGGGCGACCGGCCGACCGCGATTGTCTGCTACAACGACGAGCTTGCCGTCAGGCTGCTCGACGTCGTGAGGCGCAAAGGGCTGGCCGTGCCCGCCGAGCTGTCCGTCGTCGGCTTCGACAACGCTTCGCTGGCGACGGCGACGGAAGTGAAGCTGACGACGTTCGAGCACCCGAAGACGGCCATGGGCGAGGATGCGGTCGCGCTGCTGACGGAGCTGGTGAACCGGCGAGGCGGCGGGCGGCAGCCGGAGGATATCGTATACGAGCCGAAGCTGATCGAGCGCGAATCGGCAGGACCCGCTCCCGTGTCCGGTGCAAAATAGGGCGTGACACACTTGTACGTACAAGTTATAATGATCGTAACGAATTGAATTCCGAAGGCCGGCCGGATGACGGCCGGTCCGATCGTTGCGGGAGGGGCTTGATTCATGCTGGAAGCGTTAAAAGAAGCCGTGTGGGAAGCGAATATGGATTTGCCGAAGTACGGCCTCGTCACGTTCACGTGGGGCAACGTGAGCGGCGTTGACCGCGAGCGCGGTCTTATGGCCATTAAACCGAGCGGCGTTCCTTACGAGGAGCTGCGGCCGGAGCATATCGTCATCGTCGATTTGGAAGGCACCGTGGTTGAAGGCAGCCTGCGGCCGTCCTCCGATACGCCGACGCATGCCGCGCTTTACCGCGCGTTCGATGGGATCGGCGGCATCGTCCACACCCATTCGCCGTGGGCGACCAGCTGGGCGCAGGCCGGACGGGGCATCCCGGCGCTCGGCACGACGCACGGGGATTATTTCTACGGCGAGATTCCGTGCACGCGGCCGATGACCGAGCAGGAAATTACGGGCGAATACGAGCTCGAGACCGGAAACGTTATTATTGAAACGTTCGTCAAGGGCGGCATCGACCCGCTGCAGGTTCCCGCCGCGCTCGTCTTCAGCCATGCGCCGTTCGTCTGGGGCAAAGACGCTCACAATGCGGTGCACAACGCGGTCGTCGTCGAGGAAGTGGCGAAAATGGGGCTGCAAACCTTTATGCTGAATCCGAACGCGCAGCCGATGGACCAGAACCTGCTGGACCGCCATTATTTGCGCAAACACGGGAAAAACGCGTATTACGGCCAAAAATAAGCGGAGAACGGGCCTGCCTTGCATGGTCACGGGAAGCTCCGCAAAAACAAGCGGATGAGCGGGCCACCGAGCAGGGTCACGGAAGCTCTTCGCAAAACAAGACGGCGCCTTTTGCAGCCAGTTTTTTGCTCCACAAAATATTTAGGAGGTCTACTATGTCCAAATACGCCATTGGAGTCGATTACGGGACCGAATCGGGACGAGCGGTGCTCGTCCGTCTCGCGGACGGCGAGGAAATCGCCGATCATGTCACGCCCTACCGCCACGGCGTCATCGACGAAAAGCTGCCGGATACCGGCCTGAAGCTCGAATACGACTGGGCGCTGCAGCACCCGAACGATTACATGGAGGTGCTCGAGCAATCCGTGCCTGCGGTTGTAAGGGCTTCCGGCATCGATCCGGCCGATATTATCGGCTTCGGCATCGATTTTACGGCATGTACGATGCTGCCGATCGACGAAGAGGGCCGGCCGCTCTGCTTCCTGCCGGCGTACAAAGCGAATCCGCACAGCTGGGTCAAGCTGTGGAAGCATCATGCGGCTCAGGACGAGGCGAACGAAATTAACCGGATCGCGGCCGAGCGCGGCGAAGCGTTCTTGGCCCGGTACGGGGGCAAAATATCCTCCGAGTGGATGATCGCCAAAGGCTGGCAGATCTTGAACGAGGCGCCGGAGATTTATGAAGCGGCCGACAAGTTCGTCGAAGCGACCGATTGGGTGATCGGCCAGTTGACGGGCAACATCGTCCGCAACAGCTGCACCGCGGGTTACAAAGCGATTTGGCATAAACGGGACGGTTACCCGGGCAAACCGTTTTTCAAAGCGCTCGACCCCCGTCTTGAGCAGTTGACGGAAACGAAGCTGCGCGGCGACGTGCAGCCGCTCGGCACGAAGGCCGGCGGGCTGACGCCCGAGATGGCGGCGCGGATCGGTCTTGCGCCGGGCACCGCGGTCGCGGTCGGCAACGTCGACGCCCATGCCGCCGTGCCGGCGGTTGGGGTTGTGACGCCGGGCAAGCTTGTCATGGCGATGGGCACGTCCATCTGTCACATGCTGCTCGGCACGGCGGAAAAGGAAGTCGAAGGCATGTGCGGCGTCGTGGAGGACGGCATTATTCCGGGTTATTTCGGGTACGAAGCGGGGCAATCCGCGGTCGGCGACATTTTCGCCTGGTTTGTGGACGAGGCCGTTCCCGCCTATGTGGCGGAGGCGGCGAAAACGGAAGGCGTCGGCGTGCACGACTGGCTCGAGCGCAAAGCGTCCGAGCTGAAGCCGGGCGAGTCCGGCGTGCTCGCGCTCGATTGGTGGAACGGCAACCGTTCCGTTCTGGTCGATACGGATTTGACCGGCGTGTTCGTCGGCCTTACGCTGCTGACGAAGCCCCAGGACATGTACCGCGCGCTGCTGGAGGCGACGGCGTTCGGCACGCGCAAAATCGTCGAGGCGTTCCAGGGCAGCGGCGTCGAAGTGAACGAGCTGTACGCCTGCGGCGGCCTGCCGCAAAAAAACCGGCTGCTGATGCAAATCTACGCGGACGTGACGAACCGCGAAATTAAAATCGCGGCATCGAAGCAGACGCCGGCGCTCGGCGCGGCGATGTTCGGGGCGGTTGCCGCGGGCTCGGCCAAAGGCGGCTACGACAATATCGTCGAAGCGGCCGCCCGCATGGGCCGCGTGCGCGAGGAGACGTTCAAGCCGATTCCCGCAAACGTTGCGGTTTACGACCGGCTGTACGCGGAGTACAACGCGCTGCACGATTATTTCGGCCGCGGCGCCAACGACGTCATGAAGCGGCTGAAGGCGATCAAGGAAGCGGCAAGTACACGCGAATAGGCTGCGAGTATAAGGAAGGTCCGGCATCCCCGGTTTGGGCGGTGCCGGACCTCTTTGTGTTAACGCGTTATCCCTCCTCTTCAGCCTCGGCTCTCGTATCGTCGTCAACATTTTGCTGCTGCGCATCCGGGTGATATTCGAAGCTGTCCTGGAACTGCTGCTCGGCAGCCATGTCCTCGAACTCATCCTCGCGCGGGAATCCGGGTCCCCTCACCACCAGCTCAAGCGACACCGTATCGCGCGGCTGCAGCGGATAGAAAAGGAACGTTTGCGGAATGCGCCTGCCGTTCAAGCGCAAAATGACGTCGATGTTGCCGGTAATGAAGACGCCGTCCACGGCGACGATCCGTCCGCCGAAGCCGAACCGGACGACGCCCGTTGCAGCGAGCGCCTGGTAAATGGTGATCCCCCGGAAAAACCGGACCGGGTGCGTTCTCGTCAGCCACGGGAAAAACCGCCCGCCGTTAATGAACACAAAGACGAACTGGAAGCCCGGCCCCGGCGGGAACGGCGGCGGCGGGGGCGGGAACGGTCCGGGTCCCGGCGGGAACGGCGGAGGGAACGGCCCAGGCCCAGGCCCAGGTCCAGGCCCCGGTCCGGGTCCCGGCGGAAATGGCGGCGGGAACGGTCCAGGCCCAGGTCCAGGCCCCGGCCCGGGTCCGGGTCCCGGTCCCGGCGGGGGAGGAGGGAATCCCGGTCCCGGTCCCATGCCGCGCGGCTCCCCGCAGCAGCCGCAATAACCGCCCGCAAAAGCGGGGTAAGTATTGGCGTAGCTGCCTGGAACGTTTCCGGAAGCGTACGGGTTATACCACATGTACACACTTCTCCTTTTGCAAAATGGATAGGGAATGCTCTCCCTACATGATATGGGCGAGTGCCTATCCATTTTCCTGTCCCGGAAGTAAAAGTTTCACGCTTGGACAGGTTTCGACGGGTTCATTCGAGGAACCCGGCAAACGACGGGGCGGGTTAAGCGGCGGAATCAGGCGGTTTAACGGACAAGCCAGGCCAATCCGGGTGTTTTCGACAGAAGGCCTCCCGCTGCAAACAGACGCATGATTAGATTGAACCGGCGGCCGGTTCGTCGGCAGGGGGTCGGCGATGCCGTTGCGAACCAGCGAAAATGGACGCAAAAAAACAGGACCGCCGGCGGAAAATCCGCAGACGATCCTGTTTCTATTTGCCGGAGTAGGCTTTTACTTCGCCGCGTCGTAACGCTTGCCTACTTCCGCCCAGTTGACGACATTCCAGAACGCTGCAATGTAGTCGGGGCGTTTGTTTTGATATTTCAGGTAATACGCGTGCTCCCATACGTCCAGACCGAGCAGCGGCGTATCGCCTTCCATGATCGGGCTGTCCTGGTTCGGCAGGCTGTACACTTTCAGCTTGCCGTCCTTGCCGAGCGCGAGCCATGCCCAGCCGCTGCCGAAACGGGTTGCAGCCGCTTTCGCGAAATCTTCCTTGAATTTATCGAAGCCGCCCAGCTCGTTTGCAATCGCGTCGGCCAGTGCGCCGCTCGGCGCGCCGCCTGCGTTTGGAGCGATCGTCTGCCAGAACAGGCTGTGGTTGGCATGTCCGCCGCCGTTGTTGCGGACCGCGGTGCGGATCGATTCCGGAACCGCGTTCAGATCGGCGATCAGGTCCTCGACGGATTTGCTTTGCAGCTCGGGAGCGGACTCCAGCGCAGCATTCAGGTTCGTCACGTACGTATTATGGTGACGATCGTGGTGAATTTCCATCGTTTGCGCATCGATGTGCGGCTCGAGCGCATTGTTCGGATAAGGAAGTGCAGGTAATTGATGGGCCATTAATGACTACCTCCTGATTCGTTTATGTATTCTTTTTCATACCCATTATCTAACTTCCGCTCTAATAAATCAACAAAAATGTTTGTAAAGTCGGGCGCCCTGCAAACATTTTTCGTACAACCTCCGGTCCCATATTTTATATACCCTGGAAGCGGGCTAAATAAACAAGTGCCGGTGAAAAAATGATTTGCGCGGAATCGGGGGACATGGAGCGGCTATACTCGCGCAAGGCAAGAAGCTGATGACAATGAAGACGAGTGAGGGACCCATTTTAGCATTCTCATGCAGCCGAAATCTATAAATTTACTTAATCGTATTTAAAATATGCAAAATTGTTTCCGGACTGAGAGAAAAGAATTTTGTCGAAAAACGGCGAAAACGGTTAAAATGAAGCGCTTTCATCCAATTTTACGGTTTTTTATTCAATTATTAAGGAAATCTAAAGGTTTTAATAGAATTTACGAACAATTTGTCGTATTATTAAACGTATCTGAAATCATAGTCTGTGATTGAGAGGTAATTTCTATGAACGTTCGTTCTTTTCAGTTGTCGGATTACCGCCCTGTTACGGAACTCCTTCAATCGGTTTTATCGGAGGACTGCTACGAGCAAACGATGGAAGCTTTCGGGCGCCAGCTTTCATGGGACAGCGAGCTTGTGCTGGTCGCATCGGTGGACGGCGTCATTGCCGGCATGATTATCGGTACGATCGACGATAACAAGGGCTACTATTACCGCGTCGCCGTGCATGCGGATTATCAGCGGCAGGGCATCGGCAAGAAGCTGATTCGTTCGCTCCGGCAGCGCTTCGAGCAGCGGAACGTTTCGAGAATTATGATTACGGCGGACGAGCATAACGAACCGATCCTTTCTTTATACGAATCGCTCGGCTACGCGGCTTCAGATTTTTTTCGCTCCTTTCAGAAGCTGAGCATCGTCGCAGGTTAGACAACCGGGGTTTTCCCCGCACAGACAAAACAAACACGACAAGCTTTACATGGACGAGCATATCTGCCCCCGACATTGCTTTTGGCGGACGGATATGCTTTTCTTATAAGTAAGAACTTCTGCGGGAGTACGGAAAGCACATGGACAATTACATTTCTTGCGTGATCAAAAGCTTCAAGCATAACGGCAGGCTGCACCGGATGTGGCTGGAAAACCGGCAAATCCCGAAGGAACGGCTGGCTCCCGGGCATGCGGCCGAATCGATGTTCGTGTTCATTAACCGGCAGACTCCGATTCAGGAGGCGGACGGCAAGCAGTGGACCAGCCGGATACCGGCTGTTTCGTTTTTTATTCCCGGCGAATGGTTCAACGTGGTGGCTCTGCTGGAGGACGGCGGCGTCCGGTATTACTGCAACGTGGCGTCACCGCCGTATTTTCACAACCGGCTGCTGACCTATATCGACTACGACCTGGACGTCATCATCCCGAGCGGCGGGGCGCCGCAAATCGTCGACCGGGACGAATACGAGTTCCATAAAGCAGCGTATCATTATTCGGCCGTGGTGGACCGCAAGGTGATGGCCGGGCTCGAAGCGCTTATGGACCGGATCGGCCGAGGCCGCGCTCCGTTTCAGGACGATCTGGTCATCGCCTATTACGAGGAGTGGCAAAAAAAGACGGGCGAGGTGTGAAGCCGACATGGCCCCCTATTCGGATTCCCGGCACGAAACGGAAGCGCCGTCCGGGCTGCCCGGCAGGCGAAAGCAGGCCGGACCGAACGGAAGCGGGAAGGCGGGCAATTCGGGCGGAGGCCGGCCGCGCGTGTGGACCGCGGAGCTCCGGGACTGGGTCCGCACGCTTGCGGTCGCTGCGCTTTTTGTCCTGCTGCTGCATACATTCGTCTTTAATCTCTCGACGGTAGACGGCCACTCGATGGAGCCGACGCTGTCGGACAAAATGTGGCTGTTCGTCGATAAATTCGCGTACCGGTTCGGCCCGCCCGAACGCGGCGACGTCGTGATTTTTCGCGACCCTTCCGACGATGCGGACAAGAAGGAATTTCTCGTTAAACGGATCATCGGGGTGCCGGGCGATACGATCGAAATTCGCAGCGGCCAGCTGTACCGCAACGGCCAACTGGTGGTGGAGCCGTATACGGATACGAAAATCGAGGATTCGGACTTTGGGCCGCTGAAGGTGGTGGAGGGCCGCTTTTTCGTTATGGGCGACAATCGCCATACGCGGGCCAGCAAAGACAGCCGTGCGTTCGGGTCGGTGCCGCGAGGTCTGATTCAGGGACGGGCCGACTTCATCTTATGGCCGATCGTCGGCATCCACATGTTGTAGCGACCGGAGGTGAACTTGTTTGACCAAGGAAGTGACGATCTATACCGACGGCGCCTGCTCCGGCAACCCGGGTCCGGGGGGCTGGGGCGCGGTGCTTTTTTACGGAGAACACAAAAAAGAAATATCGGGCGGTGAACGGGCTACGACCAACAACCGGATGGAGATCCGGGCCGTTATCGAAGCGCTCGGCATGCTGAAGGAACCGTGCAGCGTGAAGGTGTACAGTGATTCCGCCTATGTCGTCAACTGCTTCCAGCAAAACTGGATTCGCGGCTGGCTGAAGAACGGTTGGCGCAATAGCAAGGGCCAGCCGGTTGAAAATCAGGATTTGTGGCAGTCGCTGTGGGCGCTGATGCAGAAGCATCAGGTGAGCTATGTGAAGGTGAAGGGGCACAGCGACAACGAGTGGAACAACCGGTGCGACGAGCTGGCGCGCGAAGCAATCCGGCAGTTGTAACGGGCGGATATTGCAGCCGGGAGCGGCGAAACCTACGAACAGAAGGCGACAGGAGGCGATGGTTATGGCCGGAGCGGAGACATTCTGGGATCAGTTGAAAACGAAAATGAAAGCTGCCGCTCCGGAACTCGGCATCGATAAAATCGGGGTCGCTTCGGCCGCCCCGTTTACCGAGCTGAAGCAGCGGCTGCTTCGGCATCGCGAGCTCGGCCGCGAATCCGGGTTCGAAGAGCCGGATCTCGACAAGCGGACGGAGCCTGCGCTGCTGTTCGACGATCCGCAGTCGATCGTTGCCATCGCGGTCGCTTACCCGTCCAAGCTGCAGGATGCGCCGAAATCCGCGCCGGGCGCGCGGCGCGGCATCATCTCGCGCTCGGCCTGGGGCGAGGATTATCATTCGGTGCTGCGCGACCGGCTTCGGCGGCTCGAAGCGTGGCTTCACGAACGCGTGCCGCATGTTCGCGCGGAGAGCATGGTCGATACCGGCGCGCTGTCGGACCGCGCGGTGGCCGAGCGGGCCGGCATCGGCTGGAGCGGCAGCAACTGTGCGATCATTACGCCGGAATGGGGCTCGTGGGTTTATCTCGGCGAAATGATCACCAATCTGCCGCTGCCGCCGGACAAGCCCGTCACCGAGAGCTGCGGCGAATGCACCGCATGCATCGACGCTTGTCCGACCGGTGCCCTCGTCGGGCCGGGAGAGCTCGATGCGAAGCGCTGCATTTCGTTCATTACGCAGACGAAAGGCATCGTCCCGGATGAAATGATGCGCAAAATCGGCAACCGCCTGTACGGCTGCGATACGTGCCAGGTTGTATGCCCGGAGAACAAGGGGCGCAACTGGACGCACCAGCCGGAGCTTGCGCCGGACCCCGAGAAGGTGAAGCCGCTGCTCGTTCCGCTTCTAGCGATGAGCAACCGCGAGTTCAAGGAAACGTACGGCCGGAGCGCTTCCGCCTGGCGCGGGAAAAAGCCGATTCAGCGCAATGCGGTCATCGCGCTCGGCAACTTCAAGGACCGGAGCGCCGTTCCGGCGCTCGCCGCCGTTCTGGCGGAGGACCCGCGCTTCGAGCTGCGCGCGACGGCGGCCTGGTCGCTCGGCCGGGTCGGGGGCGCGGAAGCCGCCGAAGCGCTGGATCGGGCGCTTGCGGACGAGCGGGACGAGACGGTTCGGCAGGCCATCCGGCGTGCGCGGAAGGCGCTTGCCGAAGCAGAGCTTGAGCCCGGCGCGGAGGCGAATGCCGGGATGACAGGCCCGGAACAAGCGGACCGGGCGGAGGATCGGCCGCTGTAAGGTGGCCGATGCCCCGGCACGGCTAAGACGGCTGAACAGCCGGCCGCGCGCATCGCCGGGAGGCGGCGGCAGTGAATCGCCCGCGCTCCGCATCGCGTGGCTGCAGCCCGTGCTAACATGGCGTTCTCGGCCGGTGGGCGGGCTGTCTTTTCGCGCCGTCTACGGGGGTTTGACGGGCAGGCTCGGGGCGGGCGAACAGCCGTCTGTCCGGAGGACCTTCCTGCATTGCGCAGGGGTGCCGTCCATGCTATGATAGGTTGCAAGTTGCGAATATTTCTAAACTTAAGGGTGCGGTGAACGAGAAGATGTGGACGGTTATTATTTCGATCATAACGCTTATAGTCGGCGGAGTTGCGGGATTTTTCATCGGCGTCTATTATTTGCGCAAGCAGCTGGAAAAGATGCAGAACGATCCCGAAATGCTGCAAAAGATGGCGAAGCAGATGGGCTACAATATGAACAAACAGCAGCTGCAGAAAGCGCAGAGCATGATGAAAAATCAGCAGCGGTCCGGAGGAAGGCGCAAATAACGTGCGCCTGGGCCGCCTTCCGGAGGGAGGCCGTCACACATGGCGGGCAAGAAGGATTACGTCAATTCGCTGGTTGGCGACAACCGCGAACAGATCGAATACCATATCAAAGAGATTTTGAAGCTCATCGGGGAAGACGTCGAGCGGGAAGGACTGCTTGAAACGCCGGCGCGCGTCACCCGGATGTATGAGGAAATTTTCGCCGGTTACGACGTCGATCCCCGCGACGTGCTCGGCGTCACGTTCGACGAACAGCACGAGGAGCTGGTCATCGTGCGGGATATCGTGTATTACAGCCAATGCGAGCACCATATGGCGCCCTTTTTCGGAAAGGCGCATATCGGTTATATTCCGAGCGGCAAAATCGCCGGACTCAGCAAGCTTGCCCGCCTCGTCGAAGCGATTACGCGCCGCCTGCAGGTGCAGGAGCGGATTACGTCGCAGATCGCCGATATTTTGGAGGAAGTGCTGAAGCCGAACGGCGTGATGGTCGTCGTCGAAGGCGAGCATTTGTGCATGTGCTCCCGCGGCGTCAAGAAGCCGGGCAGCAAGACGGTCACCTCGGCCGTCCGCGGCGAATTTCGCAAAAGCTCCGCGCTGCGCTCGGAATTTTTGTCGCTGCTCAAGCAATGACGGAACCGTCCTGACGGTCCGGATGAATAGCATGGACCGCCTGCGTTCCGCCCGCGCATCCGCGGGCGGTTTTTTTTGTGCCCTTTATTTGTGCCGCCGACAGGAAACGATCGTGTGAGTCCTCCGAAATCGTCCGGTGCAAGCAGCGGCTGAACAGGTTGCGCGGCGTACGGAAGAACCTGTCGAAAACGCTTGCATTTTCCGGGGGGCGGGCTTAAGCTGGGAATAAACCGTCGTTTTTGTAGGACTAGTCATTTCAGCGGGAGGGTCCCGCTGAGGAGAAACCATTGCCCGCCGAACGCCTGTCCGCGAATCAGACCGTTTTAGTCGCCGGCGGGTAACGGCCGTGGGCTTGAGGGAGGAGAAAAAAATGAAAATTGCAAGCATTGAGACGTTTACGACCCGGCAGCTGTCGTTCGTGCGCGTGACGGCGGAGGACGGGCAGCAGGGCTTCGGCCAAATGGCGCCCTACCACGCCAACATTTCGGCGCTTGTGCTGCACCAGCAGGTGGCGCCGCACGCGCTCGGCGCTGATTGCGACGAGATCGAGGCGCTCGCCGAGAAAATCGTCCGCGAGGAGCATAAGTTTCCCGGCTCGTACATTTGCCGGGCGGTCGGCGGACTCGATACGGCGCTGTGGGACTTGAAGGGCAAGCGCCTTGGCAAAAGCGTCTGCGAGCTGCTCGGCGGCAAGCCGCAAGCGCTCGATATTTACGGCTCCAGCATGAAGCGCAACATCTCGCCGAAGGACGAAGCGGAGCGGATCGCGCGGCTGAAGGATACGCAGGGTATCCGGGCGTTCAAGATCCGGATCGCGAACAATTTCGGGAACGACGTCGACGTCTACCCCGGACGGTCGGAGGAGGTCGTGCGCGAGGTGCGGAAGGCGATCGGGGACGACACGCAGCTGTTCGTCGACGCGAACAGCGGCCTGACGCCGGGCAAGGCGATCGAGATGGGCGGCATGCTCGCCGAATACGGCGTCTGCCATTTCGAGGAGCCGTGCCCGTATCCGGAGCTGGAATGGACGAAGCAGGTGGCCGACGCGCTCGACATCCCGGTCACCGGAGGCGAGCAGGACACGGACCTGGCGCAGTTCAAGCGCATGATCGACATGCGGGCGGTCGATATCGTCCAGCCGGACATCTGCTATGTCGGGGGCATCAGCCGCGCGATGGAGGTCGCCCGGATGGCGGAGGCGGCGGGCATGCCCTGCATGCCGCATGCGGCTAACTTGTCGATGGTCACGGTGTTTACGATGCATTTGGCGGCAGCGATCCCGAATGCCGGCAAATTCCTGGAATTTTCGATCGAGCCGGATACGTGGACGAAGGACCTGTTCACCGAGCCCTTGGCCGTATCGGACGGCAAAGTCCAATTTCCGCAAGGGCCGGGCTGGGGCGTTACGGTCCGGCCGGAATGGCTGGAGCGGGCGGAGTACCGAATCAGCCGCTTGTAAGACGATGCGGCTTCAAGGCCGCAGCACTTGGGCCTGTAGCAGCGGAAGCCTGTCCGATTTTCGGACAGGCTTCTTTTTGTTCCGCTCGAGGCATGCCCATAGAAAAGGCACTGCTTGCTCTAACAGGCGGATAAGGGGTTATGCCGGCTCCGGCGCCCGAGCGGCGGGCGGAGCGCCGGTTATGGAAAGCAGCCGGCGCAAACGGAACCGGGCTACGCCGTGTGAGCGGTTTTATAAGCGTTGTCGACCTGGGCCAGGAAAACGACCGCGCGCTGGATATATTCTCTCGGATATACTTTGAACAGCAGCTCGTGCTTGCCGCCCTTCACGATCCATTCGCGCGACAGCGGGTTGACTTGGCGCGAGGCGATCTCCTCGGCGGTCGTCAGCGGCGCCGTTCCGTCATCCGTGCCGTGCATAACATAGACCGGAAACGGATAGGCGTTCTCTTCGACCTGCTTCGCCGGAATATAGTTGAATCCGGTTCCCGTCCAAAACGGCAGCATCCACTGAATGAGCGGCAGCGACGGAAAGCGCGGAAGGTCCAAGTACTGCCGGATATTGGCGTACAGCGCGTCAGGACTCGGCAGGAACAGGCTGTCGAGCAGCAGCGCGTCGATTTGGTCGGTCTGCAGCGCCGCCTGCAGCGCGGTTCCGGCTCCCATGGAAAATCCCCAGACGATCAGCTGGTCCGTTCCGTGCGTTTTCGCATAATGAATCGCGGCCAGCAGCTCCTGCGATTCCTCATAGCCGCCGGTCGCCGGCGAAGGGTCGGCATGCGAGGCATAGCCGTAATCGAACATCAGGACGTTATAGTGCAGCCGGTGCAGCAGCCCCGCCAGATCGTACATCGGCACCCAGCTTTCCTCGCGGTTCGCCCCGTAGCCGTGGCTGAAAATAATGGTGCGTTTCGAAGACGCGGCACCGGCATCGGCGGAGGCCGCCGGAATGTACCAGCCGTGAACGGTCGTCCGCCCGCTGGCGCTGGGAAAAGAAACGTCCTGATAAGCGAGCCCCTTGGCTTCCATCGGATTGGATGTCAGCGGCGGAACGTAGGGATGCGCGATGATCCAGGCAATATACCCGTGAAAGGCCAGCAGCGCAAACAGGACCATGGCCATCAGGGCGGATAAGACGGCCACCGCGGCATGTCTCCGGCGAGCACGCGCCAGAGCGGGTCCCGAGGGCGCAGGCAGAGGGGAGGGCAGCAGCTCCGGCGGCAAACCTCCGCCTACGGGCAGCGACGGCGTAATGGTCGTACTCATGGTGATTCCCCCTCAAGCATAAAATGCAAAGTCGATCGATGGGACTATAGGGCAGCTTTGCTTGAAGCCGGCTATCCGAAAGACCCAAGCCATTCGTCGCTATGAAAGCGCTTTACGTAATGTATTACCTTTATCGTATGACGAGCTTGACGGATCTGTCAATGAATGTCGACATGATGTTAGCCGATTGTAACGCGGCTGTAATTTTTCAGGAACGGACTGCCAGCAGTCTTTACGGAAAAAGCGGTGTCGGGTATACTGTGTGTAACTGAGTTTCATTAAGTGAAACTGTATCTGCGAGGTGACAAGCCATGGCGGAGGAAGGAAAATCGACCGTACGCGCCGTCGAACGGGCGCTCGATATTTTGCTCGCGTTTACGTCCGGGAGAGAATTTGCGATGACGGAAATCGCCGACAAGGTTGGCCTTCACAAAAGCACCGTTCACCGGATGCTCGCCACGCTGGAGGACAAAGGCTTCGTCACGAGGGACCGCGCGTCCGACCGCTACCGGCTCGGACTGCGGATTTGGGAGCTATCCGCGAACATGGCGGGCGGCGACGATCCGGCCGTGCTCGGCCTGCCCGAGATGGAACGGCTGCGCGACCTGCTCGGCGAAACGGTCAGCTTGTATTTGCGGGACGGCTCGGAACGGATTCGCATCCAGGCAGTGCAGAGCGATCAGGCGGTGCGGCGGGTGGCGCCCGTCGGGGTCAGACTGCCGCTGTACGTCGGGGCGTCCAGCAAGGTGCTGATCGCCTTCGAGGATGCGGAGACGCGCGAGTCGCTGCTGGCAGATCCGTCATGGCCCTCCTCGGTCGATATTGCGCAGTACCGCGAGCAGATCGACGAGATCAGGACGCTCGGCTATGCCACCAGCTTCGAGGAGCGCGAGCCCGGCGCCGCCGCCGTCTCGGCCCCGATTTTCGGCCGCAACGGCAAAATGGCCGCCGCCTTGTCGGTATCCGGGCCGGCCAACCGGCTGACGCCGGAGACGATGCGCCGCCACGCGCCCGTCATCATTGAAGCTGCGCAGCGCATCGGCTCCATGCTGAAATAGCTCGAATCGAGCCGGCTGCCGCAATGAAAAAGAAGCGGAGCCTCAGGCCATTCGGCCTGAGGCTCCGCTTCTTTCGTGATCGGCGCCGAAGCGCTGCGGTTTCTGCTTGACTAGTTGTTGGCGATCATTTGGCGAAGCACCGTCTGCAGGATGCCGCCGTTCCGGTAGTAGTCGACGTCGACCATCGAGTCGAGCCGGACGATGGCCGGGAAGTCAAACGTCGTGCCGTCTTCGCGGGTCGCCGTAACCTGGACCGTCTGGCCCGGCTGTACGTCGTTGCCGAGACCGGTGATGTCGAACGTTTCGCGGCCGGTAAGGTTCAGCGTCTTCCAGCCGTGCCCTTCCTGGAACTGCAGCGGCAGGACGCCCATGCCGACGAGGTTGGAGCGGTGAATCCGCTCGAAGCTTTCGGCGATGACGGCTTTGACGCCGAGCAGGTACGTGCCTTTTGCCGCCCAGTCGCGGGAGCTGCCCGTTCCGTACTCTTTGCCGGCGATGACGACGAGGTTCGTGCCCTTTGCCTGGTACTTCATCGATGCATCATAGATCGACATCACTTCGCCGGTCGGCAGATACGTCGTCACGCCGCCTTCCGTGCCCGGCGCCACCTGGTTGCGGATGCGGATGTTGGCAAACGTGCCGCGCATCATCACATCGTGGTTGCCGCGGCGGGAGCCGTACGAGTTGAAGTCCTCTCTGTTGACGCCATGCTCGATCAGGAATTTGCCGGCCGGGCTGTCGGCCTTAATGTTGCCTGCAGGCGAAATATGGTCCGTCGTGACGGAGTCGCCGAGCAGCGCAAGCACGTTCGAGCCTTTGATATCGGCGATGTCGGCGACGCCTGCGTCGATGTTCTCGAAGAACGGCGGGTTGGCGATGTACGTCGATTTCGGGTCCCATTCGTAGCTCTCGCCCTGCGGTACGTCGATCGCGTTCCAACGCTCGTTCTGCGTGAATACGTTCGCGTATTTCTCGCGGAACATTTCCGGGCTCAAGGCCACGCCGACCGCGTCGGCGATTTCTTTGGACGTCGGCCAAATGTCCTTCAAGTAAACCGGCTGATTGCTGCCGTCGTAGCCGATCGGGTCTTTGGACAGGTCGATATTGACCGTTCCGGCCAGCGCGTAAGCGACGACGAGCGGCGGCGACGCGAGATAGTTCGCTTTGACCTGCGCATGGACGCGGCCTTCGAAGTTCCGGTTGCCGGACAGCACGGCCGCAACCGTCATGTCGTTGTCGGCGACCGCCTTGCTCACTTCGTCCGGCAGCGGGCCGGAGTTGCCGATACAGGTCGCGCAGCCGTAGCCTGCGACATAGAAGCCGAGCGCCTCAAGCGATTCGAGCAGGCCGGCTTTCTTCAAATATTCCGTAACGACGAGCGAGCCCGGCGTCAGGGAGCTTTTCACGTAAGCCGGCTTCTTCAGGCCGCGCTCGACCGCTTTTTTCGCGACAAGGCCCGCGCCCAGCATTACGCTCGGATTGGACGTGTTCGTACAGGACGTGATCGCCGCGATCACGACGGCGCCCGTGCTCATTTTGCTGACCTGGCCGTTCGGATGCTTCACCTCGACCACCTGATCGATCGCGCTGTCGGAAAGACCGTAGCCGCCTTTTTCGATCGGCGTGCGGACGATGTCGTTGAAGGCATCCTTCATCGCCGTCAGCTCGACGCGGTCCTGCGGACGTTTCGGTCCGGCCAGCGAAGGCACGACGGTCGACAGGTCCAGCTCGACGATATCGGTGAATACCGGCTCCGGCGTATCGTCGTTACGGAACATGCCCTGCTCTTTATAAAACGTTTCGACCAGCGCGATCTGCTCTTCGGTACGGCCGGTTGCGCGCAGGAAGCGAAGCGTCTCGGTATCGACCGGGAAGAAGCCGATCGTCGCGCCGTATTCCGGCGCCATGTTGGCGACCGTCGCGCGGTCCTCAAGGCTGATGTTGGACAGGCCAGGGCCGAAAAACTCGACAAACTTGCCGACAACGCCCTTTTTGCGCAAAATTTGCGTGACCGTCAGCGCCAGGTCGGTCGCCGTGGAGCCTTCGGCCAGGCTGCCGGTCAGACGGAAGCCGATAACCTCCGGCATAACGAAGTACAGCGGCTGGCCGAGCATGCCCGCTTCCGCCTCGATGCCGCCGACGCCCCAGCCGACAACGCCGAGACCGTTGATCATCGTCGTATGGGAATCGGTGCCGACGAGCGAGTCCGGGTAAACGACCGTTTCGCCGCCGACCGTTTTCGTCGCCGCGACCGATGCCAGATACTCGAGGTTGACCTGGTGAACGATACCCGTTGCCGGAGGAACGGCGCGGAAGTTATCGAACGCCGTTTGCGCCCAGCGGAGGAAGCGGTAGCGCTCCTCGTTCCGTTTGAATTCGATGTTCATGTTGTACTCGAGCGCTTCGGGAGTGCCGAAGGCGTCGACCATAACGGAGTGGTCGATGACCAGATCGACCGGAACGAGAGGGTTGATCTGCTTCGGGTCGCCGCCCGCTTTCTTCACGGTGTCGCGCATGGCGGCGAGGTCGACGACGACCGGCACGCCGGTGAAGTCCTGCAGGACGATCCGCGCCGGAATGAACGGAACTTCCTTGTCCTCGCGGCCTTCGGCCCAATTGGCCAGCTGTTTCACGTGCTCTTTCGTAATGCCGCGGCCGTCGAACTGACGGACGGCGGCTTCGAGCAGCACTTTGATGGAGAACGGCAGCTTCGAAACGGTGCCGACCCCTTGCTCCTCCAGCCCTTTCAGCCGGTAGTAAGCGTAAGACTTACCGCCGACCTCGAGCGAAGAGCGGACGGCATATTCGTTTTGTTGCGACATGATGATGCCTCCTAAAAGTTTTTTGCGATGCTCCTTAGCGACGCTTCCTAGGCGAGCAAAAAACTGCTTCGGAAGGATTCGCTAAGTTTTTTGCGATGCTCCTTAGCGGTGCGTATACAAAATCGAATCGTGTTTCACTGTATGAAACACGATTTCAAAAATCAACTATATCTTTAGTATAAATTAACCGCGCGAGTTCGTAAAGACGCTTTCAGCGGATCGAAGCGCCGTTTTTTTGCCCAAATTTCATGAATCCTGTATCCGCTTCATATAATGAACCAACTTTGCCAGCCCAAATAAAGCGAGGAGGAGTCGTTATGCCGCGCATGCGAACGGGAAAACCCGTCTTCGGCCGTCCGGCGAGGCCGTCCGTCCGGGCCGCCGCCGGACGATCGGAGACGTCGCCGGCTGCAGGCTCGCCTGCGGATCCCGCCGACCGGTGGAAGGCCGCCGTTCACGACTATGTAAGGCTGTACAATCAAGCGGAAACCGACCGGCTCGCGCCCGATTTCGGCGGACTCGTGACGGATGCGGAGCATCTCGCCCGGTACGAACGGCGCATGCAGCGTCTGCGCGAGCAGGAGCTGGAGCGGGGCGTGCTGTCCCTCCGCAGCGAAACGAACGCGAATCTGCTGCGCATCAGCGAATCCGGCTCGCGGTCGGAGGTCGCGGTGCTCGTCGAGCTGCATATTCGCCGGACGATGGAGCACCGGGGCAGAACCTATACGGAGCAGCGAATCGAACGGGAGCGCCTGTGGCTTGCGAACGACGACGGCTACCGGGTCGCGCGGATCGAGCCGATCGTATCCGAACGCCGTCCGCGATACGGTTCGGCGGAGTCGGAGCTTGTTCAGCTTGCCGCCGAGAACGATCCCGAATGGGCGGAAGCCAAGCCGGAATCCATACCTTATATAAATTATGACTTATTACCGTTTTTCAAACATCAGCGCGCCGGAATTCCATATCGCCGGGATTTGGCCGCCTCCTACGCCGACCGATGGTGGAACGAGCCGAACCCGGCGTACGAAAATTTCGAGGTCAACTGCACGAACTATATCTCCCAGTGCATCTTTGCAGGCAATGCGCCGATGAACTATACTGGTAAAAGGAATTCGGGCTGGTGGTACCGGGGCCGGAGCGGCGGCCGCGAGCTGTGGAGCTACAGCTGGGCGGTCGCGAATTCGCTTCAAACCTATTTGTCCGGCAGCCGGAAAACGGGCATGCGGGCGACGGTCGTCGACTCCGCCGGCCGGCTGGAGCTCGGGGACGTCATTACTTACGATTGGGCCGGGGACGGCCGCTATCAGCACAGCACCGTCGTCACCGCATTCGACGCGGACGGCATGCCGCTTGTCAACGCCAATACGGTTCCAAGCCGGCACCGGTATTGGGATTACCGGGACTCTTACGCCTGGACGGAACAGACGCGCTACCGTTTTTTTCATATCGCGGACGAGTTTTGACCGGAAGGCACATCGGCGAATGGCGCCAGCCCCTAGTGGGACATTATACTACCGGAGGATTGAACATGGGGGAGAAAGTGCGGGTTGGACTTGTTTACGGGGGACGCTCCGGCGAGCATGAGGTTTCACTGCAGACCGCGCTGGCGGTGATGAAAGCTTTTGATTACGACAAGTACGAGATTAAACCCTTCTATATTACCAAACAGGGAGAATGGCGCGCCGGCGCGCCGCTGCTCGCTCCGCCGGATGAGCCGGAGCTGCTTCGCCTAGCTGGCGGCAATGCGGCCTCCGGAACCGACGCGCTCATCCCGGTATTCAACTCCCTGGACGAGCGGAATGTGCCGCAGAACGCGGACGGCAATACGATCGACGTGGTGTTTCCGATGCTGCACGGGACGTTCGGCGAAGACGGCACCATTCAAGGCATGCTCGAAATGGCGAACATCCCGTATGTCGGGGCGGGCGTGCTCGCTTCGGCGGTGGGCATGGACAAGATCATGATGAAGAAGGTGTTCGCGCAGGAGGGCCTGCCTCAATGCGTATACCGTCATTTCAATCGGACCCAATGGGTGAAGGACCCGGCGTTTTTCATTATGGAAGTCGAGGTCGCGCTCGGGTATCCGTGCTTCATCAAGCCGGCCAATCTCGGCTCGAGCGTCGGCATTTCCAAGGCGCGCAGCCGCGAGGAGCTAATTGCGGCGGTCGACTACGCCTTCCGGTACGACCGCAAGGTGATCGTGGAGGAGTTCGTCGACGCCCGCGAAATCGAGGTCAGCGTGCTGGGCAACGATGAACCCCGGGCTTCGGTGCCGGGCGAAATTACATCCTCGAACGAATTTTACGATTATAAGGCTAAATATATCGACGGCAAATCGATGATGCACATCCCGGCGAACATTCCGCCGGACGTGGCGGAGGCGGCGCGCGAGATGGCGGTCCGCGCGTTTCTGGCGATCGACGGGTCCGGCTTGTCCCGCGTCGATTTTTTCCTGCGGAAGGCCGACGGCAAGCTGCTGATCAATGAGGTGAACACGATGCCGGGCTTTACGCCGTACAGCATGTACCCGCTGATGTGGAAGGAAAGCGGCGTCTCTTACAGGGAACTGCTCGATACGCTGATCGAGCTGGCGATCGCCCGCCATACGGAGAAACAGCGCATCGATTACGGCGGCGGAAGCCCGGTCTGACAGGCCGGGGCTTGAATCGATAAAGGAGCGCACGCCGG
Organism: Paenibacillus humicola; assembly: GCF_028826105.1. Taxonomy (NCBI): domain Bacteria; kingdom Bacillati; phylum Bacillota; class Bacilli; order Caryophanales; family Paenibacillaceae; genus Paenibacillus; species Paenibacillus humicola. The sequence continues at coordinate 670,348 of NZ_JAQGPL010000001.1, forward strand.
ACAAACGGACAGGCTCGAACGCTTTGCTTGAATCCCGGTCCGCGCGTATCGTCCGGGGGATCCTTTTGCGAGCCTGCCGCTCTCTACATACGGGAAGGAGTGGAAGAGATGGGATTCGAAACGGAATTCAATTCGGTGTGCAAGTTCAAATCGGCGCAGGAGCTGTATGAGCTGCTCGAATACGGGCGGGGCAAAATGGTCAAAAGCGGCTTCCGCGTATATCCGACGGGGCAAAAGGTGATCGCTTATACGCCGGAGAATGAGGCGATCGCGGTCGTGCGAATCGTCGCTTCGATCGCGGAAATCAATTTTCAGGGCGAAGAAGTGACGCAGGTGGAGATGGAGCTCGTGCGGAAGCTGACGGAGGAAGAGGCGCGCGTGCAGACGGCGCTTGCCGACGAGCTGTTTTTCGGGGAGCGGCGCTGAACATGATCGTCCGTTTCGGCTTCGTGGCGATGAGCATGCAGCTGACGAACGCATCGCCGTCCAAAACGATGACCTTCAAAAGCTTCTCCGGCCTGGCCGACCGCGAAGCGGGGCTGCGCCGGCTGGAGCGGATCGCCGGGGAAAATTTGCACAATACGCTGCGGCTGCTTCGTCACTGCGCGGCGCACGGCATCGGCGTGTATCGTTTCTCCTCCAAGCTGATTCCGCTTCTCACGCATGAGGAGCTGCGGGACTGGTCGCCATGGCCGGCGCTGTCGGAACCGTTCGCCGACATCGGCGCGTTCGTGAAGGAGAAGGGGATGCGGGTGTCGTTTCATCCCGACCATTTCTGCGTCTTCAGCACGCCGCGGCCGGAGGTGCTGGTGAGCTCGAAGAGGGATATGGAATATCATGTCCGCATGCTGGAGGCCATGGGGCTGGACGAGCGGGCGAAATGCAACATCCATATCGGCGGCGCCTATGGCGACAAGGCCGCTGCGGGCGAGAGGTTCGTCCGCCAGCTCGGCGGGCTGCCGGACCAGTTCCGCAGCCGCATCACGCTCGAGAACGACGACAAAACGTTCACCGCCCGCGAAACGCTGGAAGCGGCCGAAGCGGCCCAAACGCCGATGGTGCTGGACATTCACCATCATGCGGTGAACGGCGGCGGAGAGACGGAGGCGTCGCTGCTCGGCGATTTGTGGCCGCGCATCGTGCGCACCTGGGAGCGCGAAGCCGAATTGCGCCGGATTCGTCCGCAAGCCGGGCAGGAAACCGGCGCCGGGACAGCGAATAAGGTTAGCGTTGGACAGGATGCCCGCCCGGCGGCGGTTATGGCAGCGCTTGCGGATGCGGCCGAGGATTCGGCGGCCGGACAAGCCCCGCTACCGCCGAAGCTGCACGCGTCGAGCCCGAAGAGCGCGGGCGACCCGCGCGGCCATGCGGACTATGTCGAGACTGGGCCGCTCGTCCGCTTCCTGCGCGAGACGGCCGGATCCGTTCCGGCGCTCGACTGCATGCTCGAGGCGAAGCTGAAGGACGAAGCGCTGTTTAAGCTGATGGACGACATGCGGGCGCTGGAAGCGGCGGGGGAAGGCATTCGCGTCGTCGACGGCGGAACCATCGAGGTGCGCTGATCCCATTTTCGCGCGGGTCCGGGTTTATTTTCATGCCATCGGTTAACCTAATGAATCTTCCCGAATCGGGAGAGGGGGAACTTGTGAAGATGAACGGATTGTTAGAGGGCAAAAATATGTTGGTTATGGGCGTGGCCAACGACCGCAGCATCGCTTGGGCGATCGCGCAGGCGCTGGCGGCCCAGGGCGCCCGGCTGGCGTTTACGTACGAAAGCGAGCGCGTCGAGGAGCGCGTGCGCAAGCTGGCGGACACGTTACCCGACTCCGTCGTGCTGCCGTGCAACGTAACGGTGGACGAAGAAATCGACACGCTCGTCACGCACCTGAAGGAGCATTTCGGCGTGCTGCACGGCCTGGTGCACAGCATTGCGTTCGCCAAGACGGAGGAGCTTGAGGGAATGTACGTCAGCACGTCGCGCGCGGGATTTGCGCTTGCGCACGATATCAGCTCGTATTCGCTGACGGCGGTCGCCCAGCGCGTTTATCCGCTCATGACCGAAGGCGGCAGCATCATGACGATGACGTACCTCGGCGCCGAGCGCGCGCTGCGCAACTACAACGTAATGGGCGTGGCCAAGGCGGCGCTCGAGGCGTCGGTCCGCTACCTCGCGGCCGATCTGGGCCCGTTCAATATCCGCGTCAATGCGATTTCCGCCGGTCCGATCCGGACGCTGGCGGCGAAGGGAATCAAGGACTTCAACGCCATCCTGCGCCAGGTCGAGGAGAAGTCGCCGCTGCGCCGGACGACCGATGCGGCGGAGGTTGGCGATACCGCCATGTTCCTCATGAGCGGGCTGTCCCGCGGCATAACGGGCGAAGTGATTTACGTCGACAACGGCTACCATATTGTCGGGGTTTAACCTCCGTGCCGCGCTTATAATCGATCAACTGCTTCGATCAGCGATGCAGGCTGCCGTTTCCGCTTTCGGTGACGGCAGCCTTTTGCGCGCTACGCGGCCGGAATGCGCTCCGCCGAAGCCGTGAACCTGCAGGGGAAATGAGGGACGTACATGAAGACGGAGACACTGCTTGTAACCGGCTGCGCGGGATTTATCGGCTTCCACGCCGCAAGGCGGTGGCTGGCGGAGGGCGGGCGGGTGATCGGGCTCGATAGCCTCAACGACTACTACGACCCGGACCTGAAGCGGGCGCGGCTTGCGCAGCTTCGCCGGCAGCCGGGCTTCGCCTTCGTGCAGGCGGCTTTGGAGGAGCGGGAGGCTGTCGAGCGCTGCTTTGCCGGCGGGCACCGTCCCGACGCTGTGCTGCATCTCGCCGCGCAGCCGGGCATCCGGTACAGCCTCGTCAATCCGCAGGCGTATGTCGATGCGAACGTGACCGGCTTTCTGAACGTGCTTGAAGCCTGCCGCAGCTATGGAACGCGCCATCTGCTGTTCGCGTCATCGAGCTCGGTTTACGGCAGCAATACGGCGATGCCCTTCTCCGCTTCGGATCCCGCAGATCACCCGATCAGCCTGTACGCCGCAACGAAAAAAGCGGGCGAGCTGATGGCGCACGCCTACAGCCACCTGTACGGCATTCCCGCGACGGGGCTGCGCTTCTTCACCGTATACGGGCCGTGGGGGCGGCCGGATATGGCGGTGTACAAGTTCACGAAGGCGATTCTCGCCGGGGAGCCGATCGCCGTTTATAACGAGGGGCGGATGAAAAGAGATTTTACGTACGTGGACGATATTATCGAGGGGATCGTGCAGCTCATTCCGCGTCCGCCCAAGCCGGATCCGGCTTGGAACGGCAGCCGGCCGGATCCGTCGACGAGCGGTGCGCCGTACCGGATTTACAACATCGGCGGCTCCCGGCCGGTCGGCCTGCTCGACTGCATCGCCGCGATCGAACGGGCGCTGAAACGGCGCGCCGTGCTCGATTTGCTGCCGATGCAGCCGGGCGACGTGCCGGAGACGTTTGCCGACGTCGGGCCGCTCGTCCGCGAGATCGGCTATGCGCCGAAGACCCCGATCGAGGAAGGGATTCCGAGGTTCGTGGAGTGGTATCTGGCGTACCATAACAAGCGGCAGACCTTCGAATGAACGGGAGATACCAGGCATCGGCTTCGCTTTTTCGCACGATTACATCCAAGATGACCGGTTCTGGTGGCGGAAAAAGGATCAAATAGGGTAAAATAGTACTATTGTGAATATTCCGCGCCGGCGTCGAATAAGGAAGAGAGGCGGACGCCTATGATTGAAATCGGGTTACTGGTGCTGCTGGGGCTTGTTTCCGCGGTTTTCGGAAGCATCGTCGGCCTCGGCGGGGGCATCATTATCGTGCCGACGCTCGTGCTGCTCGGCCCGCAGCTGACGGGAGCGCCGATCGGGCATGCGACCGCGGTAGGCACCTCGCTGGTGGTGCTGATCGTGACAGCGCTTGCGTCGACGATGACCTACGCGAAGAAGAAACGGGTCGATTTCCGCAGCGGGTGGCTGCTGTTCATTACGAGCGGGCCTGCGGCCATGGTCGGGTCGGCGCTGACGAACCAGCTGAAGAACGGCACCTTTCAGCTTGTATTCGGCTGCTTCATGCTGCTGATGGCCGGGCTGCTCGTCGCCCGCGATTATATGAAGCCGGTCACGCGAAGCTGGCCGATCGAGCGGACGTTCACGGACGTGGAAGGCCGGTCGTACGAATACAGCTACGGCATCGTTTCTCTGCTGCTGGTCGGTCTCGGTGTCGGTCTGATCTCCGGCCTGTTCGGCATCGGCGGCGGCTCGCTGTTCGTGCCCGCCATGGTGCTCCTGTTCCGGTTCCCTCCGCATGTGGCGGCGGCGACGTCGATGTTCGTCATTTTTCTGTCGTCGATTCTCGGGAGCGGCGTGCACGTCTGGCTGGGCGAAACCGACTGGTACGTCGTCGCCGCGCTCGTGCCGGGCGCTTGGGCAGGCGGCAAAATCGGCGCCTACATCGCGTCGAGGCTGTCGGGGAACGGGCTGCTGTGGCTGCTCCGCATCACGCTGGTGCTGCTGGCGGTCCAGCTCATCGTCGAAGGCTGGACGCAGCTTTGACGCCGCGGCTGGCAATAAACGGGCGAAACTTTGCCGGACAGGCGGCGTATTGTAGTAAAAGCGATAACGAACTCATAGAAAGTAGCGTGATAGACCGTGAGTGAACAGCCGGCAATCGGAGGCAAAAGCTTCACCGCCGTCGCAATCAACTGCGCGGCGAAAGCGGGCGAATGGATCAAAACCAAGCTCGGGAATTATACAAGCCTGTCGCAAAAATATTCCGCTCAGGATCTTGTGACCGAGGTTGATAAAGGATCCGAGAAGATGATCCGCAACCTGATCATGACGCATTTTCCCGATCATTCGTTTCTTGGCGAGGAAGGGGTCGAGCCGGGGCCGGAGGCGTCGGCGAAGGCGCTGCAGGGCGTCCGCGGCGCGGAATATTTGTGGATCGTCGACCCGGTCGACGGCACGACGAATTTCGTCCACGGCTTCCCGTTTTTCTCCGTCTCGATCGCGCTTGCGCACAAAGGCGAGGTCATGGTCGGCGTCGTCTACGATCCGATGCGGGATGAGCTGTTCGTGGCCGAGAAGGGCAAAGGCGCGTACGTTCACGGACGCCGGATGAGCGTCTCGCAGGAGGACACCCTTCGCGACAGCTTGATCGCCACCGGTTTTCCGCCGGATGAGGCCTTCGCGCGGCCGATGAACCTGAAAGGGCTGCAGGCGCTTGTTCCACAGGTGCGCAATATCCGCTCCAGCGGCTCGGCTGCGCTACATATGGCGTATGTGGCTGCCGGTCGCTTAAGCGGCTTTTGGGAATTCGGACTGAACGCGTGGGACCTGGCCGCGGGCGCGCTGCTTGTGAAGGAATCGGGCGGAACGGTCACCGATACGCTCGGGAACCCGTACGACCTCGGCATCCGCAATGTCGTCGCGTCCAACGGGCGAATACACGACCAGTTTCTCGGCGAGCTGAAAAAAGCGGACGCGGCAGGTTAATCCGGCGGAAGAAAGGCATGCTTCATGCACCGTAAGCTTGGAACGGGTGCGGGAAGCATGCCTTTTGTACGGGAAGAACAGCGGCGGAAGCCGGCGGCTTCGCTTTATTGCTGCTGCTGCACGGCCAGGTTCATAATATTTTGATTGCCGCTTGCCCAAACGGCCGTCATGACCAGCCCGGAAATTTTCCACTGTCCGTTTACGCTCGCAAAGCGGAAGGTATAGGTTCCTCCCAGCGTCCATTGGCTTTCCCCGAAGGGATTCGGATATTCGTGCCGGGCCTGGAAGTACGCACGGCACGTCGCCTGGGACTCGCTATCGAGATCGACGATCGGATTGGATAGGAAGTGCTGCGTCGCTTTTAACGGCGTTAAGCCTTGCTTCCAGCTGTTCATGAGCGCGTTTGCCGGGATGGTCGCCGGTTCGCCTCCCGTCAGGGACGTGTAATCGATCTTCACTTCTTCCGTGAACAGCTGCTCAAGCGCTTCCCATTCCCGGTTGTCGGCAAACCAGGCAAATTTGGATACCGTTTCGGTAATGGCCAGTTTGTTAATCCAGCTGATCGGATCCTGATTATCGAGCATCACGCATCATTCCTTCCAAATTTCGGGTTTAACGGGATAAAGATTCCCGTTTATTGTAGGCTTTTCATAGCAGCAAGTATAGACTGTTCTTGTCGATTGTGGATTGAGTTCCAAAAAAAACCGCCTGTAGACAGGCGGCCAATTCGGAGGATGATCTTCATCTTTGGTCGTTTACAATAAACGGCATAAACCGTTATACACGGGAAATCCAAGTGAAAAACCTGCGATGATTTCGAAAGTTTATCCACGTATCATCACGTAAGCGTTCAAGCTTCAGCGCGTTTCGGACATCGTTCTAAACGCATGTTCAGCCGCTTCCGCCGTCGCGGCGATATCGCCACCGGTATGCGCGGCCGTCAGAAACCAGGCCTCGTATTTGGACGGGGCGAGACAGACGCCCTGCTCCAGCATGAGCCGGAAGAAACGGGCGAACCGTTCGCCGTCCGTATCCTGCGCCTGGTCGTAATTCGTAACCGGGTGCGAGCAGAAATGGGTGGAGAACGAGCCGCGGATCCGGTTGACCGTCAGCGGCACGCCGTGCTTGCTTGCTGACCGCTGCAGCGCATCCGCCAACGCTGCGGCAAACGTGTCCATCCGCTCGTAGACGCCGGGCTCCTCCAGCACCTCAAGGCAGGCGATGCCTGCGGAGATGGAAGCCGGGTTGCCGGCCATTGTGCCGGCCTGATAAGCGGGACCGAGCGGCGCCACCTGTTCCATAATCTCGTTGCGGCCGCCATAGGCGCCGATCGGGAGCCCGCCGCCGATAATTTTGCCGAGTGCGGTCAAATCGGGCTCGATTGCCGCCGGATCGGGGAATGCGCCGAACGTCTGCGCGCAGCCGTAATGGAAGCGAAAGCCGCTGATGACCTCGTCGTAAATGACAAGCGCGCCGGCATCGCGGGTCATGCGGCACAGCCCTTCGAGAAAACCGGGCTCCGGCATGACCATGCCGAAATTGCCGACGATCGGCTCGACCATCACCGCCGCGACATCGTCTCCCCAGCGCTCCAGCGCCTGGCGCAGCCCGTCCAGGTCGTTGAACGGAACCGTAATCACTTCGCTGGCGATGCTTACGGGAATGCCGGCGCTGTCGGGAATGCCGAGCGTTGACGGGCCGGAGCCGGCGGCGACAAGCACGAGGTCGGAATGGCCGTGGTAGCAGCCGGCGAATTTGACGATTTTATTGCGCTTCGTATACGCCCGGGCTACGCGGATCGTCGTCATGACGGCTTCGGTGCCGGAGTTGACGAAACGGACCTTGCCGAGCGACGGGATCGCCGACTTCAGCTTGCGCGCCAGCTCGATTTCGAGCTCGGTCGGCGTGCCGTACAGCGTGCCGTTCTCGGCCGCGCGCGCGATCGCCGCCGTAATGTGCGGGTGTGCGTGGCCGGCGATAATCGGACCGTAGGCGCACAAATAATCGATGTAGCGGTTGTCGTCGACATCCCAGAAATACGCCCCCCGGGCGCGTTTCATGAACACCGGCGCGCCGCCGCCGACCGCCTTGAACGAGCGGGACGGACTGTTGACGCCGCCGACGATATGCTGCAGCGCTTCGGCGTACAGCTGCTCCGAGCGAGGACGGAGATTGGACATGGACATGCAGCCTCCTTCTAAGACATAAGCCGCATTCGGATGCGGACGGCTAAGCTTGATATGAACCAACCCATTTACTATACCATAACGGGGCGATTCCGGACGAGTTGGAAGAGCTGTCTGCAGACGCCGGCAGTAGTGTATGCGTTTTAACGAAACAAGCAGAGAGACAAAGCGGAAATCCGCGAGACGGCTGGAGGATATCAAATCTATCATTCCATTGAGAGGGGAAGACGGCGATGAGATTGGGCGGCTATGTATTTGTGGAAAACAAAGAGCCGGAAACGTGGGCGGACGCGCTGCAGAAGGAAGGATTCCGCGCCGCCGTCTGTCCGGTGAACGCCGATGCCGGCGAGGCGCTGGCGGACGCTTATGTAAAAGCGGCGGAGGCGAGGGGCATCCTCATATCGGAGGTCGGAGCATGGAGCAATCCGCTCAGCGCCGACCCGGAGGTGCGGAACAAGGCGGTCGACTACTGCAAACGCCAGCTCGCGCTCGCGGAGCGGATCGGCGCAAGATGCTGCGTCAACATCGCCGGCTCGCGCGGCGAGCAGTGGGACGGCCCGCACCCGGACAATTTCAGCGGCGAGACGTTCGATCTGATCGTCGAGACGACGCGGGAGATTATCGACGCGGTGAAGCCGAAGCGGACGTTTTTCTCGCTGGAGACGATGCCGTGGGTGTACCCGGATTCGGCCGATACCTATCTGGCGCTGCTGAAAGCGATCGACCGGCCGGGCTTTGCGGTTCATCTCGATCCGGTCAACATGGTGAGCAGCCCGCGGACATATTACCGCAACGGCGAGATGATCAAGGACTTTTTCGCGAAGCTCGGGCCGTATATCAAAAACTGCCACGCCAAAGACATCCGGCTTTCCGGCAAGCTGACGGTTCATCTCGACGAGGTTGTGCCCGGAACCGGCGCGCTGGACTACCGGACGTATTTGACGGAGCTCGCCAAGCTGGACGCGGATACGCCGCTTATTATCGAGCACTTGTCCACGCAGGAGCAGTACAGGCAGGCGGCGGCCTACATCCGGCAGTCGGCCGAAAGCCTGAGCATCGAGCTGTAACGGCAAGGCTTCGAACGCAAAATAAAGAGGGCGCCGGGGAAGCGGCATTGCCGCCCGTTCCCGTGCGCCCTCTCTTTGTGCAATCACTTATCGGCGTCTCAGCGTTACGTCAGCCTGAGGCTGCTGCGCGATTATCGCTCCGATCCGCTGTCGGCGCTGCTTGAGCTGCTGCTCACATCGCTGCCCGACCCGCTGCCGCCGGTCCCGCTGCGGTCGGCCGTCCCGCTTGCGGAATTAGAACCGCCGGTGCCGTCCGTTCCCGCCGCGCTGCCGCTTCCCCCGGCCGGCGTCTTCTGCGTCTGGTCAAGCGCCAGCTGCTGCTGCACGTACTGCTTCAGCTCTTCCGGATCCCTCACCGTCAGCACCGAAGCGCCGTCGGCGTTCTTGGAGCCGAGCAGATCCATCGGCGGCATTTGGGCCGTTCCGGCCAGATGGCTTTCGACGCCGAGCTGCGCCAGCTTCAGCATATCCGATACTTCAATGTTCGTCTTGATATACGGCGAAATGCTGTCCAATATCTGCTTCGCCCGCACGAGATTCCAGCCGGACTTCAGCTTGTCGGCGACCGCCGACAGGAAGTTGCGCTGCCGCTCGGTCCGGGTGAAATCGCTCATGGCGTCGTGGCGGAAACGGACGTACATGAGCGCATGCGTGCCGTCGAGATGCTGCATCCCTTTTTTCAAATGGATGTCGTAACGGTTCTTATCGGCATTATCGACATAATTCATATCTTTCTCGACATCGAAATCGATGCCGCCGATCGCGTCGATCAGCGATTTGAATCCTTCAAAATCCGTATACACATAATACTGGATGTTCAGTCCGAGCAGGTCGCCGATCGTTTTCATCGCCAAATTCGGCCCGCCGAGCGCCATCGCCGTATTGATCCTTCCTTCGCCGTGCCCTTCAATCGGGATGTATGTGTCCCGGAGGACGGAGAACAGGTGGGCCTCCTTCGTCACCGGATCGAACGAAACGACAAGCATCGAGTCCGAGCGGGCCGATTCGTTTTCCTTCAGGCCGCGGTTGTCGCCGCCCATGAGCAGGATGTTGACTCGCTCCTTGCCCGTCCATTCGGTAGGCTGCAGATTTTTCTGCGTATCCTCCGGAAAGGATTTGATCGGAATTTGCGTAGATTTCCCCGGATCGCTCAGGTTGTTCAGTCCGTTATACACGCCGACCGCCTGATACACAAAATATCCGACGATGCACAGCAGCACGGCCGAGACGCCGAGCATCACCCATTTCCACGGTTTTTTCGGCTTCTTCATCCTATCTTCAGTCCGAGACATGTCGTTCCTCCTGTTTGTAAGCGGCTTTAAAAATGTTAGTATAGATAAGATCGCGGCATTCGACAGTTTTTCACGATTTCAAAAATAAAAAAGCAGCACATATCATAAAATTATAAAATGTAACGTCATACCGGCGCAAGTTTTATATAATAGATTCGAATGAAGCAGATATTTCCCAGGAAATGTCGAGTGAGAGGAGAACAGCAGATTTTATGCTCGCCATTGACGTCCAGGATCTACGCAAAGAGTTTAAAGTGCAAAAAAACCGCGAAGGACTGGGAGGCGCGTTAAAGGACTTGTTCCGGCGCGAATACAGCTCGGTCACCGCGGTGAAGGACATTACGTTTCAAATCCCTCAGGGCGAAATATGCGGCTATATCGGGGAGAACGGCGCCGGCAAATCGACCACGATCAAAATGCTGACCGGCATTCTGGTGCCGACCTCGGGCTATATGAACGTAAACGGCTTCGTGCCGTTCAAGGAACGCGAAAAATTCGTGCGCGGAATCGGCGTCGTGTTCGGCCAGCGCAGCCAGCTGTGGTGGGATATCGGCGTCATCGAGTCGTTCCGGCTGCTGCGCAAGGTGTACCGGGTGCCGGAAGCCGATTTCCGCAGCAGGCTGGACGAGCTTGTCGAGCGGCTGCAGCTCGGCGAGCTGTTGAACCGGCCGGTGCGCAAGCTGAGTCTCGGCCAGCGGATGCGCTGCGAGCTGGTGGCGTCGCTGCTGCACGATCCGTCCATCCTGTTTCTGGACGAGCCGACGATTGGGCTCGACATCGTCGTCAAGACGGAGATCCGCGAGTTTCTGAAAAAAGTGAACCGCGAGCAGGGGACGACCATCCTGCTGACGACGCACGACTTGCAGGATATCGAAGCGCTGTGCTCGCGAGTTATTATGCTCGACGACGGCCGCATTATTTACGACGGCAGCCTGGAGGAGCTGAAGTCGCGCTGGAGCAAAGGGCGCGAAATCCGGTTCCAGTTCGGATCGGAGCCGGATCCCGCCGCGCTGCGGGAGCGGACGTCGGATCTGGGCGGCGTCGCCTGGACGATCGGCGGCGATTTGACGGCCGCGATGTGGCTGCCGCATTCGGTGAACGTCTCCGAAGCGCTGGCGCGTGTCGTCGGGGGCGCAGCCGATATCCGGGACATTCAAATCGTCGAGACGAATACGGACGAAATCGTCCGGGAAATTTATTCGTCCGGCTCGGCGTCGCGCGCAGCGGGCGGGAAGCTCGCATCCGGCCCGCCGGACGAACTTATCGCGCGGTACCCGGCACATTTATCGGCGGCACGGGGCGAGCCGGGCGACCGGCAGCGCGGTGAAGCTGTGCCGGAGGCGAACCCGCAGACGCCGTCCGCGCAAACCGCCGCGGATAATGCGGATGCCGCCAAGGCAGCTTCGCCGGAAACGGCGGGCCGGGCCGAGACAAAGCGGGACGGCGGCGCCGCCGGGCAGCCGGCGGAGCGCGAAAAGGAGCCGGTGCGAAATGGCTAGCGCCTATCTCGATCTCATCCGCATCCGTTTCCTGATGATGCTCGCCTACCGCGTCAATTATTACAGCGGCATCGTCATCTATGCAATCAATATCGGCGCTTATTATTTCTTGTGGCAGGCGATCTACGGCGCGCAAAACCAGCTCGGCGGCTTCACGCTGCTGCAGATGACGACCTACGTCGCCGTCTCGTGGATGGCGCGCGCCTTTTATTTCAATAATCTGGACCGGGAAATCGCGGGCGAAATCCGCGACGGCAGCGTAGCGGTCCAGTTTATCCGCCCGTACTCGTACCTGCTCGTCAAGACGATGCAGGGATTCGGCGAGGGCCTGTTCCGGCTGCTGCTGTTCATGATCCCGGGGCTGGTTATCGTCTGCCTGCTGTTTCCCGTCCGGCTGCCGCAGGATCCCGCCGTCTGGGCGCTGTATTTCGTCATGCTGATGCTCAGCTTTCTGATAAACACGCAGATCAACATCCTGACCGGCCTGTTCGCCTTTTTCGTCGAAAACAACGAAGGCATGCTGCGCATGAAGCGCGTGCTTGTCGACCTGTTCTCGGGCGTTGTCGTGCCGATTTCGTTCTTCCCGGGCTGGCTGGCGAAGGCGATGGAATGGCTGCCGTTCCAGGCGATCACGTATTTGCCGACGTCGGTATTCACCGGCCGGACGGCGGGAAGCGCGGCGCTCCAGGTGCTCGCCGTGCAGATCGTCTGGTTCGCGCTGCTGCTCGTGCCGATCCTGCTCGTCTGGCGGCAGGCCCGGTTCCGGCTGTTCGTGCAGGGAGGGTGACGAAAGCATGTTCTACCTGACCTTATGCCTCGACTACATGAAAAATTACGCGAAAACGCGCCTCACGTACCGTGCCGATTTCTGGATCGAGGTGCTGTCGGATCTGATGTATCAGGCGATCAACCTGATTTTCATCCTGATCGTGTTCCGGCAGACGCCCTCGCTCGGCGGGTGGTCGGAGGCCGAGGTGATTTTCGTTTACGGCTTCTTCATGGTGCCCTACGGGATTTTCAGCGCCTTCTTCGGCGTCTGGAATTTCAGCGAGCGGTATATCGTGAAGGGGGAAATGGACCGGATTTTGACCCGTCCCGCCTACAACCTGTTCCAGGTGCTGCTGGAAAATCTCGATCCGCCGTCCCTATTCGGCTCGGCGGTCGGGGCGGTCATCATGGCGATCAGCTGGGCGAAGCTCGGACTGCCGTTCGAAGCGCTCGACGCTCTGATGCTCGTTATTTTTATTGCCGGCGCGACGCTCATTTATATGGGCCTGTATACCGCGCTGACCGCGATTTCGTTTTACTCGGACGCGCCGACGGGCATTTTGCCGCTGATGTACAACCTTCAGAATTACGGGCGCTACCCGGTCAACATATATAACAAAACGATCCGTTTCCTGCTGACGTGGCTGCTGCCGTTCGCTTTCGTCGGCGTGATCCCGGCCTCCTATTTCCTGAACCGGCAGGAGGATCATCTGCAGACGCTGGCCCTCCTTACGCCGGTTGTCGGCATCGTCGTCCTGTCGATCGGACTTGCGGTCTGGAACCATGGTGTCAAGCGGTACCGCGGCGCAGGCTCATAAGCGGGCGGAACAAGGAATGACATTAAATTTTAACGATAGAAAGGGCTGAAATAAGGATGGCTGCAATCAAACCGAAAGCGTTCGTCGGCAAAAAGGCGCCCGATTTCACGCTGCCGGCGGCGGATGGGCGGAACGTTTCTTTAAGCGATTTTGCCGGACGGCGGGTGGTCCTGTTCTTCTATCCGAAAGATTTGACGCCGGCATGCACGCAGGAATCGTGCGATTTCCGCGATGCGTACGCCGAATTCGGCAGGCTGAACACCGTCGTGCTCGGCATCAGCAACGACCCGGCCGAAACGCACGTCCGCTTCGCCGCGAAATACGAGCTGCCCTTCGAGCTGCTGGCGGATACGGAGCACCGCGTCAGCGAGCTGTACGGCGTCTGGCAGCTGAAAAAGCTGTACGGCCGCGAATACATGGGGCTCGTCCGCTCGACCTTTCTGGTTGACGAGAAGGGAAAGCTCGTGCGGGAATGGCGCAATTTGCGCGTGAAGGGACATGTCGAGAACGTGCTGGAGACGGTCCGGGAACTGGAAAACGGAAAAGGAAAGCGCGCGGCGGCGCCGGAAAAGAAGTGAAATTGCGGACGGCTCCGGACGGCAAGCGGCTGGACCGGTTGGCAAGATATCCGGGCGGGTGGAGCCGCTCGTTTGGCAAACGATTTTGTGGAGCTGTTCCCGATGTGGCCGGGAACGGCTCTTCGTTTTTCCCGGCGGTCCCGGGATTGTTTCGCTATACCCGTTGATTCAACTGTACCGATACGACAGCAGCGAATTTGACGGCCACATCTTAAACCGCCACGGCCTCTGCTTGTACAAATATTTCGACCATCAGTGGACGGATGAATACCGGCGGCCTTTCCTCGTCCGGGCGGACGGGGAGATCGCGGGCTTCGCGCTGGTCAGTCTCGACATTCCCCAAACCTATATGAAATGGAGCAAGGCGGAAAAAACAAACTCGATATCCGATTTTTTCATTATGCGAAAGTTCCGGCGTAAAGGCGTAGGCAAAAAAGTAGCATTCTCCATTTTCGACAAGTTTCCAGGAACGTGGGAGGTCAGGCAAACATCCGGCAACCTGCCCGCGTATCAGTTCTGAAAGCATGTGATTGCGGCGTATGCAGGTCCGGATTCTTTTGACGAAACGACCCTCCGAGATGAGCGCTGGAACGGCCCCGTGTTCGTTTTTCGCTCCTAATATTCAGCCCGGCACCGATCAAGCTCGCGCTTTGCGAGGCAGCAAGGCGGTCAGGTGCCGGTAATGGCTCCCACAATGCGAAAGAAGCAAATGCAGCGCATCGGCCGCGAAACGGGCACGGATCCTGGCGCCGCTCTCTGGAAAACAGACACCGCCGCCCCCTCCATCTCTGTTGGACTATTTAAGGATGCCGCTTCCAAATGAATCGTTGAAAACGGTCCCCTCATAAATCTCGCTTCCCGTTCTATGAAAAAGGTGTAAACACCCCCCGAAATGGCGAAACTGGTTGATAGATTCGAAGATCGTTTCGGATTTCGAAAGGACGTGCGAGACTTATGATGAATGAACCGGTACGGATGGACAGGCCGTCGGACAGGGAGACCGGCTTAGAGCCGGATCTGTGGCCGGAGGCGGCCGAACGGCTGCTCAAGGCGATGATGGCGCAGGTCGGCAGCGTGCTGCTGGGCAAAACGGAACTTATCGGACAAGTATTCGCGGCACTGCTGGCCGGCGGCCACGTGCTTCTGGAGGATGTGCCGGGCGTCGGCAAAACGCTGCTCGTGCGGGCGATCGCCCGCGTGATGGGCGGCGAGTTCAAGCGGATCCAATTTACGTCGGACATGCTGCCGGCCGATGTGGTCGGCGGGCTTGTCTGGGACGGACGGCGGGAAGAGCTCGTATTCCGGCAGGGGCCGCTGATGGCGAACGTGGTGCTGGCCGACGAAATCAACCGGACGCCGCCACGGACGCAGTCGGCGCTGCTGGAAGCGATGGAGGAGCGGTGCATCACGGCCGACGGCGAAACGATCCGTCTGCCGCAGCCGTTTATGCTGCTGGCTACGCAAAATCCGCTGCGGGACGGCGGTACGTACCCGCTGCCCGAAGCGCAGCTGGACCGGTTTATGATGCGGCTGTCCGTCGGTTATCCGTCGGAGGACGACGAGATCCGCATGCTCGCCGGCGGTCCCGGCCGGCCGCAGCCGGAGCAGCTGCGGCCGGTCGTCGTCCCCGAGGAATGGATGCGGATGCAGCGGGACGCGCAGCGCATCCATGTGCATCAGACGCTGCTTGTCTATGCCGTGCGGGTCGTCCGGGCGACGCGCGCCGCAGACGAGCTGTCGCTCGGCGCCAGCCCGCGGGCGGTGCGGGACTGGGCTCGGGCGGCGCAGGCTGCCGCGTATTTAGCCGGAAGGCGGTTCGTCGTGCCCGACGATTTGAAGGCGGTCTGCGAGCCGGTGCTTGCGCACAGGCTCATCGTGCGGGACGAAGCGGCGGCGGACGGCGTCCGTCCCAAGGACGCGCTGCGGCGCATTCTTGCCGCGGTGCCGGTGCCGGCCGCGGAAGGCGGGAGCCGCCGATGAACGCGAAAAGCGGGGAAGCGGGAGCGGCTGTGCGCGCCGGATGGGAGCCGGTTCCGGGAAACCGTGCAGCCGGACAAGAAAAAACGGGGCTTCGCGCGAGAACGGGCGAACTCGCATTCGCGGACCCGCCGGCGGTGCGCAAACAGGATCAGGCGCGAACGAACCGGGAATCGGGCAGAATGGAGCTGACCGGCAGCACGCGGGAGGTAAAAGGCCGCTTTGCGGCCAGGCTGCTGCTGCTCGGACTGCTGGGGCTGAGCGCCATGGCGCTGCAGGCGCGGGGCGGGGCGGCGGAGCGGCTGTTTTTCGGCGTCCTGTCGGCCGTTTCGGTCTGGTGCTGGGTCGTGCCCTATTTAAGCGTAGGGCGAATTTCGGCCGAACGGTTCGTGACGCCGGACGGCGGAACGGCCGTAGACGGCGGGAGCCTGCGGGTAAAGCTGACGCTGCGGATGAGCAGGCCGCTTCCGCTGCTGTGGCTGGCCGTGCGCGACGAGCTGGCTTATCCGGATGGCGAGAGCGGGAGGACGCTTGTTTTCCGCTCGCTCGGTTTGCCCGGGTTCGCCAGGGAGCTTACGATTGAATATGGCGTTTCCGGCCTGCATCGGGGCGAAATTGCCATCCGGCCGGTCCAGGTCGCGGCAGGCGATCCGCTCGGCCTGACCGTCCGGTCCTTCGTGGTGCCGTGCGAAAGCCGCATGCTGGTCAGGCCGAGTCCGCCCTTGCCCGGCATGCCGGGCGGGATGGAACGGTCGCTTGTCCCCGGCGGCCAGCGCACATCCGTGCACGGGCCGCCGAGAGGCGCGGCCGGGGCTCCGGCGATAGGGGCGGCTTCGGCGACCTCCAGACCGGGGGCCGGCCCCGATTCGCGGATATATGCACCCGGCGATCCGCTGCGGCGGGTCGACTGGCGGGCCATGGCGCGCGGAGCCGGGCTGCAGACGCGCCTCGACGACCGGGAGCCTCCCGCCGAGGAGGCGGTGCTGCTGGACGTTTCGGCCGGCTCGTACGGCGGCGACCGGCGGCTGTTCGACGCATCCGCCGGCAGCGCGGCCGGGGCCCTTCAGGCTGCGGCCGCAAGCGGACGCGGCGTATCGCTCCTGCTGGGCGCTCCGGGCCTGCCGAAGCGGTACGTCGGGGCGGGCGACCAAGCGGCGTATGGGCAGGCGGTCGACACGCTGGCGCGTCTGCATGCGGAGAAAGAGGCGCCGCTTGCGGACGCGATCGCGGAGGCGTCGCTGGCGCTGCCGAGAGGGAGCGTCATCGTCTGCCTGACGGCGGGTTTACCGCCGGAGGGCGGCGGGAAAGCGGGTGCGCCGGGGCATGGCGGAACGGGGAACGCCGTACCGCAGGTGAACCGCGGGTCGCTGGAAGCGAGAGCGAAAGCGGGCAGCGGGGCTTCGGCGGCGAGAGGAGGAATGGCAGAGAACCACGACGCGCCGGAAGCGGGAGCAAAAGCGGGCGTCGGGGCTTCGGCGGCGAGTGCAGGAATGGCGGAGAATCGCGGCGCGTTGGAAGCGGGAGCGAAAGCGGGTGGCGGGGCTTCGGCGGCGGACGCCGGAGCGGCAGTGGATCGCGACGCGGCGGCTGGGTCTCCGGGCGTGGGGTCGACGGACGGACCGTTCGTTCGGGCGCTGAAAATCGCCGCGCTGCGCGGCGTTCGCCTGGATTTGCGCATATCCTGCAATGCCGGTGACGAGGCGGCAGCGGCCGCGCACTGGAACCGGTTTGTCAAAGGGACAGGCTGCACGGTAACCGTCCTGCCCGTTCCCGAAAGCTACCGAAGGGAACCGGAAATTTTCGAAGGAGGCGGCGGTTATGCTGGAGTTACGGCAAGCTAGCGCAGGAAAGCCGGGCGCCTGGGAACGGGGGGGCGACGGCACGCTGTTTTTTGCGGGCTTCGGCAGACGGCTCGTCACGTCGCTCCTGCTGTTCGGGCTGATGACGGAGTGGCTCCTTCCGCTGCGGCAGCTGGCGGCTTACACGGAGCTGTACCGGATCGGACCGCTGATCGCCGCCGTCGGCCTGTTTCTGGCGGTCGGATTGTTCATGCCGCCGACGCGGGTAACGCTTCCGCTCAGTTTTGTCATCAGTGCCGCCGCCGTCTTGTATCTGTTTGGCGGGGAATCCGGTTCCTTCACGGCGGCGATTGCGCATTTGGCGGAAGCGCTGCGCGGCGACGCCGAGCGGGCGGCGCACGGCGACTTTCAACTAAGCGGCGAGTCGCGCACACTGCTGCTGCTGGTCGGGCTCTCCATGATGGCGGCCGCCGTGCAATCGCTCGTATGGCTGCGGCAATGGGGGCTCGGGCTGACCGCCTTGACGGCGGTTTATCTGATGCTGCTATACGGTTTTCTCGGCATCGATGTGCTGCCCGGCCTGCTCCGCACCTGCGCGGAAGGGCTGACGCTCGCCGGCCTGCTGGCGGTTCCGCGCCTGGAACGGCTGGCCGGCGCTCCGTTTACGCTCGGTTTGCGGGGGGCGCGGACGATAGCCGGCTGGCCGGCCCGCTGGTGGGCGGGAGCCGCCTGGATTGCCGTGCTGGCGGCCGTTGTCGGTATCGGCGCCGCCTGGGGCGGCGGCTTCTCGAGCGAGCCGGCGCCATGGGCGGCGCAGGCGATCGACTGGGGCAAGGCGGAGCTGGGCAAGGAGCAGCCGGCTTCCGTCGCGGCAGGCGGCATCGGCGCAGGCGGCTGGCCGTCGCTTGACGTGCCGTCCGGAGGGGCGGGGAGAACGACGGGCTACGGCTTTGACGACCGGACGCTGGGAGCGCCGATCAAGCCGGACAACAGCGTGCTTTTTACGGTGCAGTCGCCGGAGAAGGAATATCTTCGCGGCGACAGCAAATCGTTTTATGACGGCAAGGGCTGGGAGCAGCCCGCGCACCGGCTGGAGGCGCGGACGATTGTGCCGCAGGCGGGCGGCCCGTCCGGCGGCGCCTCGGCAGTCGACGGAAGCGCAGGCGCAGGCGGGAAGGCCGCCAGCAGAACAGCGGAAGCTCCGCAGCGCATGACGGTCAAGGCGGCCGCCCCGGCGCCCGGCTGGCCGCTGTTCGCGGCAGGCCCGGAGGCGCGGGTCACGTCGCTGACAACCGCCGGCGGTTCGCGCGCGGACGGTTATTTGACGGACACCGAGACCGGGGCCTTGTTCCCGCTTGACGGTTCGGACCGCGTGGCGGACTATACCGTCGAGACGGCGGCCCTTGCGGCCGACCCCAAGGCGCTGCAGCAGGCCGCTGCGGCGAGCGGCGGAGATCCCGCCGGGCTGGCGGCCGCGTACACGCAGCTGCCGGCATCGCTGCCCGCGCGGGTCGGTTCGCTGGCCAGAGACATTATGGCGAAGGCGGGCGATACCCGCTATGACAAAGTGAAGGCGGTCGAAGCATATTTACGCACGCATTACGCCTATACCCTTACGCAGACGGCCGTTCCTCCCGCCGGTGCCGACTTCGTCGACGATTTTCTGTTCGATCAGAAGCAGGGATACTGCGTGCATTTCGCTTCGGCGATGGCCGTCCTGCTGCGAACGCAGGGCATTCCGGCGCGCTATGTGAAGGGCTTTGCGCCCGGGGAAACCGTCGGCGCCGCGGGCGGGCGGGATGCCGCCGAAGCGGCAGGCTCGCAGCCGGCGGAGCATGCGTACACCGTGCGTGCAAGCGACGCGCACGCGTGGGTGGAAGTGTTTTTCCCGGGCGCCGGCTGGCTGCCGTTTGAGCCGACGCCGGGTTTTGCGGCGCCGGCAGGGGAACCCGGCGCCGCCGATGCGGCTGCGCCGGCCGCCGTCCCGGCCGGTGCGCAGTACGGCGCGGGTGCAGGCGAAGCCGCCGCGCCCGACGCCGCAGGCGCGATCCGCCGCGCGGCGGCGGATCTGCAGGCGGCCGCGGTGCGGGCCGCCGGGGCTGCCGCGCGCGGGGCGCAGGCCCACGCGCGCGAGGCGCGCGGCGCCGCGGCCGGGCCGTGGGCCTGGGCCGCGCCCGCCGCGGGCGCCGCGGCAGCCGCCGTGCTTGCGGCGGCTGCGCGGCGCAGGCGCGAACGCTTCGCGTTCGCAGGCGCGCTGCGCAAGTACCGCAGCGCGCTCGGCGCGGGCCGGGGCACGGCGGCCCGCGGGCAATTTCTCGCGCTCGCGGACGGCTGCTGGCGCGAGCTGTACCGGCGCTGCGGCGAGCGGCCGCCGCACCGGACGCCGCGCGAATACGCGGCGTCGCTCCGCCTCCCGCCGCCGGCCGCGGGCCTGCTCGCCGACTTCGTCCGGTGGGACGAAGCCGCGCGGTACGGCGCCGAATGGCGGGAACGGCCCGCGCCGGAGCAAATCGGCGCGCTGCTGCGCGCCCTGCGCGCCATGCCGGAGCGGCCGCGCCGTTAGCCGCCGGCGGCGGCAGCCCGACATAGGCTGCCTCGTCCGAGCGCGATGCCGGAGCAGCCACTCCGTTAGCGCCGGCGGCGGCAGCCCCACATTGGCTGCCTCGCCGGAGCGCCACACCCGGACCGCCGTCCGCCCCCAAGATTCTGCCCTTGCAGACGGCTGCCTTTTATCCACACCCGCCCGGCCGAATGTGCGCCTGGCGGGTTTTCCTTTTTCTCCCTCCCCGAAGATGAAATCGCACTTCGACTTATGCTAAAGTGAGAGAGAAAGCTTTTGCCTTTAGAAGCATGAGGAAGGGAACGATGAAGATGACAAATGAAATCGAAAACGGCGCGCTGCCGCCGAAAACCTGCTCGATCGACAGGATGGTCACGATGCCCGAAGATGTCGCGCGCGTGCTCGCCGGGAAAAAGACGGCGACCCGCCGCAACGGCAGATACGCCGACGTCGGCGAAATTATGGAGCTCGAGGGCAAGCGCTTCGTCGTCGACCGCGTATACGTGCAGACGCTCGGCGAACTTACAGAGGAGAACGCCCGCCAGGAAGGCTTTGACAGCCTGGAAGACTACAAGCAGTCCATTCTGTCCATTCATCCCGGCATGCCGTGGCTGCCGCACATGAAAGTTTGGGTGCACGAATTTTCTCCTGCCCGGGACTAACCGCGCGTGCTGATCGGGTATCGGCTTCTTCTTTACCTTCATGTGCTTAGCGCCGTCATGTCGATCGGGCCGTTTTTCCTGCTCATTCCGATGCTCGGCAGGCTGCGGACCGCGGAAGGCCGCGAGCTGGAAGCCTATATCGGCTCGTTCCGCTTCGCGGCGAGAATGGCCAAGCATGCCGGGCACGTGCTCGTTGCCTCGGGCGTGCTGCTTGCGCTCATCGGGGGCTATTCGTGGCTGACGCCGTGGCTGGATGCGACCGTAATCGTGCTGGTTGCCTCGCTGCTGTTTCTCGCCCGCGCATTTTCCCCGCACCTGCTCGTGCTGACGAGCCCGTCCCCGGATCAAAGCCGGGAAGACGCGCTCCGCAGGCTGCGGCGCTCGGTTTGGATCTACCTGGCGCTGCTGCTCCTGATGCTGTGGTTTATGGTCGCCAAGCCGGCGCTTTGGTAATGATCCGTCCGTTCGCGGCGGGTGCAGAGCGGGCTCGGCCGGCTCTTTCCTGTACGGCGTCCTTGCAGCCCGTCGCCGCCGCGGACGAAAACGAAAAAAGGGACAAGCCCCGCGCCTTCCGGCGCTGCTTGTCCCTTTTTTCCGTACCGTATACCCGATCAAATCCGTATCCATATCCGCTGCCGTGTCTTAAAGGTAGTTGTTTCTTGTTTTGAAGGAGGCGTACGTCCGGTACGCGAAGGTTGCCGTGCCGACGGCGGCGAGCAGTGCATACGTCCGGGCGGGCCGGTCGTGCCCCGCCTTCCACTGCGCGGCGGCCTTGTCGGCGAAATGAAGCGTCAGCAGGCCGTAAACGATCAGAAACAGAATCGGAATTCGCATGGTCCACCTCGTCATTTCACAAAATCGGACTCCGTCCCTTTTTAATACGAACAGGAGCGGAAAAAAGTTTTCTTTCGCTTCCATTTTCCCATACCGCATCATGTTGAACGGGCCGCCCTTTTCGGTCTTTTATCAAACTTCCCGCTTTGCTTTCCCCGAGTGTCTTCGCAGCCAAAAAGGCCGCGCCGGCCGTTTCTTCTCGTGTGCTTCGGGCCTCCCGGACTCGCCTTGACTGGCTTATACGGCACCGCTATAATTATCACATTGATTTGAGGGAGGCTCGGCAATGAACAAGCCAAATGAAATGATCGTTGTCCTCGATTTCGGCGGACAATACAACCAGTTAATCGCCAGACGCATTCGGGATCTGGGCGTGTACAGCGAACTGCTCCCGTACAACACGCCGGCGGAACGGATCCGCGAGCTGCAGCCGAAAGGCATCGTGTTCTCGGGAGGCCCGGCAAGCGTGTACGAGGAAAATGCGCCCAAGGTCGACCCGGCCGTCTACGAGCTCGGTCTGCCGATTCTCGGCATTTGCTACGGTATGCAGCTGATGTCGCATATGCTGCATGGCAAGGTCGAGCGGGCGGGCAAGCGCGAATACGGCAAGGCGGACGTCGATTTCATTGCCGGCTCCCGGTTGATTCAGGGGCTTGAACACCGCCAGACGGTCTGGATGAGCCACGGCGATCATGTGGTGGAGCTGCCGGCCGGCTTCCGCGTCGAAGCCAGCACGGAGCACGCGCCGATCGCGGCGATGAGCCACGAGGAGCGCAAATTTTATGCGGTGCAGTTCCATCCGGAGGTGCGGCATTCCGTTTACGGCAACGATATGATCCGGAACTTCCTCTACGAGGTCTGCGGCTGCGAAGGCAGCTGGAGCATGGAGACGTTCATCGAAGATACGATTCGCGACATTCGCGAGCAGGTCGGCGACCGCAAGGTGCTGTGCGCGCTTTCCGGCGGCGTCGATTCCTCGGTCGTCGCGATCCTGATCCACAAGGCGATCGGCGACCAGCTGACGTGCATGTTCATCGACCACGGCCTGCTGCGCAAGGGCGAAGCGGAGAGCGTTATGGAGACGTTCGTCGGCAAGTTCGATATGAAGGTCGTCAAAATCGACGCCAGCGAGCGGTTTCTCGGCAAGCTGAATGGCGTCGACGATCCGGAGCAAAAGCGCAAAATTATCGGCAACGAGTTCATCTACGTGTTCCAGGAGGAATCCGCGAAGTTCGACGACTTCGAGTTTCTGGCGCAGGGAACGCTGTACACCGATATCGTCGAAAGCGGCACGGCGACGGCGCAGACGATCAAGTCGCACCATAACGTCGGCGGCCTGCCGAAGGATATCAAGTTCAAGCTCGTCGAGCCGCTGAAGGCGCTGTTCAAGGACGAGGTGCGGAAGGTCGGCGAAGAGTGCGGCCTGCCGGAGGAAATCGTGTGGCGGCAGCCGTTCCCGGGTCCGGGCCTGGCGATCCGCGTGCTAGGCGAAGTAACGGAGGAGAAGCTGAAGATCGTCCGCGATTCCGATGCGATTCTTCGCGACGAAATCGCCAAAGCCGGATTGGACCGGGAAATTTGGCAGTATTTCACGGCGCTGCCGAATATGAAGAGCGTCGGCGTCATGGGCGACGCCCGTACCTATTCGTACACTGTCGGTATCCGCGCAGTCACGTCGATCGACGGCATGACCGCCGACTGGGCGCGCATCCCATGGGACGTGCTGGAGAAAATATCGGTCCGGATCGTCAACGAGGTCGAGAACGTCAACCGGGTCGTCTATGACATTACGTCGAAGCCGCCCGCAACGATCGAATGGGAATAAGCACGGCGAAACCGGTTATCGGCTGCACGGGAATTCATCTTCCCGGACAGCCGTTTTTTAATTTGCAGGGATCTGTTCCGCTGCTGGCGGAACCGGAACCGGCAGCGCCGAGGGATCCGTTCCGGCTAGCGCAAATCCATTTGTGGCCGCCCGACTGCCGCCCGCTCTGAAGCTTCACCTTTACCGGCTGCCCGTCTGCCAGCCGCTTTGAAGCCGCTCGTTTACCGGCTGCTCATCCGCCGACCGCACGTCTGCGGTCCCCCGTTCGGGGCCGCTCGTCCGAGGGCCGGACACGTTAAGCGTTTTCTCGACTTTTCTATTGACCGTGTTGTCGAATCCGCTTTAGAATGGGCTTGTCCATAACGACAATCAGCAGCTCTTTTCGTATAATCCCGGGAATAGGGCCCGGGAGTTTCTACGAGGTCACCGCAAATGATCCGGCTACGAAAAGCTTGAAAAGGCGCGCAGCTTCCGGTCCGCTGCGTTACCTTTTCTCGTTTTGTGCGGAACCTGGGAGAATGCTGGAAAAGTCTGTCGTCCCGAACGAATCGAAGCGGCTTGTCATGGTTTGCCGCCGCTTGTTTTCCGGAGGGACTGACGCGCCGCGATGGGCGGCATTCCGCATTCACCCGGGTTTCGTTTGTTCTGATCACATTTTTTGGGGAGGGCTTATCAAAAATGGGCGGTTTCTTTCGTTTGAAGGAACACGGAACAACGGTAAGAACGGAAATCCTGGCCGGATTGACGACCTTTATGACGATGGCGTATATCCTCGCCGTCAACCCGAGCGTCCTTGGCGAAACGGGGCTTAACGCCTACTCGGTGTTTTTGGCGACGGCGCTGGCGGCCGGCATTTTCACGATCGCGATGGGCCTGTTCGTCAACTTTCCGGTCGCGCTGGCGCCCGGAATGGGCCTCAACGCCTATTTTGCGACGACGGTGCTCGCTTCGAAAGCGACAGGCTCGCCGATTACGCCGGAGGTGGCGCTGACGGCTGTCTTCATTTCCGGTATCATCTTTCTCATTCTGACGGTGACGCAGATTCGGCAGATGCTCATCACGGCGGTGCCGGACAGCCTGAAGAGCGCGATTACGGTCGGCATCGGTCTCTTCATTACGATCATCGGGCTGAAAAACAGCGGGCTCATGACGATCGCGGTCGAAAATACGGTGACGGACATTCCGAAAGGCGTCTTCGCCGACGTGCTCGGCTTCGAAACGGTGTTTCACATGGGCAGCTTGGAAACGCCGGGCGTCTATTTGACGCTGATCGGCCTGCTGCTGATCGGCGTCATGATGGTGCTGCGCGTGCGGGGCGCCATCCTGTGGGGCATCCTGGCCACGACGATCATCGCCATCGCGACCGGCAACGTCGATGTGGACGCCAAGCTGCAGGGCGCCAGCTGGTCGCCGGATTTTGCGCAGCTGAACTTCTGGGATTTCGACTGGAACGGCGTATGGCAGACCGGGCTCGTGTCCGTGATTGCGACGTTCACGTTCGTCGAGCTGTTCGATACGTTCGGTACGCTGCTCGGAACGGCGAGCCGCGCCGGCATCATGAAAAATCCGGAAGAAGGCCGCAAACGCGTCGGCAAGGCGATGTTCGTCGATGCGATCGGCGTCAGCGGCGGCGCAATGCTCGGAACGAGCACGGTGACGGCCTATGTCGAGAGCGCATCCGGCGTCGCCCAGGGCGGCCGGACCGGTCTGACCGCCGTTTCGACGGGCATCGCTTTTCTGATCGCACTGTTCCTTTGGCCGGTCGTTTCGCTTATCCCCGATGCCGCGACGGCCGCCGCGCTGATCATCGTCGGCGTGCTGATGATGCAATCGGTCAAGGATATCGATTTCGGCGATATGGTGTATGCGATCCCGGCCTTCCTCACGATCGCGTTTATGCCGTTTACGTACAATATCGCCAACGGCATTTCGCTCGGCATCGTCTCGTATGTCGTGCTGGCCACAGTGGCGAACGTTACGGGCAAGGGCAACGGCAAGTACAGGGTGCACTGGCTGATGTGGATTCTCGCGGTTCTCATTATCGCGCGCTACGGGTTTATCGGCAGCCAGGGGTAACGCGGCATTGGCGCGCCGGACCGGGCACGCCAAACACATGAGGAAGTTCCGCCGGCTTGGAAGCAGGCTCTGCGGGACTTCCCTTTTAAAAGGTAAGGTATGCTCCCTGCAGATCGGAGCAAGCTATACGAAAGCGTTAAATCCCTGGACCATGGACAAAATGCGGCCGCACCGGCGGTATTGAAGCCGGCTAGTTTCCGACTGGCGGTTATGGTCGTAAACGGCGGAATTCGATACATGACGGAAAAACGAACTTTTATAAAAGGTGGCTCGATAAATGTTCGTATTTAGGTTGACAGGCGTAGGGCGGTTGAGTAAACTGAATTTGTGCATGAGCAGTTCGTATATATTCGGGAATAAGGCCCGGACGTTTCTACCCGAAAACCGCAAATTTTCGGACTACGAGCGCGAGTTGAAGAGATGAGGTTGCCCCGGTTCGGGGCAGCCTCGGCCTGTCTTTTGGGAGGGATGAAATGACCCTCCTTTACGGCCGTTCGTGTCCCGCAGCCGTTTTCCGACCGGAAACACCGCTGGCGGGATTTTTATTTTCCTGAATATGTCGTTTATTTCCATACTCTCTCTATAGAAGGCAGGTTTTTGCGATGTCAGCGAAAGTGGGCGTCATCATGGGCAGCAAATCGGACTGGGAGACGATGAAGCTTGCCTGCGATATTCTGGACGAGCTCCACATTCCGTATGAGAAAAAGGTCGTCTCGGCGCACCGGACGCCGGACCTGATGTTCGAATATGCGGAAACCGCCGCCGCCCGCGGCCTGAAAGTCATTATCGCCGGTGCCGGCGGCGCGGCGCATTTGCCGGGCATGGTCGCCGCGAAGACGGTTCTGCCCGTTATTGGCGTGCCCGTCAAGTCGTCGAGCCTGAGCGGGCTCGATTCGCTTTTGTCGATCGTGCAGATGCCGGGCGGCATTCCGGTCGCCACCGTGGCGATCGGCAATGCCGGCGGCACGAACGCAGGGCTGCTCGCGGCGCAAATGCTCGGAGCGTTCGACCCTGAGGTGCAGGCGCGCGTACAGGCGCGGCGCGACCGCATCCGGCGCGAAGTGATGGAAAGCGGCGAGACGCTATGAGCGGGACGAACGGGCCGGTCGGAGAACGGTTAGCGCCCGGTGTACCCGGCGACCGCGCAGACGGCGCGAAGGTCATTTTGCCCGGCGCGACGGTCGGTATCCTCGGCGGCGGCCAGCTCGGCCGGATGATGGCGAATGCCGGCAGCGCGATGGGCTACCGCTTCGTCGCGCTCGATCCGACGCCGGACGCGCCGTGCGGGCAGGTGGCCGAGCAGATCGTCGCCGCCTACGACGACCGCGAAGCGGCGCGCGAGCTGGCCCGGCGCGCCGACGTCATCACGTACGAATTCGAAAATGTCGATGCGGGCGTCGCCGCCATGCTCAAGGAGGAATCGTACGTGCCGCAGGGCAGCGGGCTGCTGTATACGACGCAGCACCGGCTGCGCGAGAAGCGGGCGATCGAGGCGGCAGGAGTGCGCGTAGCCCCTTACGCCGAAATCCGCAGCGCGGACGAGCTGCGCGAGGCCGCGGAGCGCTTCGGCCTGCCTTGCGTACTGAAAACCGCGACCGGCGGCTATGACGGCAAGGGACAATGGGTCATCCGCAGCATGGACGAAACCGGCGAAGCGTTCGAAACGCTGAGCAAGGCGCGGACGGAGCTCGTGCTCGAGCAGTTTATCCGCTTCGAGAAGGAGCTGTCCGTCATCGCGGCGAGAAATCCGCAGGGCGAAATCCGGACGTTCCCGGCTGCCGAGAACATCCACGTCGAGAACATTTTGCACCTGTCGATCGTGCCCGCCCGCGTGAACGCCGCCGTCCTGGCGGAAGCGGAGAAGCTGGCCGCCCGCATCGCGGAAGGGCTCGGCGTCGTCGGGCTGATCGCGGTCGAAATGTTTCTGACCGCGGACGGCGGGATCTTCGTCAACGAGCTGGCGCCGCGGCCGCACAACAGCGGCCACTACACGATGGAGGCGTGCCGCACGTCGCAGTTCGAGCAGCACATCCGTGCCGTCTGCGGCCTGCCGCTCGGCGACCCGTCGCTGATGTCGCCGGTCGTCATGGCGAACGTGCTCGGCGAGCATGTCGGCCCGCTGCTGGAATGGATGGCGGCGCCCGACGAGGCTGCCGCGCGGCTCGGCGCCGCGCCGAAGGTGCATTTGTACGGCAAGCATGAAGCGAAGCATAAACGGAAGATGGGCCACGTCAACGTGCTGGCGAAGGATACGGACACCGCGCTGGCCTGGATATCCGAAACGAATATTTGGAGGGTTTGATAGGCGATGTTGGAACGGTACAGCAGACCGGAAATGAGAGCGATTTGGACCGAGGAGAACAAATTCAAAGCATGGCTCGAGGTCGAGCTTTGCGCCTGCGAAGCGTGGGTGGAGCTCGGCGCGATACCGCGCGAGGACGCCGAAGCGCTGCGCAGCGGCGCAACCTTTAACATCGACCGCATCAACGAAATCGAGCAGGAGACGCGCCACGACGTCATCGCCTTTACGCGCGCCGTTTCCGAGACCGTCGGCCCGGAGCGCAAATGGGTCCATTACGGCCTGACGTCGACGGACGTCGTCGATACGGCGCTCGGCTATCTGCTCCGCCAGGCGAACGCGATTTTGGAAAAGGACATCCTGAACTTCATCGACATTCTCCGCGTCCAGGCGGTCGCCTACAAGGATACGCCGATGATGGGCAGGACCCACGGCGTTCATGCGGAGCCGACGACCTTCGGTCTTAAGGTTGCGCTCTGGTACGAAGAGATGAAGCGAAACCTCGAGCGGTTCCGCCATGCGGCCGGCGGCGTCCAGTTCGGCAAAATTTCCGGCGCGGTCGGGACGTACGCCAACATCGATCCGTTCGTCGAGCAGTTCGTCTGCGAGAAGCTCGGCATTTCGCCGGCGCCGATCTCGACCCAGACGCTGCAGCGCGACCGCCACGCGGAATATATGGCGACGCTCGCCCTCATCGCGACGTCGCTCGACAAGTTCGCGACGGAAATCCGCGCCCTGCAGAAGAGCGAGTTCCGCGAAGTGGAGGAGCCGTTCGCCAAAGGGCAGAAGGGCTCGTCCGCGATGCCGCACAAACGCAATCCGATCGGCTGCGAGAACATTTCCGGCCTGGCCCGCGTCATCCGCGGCCATATGATTTCCGCCTATGAGAACGTCACGCTCTGGCACGAGCGCGACATCAGCCACTCCTCGGTGGAGCGTATCATTTTGCCGGATGCGACGATGCTGCTGAACTATATGCTGAACCGGCTCGGCAACATTATCAAGAACCTGACTGTATTCCCGGAAAACATGAAACGCAACATGCAGCGCACTTACGGCGTGCCGTTCTCCGGCCGCGTGCTGACGAAGCTGATCGACAAGGGCTTCAGCCGCGAGCGGGCGTACGACACCGTTCAGCCGCGCGCGATGCAGGCGTGGGAGGAACAGCGCCAGTTCCGCGACATCATTGAAGCGTCGCCGGAAATTACGGAGGTGCTGTCGCCGGAAGAGATCGACGACTGCTTCAACCCGGCGTGGCATCTGAAGCATGTCGATACGATTTTCAAACGTCTCGGATTGATCTGACGCGTCAGCCGCGCCGCCCGCTTTCTTCACGGATTGCCGGGCGGGAAGTGGGTGACGCGGATAAGCATGCCGCAGGTACGGGCTGCGCCGGACAGGCTTTTCACGAGCCGGTACACGCGGCAGATGAAAGGGAGCGAGATAACGATGACTGCACAAGCGCTGTCCACGGCGGCCGATTATGTGAAAGCGCCGCTGCTGTATAAAGGCAAGGTGCGCGAGCTGTACGATCTGGGCGAGCATTATTTGATCGTCGTCACCGACCGCATCAGCGCGTTCGATTACGTGCTCGAACCGGCGGTGCCGGAGAAGGGCAGCGTGCTGAACCGCCTGTCGGCGTTCTGGTTCGAGCAGACGAAAGGGATCCAGCCGAACCACGTCGTCCATACGGATGTGAGCCGGCTCGGCGATCTCGTGACGGAGCCGGAGCTATTGAAAAACCGCATCATGGTCACGAAAAAAGCGGAGCGCATCGACATCGAATGCGTCGTCCGCGGCTATATCACGGGCGGCGGTTGGAGACAATATACCAAAACGTCGGCGGTGAACGGCATTCCGCTGCCGGCGGGCATGCACAAGAACGAGCGCTTCGAGCGCCCGCTCTTCACGCCGGCGGCCAAAAACGACGTCGGCCACGACGAAGATATTTCGTTCGAACGGATGCAGGAGCTGGTCGGCGTCGAGCTGGCAGAAGAGCTGTGCGACCGCAGCGTGAAGCTGTACGAATTCGCGCGCGCCTACTGCGAAGAGCGCGGCATCATTCTGGCCGACTGCAAATTCGAGTTCGGCCTTATCGACGGTCAAGTCATTCTCATCGACGAAATTTTTACGCCCGACGCTTCCCGGTTTTGGGCGAAAGAAAACTACGCATACGACATCGAGATCGACAGCATGGACAAAGAGCCGGTGCGCAGCTACCTGGCCGCATCGGACTGGGATCAGAACAGCAAGCCCGACCCGCTGCCGGCCCGCGTCGTTGAAGAAACGACCCGCCGTTATCTCGAGATCTACCGCCGCTTGACGGGCGAATCGCTGTAGCGGAAGCCGCCGGCGGAAAAGCATAAGCTTCACCGGACGGACATGGCAATCATTCACGCGCGGGGCAAGCAAAGATGCCCCGCATCCCATAACCATTTTATCGGAGGCGACCCACCCCATGAAAGCGAAGGTTTACGTGACGATCAAACAAAACGTGCTCGATCCGCAAGGCAGCGCCGTCCAGGGCGCGCTGCATTCGATGGGCTTCGGCGAAGTCGGCAGGGTGCGCATCGGCAAATATCTCGAGCTGGAGCTCGAAACCAGCGATCGCGCGGAAGCCGAAACGCGCCTGAAGACGATGTGCGAGAAGCTGCTGGCCAACACGGTCGTCGAAGATTACCGATTCGAATTGGAGGGCTGAACCGATGAAGTTCGCGGTACTCGTTTTCCCCGGCTCCAACTGCGATATCGACTGCTACAAGGCGGTGGAAGACACGATCGGCCAGGAGGTCGACTACGTCTGGCATACGGCAACCGATCTCTCGGCCTACGACGCGATTCTCGTGCCGGGCGGTTTCTCCTACGGCGATTATTTGCGCTGCGGCGCAATCGCCCGTTTCGCCCCGGTCATGAGCGAGGTGGTCAAAGCGGCCGAGCAGGGCAAATTTATTCTCGGCATTTGCAACGGCTTCCAGATTCTTACTGAGGCGGGGCTGCTGCCGGGGGCGCTGCTGCGCAACAGCGGCATGCAGTTCCGCTGCCACAGCGCGCTGCTTGAGGTGGTCAACAACGCGACGCCGTTCACGAACCAATTCGCGAAGGGCGAAATCGTCGATATCCCGATCGCGCACGGCGAAGGCAATTACTACTGCGACGAGGAAACGCTGGCGAAGCTCGAGGCGAACGGGCAGGTCGTGTTCCGTTACAAAGCGGGGGCAAACCCGAACGGATCCGTGAACGGTATCGCGGGAATTTGCAGCGAGCGCGGCAACGTCGTCGGCATGATGCCGCACCCGGAGCGCGCGATCGATCAGCTGCTCGGCTCGGAGGACGGCAAACGGATGTTTACTTCGATTTTGAACGCATGGAGGGAACGGCATGGCGCAGCAGTTAACGGCTAAGGAGCCGACGGCGGAGCAAATCGCGGACCAGAAAATTTACCGGCAGTTCGGCGTGACGGACCAGGAATACGAGCTGATCTGCGGCTTTCTCGGCCGCCAGCCGAATTATACGGAAATCGGCGTGTTCAGCGTCATGTGGTCGGAGCACTGCGCGTACAAGAACTCCAAGCCGATCCTGAAAAAGTTTCCGGTCACCGGTCCGAAGGTGCTGATGGGCCCCGGCGAAGGCGCGGGCATCGTCGACATCGGCGACAACCAGGCGGTCGTATTCAAAATCGAATCGCACAACCATCCGTCCGCGGTCGAGCCGTATCAGGGCGCGGCGACGGGGGTCGGCGGCATCATCCGCGACATTTTCTCGATGGGCGCGCGTCCGGTCGCGCTGCTGAACAGCCTCCGTTTCGGCCGGCTCGAGAACGACCGCGTCAAATATTTGTTCGAGCACGTCGTCGGCGGCATTGCCGGCTACGGCAACTGCATCGGCATCCCGACGGTGGCGGGCGAAGTGATGTTCGACGAAAGCTACGAGGGCAACCCGCTTGTCAATGCGATGTGCGTCGGTCTTATCGATCACGATAAAATCCAGCGCGGCGTTGCTAAAGGCGTCGGCAACCCGGTCTTTTACGTCGGGCCGGCTACCGGCCGCGACGGCATTCACGGCGCCACCTTCGCCTCCGTCGAGCTGTCCGAGGAATCGGAGGAGAAGCGGACGGCGGTGCAGGTCGGCGATCCGTTCATGGAGAAGCTCGTCATGGAAGCGACGCTCGAGCTGATCGATTCCGGCATCGTGCTCGGCATTCAGGACATGGGCGCGGCGGGGCTGACGTGCTCCAGCGCGGAGATGGCGTCGAAGGCGGGCAACGGCCTCGAGCTGTACCTCGACGAGGTGCCGCAACGAGAGGAAGGCATGACGCCGTACGAAATGATGCTGTCCGAATCGCAGGAGCGGATGCTGTTCGTCGTTGCGCCGGAGCATGAGGCGCAGGCGAGGGAAATTTTCGATCGCTGGGGCGTCATCTGCGCGAAGGTCGGCAAGGTGACGGACGACGGCCGCCTCCGCCTGTTCCACAAGGGCGAGCAGGTTGCCGACATGCCGGTCAAGGCGCTCGTCGACGAATGCCCGGTCTATCACAAGCCCTCGCTCGAGCCGGCGTATTACGCCGAGAACGCGAAGGTCGATACGGCGGCGTATCCCGAGCCGGCCGATTTGACGGAAGCGCTGAAGCAGGTGCTCGCCTCGCCGACTGTGGCCAGCAAAGAATGGGTATATAATCAATATGACTATATGGTGCGCACGAGCACGGCCGTTCAGCCCGGCTCGGATGCGGCGGTCGTCACGATTCGCGGCACGCGCAAAGCGCTCGCCATGACGACGGATTGCAACGGACGTTACGTCTACCTCGATCCGGAGGTCGGCGGGCGCATCGCCGTCGCCGAGGCGGCGCGCAACATCGTCTGCTCCGGGGCCGAGCCGCTCGCGATTACGGACAACCTGAATTTCGGAAGTCCGGAGAAGCCGGAGGTGTTCTGGCAGCTCGAGAAAGCGGCGGACGGCATGTCCGAGGCGTGCAGAACGCTGGAGACGCCGGTCATCGGCGGCAACGTATCGCTGTATAACGAGAATGCCAAAGGAGCGATTTATCCGACGCCGGTTATCGGCATGGTCGGACTCGTGCACGATCTCGATCATATTACGACGCAGGGCTTTAAAGCCGAGGGCGACGTCATCCTGCTGCTCGGCGAAACGAAGCACGAGCTGGGCGGCAGCGAGCTGCAGTACGTGCTGCACGGACGGACGGAAGGCCGCCCGCCTCAGATCGATCTGGACGCCGAGAAAAAGCTGCTGGACGCGGTGCTCGGCGCTATTCGCCAAGGGCTCGTCGCATCGGCGCACGATCTGTCCGAAGGCGGCCTCGCGGCTGCGCTGGCGGAATCGTGCATCAGCGGCAAGCTGGGCGCCGAAGTGAACGTCGCGACGGAGCTGCGCGCCGACGCGGCGCTGTTCAGCGAATCGCAATCGCGCATTCTGCTGTCGGCGAAGCCGGAGCGGGCGGACAAGCTCGCGCAATATTTGACGGAGCGGGGCGTACCGAACGCCCGGATCGGCACGGTGCGCGGCGCCGATTTGACGATCGGCGTAAGCGGCAGACCGTGCGTTTCGGCGCCGGTCGAACAATTGGAGAAGGTCTGGAAGGATGCGATTCCATGTCTGTTGAAGTGAAGCAGCTGCCGAAGCTGTGGACCGGCAGCCATTATAACGAAGGCATCGGGCGGGACGACATATTCGACAAGCTGCGCGAGGAATGCGGCGTATTCGGCGTCTGGGGCATTCCGGACGCCGCCCAGCTTGCCTATTACGGCCTTCACGCGCTGCAGCACCGCGGCGAGGAAAGCTCCGGCATCTGCACGGTCGACCTCGACAAGGGCGGCCGGTTTACGTACCACCGGGGCATGGGGCTCGTCAAGGAAGTATTCGATAAGCACCGGCTCGACGCGCTCGAAGGCAACATGGCGATCGGCCACGTCCGTTATTCGACCGCCGGCGAGAGCCGGCTGGCGAATGCGCAGCCGCTCGTCTTTAAATACCGTTCCGGGGATCTGGCCGTAGCGACGAACGGCAACATCGTCAACGCTCCCGCCATCCGGGAGGAGCTGGAGGAGCTCGGGTCGATTTTCCAAACAACGAGCGATACAGAGGTTATCGCCCACCTGATCGCCCGTTCGGGCAAAGACTTCGTTACGGCGGCGAAAGAAGCGCTGCAGCGGATTATCGGCGGCTTCGCGTTCCTGATCATGACGAACGACATGCTGCTCGTCGCGTCCGATGCCCACGGCCTTCGCCCGCTGGTGATGGGCAAGCTCGGCAAGGGCTTCGTCTTCGCTTCGGAGACGTGCGCGCTCGAGACGGTCGGAGCCGAATACGTCCGCGACGTTCAGCCGGGCGAGCTGCTCGTTCTGGACCGCGACGGCCTGCGCGAGGACCGTTTTGCGGACAATGCGCAGCGCGCGACATGCGCGATGGAATATATTTATTTTGCCCGGCCGGACAGCGACATTAACGGCATTAACCTTCATTCCTCCCGCAAACGGATGGGTCAGCAGCTAGCGATCGAATCGTTCGTCGACGCGGATATCGTGACCGGCGTCCCGGACTCGAGCATCTCGGCGGCGATCGGCTATGCGGAGCAGACGGGCATTCCGTAC
The DNA here is from genome assembly GCF_028826105.1 of Paenibacillus humicola. NCBI lineage: Bacteria > Bacillati > Bacillota > Bacilli > Caryophanales > Paenibacillaceae > Paenibacillus > Paenibacillus humicola. The sequence goes on from NZ_JAQGPL010000001.1 coordinate 704,714, forward strand.
GAGCTGGGGCTGATCAAAAACAAGTACACCGGCCGCACGTTTATCCAGCCGTCCCAGGAGCTTCGCGAGAAGGGCGTGAAAATGAAGCTGTCCGCCGTCCGCAAGGTCGTCGAGGGCAAGCGCGTCGTCATGATCGACGATTCGATCGTGCGCGGCACGACGTCGCTGCGCATCGTGAACATGCTGCGGGAAGCGGGCGCGACCGAGGTGCATGTGCGCATTTCGTCGCCGCCGTTCGCGAATCCGTGCTACTACGGCATCGACACGCCGGACCGCAAGCAGCTGATCGCCTCGCAGAAAACGGTGGAGGAAATCCGCAGGGCGATCAACGCGGACTCGCTTTATTTTCTGAGCGAGGAAGGGCTGGTCGAGGCGATCGGCGGCAACGACGGGCTGAAAAATCGCGGCTTGTGCATGGCCTGCTTCAACAACGATTATCCGACCGAGGTCGACGAAAGCTCGGACAAGAGCTGCAGCTGCTGACGCGCACTTTGCGGGCAGCGTTAACCGTGGAGCCTCGGCGGAGCAGGCGCGCACTGGATTTCGCGAATATGCCCCGGTCCGCATAACGGTGTGGCCGGGTTTGCTCCGGCATGCTCGCCGGGGCAAGCCCATCCTCCTAACGGCTGCGGTCGGGATCGCTCCGGCAATGCTTGCTGCGGTAAGGCGACTTACGGCTGTGGCCGGGGCCGCTCCGGCAATGCTCGCCGTGGTAAGGCGACTTACGGCTGCCGCCGGGATCGCGCCCGGTTTCTCGCCGCGACGATTCGAACGGGAATATGTGATGACATCCTCTTTTTACGGGATGAAGCTTTAACAAGGTGAACGATAAAGGAGCTGAACCAGGTGGCAGAAGCGTACAAACAAGCCGGCGTCGATATCGCGGCGGGCAACGAAGCGGTCGAACGGATGAAAAAGCACGTAAGGAAAACGTTCCGCCCCGAAGTGCTGACCGAGCTCGGCGGCTTCGGCGCACTGTTCGGGCTGAACAAGGACAAGTACGAGGAGCCGGTTCTCGTCTCGGGCACCGACGGCGTCGGCACGAAGCTGAAGGTCGCCTTTGCCATGGACAAGCACGACACGATCGGCATCGACGCGGTGGCGATGTGCGTGAACGATATCGTCGTGCAGGGCGCGGAACCGCTTTTTTTCCTCGACTATCTGGCGTGCGGCAAGGTGGTGCCGGAGCGAATCGAGGCGATCGTCAAAGGCATTTCGGACGGCTGCGTACAGTCGGGCTGCGCCCTGATCGGCGGCGAGACGGCGGAAATGCCCGGCATGTATCAAGGGGACGAGTACGATATCGCGGGCTTCGCGGTCGGCATCGTCGATCGCAAAAAGATCATCGACGGCAAATCGATTGCGCCGGGCGACGCGATTATCGGCCTCGCTTCCAGCGGCATTCACAGCAACGGCTTCTCGCTCGTGCGCCGGCTGCTCCTTGAGCAAAGCGGCTACAGCCTGGACCAGGCGGTGCCGGAGCTCGAAGGCCGGAAGCTCGGCGAGGTCATTCTCGAGCCGACGCGCATCTACGTCCAATCGGCTCTGGAGCTCACGCGCCGCGTGCAGGTGAAGGGCATGGCCCACATCACCGGCGGCGGCTTTATCGAAAATATTCCGCGCGTGCTGCCCGAGGGCGTGAACGCGCACATCGATTACGGCTCCTGGCCGATCCAGCCGATATTCAAGCTGATGCAGGCAAAAGGCGCCATTACGAATCGCGACATGTTCACGACGTTCAACATGGGCATCGGCATGGTTGTCGTCGTCCCGGCCGAACAGGCGGAGGAAGCGCTGCGCGCCGCCCGCGAGTTCGGCGAGGACGCGTACAGGATCGGAACGGTGACGGAAGGCAGCCGCATCGTCACCTTTACGGGGGCGGACGTGTAATGGGGGCTTTACGCTTCGCCGTATTCGCTTCCGGCCGAGGAACCAATTTCCAGGCGCTGGCGGATGCGGCGGGACAAGACCGGCTCGAGGGCGCAAGCCTCGAGCTTCTTGTTTGTGACAAGCCCGAATCGCCGGTGGCGGAGCGGGCGAAGCGGGCCGGCATCGACACGCTCCTGTTCCGGCCGAAGGAATACCCGACGCGCGAGGCGTACGAGCGGGAAATTTACGCGGAGCTGCAGCGCCGCGGCATCGGGCTGATCGTGCTTGCCGGCTATATGCGGATCATTACGCCGGTGCTCGTCGAGCCGTATTACGGGCGTATGATCAACGTTCATCCTTCTCTGCTGCCCGCATTTCCGGGCGTGAGCGGCATCCGGCAGGCGCTGGACTACGGCGTGAAGCTGACGGGCGTTACCGTCCATTTCGTGGACGGCGGCCTCGACAGCGGGCCGATTATCGCCCAACGGGCGGTCGAGGTGCTGGACGGCGACACGGAAGCGGCGCTTGCGGCACGCATTCATGCGGCCGAGCAAGAGCTGCTCCCCTGGGTCGTTCAGCGGATTGCCGCGGGCGCGGTCCGGCTGGACGGGCGCATCGTCACGATAACGGATGCCGGAACGGGCGCAGACGCGGATGCCGGCGCAGCTTCGGGCGCAGGGAGCGGGCAAAGCGCAACGTAAACGGCCGGCAGCGCCCGGAGCGGGCAAAACGGCGGCGCCCGGAGCATGGGTCGCTACCGGAGTATGGGATAGCATCCCGGGGGCATGTGATAGCATCCGGGGCATAGGTCGCTCCCGGAATATGGGGTCGCATCTCGGAGCATGGATCGCTCCCGAAGTTTAGGATCGCATCCCGGAGAATGGATCGCTCTCGGAGCATGGGATCGTATCCGGCGTTTTGCATTCGGTTTTCGGCGGCTAAAACCAATTGAGGAGGGTTTCTGAAGTGGCAATTCGAAGAGCGTTAATCAGTGTATCGGACAAGACGGGTATTGTGGAGTTTTCCCGCGCGCTTGCGGGACTCGGCGTGCAAATCATTTCGACGGGCGGAACGGCAAGCCTGCTGCAGAAGGAAGGCGTGCCGGTCGTCGGCATTTCCGACGTCACGGGCTTCCCGGAAATTCTCGACGGCCGCGTCAAAACGCTTCATCCGGCCGTGCACAGCGGCCTGCTCGCGGTCCGCGACGACGAGGAGCACCAGAAGGCGATGAAGGAGCTCGGCCTCGATTACATCGACCTCGTGGTCGTCAACCTGTATCCGTTCGCGGCGACGATCGCGAAACCGGACGTGACGTACGAGGATGCGATCGAGAACATCGATATCGGCGGTCCGACCATGCTGCGTTCCGCCGCGAAAAATCACGCGTTCGTCACCGTTGTCGTCGACGCGGCGGACTATGAAGCCGTGCTTGGAGAAATCCGGGCGGACGGCGATACGACGCTCGAGACGCGCAAACGGCTGGCGGCGAAAGTATTCCGCCACACCGGCGCCTACGATGCGCTCATTTCCGATTACCTGTCCAAGCTGCAGGGCGATCCGCTGCCGGAGCGCTATACCGTCACGTACGAGAAGGTTCAGGATTTGCGCTACGGCGAGAACCCGCACCAGCGGGCGGCGTTTTACCGCAAGCCGCTGGCCTCGCCCGGCAACATTACGACGGCGGAGCAGCTGCACGGCAAAGAGCTGTCCTACAACAACATTAACGACGCGAACGCGGCGCTCGCCATCGTCAAAGAATTCGACGAGCCGGCCGTCGTGGCCGTCAAGCATATGAACCCGTGCGGCGTCGGCATCGGCAAGGATATCCACGAAGCGTACCAGAAGGCGTATGCTGCCGACCCGACGTCGATTTTCGGCGGCATCGTCGCGGCGAACCGCACGATCGGCGCGGAGACGGCGCAGCTGCTGAGCGAGATTTTCCTGGAAATTATTTTAGCCCCGGATTTCACGCCGGAAGCGCTCGAGATTTTGACGAAGAAGAAAAACATCCGCCTGCTGAAGCTCGGCGAGTTCGAATCGGCCCAGGAGCGCAAAGCCGACTGGCTCGTGACGAGCGTCGACGGCGGCATGCTCGTTCAGGAAAGCGACGTGCACAGCCTGTCCGAAAGCGAGCTGAAGGTCGTGACCGGCCGCAAGCCGACCGAGGAGGAGCTGAAGCAGCTGCTGTTCGGCTGGAAGGTCGTGAAGCACGTGAAGTCGAACGCGATTTTGCTGGCGAAGGACAGCATGACGATCGGCGTCGGCGCCGGTCAAATGAACCGTGTCGGCGCGGCGCAAATCGCCATTGCCCAGGCGGGCGACAACGCGCGCGGCGCGGTGCTGGCCTCCGACGCGTTCTTCCCGATGGGCGACACGCTGGAGCTGGCGGCCAAAGCCGGCATTACCGCGGTCATCCAGCCGGGCGGCTCGGTGCGCGACGAGGAATCGATCGCCGTGGCCAATGCGAACAATATCGCGATGGTGTTCACGGGCGTGCGCCATTTTAAACATTAGGAGCCGGCCGAGGCTGAAAGTGCGAGTACAATCGGGAGGGTGTTGCATGTGCGTATAATGGTGATCGGCGGAGGCGGCCGCGAGCATGCGATCGTATGGGCGCTTGCCAAAAGCGATAAAGTGAAGCAAATCTACTGTGCGCCGGGCAACGCGGGCATCGCGGAGCTGGCGGAGTGCGTGCCGATTCCGGTAAACCGTTTCGCCGATCTGATCCAATTCGCGACCGATCATGCGGTCGATCTCGTCGTGGTCGGACCGGACGACCCGCTGGCGGACGGCATCGTCGATGCGTTCGAAGAGCGGGGCATTCCGATCTTCGGTCCGCGCAAAAACGCGGCGGAAATCGAAGGCAGCAAAATTTTCATGAAAAATCTGCTGAAAAAATACGGCATCCCGACGGCGAAATACGAGACGTTCACCGATTTCGAAACGGCGCTCGCTTACCTGCGCGAGCAGTCCGCGCCGATCGTCGTGAAGGCGGACGGCCTTGCGGCGGGCAAGGGCGTCACCGTCGCCTATACGATCGAAGAAGCGGAGCAGGCGCTGCGCGACATGATGGTCGGCAAGGTGTTCGGGGAATCCGGCGGCCGCGTCGTCATCGAGGAGTTTCTCGAGGGGCAGGAAATGTCCATTCTGTCCTTCGTCGACGGGGAGACGGTCCGCCCGATGGTGCCGGCCCAGGATCATAAGCCGGTCTTCGACGGCGACAAAGGGCCGAACACCGGCGGTATGGGTACTTATTCGCCGCTGCCGCACATCGATCCGGCGATCGTGGAAGCCGCGATCAAGACGATTATCGAGCCGACGGCGCGGGCGATGGTAAGCGAGGGCCGCCCGTTCCGGGGCGTCCTGTTTGCCGGACTCATGATAACGAAGGACGGCGGCGTGAAAACGATCGAGTTCAACGCCCGCATGGGCGACCCGGAGACACAGGTTGTCCTGCCGCGGCTGAAAACCGATCTCGTGGACATCATACTCGCCGCGCTGAACGGACGTCTGGACCAGCTCGACATCCAGTGGAGCGACGAAGCTGCGGTATGCGTCATCGCCGCGTCGGAAGGCTACCCCGGCCCGTACCCGAAAGGCCGCGCGATCGAAGGGCTGGAAGCGGCCAAAGCGCAAGGCGCGCTGGTCTTCCACGCCGGCACGTCGGAGCAGGACGGAGAGGTCGTCACGAGCGGCGGCCGCGTGCTCGGCATCGTCGGCCTCGGCGCCGATATCGCGGAGGCGCGCGCCCGGGCGTATGAAGCGGTATCCGCGGTCCATTTCGGCGGTATGCACGTCCGCACGGATATCGCCGCGAAAGCGCTGAAGGGTTAAGCTGCGAAGGGGACTTCTACAAGCTGGAGATTTTTCATTCGGTGGCAGCCGGCCCAAACATCGTGAACAGCGGCTTCATCGATTTATCTTGGCATCATAAAAGCAGAAACGATTCTCAATGAACCTTGCGTTTGACCGTAACTTGCGAAACGCCTCGGTTTGGCAGATTGCCGAACCGGGGTTTTTTTATGAGATTATATGGGTTTTTTTTCGGTTGGAGCCGTATTTTCCGTTATTCGCTTTCATTTGGCGCCCTTGTAAAAAAGTGTGCCCATATCATCACTGGCGAGCCCGCAGCATAAGAATGGCAAGAAACATTACGGGTGAACCCGCCTTAAGAATGGAGGAACATCATGGACGGATTCGCCGCATAAGAATGGCAGGAAGCCTCAATTTCGGGACAGCGGAGAAACCGGCATGACCTTCATAAGCAATTGCCCGGATTTTCAGGATAAATCGTCTCTTATGCGACTTCATGCCCATGCGCGTGCGGCACGGCGGTGTTACTCTTTTGTAACGACTTGATCCGGGCGGTTCAGGTACGATAGGTAAAGGTGTAGCAAGGGGAGAGCGGAATGAGAAAACGTCGCTTAAAAAGGCGGGCATGGCCCTGGAAAATGCTGTTGTTTATCGTCGGTTTGACGATCCTCTCGGCGGCGGGCACACGGGAGGCGGTTCATGCCTGGCCGCATCTATGGACGGGATTGTCCGGCAGCGGGCAGCAAGCTTCGCTGCCGAATGGCGGGGAAGCTGCCGCGTCCCAGGCTTCGGGAGCGGCGTCCGCCATTTCGCGAGGCGGCGCGTCCGCCTCGGACCAAGTCACCGGAAACGCCGGCGCGCCGCAGCAGACGGCCGCGAAGCCCGCAGTGGTACACGCGATCGCCCGGCTCGACAAGCCGACCGTCAAGCCGGCCGTTTACAAGGCGAAGCCGGGAAGCAAGCTCGTGGCGCTGACGTTCGACGACGGGCCGGATAACCGGTATACGCCGCAGATTTTGGACATTTTGAAGAAAGCCAACGTTCATGCGACATTTTTTACGGTCGGTACGCAGGTGAAGAAGTATCCCGCGATCATGAAACGGATCATTCAGGAAGGGAATGAAATCGGCAATCATTCCTACCATCATCCCGACCTGTCCAAGCTGCCGGATACGAAAATCGTGAACGAGCTCATGTGGACGGACACGCTGATTAAGCGGTCTGCCGGGATCGTGCCGGATTTGGTCCGCGCCCCGTACGGGGCGGTCTCGCCGAGCCTGAAGGCGATCGCCATGGAGAACGGACGGACGCTTGTCGGCTGGACGGTCGATACCCGGGACTGGGCGGGCGATTCGGTGCCGGCCATGCGCCTTAACGTCGACCGGAATACGCATCCGGGCGGCATTATTTTAATGCATTGTTTCGGAGGGAAACATATTAAGAATACGCCGGTGCTGCTTCCGCTCATCATTAAAGACCTGCAGAGCAAAGGCTACACGTTCGTCACCGTCGACCAGCTTCTGGCGGCGAAGGCGAAAGGCAGCGCGCAGGCGTAGGTTCGGCCGCTTATGTACAGGCGTGGAGCATAAAGATTGACAGGGGCTGAAAGCCGGGACAGCCGGAATGAAGGATAGATGAAATGCCCGGAAGGCCGAGAAAGCCGGGAAGCAGGAACGAAGGAAACCCGGAAAGAAGAAATAGAGGAATGCCGAAAAGCCGAGCAGGAATGCACGGAAGGCCGCCGGGATGAGTAAGAAAGGGACTAAAAGGGGCGCTAAGCCGCGCTGACGGTTCGTTCGGAGCAGGAGCCGTTTTCTTTTGCCTTACGGAAGAGGGGACGAGAATGAGGAGAATGAATCGACTGAAGCGAATCGGGCGCCGGGGGCCGCTCGTGCTTGCAGGGCTGATCGTGCTGCTGTCCGCAACGGGCTGCGAGTACACGTCGACGCCTTCGGAGCTGCTGATCAACCCTCGGCTGACCCCGGAAAATGCGGAGCTGGCTTCCGCCGTGCAGGATGCGCTGCCTCCGCGTTCGAAGCTGTCGCTTCCGGACCGGTCGGATACGACCTCGGCGGTAAGCAAGATTGATTTGGACGGAGACGGGGAGATGGAGGCGGTTGTCACCTTTGCGGGCGAGAACGACAAGCATCAGGTGATGGCGCTGAAGAAGCGGGCGAACGGCTGGAAGCCATGGTTTACGTTTGCCGAATCGTCTGTGTACGGCATCGATTTTATGCGTACGGAAGATATGGACGGCGACGGCGTCCCCGAAGTGCTGATCGGATGGAACGAATATGGGGAACCCGAGCATATGCTGGATATTTATCATGTACCGAAGGATGCGTCCGCCGATTCGGTCCCCCGTCCCATAGGCGAACTGCCGTACGAAATAATGAATACGGGCGATGTGAACGGAGACGGCCATGATGAGCTTGCCCTCGTCAACCTGAACCGCGACAATTTAAAAGCAGCCGTAACCATTGAAAGCGTGACGGGCTCCACCGTCCGCAAGCTCGCATCCGCGCCGCTAAACGGCTCGGTGAACGGCTATACGCAGCTTGCGGCGGGCAAAATCGCTCCCGCCCGTTACGGCCTGCTGACCTATGCGGGAATCGGGGCGCATTCGACCTCGGCGTCGATGCTTGTATGGAATGACGGCTCGCTGGTTCAGGTGTCCGGCGATCAGGAAGGCTTGACGCCGGAGGATGTCGCTTCGGAGACGCCGAATAACGACATTAACGGCGACGGCATTATCGACCTTCATGTCCGCCGGGCCGCGCCCGGCCAGCCCGTTGACATTTCCTTTGCCGATATGCTCTGGATCGACCGCTATTTGCAGTGGAACGGGGCCGGAAAATTCGAGATTGTCGAAGAACGGTATGAGGACGGAGACAAAGGCTTTTCGGTGCGGATTCCCGCCGGGTGGAAGGGGCATTATACGGTGCGCCGCCCTACCGATCCGGATGCCGGAGCGATTGCGTTCGATTATTACGATACGGCATCCAACCGGCGCGCGGAGCTGTTCCGGATCCGGACCGTCGCGGCGGGGGAATGGAAGGACGCCGAGGAAGACCAGCAGGACCGGTCGGACCGTTATGCGGTGCTGGCGAAAGCGTCCGGCCTCGTCTACGAAGCGATTTGGGACGAGCCTCCGGCGGACTGGCCGGAAGAGGCGGCAGCGGCGTTTAAACAGATGCAGCCGGGCGAAGCGGCGCTGCGGCAGCAGTTCGCGCTGCTGCCGGAAACATAATTTTGAAGACGGGAGGCGCGCGAATCCATGCGTATTTTACTGCTGGAAGACGAGGAATCGATTCGCGGCTTTGTCCGCATTAATTTGAAACGGGGCGGCATGGACGTCACCGAAGCCGCGGACGGCGAAACGGCGCTGGCGCTGGCCGGAGAAGCGTCCCCGCCGTTCGATATCGCCCTGCTGGACGTCATGCTGCCGACGATGAGCGGCTTCGAGGTATGCAGCCGGCTGCGCGAGCAGTTTCCGCGCATGGGCATCATTATGCTGACGGCGAAGTCGCAGGAAGAAGACAAAATCTTCGGCCTCGAGCTCGGCGCGGACGACTACGTGCAGAAGCCGTTCAGCCCCGGCGAGCTGGTCGCCAGGGTCAGCGCGCTGTACCGGCGCATGATGCCGGGCGGCCTCTCGTGGCCGGAAGGCCGATCGGCCGGCGAAGCCGCCGGCCGCGAGCCGGCCTCGAGCGAGGCGGCGGGCCCACAGGCGCCGGGGGCCGCGGGGACCGCGCCCGCGCCGGCGAAGCCGGGCATGCCGGGCGCGTCGGGACAAGCCGCCGGCCGCGGCCCGGCCTCGAGCGAGGCGGCGGGCCCACAGGCGCCGGGGGCCGCAGCAGGGGCGGTGCCCGCGTCGGCGGAGCCGGGCATACCGGGCGCGGCGGCGGAGCCGACCGCCTCCGGCGAAGCCGGGGCAACGCCGTCGCCGGCGGCCGGGCGCGGAACGGAGCTGCGCTCCGGGCCGTTCCGCTTGTCCGAGGCGCAGCGGCGGCTGTGGAAGGACGGCGCCGAAATCGTGCTGACGCCGACCGAATGGACGCTCGTGCGGCTGCTGATGGAACGCGCTGGCGAGGGCCTGAGTCGCGACGAGATTTTGAACGCCGTGTGGGGGCGCCATTTTGTCGGGGATCTGAAAATCGTTGACGTCAACATCCGGCGCATCCGGCAAAAGCTCGAGGACGAGCCGTCGGAGCCGAAATATATTGAGACGCTGTGGGGTTACGGATACCGGTGGGAACGGAGCGAATGACCGATGGGCAGCCTTCGCACACGCATGGTATGGAGCTACGGCGTTCTGATCCTGCTCGTCGTCGTCCTGCTCGGCGGCATGTTTGTGACGCTCGTGTGGAATTACTACTACGGAAGCGCGCAAAGCGCGGTGCTGCAGCGGGCGGAGACGGAAGCGGCGCTGCATGACCGCAACATCGCCTACGATTCGATGCACGACATGTCCAGCTACATGCTGCAAAATATGACCGAAGGCAGCTCGCGCCTTCAGCTGCTCGACGCCGAAGGGCATCTCGTCGTGGACAGCGACGGACTCGCGGGCGACGGCAAGCCGCTGTCGACACCGGACGTCGTCCGGGCGATGAACGGCGACCAGGGCGTCTGGCGCGGCATCAATCCTGCGACGCAGGAGCGGATCGTCGCCGTAACGCTGCCCGTCGAGCGGGACAGCCGCGTCGTCGCCATGTTCCGCTACACGGCGTCGCTCGAACGGGTCGACGCCATCGTGCGCAGCATGATATGGACGTCGGTGCTGGTCGGCGCCGTCGTCGTGCTCCTTTTCTTCACGATGAGCGTCTGGCTTGCGGGCCGGATCGCCCGCCCGATCCGCAATTTGACGCGCGTGGCCGAGCAGATGGCCGAAGGCGACTGGACGCGCCGCGTGAGGATCGCCAACCGCGATGAAATCGGGCGGCTTGCCGAAATGCTCAATACGATGGCATCGGAGCTGACCCGGCGCGAGCAGCTGAAAAACGATTTTATTTCGTCGATTTCCCATGAGCTGCGCACGCCGCTCACTTCCATCAAGGGCTGGAGCGAAACGCTGGCCCGCGATCCGTCCGATCCCGAGGAGCTGCAGCTGGGCCTTACGGTCATCGACCGGGAAACGGACCGGCTGGCCGGGCTGGTGGAAGACCTGCTCGATTTCTCCAAGCTGTATGCCAAAAATATCGTGCTTCATCCCGAAGCGCTCGACGTCATGAAGCCGGTGCGGGAAACGATGCGCCAATTCGAAGCGAGGGGACAGCGGGAAGGCATCCAATTAACGGCCGTATACGGCGAAGGACCGCTGATGGTGGAAGCGGACGCCAATCGGCTGAAGCAGGTGCTGATTAACGTCATCGACAACGCCTTCAAATTTACGCCGGCCGGCGGGACCGTGACGGTAAAGGCGGATGAGGAAGCCGGCCGGGCGCGTATCGCCGTGATCGATTCCGGCAGCGGGATCGTACCGGAGGATTTGCCCCACGTGACGGATAAATTTTATAAAGGCGAAAGCCACCGTTCGGGCAGCGGACTTGGTCTTGCGATCTGCAAGGAGATTGTGGAGCTGCACGGCGGCGAGCTCCGGATCGACAGCCAACTCGGCAAAGGGACGGCCGTCACGGTCCGGCTGCCGCTGATCAACAAGGAGCCGGCCGAACCCATAGCGGAACGTCAGGAATAGAACCGGCGGGCCTGAACATGGAACCGGCCGAGCCAAAAGCGGAACGTCAGGAATAGAACCGGCTTCGGGGTGGCCCTGACGTCATGGGCGGCTCTTTCCGGCAAGGAGCTGGCTGAGCCCATGGCGAGCGGGGCAAGCCTGACGTCACGAACTGCCCTTTCCGGTGGGAGCGCTGTGGCTCCGGCCGCCAATAATCGGCGCAATCCCGGGGGGGGGGGGGGCTTTGTACCCCCGATTCATCGTTCTGAAATAAAGGTGTGCCGGCTGCCGGCACACCTTTTCCCTTATTCCTTATAAAACAATTGTTTATGTTTAACGCTTACATACGCGATGGACGCAGCAAGTCCCGCGAGCAGCACAAAGCCAAGCCAGTGGCGGCCGACCCATTCCAGCCAAAGGGGCATCGCCGTTCCTCCCTTTCTGTAGGTGTCATACGAGTAGTATGCGGCGGGCATTGGAAGGCGTACACCCGGTAACATTTGCATCGGCCGACAGCCGTCCTGCGCGCCGCGAAGGAGACAAGCGGTGCGTATATGTGGTTTAATAGACTGCAGGGCGGAAAAGCCTGACAATCGAAGGCGAAAGGTGGAATGCGCATGGCTCGCCATACACGCATGAAATTCCGGTCTGTGTCCGTAATTGGCATGACCGCGCTTATCCTGTCCGGCCTCCTGGCGGGCTGCAGCGGCGGCGAAACGAATCCGAAGCCGTCCGCCGGCGATACGAATCCGGCGCCGCCGCTTGTGCAGCCGCAGCATCACAACGAGGAAACGAACGTTACGCCGCCGAAGCCGGCCTATACCGCGCCGCTGACCGGTCTGCCCTCCCAGCGAGAGGTGACGAACCGGCCGTTTGCGGTCATGATCAACAACCTGAAGCCGGCCCGTCCGCAGTCGGGGCTGCCCCATGCCGACGTCGTGTGGGAGGTGCTGGCCGAGGGCGGCATCACGCGGCTCGTGGCCATTTTTCAAAGCGACGACAGCTTCACCGGTCCGATCGGTCCGATCCGCAGCATCCGGCCTTACCTGATCCAGATCGGAGAGTCGTACGGCGGCGTGCTGGTCCATTCCGGCGCGAGCAACGACGCCCTGGCGCTGCTGCAGCATTCCGGCAAGGCCGACATGGACGAAATCAACAATGCGAGCGCCTACTTCTACCGCGACAAGTCGCGCAAAGCGCCGCACAATTTGTATTCGACGCTGAGCAAGCTGCAGGAAGGCGCGTCCAAACGGCACTACGACCGGGACGTGAAAGTTCCTGCGTTCTCCTTTGCGGAAGACGGAGCGACGGGCGGAGGGACGCCGGCGGAGAAGGTGGCCATTCATTTTCTGCTGAAAAGCTACCGGGTTTCCTATACGTACGACCCGGCGACGAAGCTGTATGCCCGTTTTATTAACGGCGAGCCGCATACCGATTTGACGACAAATACGCAGCTGACGACGGCCAACATCGCGGTCATCGGCGCCAAGCACCGCACCTATGACGATTACGGGCGGCTTGACATCGACCTCGACTCCGGCGGACCGGCCATGCTCATCCAGCTCGGCAAAGCGGTGCAGTGCGAGTGGAAGCGCGGAGCGGACGGCGCGATCCATCTGATGAAGGACGGCCGGGAGCTGTCGATGGTGCCGGGCAAAACGTACTATCACGTCGTGCCGATGACGCCGACTTTTGCCGGGCATATCGAGATCACCTGATGCCTGCGTTTGCTCCAACCCGATAGAAAGGCTGTTTTCACCAAGAAGCCGGTCCGGCGGCTGAAGCGCCAATTACGCGCTGCCGGGCGGAAGGCTTCTTTTTTTCGACTCTTCGGGCGGTTAAAAACGGGGATCCCGGAAAAGAATAGAACTGCCGGAGCGGTCCCCCGCCTGCTTCCGTGAAAATAATTCAAAAAGTTGCAGAACATTTTACAATGCCATAACAATTGACCTGTAAACTATGGTAAGATATTGTCGGTTTACAGGACTGGCGACCTGCGTTAAATTATGGCAACAAGCGAAGGGGATACCGATGTTCAAGAAAAAAGACGTGTTTTTTACGACGCTGGAAGCGATGGCGGACACGATTCTGGAGGCCGTGGGCTATTTCGAGCAGAACGTCTCGAATCTGGAAGATCTGACGGCATTCGCCAAAACGATGAAGGAATACGAGAACAAAGCCGACCGCCACGTCCATACGATTTTGACGGAGCTGAACAAAACGTTCATCACCCCGATCGAGCGCGAGGACATCATGGCGCTGACGACTTCGCTCGACGACGTGCTCGACGGCATCGAAGCCTGCGCTTCCCGTTTTGAAATGTATAATATCCAGGCGCCGGACGAGTACATTCGCCTGTTCGCCGACAACCTGCTCCGCTGTGCGCAGCAGATCAAGAAGGCGATTTACCTGCTGACCGAGAAGAAGCTGCTGGCGATCCGCGAGCCGGCCATTCATATCAACGAGCTGGAGAACCAGGCGGACGACCTGCTCCGCGTCTGCATTACCAGCCTGTTTGCCAATGTGGTCGATCCGATCGAGCTGGTCAAACGAAAAGAAATTTACGAGCGTCTCGAGCAGACGACCGACTACTGCGAAGACGTCGCGAACACGCTTGAAACGATCATCATGCGCAACAGTTAAGGAGTAGGAGACAAGCGGTTATGGACATATACGTGCTCGTCGGCATCGTTATCTTTCTCGCGCTCGCGTTCGATTTTATCAACGGCTTTCACGATACGGCGAACGCGATCGCCACCTCGGTCTCCACACGGGCGCTTTCGCCGCGGGTGGCCATCATCGTCGCATCCATCATGAACTTCGTCGGCGCGATGCTGTTCACCGGCGTCGCCAAGACGATCGGCGGCAAGGTGGCGGATCCGGCCAAGCTGGAGCACGGCGTCGAGATCGTCATCGCGTCGCTCCTGTCCGCCATTCTGTGGAACCTGGTTACCTGGTGGTTCGGCATTCCGTCCTCCTCCTCCCATGCGCTGATCGGCTCTCTAGCGGGAGCGGTCGTCAGTGCGGAAGGCTTTGGCGGCATCAATTACAGCGGATTTACGGATATCATCAAAGGACTCATTTTTTCGCCGCTCATTGCGTTTACGATCGGCTTCATCGTCATGTGGCTGTTCAAGCAGATATTCGCCAAGTCGAGCCCGCACCAGATCAACAAAGGGTTTCGGACCGGCCAGATCATTACGGCGGCTTTCCAGTCGTTCACGCACGGCACGAACGATGCGCAGAAAGCGATGGGGATCATCACCTTCGCCCTCGTGGCGGCCAATTTGCAGTCCACGCTCGACGTGCCCTGGTGGGTCAAGGTGGCGGCGGCTAGCTCGATGGCGCTCGGCACCTCGATCGGCGGCTGGAAAATCATCAAGACGATGGGGACGAAAATTTTCAAAATCGAGCCAATCAACGGCTTCGCGGCGGATATTACCTCGGCGTCGGTCATCCTGACGGCGACGCTTACGAAGCTGCCCGTCAGCACGACGCACGTCATCACGTCGGCCATCCTCGGCGTCGGCAGCGCCAAGCGCTTCTCGGCCGTCAAATGGGGCCTCGCCGGGCGGATCGTGATTTCGTGGATCATCACGATTCCGGTAACGGCCATTATCGCGGCCTTGATCTACCGCGTCATTGCGCTTTTTATGTAACGGCCCGAAGGCCGGCTGCCACGCACGCCGCTCACGAAATAGCGGCCGCAGGGCAGCCGGCCTTTTTTGGGGCCGAGTGCGGTTTGAGACGGCGCCCGGCGTTTGCGGGCGTAAGGCACGCGGCTTAAGCCGCGCCTGGCGCAGCGCGGCCAGGGCATGGCGCGCCGCAAGCGGCGTTTGCGTGCCGCGCCTTGAGCTGCGCGGCCAGGGCAGGGCGCGCCGCAAGCGGCGTATGCGTGCCGCGCCTGGCGCTGCGCGGCCAGGGCGGGCTCGCCGTTAACGGCGTATGCGTGCCGCGCCTGGCGCTGCACGGCCGAGGCAAGACGCGCCGTTAACGGCGTTTGCGCCGGCGCGCTCTGCGGCGCTGCTGCGACGATGCGCCGGTACGGCGCTTTCTGCGCCGCGGACGCGCCGGCACGAGGTCGTCGTCGGCGCTTGCGGCGGCTTTCTTTTTCCCGAAGGAATCGGCGAGCACCTTCAGGAGCGGGGCCATCTGCTGGAGGCTGCCGACGACCTTCTGCACCTTCTGCATCGTATTCACAATGCCGTCGACCCCGCCAAGGCGGTCGATCATGCCTTTCAGATCGTTCAGGCTGTTCGCGAGCTTGGAGCCGCTTTTGCCGGAAGAGCCGGAGCCGGCGACGGACTCCACCAGCTCGGAGCCGGCAGGGAGAAGCCCCGATGCGGGCTGGATGACAATCCCCGGCGTAGTCGATTGCAAGGGGGAGATTTCGAACGGACCCGCGCCCCCGGAAGTATTCGGAAACCCGCCCTGAAACGGATCGGAAATGCCCGGGTACGGGCTCTGACCCTGACTTTGGCCGCCTAACGGCTGGGCGAAGCTGCGGTAAGGCGGGCTGTAGCGGTATTTCACGCGGAATCACAACCTTTGGCTTTTTCTAACAGTCTATGGGCTGGGCAGTCATACGGATTGGACGAATGCCCGTATCGGGCCAAATTTTCTCCGCGACTGTCCGGTTGGACCGGGACGTTCGTCCTTCATGACAGGCCTCATAGGGCGCCAAGCGCACTCGCTTTCGTTTATGAGGCTATGAGAAAGCCGGCGAAAACGTGAATCTTTTGCCGAAGCGGTTCTTCTGTCCTGTAAAGCTTGAATGCGGTAATGCTTGAAAATTCGGCGCCGAACCGATACAATGAGACTATTAGTTCTTGCAGAGGTGACGGGCAAATGCAGCTGAAAAAGCTGAACGACAAGGCGATCGACCAGCTGTTTGAAGCGGTTTTGACGCTGAAAACGGTCGAGGAGTGCTATATTTTTTTCGACGATTTGTGCACGGTAAACGAAATCCAGTCGCTGTCGCAGCGGCTGGAGGTGGCGCGCATGCTGGGCAAAGGCTGCACGTACAGCCAGATCGAAGCGGAGACGGGCGCAAGCACGGCGACCATTTCACGCGTGAAGCGGTGCCTCAACTACGGCAACGACGGGTACAAAATGGCGCTGGAGCGCGCGGGGCGCTGACGGTATGAAGCCGGGCGTTCTGGTCATCAGCCACGGCTCGCGCGAGGCGGAATGGGTACGGCTCGTCGAAGAAGCGGTCGCAGCCGCCGCCGCGCAGGCGGAAGTGTTTTGGCTCACCGGCCTGGCGGGTGTTGGCGGGCAAACGGGAGATGGCCGTACGCCGTCGGTTGGCTCCCGGCCGCCGGTTACCGGCTGCGAGCCGGGCATTGGCGTGCAAACGGGAGACGGCCGTACGCCGTCGGTAGACTCCCGACCGCCAGTTACCGGCAGCGAGCCGGGCATTGGCGTGCAAACGGGAGACGGCCGTACGCCGTCGGCTGGCTCCCAGCCGCCGGTTTCTGGCAGCGAGCCGAGCATCGGCGGGCAAACGAGTAACGACCGGCGTCTGCCGGTCGTCTCGTCGTTTTTGGAAATTGTCGAGGGCCGTCTCATTCAAGACGGGCTCGACCGGCTGGAAGCGGAAGGCGTAACGGAGCTTTACGTCCTTCCGCTCTTTGTGTCGTCCGGCAGCACGCATGTGGACGACATCGCGCAGGCGTTCGGCCTGCCGCCGGTGTCGCCGGCGCGGGCGGGGGAGCTTGAGCCGCTGCGCTGCGGCGGCATGCGCGTGCATTTCGGGCAGCCGATCGACGATGATGCGGACATTGCCGAGCTGCTGCTCGCGAATATCCGCGAGCTGTCGGAGGCGCCGGAGCGCGAGCGGCTGCTGCTGGTCGCGCACGGCTCGCGCGAAGCCGGCTTCTTCGCGCGGTGGCGCGGCGGCATGACGCGGCTCGCGGAGCGGATGCGGCAGGGAGGCGGCTTCGCCGGCGCGGACACCGCGATGCTGCTGCCGGACCAGGCGGCCTGCAAGCTGCGCGCGCTGCAGCGGAAACGTCCGGGGCAAAACGTCATCGTCGTACCGCTTTTCCTGAGCGTCGGCTATTTTACGCGTACCGTGATCCCGTCAAGGCTGTCAGGCCTCCAGTACCGCTACAACGGGCGGGCGATGCTCCCGAGCCCCTATATCTCACAATGGATGGGCGGGCAGATTGCCGCGTGGCTTGAGAACCGGGATCCGAATAGAATAGAATAAAAGGACGACACTATAGAGGAAGCAATTGGCAGGAAAGGCGGCAGGCCGTTTCAGCCGTTTTCGAGACCGAGGCGTTGCAACAGGAAAATCGTTCCACGAAAGTAGAGCCAAGCGCCGGCCTTTCGTTCAAGTACGAACCGGGGATTGGGCCGAATACGTCCGGCCTCGCATCCGTGCCGGCTGCGCTGCAACCGACGCGCCGCGATGCGGGGCTCCTTTTGGCGTTCGGGCTTCGGTTTTGCAGGCGGGTTGAAACGTGCCGGAGGTGGCAGGTAATGGACATTAAACGGGCAAGACTGATCTATAACCCGACATCGGGCAGGGAAGAAATCAAACGGAGGCTGCCGGATATTTTGCAGCGGCTGGAGCGGAGCGGCATCGAAACGAGCTGCCATGCGACGATGAGCGAAGGCGACGCAACGCTCGCCGCGGCGGAGGCGGCGGACCGCGGCTTCGATATGATCATCGCGGCGGGCGGCGACGGCACGCTGTACGAGGTGATTAACGGCCTGGCGGAAAAGGAATACCGGCCGCCGCTCGGCATTTTGCCGCTCGGTACGACAAACGATTTTGCGCGGGCGCTCGGCATCCCGAAGCATTGGGAATACGCGGTCGACCTGATCGCGCAGCAGTACGTGCGTGCGATCGATCTCGGTCGGGCGAACAACCGCTATTTTATCAACATCGCGGGCGGCGGTTCGCTGACGGAGCTGACGTACGAGGTGCCGAGCAGGCTGAAGACGATGATCGGCCAGCTCGCTTACTATATGAAGGGCCTGGAGAAAATGACCCGTCTCCGCCCGACCGAGCTTCGGCTCCAGGCGAGCGAAGTCGGCGAAATTCACGACGAGATCATGATGTTCCTGATCTGCAACAGCAACTCCGTCGGCGGCTTCGAGAAGCTCGCCCCGGACGCGCGGCTGGACGACGGGCTGTTCGACGTGTTGGTGCTCCGCAAATGCAACCTGGCGGAGTTCATCCGGCTGGCGTCGCTGGCGCTGCGCGGCGAGCATTTGAACGACCCGCACATCATCCATTTTCGGACGAGGGAGATGCTCGTCACGACGCCGGATTACGTGCAGCTCAACCTGGACGGCGAATACGGCGGCACGCTGCCGTGCACGTTCACGGTGCTGCCCAAGCATTTGCGGATTTTTGTCGACGAAGCGGGCGAATCGACATATCGATAAGAAACGACATTTTAACGGACGGACAGAAAGCGGGCGGGTTTAAACGATGAAAAGCAGCAGCGGCGTGCCAGTCGCGAAAAACGATGAAGTCGTCGTCGATATCGTCGGCTTGACGCATGAAGGCGAAGGGGTAGGCCGCGCAAGCGGCTTTACCCTTTTTATACAGGGAGCGCTGCCGGGCGAACGCGTCCGGGCCAAGGTGCTCAAGGTGAAAAAGCAGTATGGCTACGCCAAGCTGCTGCAAATCGAGACGGCCAGCCCCGACCGCGTCGACGCGCCGTGCACGATCTACAAGCAGTGCGGCGGCTGCCAGCTCCAGCACATGGACTACGCCGCCCAGCTCCGCTGGAAGCGGCAGCACGTCGTGGATAACCTTGTGCGGATCGGGAAACTGACCGTTGCGGGGGAGGACGGAAGCGATGCGGCGGCTGCAGGCAGGTTGAAGGACAAGGCAGCTGACGGCGGCGATGCGGCGGCTGAAGGCAGGCTGAAGGACAGGGCGGCTGATGGCGACGATGCGGCAGCTGCAGGCAGGCTGAAGGACAAGGCGGCGGACAGCGTTGCTGCGCCATCTGCAGGCGGCGGACCGGATCGCACCGAAAACGACAGGAATGCGCCATCCGTTAACCACCAAAATGGTCGCGTCGCGAGCCGAAGTGTCGTCGTCCATCCGACCATCGGCATGGACAAGCCTTGGCGCTACCGCAACAAGGCGCAGGTACCGATCGGCATGGCGATGGCGGACGTCAACGACGGCGCTGGCGGCTCGCTGGTCGGCGGCTTCTATGCGCGCGGCTCGCACCGCATCATCGACATGGACGCCTGCCTGATCCAGCATGAGCGCAACGACGAAGCGGTGCGGCGGGTCAAAGCGCTCGGCTCCCGCCTCGGAATCACCGCTTACGACGAAGAGAGTGGCCGCGGCCTGATTCGCCACGTCGTCGTCCGGACCGGTTTTGTCACCGGCGAGACGATGGTCGTCTTGATCACCAACGGCAGGAAGCTGCCGCAGACGGAGGAGCTTGTCGAAGGCATCCGCTCCGCGCTGCCGGACGTGCGAAGTATCGTGCAGAACGTGAACACGAAGAACACCAACGTCATTTTCGGCGAGGAAACGCGCGTCCTATGGGGCAGCGACGTCATTTACGACGAGCTGGACGGCATCCGCTTCGCCATCTCCGCCCGCTCCTTTTACCAGGTCAATCCTGCCCAAACCGTCGCGCTCTACCGAAAAGCGGTCGAATACGCAGGCTTGACCGGCACGGAGACGGTTATCGACGCCTACTGCGGCATCGGCACGATCTCGCTCTTCCTCGCGCGCCAAGCAGGCCAAGTCTACGGCGTCGAAATCGTCCCCGAGGCGATCGAGGACGCGAAACGCAACGCCGCGCTGAACGGCATCGCCAACGCCTCGTTCGAAGCCGGCGCAGCCGAAACCGTCATCCCATGCTGGCGCAAGGACGGCATCGTCCCCGACGTCATCGTCGTCGACCCGCCGCGCAAAGGCTGCGACCCAGCGCTGCTGGACACCATCCTCGCCATGCGCCCAAAGCGCGTCGTGTACGTCTCGTGCAACCCGTCGACCCTCGCGCGGGATTTGCGTGTGCTGGAGGACGGCGGGTATTCCACCGTCGAGGTGCAGCCGGTGGATATGTTTCCGCATACCGTTCACGTAGAATCGGTGGCTTTGTTAGTGAGTAATGGTACAGATGGCTGAGATTGCAATAGTGGAGCGGGTTTGGGGAGTAGTACAGATGAACTAATAGTGTGAAACGGAGGCGAGGAAATAGTAGAGTTGACTGATTGTTGACGAATTAATAGATTAATTGGGAGATGCCTGATTCTTGAATCGGGCGTTTTCAATTATTGGGACAGGGGTTCAAATCCCCTCGCCTCCACCATGTAAATCCACTACCGCTTGAGGTAGTGGATTTTTGCTTTTCCTCGGAATAGATCCAAGCCTCCGAAAGACATACATAACCACGTATCTCATATACTTGCAGCCTATGGTTATTAACAAACACTTTGGAGGCAAATGGAATTCAAAAACATGATCATTCTAGCAAAAAATTCGGCCCGCTGGGTTTGATTTTATACATGGGCCTAGCAGTGCTTTCCTAACACAACAACGTCCAAAGTAATGAACAGCAAACTACTTTGGTGGATTAATTTCCCAAAAACATATTCCATAAAGTGTAGTACTAATGTAGAATGTATTAAAGTGACTATTTGATCGATTAAAGGTGCGGGGGAAAAGATGGCGGAGATGACGATTCGTAAAATTGTGGAGTGTGACGCATTTACTGAATATAAGGAACTATTTAGTATTAGGCCACCCGACTTGCAGCGCAAGAAATATGATGATGAATTACAGCAATTGCAGCCAGAGGATGGACTTATTGAATTTTTGTACCACGAAATGGAGATAATTGAGGCAGGTTCACCACCTGTAAGTTACGATGAGTTTAATGGTGTTAATAAATATCTATGGGTTATTACCGAAGAAACTGTACCATTAATACTCGAAAATGGCGAGACAGGTCAAAAGTTAACAAGAAATAGTGTTTCCCATACAAACTTGACAGGTGGTAAGGATGCGTACTGTGGCGGAGAGGTTTGGTTTGATGGTAGTAGCAATGTCATATGGATTTCCGGAGGTTCAAGCAGATATAGAGCTAGAAATAAAGATGAACTAGATAAGATTGCTGAGTGGTTCTCAAACTGTAATTACGAAGTCGTTAATTTTGGCTGGGATGAAGATATTGATGGTCCGGTGAGGTTATTTAGAGGGAGATCAAGGTGATATCTATGGATTGGTTAGATAAAGCTAAACTTGTATTTGGTGATGGTTTGGAAGGTAAGAATCTCAAAGAATATGCTTTATATTCGAGTGTTAAATTCGTTAGAAGTCAGGATCATCTTGCTGTTTTAGGTGATTGGAATTCCGGAGCAAAAGGCCAAATTCTAACAGCTTTCGAAGCGTTGGATATTTTTGGGATTGAGAAGTTACTGAAGGCTATTGATGAAAAAGTGATATTTATTGCCCACGATATTGAGGAGCCAGCAAGAACTTTTAAGGAAAGACGTGAGAAATTAGGCTTAGAATTTTCGGATATTACTAGGTATTTGGAGGTTTCTTTGGAACAACTGGTTAACTTAGAGGATCCGGAATTTAGAAGTCCGATAAGTATAATAAATAAGGTTGCCCAAAAACTTGGCTTGGATGACAAGAGAATATCTTTGTCCAATGAGCAAAGTGGGGAGCGGCTAGCAATACGCTTAAAAACAATAGCTGCTGAATCAGCAACAAGACTAAGTCGTAAAGATATCCTGACTTTAACTGAGGCTAGTTGGGTTATCAAGAGGCAAACAGAATTAGTAAAACTGCTTAAAGATAAAAATGAGTTGATTTGGGAGAGGGTTGAAAAAAGTAGTAATTATGGATCACCAGGCTATCCTGCATGGCAACACGGATATTATCTTGGTGGACATCTCAGAAAAACCTTGAATATTAAAGGGATAGAAGTTCCTTCACTAAGAGGATTATGCGAAGGGTACTTTGAAATTCCACTAATTCAAGCCAGCCTATCTCCATCCATCGCAGGCGCAATTTTATCAGTTGAAAATTGTAGGGGAATAGTTATTAATATTAATGGATTAAACACATCTAATGTATTCTCTAAAAGGTTAACCATTGCACATGAATTAGGTCATCTTCTTTGGGATCCTGATGATTTTTTAGAGGATTTGCGTTTAGATGAATACTCTTCATTTGAACAAAACTGGAAAGAACTTGGTGATTATGTGGAACAAAGGGCTAATGCTTTTTCAGTTGAGTTTTTAGCCCCGCAAGCATTGGTTTCTAAGGTTTATAGGCAAAATGGTACAGGGGAACAAGGCTTGAGGAGTGTTGTTGAAACATTTGGAATTAGTGTAACAGCTGCTAAATATCACTTGCGAAATTATGGAGAGCTTGTCCCAAATTCAAATATCCAATTTAGACCTTCAGATCATTGGTTGGCAAGTGAGAACTATATGACTGATTATTTCCCTATTCATGAAACGCCTAGCCATAAAAGAGGGCTTTTTGCGGGATTGGTCGCCCTAGCTTACAAAAATAACTACATCTCAGATTGCACCGCAGCACATTATCTAAATACTGATATTGATACCTTTAAAGCTCAATATGGTAATGTACTAGATTGCTACTCCGAAGAGCTAAAAGAGTTTAAAATTTAGGCCACGTTACCCCAAAGTTGCTATCGTGGCGGCGAATTGTGGTTTTGAAGAGCCGCGGTTCGCCTCCACCATGAAAAGCCCGACCTCATGCGGTCTGGGCTTTTGTTATGTCTAAGTTCGTAGACTACCGTAGACATCAGCTTTTTTGTGGGAGTTCGCAGTGACTTTCTCGTAGACATTTTGTCTACGACGTACATTTTGTGGGTTATAACGTTAATGATGACTTGCTCTATTTTTATCTTGAGGAATGCTTAGAACCCCTACATATATGATCTTGAGTAATCAGTCCTATCAAGGTAACATGCAACAAACGTGTTCCTGGGAGGTTTTTAAATGACGTCCGTTGTTCAAACTTGTCATAATGTAAGTCAATCTTACTGTACTTCTCTAATCGGTCTTGAACTGGACGATATGCAGACGCAAATGTTTTTATCTATCACAAGACTTCACTGCAAGCTCGGTGTAGAACAGGAAAAGCCGGAACGACATCGGAGCGGCGCCAGGAAATAGTTAAAGAAATTCAGAGCTTATGATTAATACGCGATGACCTTATCGCGGGAGGGGATTATGTTGCCACAGCTACCTTTGCCAGAATGGATGACTCCTGCATTTGACGAGCGCTTTTTAGAGAAAGCAAGGGAAGCTGGGTATTTGGATGAGGTAAAGGCGTTTCAAAAAAGACAGAATGAGATTGAAGAGAAACTGAAACAAGTACTCCCGCGAGAGGCATTTCAATGGGTTCTCGAATAGGAAGAAGTTATGAATTATAGGCTCACAGTAGAGCGTCAATGGCTGTATTACGCCGGAATTAATGATGGGTTAGGAATATGGAAGCATCTCCTAAAGAACAATCCGACATGAAAGAAAGCCGCCATGCTTATTACGCAGTTGGCGGCTTTCGTCATTAATCTTTAGACATTGTAAATAAGTTTGTAGATTGCGGAGCAGGCTTTAAGCCTGACGGGAAACGTTAGCATTCCTGTAAATGGATTAATTTCGTCTTTGAAAAAAGAAGAGCACCTCGGTACGATGGGAGTACGCAACGGGTCATAGCCCTTAAAATCCCATCATCCAGGAGGACGCTCTACTATGAAGTTTAAAGCGCAGGACAAACAAAATCAACTCATTGAAAAAATTACCGCTCATCATCTGGTCGTCGGGATCGACATCGCCCAGCAAACACATGTCGCGCGTGCTGTTAATTTTCGTGGAATTGTAGTTGGTAATCCACTTTCCTTCTCAAATGACGAAGAAGGATTTCATAACCTTCATCGGTGGATGCTCTCGCTACAAGCCGCGCATGGCCTAACAGCAGCCATTGTTGGCATGGAACCTACCGGGCACTACTGGCTGAACCTTTCTAGGTGGCTCTCAGAGCGCCAATTTGAAGTCGTTCTCGTCAATCCACATCTTGTGAAAAAGAACAAAGAAAACCGTGACAATACGCCATCCAAGAGCGACAAAAAGGATGCTCTCGTCATCGCGGACATGGTCAAAAACGGTTACTACTCGTTTATTCGCAATACACCCGAGACCTTTGAAGAATTGCGTGTCTTTCTCTCCAATCGCGACTCTGTCGTGACGAGGCTGGTCAGTGCCAAGAATCAAATCCATCGGTGGGTCGACGTTGTTTTCCCAGAGCTGCGGCAAGTCTTCAAGAACCTTATGTGCGTCGGTGCACTGGCCACACTACGTCTTTTCCCAACACCCGATGAACTGAGTAAATTACAGCCCTTAGACATCGTACGAGGCTGGAAGTCCCTTATGAAACGGCATTCTGGCGAACGAAAAGCTCGAGCGCTTATCTCGCTTGCACGCAACTCTGTTGGTACGAACCAAGCCGCCCATGCCTACAGGCTACATCTGAAGCAGTTACTCGATGAGTACGATCTTGCCTGCATGCAGCTAAAAACTGTAGAAACGGAGATCATTTCTGTTTTAGAGCGGATTCCATTTGCAAAATCCCTGCTTGCTGTTAAAGGGATAAGTGCCATTTCACTTGCCGGTATTCTAGGCGAGGCAGGCGACCTGAGCGGCTTTGTTCACGGGAATGCCTTGCTGCGGCATGCTGGCCTTAACCTTGCGGAAGCAAGCTCAGGCAAATGGACCGGACAGATGAAGATTAGCAAACGTGGACGATCTCGTCTCCGCCGTTTCATCTTCATGATGACCATAAGTTTGGTCGCAAACAATCCGGAATTCAAAGCCTTGCATGCTCGTAATGTGCAAGTGAAGAAGATGAAGAAAATGAGGTCCATCATGAAACTGTGTGGTAAGTTAGCTCGAATCTTAGTTGGAATGGCCCGCCGTGGAGAAGCTTACGACCCTCATAAGACGATGCCAATGCTGCTAGCAGCTTAACTTCTACCTACCGCTTCAATTTACGAATAGTGGCTTATTCGCGGGATTTCAAAGAAAGCACGAAGTACCGGATGTATTGAACCAAAGGGCACCGACCCGTAACGATAGCAAGACCGGCCTCCACCCCTTGGAAAGGCGTAACGAAGGAATGAGAGGGCATAGACCCGTTGAGACATGGGAGTGAAAACCTCCAGGGGCGGCGTGGAGAACGCGTGCAGTATATGGAAGGATATGGGGTGGCAACCTCCCCCTTTCTTTCCTCACGCCTTCATGTTGTCCAGGTCTATTACGAGGTTCCTCATACTCTCTTTCTGTATTTCTTGCAAGGGTGAAATCCTGCGAATAAGCGAGTATCGTGAGAAAACTAAATCGTACCGAGGGAGTTCAATAAAACAGCAGCAGTATAGGACTTTATTTTCTCGTCCATAGCTGCTGCTGTTTCGTTTTTTCGGGTCAGTCTAATACTTATTTCTCGGAGTCTGACGGTTTTGCAATTCGAAAAACCGCGCGGACTTAATACATCCAGTCAATACTTTATATTTATGCGGACCCTCTAGTAGACAACAGAGCTTAGAGAGCGACCAGCTCTGCGAGCTTGGCCGCGACGTCTGCCATTGGCTCTTCTGCAGTGTTCAGGCCGCTTCGTGATCCGAGCAAGGGACTGACTTCGCGGAGAGCTTCATAAGTTGTCTCATGCACAATCGGAACGAGCCGTTCACCAGCGAGGAGTGCCGAAAGTTCTTTGTCGGCGATGCCCTCTGCTGGCAGACGTTTTAGCAGCGCAGGGGTCACCAGCACAATCCCAACTCGCGAGTTCGCCAAGCCCTTGTCGATGGCGCGAAGCAACGGCACGCCGAGGCCAACGTCCTTCTCGCTGAACCAGACGGAGACACCACGTGACTCAAGCAGATCGTGCAGCTCCTTGGCGGCCCCCCGCCGGTCGTCCCACGCATGGCAGAGGAAGACGTCCCGAAGGTCCTTCTCTGCCAGGTATTCGACGCTGTTGCGGACTGGTGTGAGTGCCCGAATTTCTGCAAGCGTGTACGACACGGACGAACCTACTTTCGACCAACGCGGCTTTTCACTGCGGCCGGAACCTCCGCCGCTGCTTCCGCCTCCCCCACTTCTCAGGGACGGGGAGTATGAAGGGGGCGAGTACCCGTAGCCACCACCACTATAGCGGCCATAACGCCCACTGCACGCTGGGCAGTTGGCTGCGGCACTCGCTGAGCTATGTCCCCTTACTGGAGCCGTGCATCTAGCCATGTTCTCTACCTCCTAATTGAATGAAGTCTTTGGACGAGAAATATAGTCCCAGGCTGCATGTACTGTGATCAATGTGTATGATATCTTGTTCTTCTTCAAGTGAACAGGGTGTATGTATTACGACCAAGTGTTGCCGGCTGAAAGGAGCGATTATTTTTAATCTTCTGAGTCAGCAGCTGGTTCTCCAAGGGTTCTGTGAAAACCAGCTAATGGTTGTCAAGCCCTCTAGTATAGACAAATTTTTAAAACCCGGTATACTGTTTTTGAGCATGACAAATAATCCTTCATTGGCGTGAAGGTAATGGGTAATTTTGGTTTTTTAGTTCTGGTGTCAACATCAGTTGAAAATTCCCCAAAACAATCACTCGAAAATTCCCCAAATTCATCGGTCGGCTTCTGCGTCTCCTGACGGTTCAGGACGGAAGAAGCCGGCCTTTTTCTTCTCCCTGATGCGGTAGCTTTCGCCCTTAATGTTGACGGTACTGGAGTGGTGGAGGAGGCGATCGAGGATCGCCGTAGCCAGCACGGAATCACCGAAGATGTCGCCCCAGGCACCGAATGTTTTGTTAGATGTAAGCAGGATCGAGCCGCGCTCATATCGCTCCGAGACAATCTGGAAGAAGAAGTGAGCTGCTGTTTCGTCCATCTTGCGGTACCCAATCTCATCGACGATGAGCAGGTCGGGCTTGATGAACATCTTGATCTTCTGCTTAATCGTGTTCGTCAAATGAGCAGATTGCAGCGTCTGTACCAGGTCATGCGCCGTAATGAAATAGACGGTGTACCGCCGCTTGATCGCCTCGAGCCCAAGTGCCACAGCCAAGTGTGTCTTTCCCACACCCGGGGGACCAAGGAAGATGAGATTCTCCTGGTGCTCCACAAAGCGGAGTGTAGACAGATCCCGGATTCGGCGCTCGTCAACAGACGGCTGGAAGGCAAAGTCGAACTGGTCCAGCGTCTTACGAAACGGCAGGTGGGCAAGGCGCGTTCGCGTTTGAATGAACCGGTCATGCTTGAATAGTAATTCTTCGGCCAGAAGCTTGTCCAAAAACTCCAGATACGGTATATTCGCTTTAGACGCTTCTTCGGCGTGCTGATGGATGATTTCCGGTATGCGGACCCACCCAAAGTGGCGGATCGCCGCCTCCAATCTCTCTTGCAGAATCATTGGAACACCGCCTCTTCCATGAGCGATTCGTAGACCGAAAGCGAGCGTTCCAACACTTCTGGTGCTGCTTGTGGGACATAACGAGGCGTGGGCTCTCCAACCGGACGACTCGATGTACTGCGAATGCCCTCGAAGTGTTTTTTATTGCTGACGATTTGATGCCGCCCCATGGATTTCGGATGCTCGGCGACGAGTTCTCCGCCGCAGTAGAAACGAAGCGTGCCGTTTTTCTCATCCTCGATTTCCACCACAGAGCCGACGTACTGAAACGGTACGGTATACCGATTCGCTTCGAATGAGACGTAGCAGTCGCTCGAAACCTTGCGCTGATGCCGCTCGGCGTAGGCGAAGCGGACCTCGGTGACCGGGCTGAGCGTCTCTTCTTTCCACATCTCCCAAGGCACTCGGAAGGTTGTACCGTGCAGCCGCCGGTTGGCGATGGCATCCATCCAGTGACGCGCCTGTGTATTGAGATCCTGCAGTCCGGTGAAGGTGCTTATGCGCGGCCAGAAGTTCTTGCGTACATAGCCGACGCCGTTTTCCACTTTCCCTTTGGTGCGTGCCCGGTACGGTTTGCAACGGCGCAGCGTGAAGCCGTAATGCCCGGCAAACCGGGCGAACTGCTCATTCCAGATGGTTTCGCCGCTTTCGTCCTGCCCGGTGACGACGGTCTTCATATTGTCGTACAGACAGGTTCGGGTCACGCCGCCGAAGAACTCGAACGCTCTCGAATGACAACCCATGAGCGTGTCCAGCCGACTGTCCTCCGTAAACTCCACATACAACGCCCGCGAGTAGCCCAGCACCATGATGAAGGCATACAGCCTTTTCAGCCGGCCGTCTTGCTCAATTTTGAATTCGCCCCAGTCCACCTGCGCCTGCTCACCGGGCTGCGTTTCGAACCGCTCGGTCGCTTTCGACAGGACGGCCGGCCTCAGGGGCTGCATGAAGAGACGAAGCATGGTACTGCCGCCGGTATAGCCTTTCGCCCGAATTTCGTCCAGGATGACCATGGCATTCAGGCAGCCTTCCGCCATACGGCGCTTTATGTAATCTTTGTAGGGGTCCAATTTCCCCGCTGTCGGCTTACGTTTTGGGTAGCCCCCCGGCTCGCCTGCCTGCAGCCACTTCCGAATCGTCTTGCGATCCTTCCCCAGTTCATCTGCGATTTGTGTGATGCTCATGCCTCTTTCCCTCATATCCTTCATCTTGTAAAACTCCCCGTTCTTGACCAATCTCGACTCTCTCCCTCCGGAGAGTATGTCGGCGGTGGGTGGGGAATTTTCAAGCGATGATATTGGGGATTTTACTACCGATTCTCACACTGGTAGGGTTGGCCTTGCTGAGGATGGCGTATACGTGATGGAGAAGCTTGTTGGCGCAAGCGATCACGGCCACCTTGTAGGGCTTACCCTCTTTCTTTTTCTTAGTGTAATAATCCTGAAGTCGTTGGTTAACACCGCGTCGTAATCCACATTGAACCGCCAGATACAGCGCTCTTCGAAGTCTTTTGGAACCTCGCTTCGTAATTCGGTTATGGGAGGCGACAAACTTTCCCGAGCTGAAGACACCTGGATCCAGTCCCGCATAGGCCACCAACTGTTTCGCGCTCACAAATTGACGAGCATCTCCAATCTCCGCCAAAATTGTGGCTGCAAGTTTATCGCCTATTCCTGGAACGGTCTTCAATAACGATACCTCCGGTAGTGTCGCTGAGCATCTGTTGGCATAACTGGTTTTGAAATTCAAGCAAGAGAGAGACCATTCCAGCCAAGACCGTACTTTGGGAAGAACTCTTATCGTTGGATGTATTCTGTAGAGCTTGTCTCAGCTGTTCGGTTTTCTCTCCGATCCAAACCTTTCAATGGGATTTACCTACCTGTTCTCGAATAACGTCTTCCACCTTTTCTATCCCGCTGCTCAAACATTCCTGCAAGACCTTAAGGGCCATAGCGGAAAACAGCTGACTAAATACCTTTTCGTACGCAGGAAACACCTGATCCAGCAAGACTCTTGCGTTTAACTTCGCCTGAACATACATAGAGGTGATGAACGCATGTGGACGCGTCACATGCTGCAACTCCGTATACACCTCCTTCCACGCACGGTGTGGCGTTACATCGCCTCGGTAATACATGTTCGCTAAGTGCCAAGCATCAGCTGCGTCCGTCTTTACTTTTCGAAGCTGCGCACTCCTCGCGCGTTTGAATTGCAGGGGATTGATCACAACATGATGATATCCCTCGCGTACGAGATAGGCGACCAATCTGCGATGATAATGACCGGTTGCCTCCAAAACAACAACCGGCCTTCAGTTCGTCCAGTACTTCTCCCAACCGTTCAAAACCGCCCTCATCATGCATGAGGGTTTTCAATGCCCCATAGGGTTCATCCCGCCTTACAAAGGCCTGAACCACACTCGATCCTTTGGCCACATCGATTCCTACAACTGGTTTCATCCTATGCTCCTTATTTACCGTTTTGCCGGTTCTCCCACGATGGTTCCAAACCCATAGCTTCGCTTGTGATACGAGATCGCGGTCTCTACCAGCTCAAACATGGTCATTGGGGTAGTGGGAGAACTGTTTTCACTACGGGGTTTGCCCCAATAAAGTTTACGTTCTCCCGGCTACCGCCATCATATGATGCCTAAGCAAAAAGGCCAACCAGTAATCAACTGGCTGACCTAATAATACGAAATAAAGTTTTAGACCACGAAAACCAAGATCCACTTCAAGTTGCGAATTAACCAGCTCATTGAGACGATGAGCGGCGATATTGGGAATAAATGGATGTGGACAAGACATTTGTGTGAAATTGGGATGAACCCCTGCATTTGGCAGAGGCTATTGTCTTAATTGGGAATTGTTTGTGGAATTTGAGATGGAAATAGGATATTCTTGAGATAGGAATATTGTACTAGATAAACTCTATTACATGTGCTCTTCACCGAGTGATGGGAAATATCGAACACAGATCCAAAGAACACATTGCACTCCGCGATTTCTTTGGTCCTGCTCTTGACTGGTGACGACAAGCGAAGCCTAAGAAATGGGGTAAACAAATGACCACCGATCCCGAAACAATTCGTAAAATTGACGAGCAAATTCACAGAAGTGATGCCGCAATTTGTCGTCATATTGAGAACCTAGACGCCTTGGGTAGAGGGGCGGTTTCGCAGGATATCCTGTCCAATCTACGGACGTTTGTCGAGCATGCGATGTTCAAAATCTATGCCCATGCCAATGTTACTACATACAATTATCAGAACATAGAGCAGGCTATCAGCTTTGTGAAGACCAAGGGACAACTGAAATTCCTATCGAGGTTTCACGCCTATTTGCAAAGTGTTGTTTCGCACTATACGCTTGACCCCGAAGATTCAGAGCGTGTGATGCTGAAATACTATGAGTTTATGCTGAAAATCAAAGCTTTCCTGAAAACTAAGCATGGGCTTGATGTGCTTGCGAATCTGGACAAATTCCCACTAAATACAGATAGAAACCTACAGGAGTATTACGAGAGAATAGCCGAGAGGTTAAACAGCAGAAATCATAATGCGGATATGGCCGCATCCACTAATCTGCGATATTATATCCACAAAGTTAAGCCTTTCTTTGTGAATCAACGAATTTACTACGAAGTCACCTTCATCCCCGCAATCGGAAAAGCGAGCAAATTTGACCGCATAATCGCTTTTACTGAATGGGACATCTCGAAATACTACGCCGTAAAGCTTTGGACGGTCGCAGACAATATCACTATCCTCGGCAAGACAATGCCCATTTTCATCATTGTGAGTTGGGAAGTGGCAATTCGGCCGATTGAAATAGAGAAGTTCTCTAATATTCTCGGAGAGCATTTGCCAGGCTATGCGGGCTCTGCCGAGGGGCGAGGATTGATGCAGTTCTTGACACAGACTGGGTTTAACCTTGTGGAACTGCTTTGTTTTGAAGATGCGCATTATAGGCAAATCCGTTCAAGAGTTCTCGCGGCCTTCAATGCGAAGGTTAGTCATCTCTTTGACTTGTTCGACCGTAGCCGCGAGATTATTAGCAGCAATAGCACCGGTTGCAATGTTCTTCGCTATCTACTCTATCATATGAATAACAAGGTGATTGAGGATCAGCTTGGAGATTCCAACCGCTTTCTTTCACAGCTTCGTTTGGCCTATGGCTGTATTCCCTTTGAGCAGATGCCGTTTAGTACCTCGCTTTTGCATCACAACCCGAGGCTTGTTGATTTGTTTGACTGTCTTGATACGACGAACAGGATGCACGAGATGCTTGCCCGATATGTACTCAAAAATACAGAGAGGAACGGACAGCTCTATACTCCGCGAGCGGAGCTTGAACGGTTTGGCGATATCGATGCGCTTGTAAGTACCTTCAACAGAAAACTATACAAGAATGAGCGGCATCAGGCTCGCCGCTTAAAAGAACGTAACGGTCATTTTTACATAGTTGGCTATGAAAATGACACGGTAGGGATTATTCAGAGACTGATCGAATTGTCATCTGGTGGCGTTCAAAACTATATTAACTATGTGGACGGTTGGCTCACTTCGGCAGTTCACCCAGTGGACTGTGAAGAGAAAAAAATCTCTTTGCGCCAGATGTTCACCCAGTCATCTGTTGCGCTTATCTATGGTTCGGCTGGTACAGGGAAATCCACACTTATCAACCATATTTCAAATCTATTTATGCATCAGAGTAAACTATACTTAGCAAATACAAATCCTGCCGTTGATAACATGAAACGCAGAGTTACAGTTCAAACAGACAATACGGATTTTATGACTGTTACAAAGTTTATTAAGAAACAGAGCATACGTACAAAGTATGATATCGTGGTCATCGATGAGTGCAGCACGGTTAACAACGGTGATATGAAAGATATCTTAGTAAAAGCTGAGTTTGAACTGCTTGTTTTAATAGGTGATATTTATCAAATTGAAGCTATTCAGTTCGGAAATTGGTTTAGTGCTGCAAAAGGCTTTTTACAGACATCCTCCATCAATGAGCTTACTAAACCATACCGAAGCCACAATGAGGAGCTGCAGACGTTATGGGATAGGGTTCGCAGTATGGATGACAGAATAGTCGAAACAATAGCTAGAAACCAGTATTCAGCATCGCTGGATGCTTCGATATTTATACCCGCAGAACCAGATGAGATTATTTTATGTCTCAACTATGACGGTCTCTATGGGATAAATAACATTAATCGTTTCCTTCAACAAGCTAACCCTAACCCCGCTGTACCGTGGGGACTCCAACTGTATAAAATCGGCGACCCGATACTGTTTAACGAATCTGATCGTTTCACGCCCGTGATTTACAACAATATAAAAGGTTGGATAGCGGGCATCAAACTTGTTGATGACAAAATCCAGTTTGATATCGAAGTGGATAAGTCGATTAACGGACTGGAGGCTCGGAACTGTGATTTTGAACTTCTGCCGAATTCAGCGTCGGGACGTTCAGTAATCCGCTTTACAGTTGATGATCATAGAAAAGTTGATGAAAACCGTGAAGTTCCAATAACAGCTGTTGTGCCATTCCAAGTTGCCTATGCGGTATCAATCCATAAAGCACAGGGATTGGAATTCAATTCTGTAAAAATTGTTATCACGGATGAAATCGAAGACCACATAACTCATAGCATTTTTTACACAGCCATTACTCGAGCTCGAGAAAAACTGAAAATATACTGGACACCTGAGGTCGGACACAGAGTTCTCGGCGCGATTAAGCCGAAAGACATCAAGCGAGACATTGCATTTTTAAAAGCTGCATTAACTGAACATACAACCACATGAATTTGCTTGATCAAGATATTGTTAACTTGGTGAATATTAAAAGAGCCAACCATTAATTATTGGCTCTTTTATCTTTCTTACGATCAGCAAGATAAAGCAAGACCTCGTCCTCACTCTGACCACTCTTATTAAGCGTACCACTTTTTAAACCCAGCAATTCCTCGACCATCTCTTGAGAGAGATTCAGCCCACCTGCGTTCATTATTTCCCTTGAAGTGGCAATTTTATTTGCAAGAAGAAGATCAATTGCTTTGGGCAAAACCATAGGCTGAGGAACCGGAATCTTTTCGTCCAACGGCTCACGTATTTTCATGCCCTTTGAGTTCATTTGTCTCATTAGGTGCTGATACTGATTGTAGGTAATAACCTCAAGTTGAAAAGCTCTTACAATCATCGCGGAAATTGCAACGTTCCACTTCTTCTTCAACTCAACGTAAAAATTAAGGTTGATGGGGTAGAGGAGGTCTTTAATAAAGGCTTCTTTAGGCAGTAGAAGAGCGCCAGCAAAACTATCTGCTTGCTTTTCGACTAATCGATGCTCTTCATAATATTCCTCGGTATCGGTGCTCCAATTGTGCAGGATAATGTGAGCTAACTCATGAGCAGCGGTGAATTGTCTTCTAACCGCTGAATGTGTATCGTTGCCTAGAACAACAATGTACCGTTCACGATTTCCAATCATTTGGCACTGGCTAAAAGCATCGATCTTCTCGGAGTTAGTTCCAAGTGATGTTACAATCAAACCGTTTTTCTCTAGTAAATGAACCATATTGCCTATCGGCTCGGTTCCGATACCCCAGTGATTGCGAAGAGTAAGTGTGATCTTTTCGATGTCATCAGATTTAATTGACCTAAGATCATCAAATTTTTCAGCGTCACTCTCTAGAAGGTCATGGACAGAAGGGAGGTTAAGGGTCGGGAAGTTGATGAAGTTTTCAAGGTAATCACAAATGGCAGAGAGATATTTGGTTTTCTCAATTTGTGAGAGTCTTGCCTTTTTCGTGGCACTGACCAACGAACGGAAGAAGGTATTGCCAATCTCGATATCCTTGACTAGATCCTTCTCATAGAAAAACTCCATTGGGAATTTCAGCATTGGGAGAAAGCTCATCATGGTTTCAAGAGTAGGCTTGGCTTTGCCGTTCTCAAATTGAGATATCGCTTGTTTGGATATGTTCGATTGTTCGGCTAGCTCTGATATGGTATATCCCGCGTAGATTCTTGCTGACTTGAACCGATCTTTATTAAAGCTGTTCCCGCGAGCCATGAACGTGTCCCCTGACTTATTTGTTTTCTTCTATTTTAATATTTGGCTTAATACCCATGAGCAGATCAAGCTCTTTACTTTGTTCCCTGGTTGCTTCTTCGATTGAGAAGGTGGAGGAGAACTCAGTGTTTGGTGCGACGGAATAATCGACCAAGAGCTCGCTCCAGTTTTCCTTATACCCAGCGTCTTCGATGAAGTTAGGTTTTAAAATCCTTGCATTGAGCATTATAACTTCGCCCTTATTGTTGATGTCGTATGTGATGAGAATTACATCCTTAATTTCCGTGATGATACCCACAACATCGGAAACTCTATTGCGTATTTGTTGTTTCCTGAAGGCCGTTTGGCTGGATTCGTCATCGAACAATGTGAGTTGTCCGAATTGAGGTGACGGTGATGATTTGGACTCTTCTTCGATAGTAGAGCTTTCGAAATATATGGTGTTGGCATACCCGAATAAGTAATGAATACCCGAATCTTTGTTGCCATCAGCTTCTTTAACTACATTCAAATATGTACCTTCTCGCAACAACACGTATAGAACTTGCTCCTGTTTGGCATATAGGCGAATATGAGCATGTCCGTTCTCTTCGTGGGTACTAATATGGTAATTAGGATTTGTGCTGAAGAAGCTAAACACTTCTTGATTAACCTCATCTGAGTTTGATCCGCGAAAACGATTTGCTGTAATCATGGTGTTTTTTTCTCTGTTTTCATTGTTTCTAAGTGTACCAATTGCGATGCTTTCGGCAAGACGTTTTCTTTCTTCGAGCAACATTGGGATCAAACTCATTGGTCACCATCCTAACTATTATATTATTTTATTATTTGTATGTTAGTTTACAAATTTTATGTAATTTCGTCAAGTAAAAAACGGATTGGTTTGTTGATTGGAAAGTAGGGTGCTCGATATTGAGATAATTGACTCTGTAACTTCCAGAAGTCTTCGTTTAAGGTTTCAACATTCACCTTATTTAATAATTACCCGCCATTACACAACCCGCTTCTCTAGAAATCGTAACATTCTCTATTTACTATGGAAATTCCGACTTCTGGAAAGCTCGAACGGCCTGAGGTCACCAATCTTTAAATCCTTTAGCAGAGAGTAGTTAAAAAGAAGTTTGGTTAAAAGTTGATTAAAATGGGCATGAATGCTTATTGGAATTGAAAAAAATCTATAAATCGTAGCTTGAATTTATCTCTAAAATCACTGTTTCGCAAAGAATTATGATCGGCAAATAGGAAAATTGTAAGGGCTTTGAAGTTAAATAAACTGAGGGGCGAAATCATGAAAACTGATGATCTGTTGCGAGTAAAATTATTAAGACTTTTATTGGAATTAGAAGAGGAGCGGGTTGTCAACCTTAATCTCGACAATCAGAATAAATATGAAGCAAATTCTTGTGAAAATGAGATAGAAGAATTTGTTCATCATAAAGCAAATAGCCAGGAAAGATCCGTTTTTTCAGTAATCGAATTGTCCAATTATCTTGGCGTCTCTACTGACTGCATTTACACGATGGTGCGCGAGAAGCAGATTCCCCACGTGAGGATCCGAAGAAGGATATTGTTTCATAGAGACGCAATTGATTCATGGATTCAAGAGAGTACAGTAAAATCCTAATATTGAGGGGCATATGGCTATGGCTTGCATAGAACAGGTCCCTTGTGGATTTTTATTCATTTCGAAAGAGGCTGGTTGGGTGTATTTATTGTGGTTTCATTGCATCCGGAGCAAATTCCACGCTTAGTAGTGCCTTTCATTGACGCCCAGAGATAGCTTTTATATGGTAAGATGGTTTGAAAGTATTTTGTGAAAGGAGACTGTACCTTGTACAAATCGGTAGTCAGAGACGATAAGTTTCTTGTTCTTGTGGCTGACGGCGTTTTCGATAAGCAGTTAATGGAATTACCGACAGAAGAACTTGCGGAT
Source organism: Paenibacillus humicola (assembly GCF_028826105.1). NCBI lineage: Bacteria > Bacillati > Bacillota > Bacilli > Caryophanales > Paenibacillaceae > Paenibacillus > Paenibacillus humicola. The sequence goes on from NZ_JAQGPL010000001.1 coordinate 741,529, forward strand.
AAAGTAGCATATGAACTCCAAAGGGCTTGGGAACAAGGTATTGCTTGGGGAGTTCATCAAAAGCGGAAAGAGCCTAATGGTAGCGGGGAAGATGAAGATATCAGCGAAGTAATTCAAAAGCTAAGGACCATGAGTCCCGCGGAGCAAGAAACTTATCGTCAAAGGGTTAATAGGCGCAATGAAAGAATTCAAAGGTTCGAGGAAGTCAGAAGATGGAGGAACGTTTTAAGCTGGAAAAGTAAGTGAGGAATTGGAATCAAACCACTATATTAGAACTAAGCAGTGGTATCGAGGTTTCCGTAATTCGGGGTAAAGTATCGGGGTTGAAAGGACGTGAGTGATGAGGAAAAGGAATTAATTTAGTATCTCATTGAGTATTTTGAAAGCTATTGCTCGCGGAGTAGAATGTATGATTCTTCACGGAGTAGAATGTATTTTTCTTCGCGGAGTAGAATGTATGATTCTCCACGGAGTAGAATGTATGTTTCTTTGCGGAGTAGAATGTATGGAAACTACGATATGTAAAATTATTGATAGTAATGTGCCTGGAATTGGTTCAGGTTCATCACTTCTTAATATAACTTTCAATATATTCGGATGCATCGAGAAAATCCTCAAATTTCATACTATTAAGTATTAGCGTTGTGACAAACGAATTACTAAAAAATCGATAATGATTGCGATCGACTATACAGTATTCTTGTGATTCCATCGAACCGTATCCGTCATCTATGTAAACGGTTCTGCCACATATAGGGCAAGTAGCATCCTCGAGAAATATGCTTTTATTAACCCGCTTATTTTCATTTTGAGAGTCCATGTTATCATCTTCCCTTCCTAATTCATCTTTTCCTTTGCGATACCTTCTTTATTTGTCCAGCGATACCCTAATGTCATTCTGCTAATTCTTCGAACCAAGTAGATGGATCACCTGAAGGATAGGATCGTTTTAGATAATCTCGGCCTCCGTCAACTGAAACATTTCCACATCTGCAGGTATTGTGATCATGTCTTGTTGTAGATTCTATTATTTCATTACATGTTAAGCAGCGTATTTGCGTATGATCCGGAGCTGCATGTGAGTATACCCCTTTCCATTAATAATCAAACCATTTCACCTTCTAATCGCAAATATTTCTCTCGAAGCTCGAGCAGATCAAAAAGACTTAACTTTTCAATTTCATGTAGTTCCAATGGGGAATAAATTTCACTAACGATGCCTTTTACATGCAGCTCACGGGAAACCAAATGCCTCCATTTTTCAAACATTGAAGCAAGAATCTCTTGATCCTTACGATCTGGACCGCCAATGATCATTCGATCCAGTGCATATCTTCCCTGAATGTCATCCAAAATGGTTTTTACTATTTTGAAAGCCAGATCGTCGGATGGCTTACTGTTTTCCATCGTTTAGATCAACTCCTTTAATTTGAATAAAAAATTAATAATTCCATATTAAAGCACTGCCCAATCATAAAGCATTAAGGAGTTTATTACGATATATATTAAAATTCTCATCATCGAAGCAGGCAAAATAAATCTTCTCGATTGTTGCTTGCTCGACACTCACAGGGTTTAAATAATCAAACACAGCCTCAAGTGCAGTTTCAGCTGCGAGCTGCTTGGGGAAACGGTAAATCCCCGTGCTGATATTTGGAAAAGCAATGCTCTTGGCTTTATATTCCGAGGCAAGGCTAAGGGAATTTCTGTAGCAGCTCTTGAGTTTTTCAATTTCGTTTTTGTTACCACCGTTCCATACAGGACCTACCGTATGTATAACATGGGAAGCGGGAAGGTTGCCTGCCGTAGTAATGACTGCCTCACCGACAGCGCAGCCTCCTTGTCGTTCTCTTATCTTTACGCATTCTTCGAGAATGCTTTTGCCGCCTGCTTTATGAATTGCACCATCCACGCCACCGCCACCAAGTAAGCTTGTGTTCGCGGCATTAACTATCACGTCGGCCGTTACTTTCGTAATGTCTCCTTGAATCAACGTAATGATTGTTTGATTGAACTTTATGTAGTCCTCCATATTTCCCCTTCAACAGCAAAATTCATTACCAACTGCGAAGAAAGTTCCTCGTCGGCCGGAATGACCCCGTAGCGTTCTAAAGCCTTCGTCGATGATTCCAACATACGTCTTTTCAAATAATCGCCTTTAACAACCCGAACCCGCTTCCCCAGAAAACGGATCTTGGAAAGTAAATACTCCATTTCATCTCCAAGCAAAGAAACCCCGACTCGATAGGTATCGTTCTCCGAATCGTACTCAACGTTTTTTTCAAAGCTGGAGAAGGCGTACAGGATACGGGACAACTCTGCGTTATAAACAGGGACAATTTCAATAATCACTTCATTTTTACGCGATTCAAGCGTTTTTCCGATCCTTTTTAGAATGCTTTCGGCTGCTGACGGCTCAATAGGTTCTGGTGTGACGGAATGAACCTTTTTCAGCCGGGTGCTCATAAAAGCATGAGGCCGTGTGCGATGCCAAAGCAAATACCACTCTCTTTTGACCATGGAGTATTCCAGCTTATACGGAATCCCGGAATGGTCTGTATTTACACGCCCGCCCTTGACCTCGTAGGTTATACGGATGCCCGTCTTATTCATGATGTGGCGGCGCAAAGGCCGCAGGAGCGGGTGGTAGACCTGCTTTTCCATTGTACGGGCTTTTTCAATCAAGTGATGGGATATATCCATCACTTGATCAGATTCGAGAACTGAACGTAGCATGTCCAAAGTGTCTGCAGTGAAAGCATCTGCCGCCGCGGGATGCTCCAGCATGGTCTTTAGCCAAGCCCGTTCATGCGAAGTGACCATGAAGGTACCGGAATCCTCCAACCGGGAAATGATCTGGTGATTGAATATTTTCTCAAACAGATTCATAGTAGGACTGAATCTCCTTCCATTCGGCAATCATTTCCCGGCGAAAATGAGCGGGTTCAAGAACCTCACAGCTGGAACCAAAACTCCGCAGCCACGGCTTGATTTCGGTAGTACCGTTTACGGTAATCTCATAAATAAAAGAATGTTCATCTTCGAACACAATCTGTCCCCACTGTCCCTGCAGCATGACCCGTTCTTTGACGAAGTTAGGTTCAGAACCTTCAGGATTATAAAATCGGGCGCGCACCGTAACCGGTCGTCCGGTATCGATCAGCCAACTGTAGCGTATTTTCTCAGTAAGTTCGTTTTTCTTTTCCTCATACCAAACCTCGTCAACGGATTCGTCCTCTTCAATTTGCGTGATACCTTCCATACGGTATTTTCGAATCCCCTCTCGGCCATGAGAAAGCAGGTACCATCTTCCATATTGATGATCATAGACAATCTTAAGCGGCAGCGTCTTTTCAGCTTTGCCCTCCGTATCCCGTTCAAACAAGGGATTGGTGTTTTTAGAGGCGTAGCTTTTTTCCGACTTCGGTGAGAAGTATAGAAAACGGACTTTGCGGCGGTGACGGATGGCATGGAGGAGTGTGAACAGATGTGCCTCATCCAGGATCCGCGAGTAGTAATGATATTTATATAAAAATGGCTCTACAGCATATTGCTCGACTTGATTGCGCAAAAGATGCTTCTTGAGCCCATCACGCAGCAGATATCCTTGAACGGAAGGAACCTGTGTGTTCGCCATCACATCTACAAAATCATATAAATCTAGAAGCTCTTCATCCGATAAGCTGCGAATCAAGTCGTCTTGAATGCGATACCGGAAGGGGCGAGGACCAAGCTCCCTCTTGATGACTCCGACCTCTTCCAGGTATTTGAGATCGGACCGAATCGTTTTTTCGTCAGGCAGAGGAAGATCGGACGGCAGACTGCTGCAGTACATATCCAAGAGCTCCATTGTAGTCAAAGACTGCTCATTCATCGCGGCTAATAACAGCGTGATTCGTTGGCTTTCGGATTCCTTGACCGATTTGGCGCGAAATAGAAACAAGAGCAGCGGGTCAGTGGAGTCATAATAGCTGAACCGAATGGTTTCAGAAAACTCTTTGCTCTGTTCCTGCGGCAAATGCTGGTGCACGGAGCTGATGACCTCTTTGAGCCTCCGGATCGTTTTATCGAAAGTGTGGACGGAAATGCCCAATCTTTCTGCAAATTGTTGTCTGCTAAACGCCCCGCTTGTCAGCACCAGCATACGCAGGAATTGAATTTCTTTATCAAAGCTTTCCTTAGCCAAAGAGATCCCCCGTTCAAATGATGCAGCTTCTTCCATTGTAGCAGGGGAGGGAACTGGACGGAATGGAAAACTTTATGCCCAGTCGTAATACTTTCGCCATGTTCGGTTCCCGTGGAAAGTGCGATTATAGTACCTGTAAGACACCTGGTTCTTATTTGGACGGTCGTAACGAGGCGGGGATATCGTATTATCCCGCAGTGCCGTGCCTGTTAGGCTTCGGTATCCTGTACGATCGGATCGGTAAGAATCCACTATTTGGGGTTCGATTCCCCAATCGCCATGGGAGCGATTCTGGTAGAGCACACTCGACTTTCAATCGAGCGAAAATCTAATCAAAGGCCAAAGGAGAGAATCCCTAGCGGCTAGCATAAGCGCACTGCAGCTCAGCCATGTAATCTGTGGATACCGATGAGCGGAACACCGAAGACTTTTGCAGGGTGGAAGAGGAACAAGGCTGGCTGAATGAGGGCCAAACTTCTGAACCGGATATCCTTCAAAAGCACCGGCTGACCGCTTATCTCAAACGGATTCCGCCGGAACTCCAGGGGGATTCTTCATCCAATGGTCGAACCATGAGGAGGTAATAAAGATGTTGAAACAAGTAACCATTCAAGCCGACCAGCGCGGTTTACTTTTCCATAAAGGAAGCTATGTAAAGAAGCTCAATCCGGGGACCTACCGGTATGTATCGTGGTCGCAACATACCGTTGTCGTGCTGAGTCTCGCGAAGCCGTTCGTTGTAGAGGGAAAAGAGCTGCAGCTGTTCCTTCAAGATGAAGACCTGGTGCGAGAGCTCGATATCGTACAGGTACAGGACCACGAGTACGTACTGCATTATGAGGACGGCCAATTCGTGCAGCTGCTCAAGCCTGGCACCTACGCCTATTGGAACATCTTGAAGAAACACACGTTCCTGTATGCGGATATCCGGAATCCTGAGCTGCCTGCCGAGGTAGACCGCTCGATTCTGGCGAAGCTAGCCATTCATGTGCAGTCTTATGAGATCGCAAGCTACGAGTCCGGTTTTTTGTTTTATGATCATGTTCTGCAACGGCAGCTTGCACCCGGGAAATACTACTTCTGGAAAGGGCCCGTTTCGGTTGTCGTCAAGTCGGTTGACGGAAGACAGCAGCAAATGGATCTTATCGGCCAGGAAATTATGACGGAGGATAAGGTCACACTGCGCCTGAACTTCGTCTGCCAATACAAGATTGTAAACCCGATGCGTTGCTTGGAAATGAAATCGTTCGACGAGCAGATTCACATCCAGCTTCAGCTCATGCTTCGGGAGTATGTCGGAACGCTGAAACTGGACGATCTCCTGAAGCGGAAGGAGGACGTAGCCTCGTTCGTCCTGTCCCGTTTACGCGAGAAGGGGGAGGCGTTCGGAGCACAGTTCCTAAGTGCGGGGGTTAAGGATGTCATTTTACCGGGGGAAATGAAGGAGATCCTAAACACGGTCCTGCTGGCGGAGAAAAAGGCCCAGGCGAATCTCATCACCCGCCGAGAGGAAACGGCCTCGACCCGAAGTCTGCTGAATACCGCTAAGCTGATGGATGAGAACCAGACGCTGTTCCGTCTGAAGGAGCTGGAATTCCTCGAGAAAATATGCGAGAAAATCGGGTCTATCTCTGTAACGGGCGGCGGAGACCTGTTGGAACGGCTAAGCTCTCTCATTGGGGATAAGAAGGCGGCAAGCAAATAACGGACATGAAGTTGAAACAGCCAATCAGATTGACAAGGAGGGAATCCTATGAGCCGTTACCATCAAGAAATCTTGACTGCGCTTCAGCGCATCGAAAGGGAAGAAAACGTTCAGATCCTATATGCTTGCGAATCGGGCAGCCGCGCATGGGGATTCCCGTCCAAGGACAGCGACTACGACGTCAGATTTCTCTATGTTAGACCCATGGATTGGTACTTATCGATCTTTGAGAAACGGGATGTCATCGAGCGGCCGATCAGCGACATGCTGGACATCAACGGCTGGGATCTGCGAAAGGCGTTGAACTTGTTCCGCAAGTCCAATCCGCCGCTGCTTGAGTGGCTTCAGTCCCCGATCGTTTATATGGAGAATCATGCGGTAGCGGAGCAAATCGGCCGGATTTCTCCTTTCACGTTTTCCCCAAAGTCCTGTATGTATCACTATTTGCACATGGCAAAGGGGAACTACCGGGAGTATCTGCAAGGGGATCAGGTGAAAATCAAAAAGTATTTCTATGTTCTCCGCCCGATTTTGGCATGTGAGTGGATTGAAAAGCACAATACCATGCCACCTATAGAATTTGATCGGCTGGTTGATGATGTTGTACCAAGGGGAAGCGAGCTTAAAACGATTATCGATGGTTTGCTTGTCCGCAAAAAGGCGGGCGATGAAATGGATTACGAACCAAGGATAACCCCCATCAACGAGTATTTGGAAGCAAGAATCGAGTATTACGAACGGATGGCGGCGGGGATGCAAACCTTCGGTGGAGGCCAGGATCAGCGGCTGGACGATATGTTCCGATCGGTTCTGAGGGAAGTTTGGGGATAAGCGGTATGAACGATGGAAATTTCCTCTGGCAGTTAAACAGATGATGGGGAGCGGGCGGTAAGGATGGAGCATTGGGACATCTTGCCGGACCTCCTAAGAGGTAAAAACATTCATATATGTAGGAGTTGAATGGTGGTATGGCTTATCAAAATATAGACGGCGTGTGGGTCTGGGGTAACCCAGACAGCGGAGCGCTTGCCCAAGCAAAAACATGCGCAGAAACCGGCAATGTCGTGCAAACTCTGCTCATGGCCGATCATCATAAGGGCTACAGTCAGCCGATCGGCGGGGTAGTTGTCTACGACGGACAAATCTCTCCTTCCGGCGTTGGTTATGATATTGCATGCGGAAATAAAGCGGTGCGAACTAGCTTGTTTGCCCATGATATAAAGCCCGGATTAAAGAAGGTTATGGATGAGATCGCTCGCAAAATCTCCTTCGGAGTAGGTCGTGTCAATAATGAGAAGGTTGACCATAAACTTTTTGATGATCTGGATTGGGCCGTTTACAGGGCGGTAGGCAAACAGGAGCACGACAAGCTGAAAGCATTGGCACAGAGTCAGCTCGGCACAGTCGGCAGTGGTAACCATTTCGTAGACTTGTTTGAAGAAGAGCAAACCGGTCGTTTGTGGATTGCAAATCATTTTGGGAGCCGAGGTTTCGGGCATAAAACGGCGAGCGGTTTTATCAACCTGGCTGCAGGCAGAGATTTTCTCGCGAACGCTCCTGGAGAGAAGATGGATCAGCCGCCTGTACTACTGGATTTGAACAGCGAACTGGGCGATATGTATTACAGAGCGATGAAACTGGCTGGACGTTATGCCTATGCCGGTAGGGAATATGTGCTCCGGCAAGTATTAGCCATATTGGGAGCGGAAGCGGACATTGAAGTGCATAACCATCATAACTATGCTTGGAAAGAGACGCACAACGGTAGAGAAGTCGTCGTCGTTCGCAAAGGGGCAACCCCGTCTGCACCCGGTCAGGTTGGTTTTATCGGCGGCAGTATGGGCGATATATCCGTTATCGTAAAAGGGAAGGATAGCATAGAAAATAGGGATGCTTACTACAGCACCGTTCACGGAGCGGGACGAATCATGAGCCGGACCCAAGCGGCGGGCAAGATGAATTGGAAATCTCGCACCCGTAGCGGCGGTCAAATTACTACAGAGCAAATGCTTGAGGCTGTTCGGGATTTCGGTGTTGAATTGCGCGGTGCAGGTACGGACGAGAGTCCTTTTGTTTACCGGAAGCTTCAAGAAGTACTGGATGCGCATGCCGAAACAATCGAGGTCATGCATGTACTGAAACCGATCGGTGTTTGCATGGCTGGAGCGGATGAGTTTGATCCGTATAAGGATTGATGCATTTCTAATAGCTCATCAATTCGAGGTGATTATGCAATGCTTGTTCAAGTTAGTAGTTTCATCACGCCCGGCCTGTAAGGGATGACACAAATCCCCTTGGCTTCTTTGCAGGCTGGGCCTTTTCCCAAGGGGCGTGATGGAATGAAAAACAAATCTAGTAATCGGACTCGAGCGTACTATCGGCACCATCGAAAAAGGGTGATCCAGCGAAAGAGCAAGATCGCTAAGCAGCTCGGATGGCATGAAAAGTGTACAGGAAAGTTTTCTAAGGGTAAGATTCATTGCTCTTGTTCCTATTGCAGGAAAAAGACAAGGGAGCTTGGATTGCCTAAATCTGATCTTGTGAAGATGGAACGAATGGATAAGTTTAATAAGTGAAGTGGTTCAATGTTTGTTTGCGGCAAAAAAGTAGGTGTAGTATGATGAATGGAGACAGGTGCCAGACCGTTGTTATTTGGAAATTGTGGGCTGATGCTCACGGAGATTAGTTATTTAGCATGAGAAAAAGCGTTCCTACTATAAGGCGGTCAACTTTTAGGGCGGTGGATGCATCGCTTTTTCTTTTGTTATATGGCAACAACTTACCTAAGACTAGTTATAAATAAGCGTCCTAGGTTTATTCAAAATTAGTAAGGCCGTATTGGGAATTTCCCATACGGCCTCAAATCTAACCATTCCTCTTTCCCTTCTTTGGCGGAACCAGCGAATCAAGTTTATTTGCTGCATCCTTGTCAGCGGATTGCAGAGCATGTCCATAGATATTCATAGTCGTAGAGATATTTGAGTGACCGAGCCGTTCCGATATAAGTTTGGCATGCACGCCTTTGTTAATCAGTAAGGTGGCGCTCGTATGTCTGAGATCATGAAATCTTATGTACTTTAAGCCATGTTCCTTAAGAAAATTGCGGAACCAGAGGTAAGGTGTCTCGGGATAATAGGCATTTCCCTCGTCATTGCTGAACACAAAGAAATGATCCCCGCCTTTCCAAGCATCACCCAATGCGAGGCGCTTTTTCCGTGACTCCAAATAATACTCCTTCAGATGTTCAATCACAGTGTCCGATAGACTTACCTTTCGTTCAGATTTATCGGTTTTAGGCTCAGAGATGATTCTTTGACCGTTGATAGAATGAGAAATACTTTGTTTCACCTCAAGAATACCCTTATCTAAATCTATATGCTTCCATTCTAGTCCGACCAGTTCGCCGCGGCGCAATGCTGTTGTTATCGCTAGTATAATCATTATTCGCCATTTTAATGGCTCCTTTTCTAAAAAATCAAACAACAAAGCAACTTCATCTTCATCGTATACTTCAATTTTTTTTCGTTTGACCTTGGACCTTTTGATATCTGCAGCAGGGTTGCTCTTGATGAGCTTCCACTCAACCGCCCGAGAAAAGATATTTTTAAGGACCCTATGATTGTATTGTACGGTGCCCGGGGATAAATTGCCGTTTTTGCCGTCCTGTCGGCTACCCTCCTTACTAAGTTCTGAAATAAAGTTGACCACGTGGAATGGCTGTATTTTGTCTAAACGCATGTGGCCAAAGACCGGAAGGATTCGGTTTTTTAAGAAACGTGAGTAGATATCTAAAGTCTTAATCCCCAGCTCTTGCTGAGCATATTTCTCTTTCCACTCTTCAACAAATGCTGCAAATGTCATTTTCTCCGGGGCGATATAATGGCCTGACTCAACCTCGGTTTCAAATTCCGCAAGCAGCTTCCTTGCTTCGCGAACCCCTTTCGCCTTAACTGTCTTAGTTCTTCGGATTCTTTTTCCATCAGCCCCAATACCGGCTTCCACAACCAAAAGCCAAGAATCGTTACTGCGTTTTTGTATACTTGCCATGAGAACACCTCCTACTTATGCATGTGATTCAATGTCGGTTGAGCAATAGTTCTTTGCCTCTTGTTCGTGGAACCACATAAGCAAAGTATCTCTGCGAAAGAGGATCTTTGACCCGACACGAGTATGCGGAATTCTTTTTGCTCTGACCTCTGCGTAAAGCTTGTCCTTAGAGATCTGGCATTCGAATACCTCTTCCCAGGCCTCTTTAAGGGTTAAAGTATTGCGTTTTGCGGCAGGAATATAATCAACAGACTGCTTATAAAAATCACGCATGTGAATACCTCCTTAATTTAAGAGTAAGGCTTATTAGGATCACCAGCAATTTTCAGACAACCCAAATTGTACTTATGTTATGGATAAGGAAATCTCTTTTTTGTGTAACCGACCTCCATATATCAAATGTTCTTGTTCCCTTGTTATAAGCCGCCATTCGGATGATGGGGGAACCCGGCTGATTTAATTTTTTTAAAAACGCAAAAAGCCCTTTTCAGTAGGGAAAAAGCATACTACCAGAAAAGGGCTTTATATTATTGACGAAGGAATTCGTCCATTTAATTTTAAACGCAGAATTAAACAATAGAATGATTCCCAGACCGTCTGGAGGGAATAAAAGTAAAGGGTGAAGACTAAAAGGTATAACTTAATAATAGATACTTCAATAAATCTTGTCAAGATAGAGGGGGAATAGTAATCCATGTCTGACTTAAGCAGCGATGATTTGTGAAGAGCCTAATGTTGAAAAAGCTGGAAAAGCTGGAAAAGCTGGAAAAGCAAAATAGATCCTACTACTCCATTGTTCATGTTCGTATTGCAGGAAGAAGACGAGCGAATTGGGGCTGCCAAAGTCTGAGTTGGTAAGGCTGGAAAGACTGGACGAAGAGTTAGCAACTAGTAGTTTTTTCGAATTCTGCTCAATGTAACGAAGGAAGCAACATTAGAACCGATTAATATTACAGCAACGAGTAATTTATATACTTGAAACGAGAACTGAAACAATAGATCAGCTAGGATCAAGAGGCTTATCAGCATCGATACATACGCGAAAGATTGCCTTGAAGACAATCCCTTAATGATATCGGCTCGTTCGTCATCACCCTCTTCCTTAAGAAACTTCCGCTCATAGTAAAAATTATAACAAACAACGACAAGGGCGATAAGCCATACAGCAAATTCCAACCAATTCATTCTGAGTCCTCCTCTTCATATTCTTCAAATTGGAACACTTCAGTAATCTCAACATTAAACAATTTGGCAATCTTGAATGCCAGGATTAAAGATGGGTTGTATTTGTTCGCCTCGATTGAGGCAATCGTTTGTCTGCTTACACCTAGACGGTCAGCTACTTCCTGCTGTGACCACTTTTTTGCTGCCCTTAAGAGGTATACGTTGTTTTGAAGCTCGCCATTAATCTCCATTTTTTCCCTCCCTAAGGCCATTGTAATAAATTCCATGCAGTTTGTAAAGTATCTTTAACATAATGTAATTTATTTTATGCATGCCTTCTTGTGTTGCTGAATTGAAGGGGGTATCATGAAATTGTACTTCTATTTTTAGGAAGAGGTTAAAACAATGGAAGCGTCCGAATTAAAAGAAAAATTATCTAACCTTTCTATATGGAAAAAGAACGGGCAGCGGGCCCCGCATAAGCCTTTGTTAATTCTTCTGGGGTTGGTCCAACTGCAGCAAAACAATACGATTTTGCCATATGAACTTGTCCGGGATAAATTAAAAAGGCTGCTTATTGAGTTTGGGCCGCCCAGGAAATCATATCACCCTGAGCAGCCTTTTGTTCGGCTAACAACTGATGGGATTTGGAGATTAACTAATTCCATTGATAAAAGGCACTTTTCGGATAAACAGCTTTTAGACGGACAAGTAGAGGGAGGGTTTAGCGGAGAGGTGCTTTCACTCCTTCAGAACAATGAATTACTAATCCATGAAATAGCTGAACTGCTATTGAATGAACATTTCCCAGAAACCATCCATCAGGACATTCTTGATGAAATCGGACTTGATTTTTCTGCACAAAAAAAGCGGAAGCGTGACCCGGGTTTTAGAGATAGGATATTAAAAGCTTATGAATACAGCTGCGCGGTTTGCGGCTTCAATGTCAGACTGGGGCATAATTTGGTAGCCATTGACGCGGCACACATACAGTGGCATCAAGCCGGCGGACCGGATACGGAGGAAAATGGAATAGCGCTATGCTCTTTGCATCACAAATTGTTTGATCGTGGTGTATTTACGATAACTGGGGAGCGGGATTTACTTGTGACTGAACAAGCTTACGGAACACAAGGCTTCGAGGAGTGGCTTATGCGTTTTCACGGCAAAAAAGTACGTTCTCCAATAAACCCAATATATACAACGAAAGAAAGTTTTATCAGCTGGCATGTAAGGGAGGTATTTAGGGGGCCGGCCAGATACCGCATTGTATAATTTGAATATCCGGAGTGCAACCTTGCATGTTTTTTGAAGGAAGGGAGATTTACTCCATGACTGATTTAAACAGAGATGATCTCATGAAGATCTTCAAGAAAGTAAAAGCTTCCGTTCGGCAAAAAGCAAAAGAAGCGGGAGCACCATTATATTATATGCACAATGGTCAATATGTTAGGGAAGAGCCGAGTGGGGAAAGAATTGTGCTGGATAGAGATTACAGTATAATGGACCCCTTCTACAAAAAGTAGTGGTTTGAAGAAGATAAAAAATTGGTTCTGAAGTAGCTAAATTAAGGTGCCCAGGAGAGGCACCTTTTTTCATACAACCGCTTAGCCATTTGTAGAATCAATAAACTTTACATTTTTGAGCGCATATTCCAATGCCATATTTATAATTTCGTTTCGAGAACGATTACTCTTGCGGGCTAGCTCATCCAGCTGCTCCTGCAGGACTTTTTCAATACGAATTGACATCGTTACAGTCTTGTCTTCTCTAGGGGTTATGATGAACTCGTCATTGCTCATGTAAATCACCTCACGTATCAGTATAGAAAGAAAGTGAGGGGTTAAAACATAACACAATTAGTAATATATATTGATTACAAATTGTATTTAATTTATAATACAAATACATGCACATATTATTTAGTTGCACACATCACGGAGTAAAATGTATGGTTTATGGGCAATGTGGGAGGAATAATTGATGAAAGAAAATAAGATCGATGTTTTAATACTGATTGATGAAGAAGAGAACCTTACAGCATTTAGACTTTTTAAGGTGTATACGGACAGTAAAGGACGCTTAATGATGTCATTAATAAAAGACAATGTTTACTACCCATTTAAAGTAGTGCAAACAGACGAGGGGTTCACAGAACTCTTTAGCGACACCAATATGAGATATCGGGTTTCTGGGATTTCCTATAAGGTGCCAAATCAAAATAAAAATAAGATTGATTTTAGGTACGTTATTGCTGACTCTTTTGAGCAATCCTTAAACCTGAGTCAGTATATTTCATAAAGGGGGGTAGCATTTTGGAGATTATTGTCGGGGGGATCCCGGGAAAAGCCTTATTCTACAAGGATTACGGGGATGATCAGTTTGAAGTTAAATTACAAGTTGATAACGGAAAAATATTAGACCCCATATATTGCTATGGGCTTAATATGGAAAAGAAGCAGTTCGAGGTTGAACGATACTTTGAAAGCCTTCTGCCGTATGTTATTGACGCTAAGATCAAGGTAATATTGATAGAGAACCTGCTAAACGATGCCAAATTTGAATTGCTCGCATATGACGAGGAACTAGGTAAGGCATCATCCAAAGAACTCGAAAAAACATGGGAGCCGCGTGATCCGGCTAAATGGTGGACGATGTTATACCCTACGCGGCAGGAAATTTTACAGGGCAACAAGATTGAAACAATAAGAAATATGAAAAGATATGAGCAGATGCTGGAAGAGTTGCTAAGGAACAAATAGTCAGCCACATCGTAATCCGATGCGGCTGAAATTATGAATTTGAATTGTTTAGTGGGGGACAAGCACCTGCTAATGCTCTTTAACTAGTTTGATTATATTTCATGTTGAGTTTGTCTTCTGCTCGAATAATTCGGACAGAGAGAGCGTCTAGTTTGTCCTGTATATTGTGCATTTGTCTGGCAAGTGCTTTGTTACGCTCTTCAGCTTTTTCTAACGCATGGGTCACATTAGAGATTAATATCATAAGTTCGTTAGTCACTAAATTGAAAGTATCAGTCAATTTCACAATAGCCTCGTGTTGATTATTAGCTGCTTCCCTCCTTGTCTTTGAGATTATTTCTAGCAACTTTTCGTCTGTGTGATACTTCTTGTAATACATTTCCAACATGTCAACTGCAGAAAGGTCTGTCTCGGTGTATTTGCATCTGCTTCCTTTCTTTTCAGGCTGGATCCAGCCCATATCAATTGCCAGCTGAATCCGTCTGTGAACGGTCGAATCAGACAAACGCAGTTTCCTTGCAATATCTGCTACACTGAACTCTTGTTTCACATTATCATCTCCTATTTTGATAATAGTCCCGTTTTTTAAATGGAACAGGAAAAACCATCGAAAAAAAAGAGTAGAAAACTCCAATGCGAAGTTTTCTACTCGGGCTCTCGTATGAGAGATTTATTTAATTAATCGGGAATTTAGACATAGTACACCCCATAACTTGGGGCAATTTAACAATAGAATGGCCCTTGCCGCTTGGCCAGAGCAAAGAGATGGTAAATACAAGGTATAAATTTATTATAAACACCATCTTATCAGTGTCAAGTGATGTACATTTTTTCATTATTAAGAGATGGCAGCAGTATTTGACGGCCTTGTAACTTTTGAAAATTCCAACCCACCCAAGACTGGATGGGTTCCAAGCGTTAAGCCGTAGACATGTTGGAAGGCGGGATATGAGGCTGCTTTATCAGAATATTTTAGCAAAAGAAAAATGAATTCAATGACGTTTACATCACAGTGAACTTGCTCGGTAAGGAAGATAAATCCATTCAATTGAGGGAGACGAGGGAAGGCAAGGTAGAGCATGTGTTTGGGGATTTGGTTGGTGAGAATCATGGTGAGTAACGCAGTGAGAATCGTGGTGAGTGTCTCACTGCAATTCTCATCGCAATTCTCACTGTAATTCCCACTAAATTTATTTTGGAAAAACCCTTGATACATAAGGGTTTTTCTGATTTTCAAAACAGTGAGAAAATTATATGCCTTGGAAGCGCGAATAAATTGTTACCAAATCAAGAGGGAGAATTAAAAATTTAGATACCGTTTTTCTTTTTAAGAATGGTGAATATCAGGAGTCCTTTTTCACAGTACATTTTATATAGGGTCACCTAGAGGTCACTTTAAGACACCCAGAGGTCACTTTAAGTTACCCAGAGGTGACCTTATCTTTTGACTAATTGGAGCCCCAAACGGTACAAGATTAGGCAATATCCGCGTCTCTTAGGATTTTATACGATTCTGCTCACTAGAATAACGATTTAGAGTGACTTAATCTCACCCAAAGGTCACTTTAAGTCACCCAGAGGTGACCCTATCAAGAAAGCTAATTGAAGGCCTTTTGGAATCTATATTTCTTGGAAGATGAAAAAGTTATCCCATATTGAACGGTTAAGCCGTTCCTTTCTTGAACTTAAGAATGAGCTGGGATGAATTCCAACCTATCTTAGGCTTCACCTTTATGGCAGTTCAAACAGTTGGCAATATCGGAACAAATTCTTTTCTTACGCTAAGTTTCTTCACTGGTCCGAGCGTTTAACTGAGGAAGTCTATTATTAATATGAGACTTGTATTCGTGATAACCACGAGAAGACGGT
Source organism: Paenibacillus humicola (assembly GCF_028826105.1). NCBI lineage: Bacteria > Bacillati > Bacillota > Bacilli > Caryophanales > Paenibacillaceae > Paenibacillus > Paenibacillus humicola. Next base: position 757,262 of record NZ_JAQGPL010000001.1, read on the forward strand.
ATGACGAGAGTTTATTACCTGTACAGGCTTCATCATCACTTCGAAGTGTAAGGGGCAAAGGTAGGGACCTCTTCAGTACTGTTGGGGGCTTGCTGTATGGAAGGAAGCAGTCACTTTTCGTCGAATAATATTTAAGGAAAGTTATTATTAGATATTCTATGTTTACGGAGTTGGAAAAATTGATACAGGATAATAAGAAGAATACATATTCAGTAGGAAGTTTATTTGCAGGTATTGGTGGTTTTTGCAGAGCTTTTAAAAATGAGGGCTTTAATGTCATCTGGGCAAATGAGTTAGACTCTTATGCTGCTCAAACATATAGGCATAATTATCCTGAAACGAGGCTTTATGAAAAGTCCATTGAAGACTTATCTGTTATAAGTGATAGTTTGGAACCTGTTGATGTTCTTACCGCTGGATTCCCCTGCCAATCATTTTCTCTTGCAGGGAATAAACTAGGGTTTGAAGACCCGAGGGGAAGACTCTTTTTTGAAATAATAAGATTACTGAAAGAGTTTGGGCGAAATAGACCTAAGATAATCGTACTTGAAAATGTAAAGAATTTAATATATCACAATAATAAGCTAACTATTAATATAATCGAAGAAGAAATCAAGAGGGCAGGTTATTGGTTTCGAGTACCATTAGACAATAAGGGGAACTTGATTGCAGATAAAAGCAATGCGGTAGTACTAAATACTAAGGAACACACGGATATACCGCAAAATCGAGAAAGACTCTATATGGTTGCCTTTTCTCGGGATTATTTTAAGGTTAATAACTTTAGGTTCCCAGAGATTGATCATGATTTAAAAGACGTGAGAGAGTTTCTAGATTTGGACTCTGCAGCGGATCAAGACTTCTATTTTGATATAAACTCCAAATACGGTAAGATGTTTGCAGATAAAATGGCAGAAGGAAAGAAAGACTCTGTGTATTTATTGAGAAGGGCATATGTCAGAGAAAATAAAAGCGATTGTACTTTCACGCTCACAGCGAATATGGGGGAAGGCGGACATAATGTTCCTGTCATACAAGATGACTGGGGTATAAGAAAACTGACGCCTAGAGAATGCGCTCGCTTACAGGGTTTTAAAGATAACCAGTTTTCATTTCCAGAAGGGATGCCAAGGGCGAAACAATATAAGCAAATCGGAAACGCTGTAACGGTTGACCTTGTGCAAAATCTAGCAGAACAATGCCGAAAATCTCTAAATAGTTTAGAAAAGTAAGGAGACCACCATGATAAGCTGGAGCTTCCCATCAAATAATTATGGCCAAGTAACTGGGCTAAACGATGCAGGAATTGAAACATTTCGGGGTAATCCTTTGGATTCCTTAGCAAGAGAAATTAATCAAAACTCTTGCGACGCTAAGGATACAAGGAATAACGGACCAGTCGAGGTTCATTTTAAATTAATAGATGTACCAACGGAGTTTTTCCCAGGAAAAGATAGTTTTATAAATATACTTCATTCGTGTAAGAAGTATTGGCACGACAATGTTAAGACGAAGCAATTTTTTGATAATGCTCTATCAATAATGGAATTAGAAACAATCCCATTTCTGAAGATTAGTGATTACAATACAACAGGATTAACAGGTGCTAACGAAGGACAAAGAGGAGGATGGCACAATCTCATTAAATCCGTAGGTTCTTCAGATAAAGATTCACACTCAGGTGGTTCCTTCGGTATAGGCAAGCATGCACCATTCGCATGCTCCGACTTAAGAACTGTTTTCTACGGGACAAAAGAAGTCGACAGTGGAATAGCTGCCTTCCAAGGAGTGGCTAAGTTAGTAACGCACCTAAGTGAACAAGAGGAGCCGACGCAGGGTACGGGGTACTTCGGAGTGGTTGAGAAAAACAGACCCATTTTGAATACTGCAGACGTCAATGAAATTTTTAAAAGGTCGGATGTAGGGACTGATATATTTATTGCTGGCTTCAATGAAAAGAGTGGATGGGAAGAAAAAATTATTAAATCTGTTCTTGAAAACTTCTTTATTGCTATATCTAATGATAAATTAATCGTCAAGGTCGGCGAAATAACTATAAACGCTCATACATTATCGGGTTTATTGGATAAATATACGAAAGACGATCCGGAATGTCTTTCGTATCAATATTACGAAGCATATACTCTCTCCAATCGATATCACTTCAAAGAAAACAACTTCTCAGGGTTGGGTGAAATAGATTTATTTGTTCTTCCCGGAAAGGATCTTCCTAAGCGGGTTGCTATGGTTAGAGGGACTGGAATGAAAATATATGATAAGGGGAGTTTCCGAACCCCCTTTAAGTTTGCAGGTGTAATGATAGCAAAAGGTGAGGGCATTAACGATTTTTTAAGAAAAATCGAGCCGCCTACACATAGCGCTTGGGAGCCAGATCGACACGAGAATCCCGAAGAAGCTAAAGGAATTATCAGAAAATTATACGGTTGGATAAATGAAAAGGTGCGCTCCATAACAGTAGTTAATGATGAAGAAGAATTGGATGTAGAAGGATTAAGTCAATACTTAGCGGACAAAGATGACCCTTCTTTGGAAGTCCCAGGCCAGCAGGAGATTGTGCAAAACGGTACTGAAGGGGAAAAGGCGGCTCCCAAAGATATCGAGATTGAAATTACCCATAGAAAAATGAAACAAACAGCAATAGTTGGAATAAATGAGCTTGGTGAAGCCTATCAGGAAACTGCAGCCGCTGCTGAAGATCAGGAAGGAAAAAAAGGTAGTGGAAATGGTTCCGACGAAGGCAGTAACAAAGGTGAATCAGGTGAGGAAGATAATAAAAAACAAAATACAAGCGGGAATACTGATAGGTCAGGAAGCCCCGAGGATAAGGAATCGAATGAGGGTACTAATTCGATTGCACCAAGTAAAAACGCGAAATTAGTACGGTCTAGAATTTTTTGTATTGATCCTATTGCTGCGCTATACAAAGTATCTTTACAAACAGATATAGAGGGGTCCGGATATATCGGAATTAAGGTTATAGGTGAAGTAGGTGGGGAGCCGGCTCCTGTAAAATCAGTAATCGTACAGCAAACTGGGGAAAGTGTGCCTATTGGGAAAAATGGAAAAATTGGACCGATACCCTTATTTCTAGATAAAAAATCTGATTTAATAGTTACTCTTGAAGGTTCGCTTCGCTGTGCTCTGGAGGTGGCGATTCATGCAAATTAACTATCGCCAATACCCACACCCAGTATTATCTTATTTTGCGGATGATGTTATCGATAGTGATTTTCAAGCATCACTTAAAAGCAGCAAAACCCAAAATACTTATATTTTTGAGGCGCAATGTGTTACTAGCAGTGATGGAATCAACCAACTAATTGAAGAGAAAAAAGCCTGCTTCGCATTTCATTTTGAATGCTCAACAACACGATATCGAAAACTGTTTAAGTCTTTTGACTCTGATTTTTCCTTTCAGCTGTCTGCCGATTCACTTGAAGGAAAAGTGCAGATCTGTTCTTTTATATTAGCTGCAGAAAATGTAGAGCAATATTCATTACCCGAATTTCACCCCGATTATGAAGGGCATACTTTTTATATAAAAAAAGGTGATGTTTTAGCAGTTGACGCTGAAAGAACGTTCTTCGCGGAGAAAGAGTATGATCCTTTAAAAAGGGTGCCATCCATTTTTTCTGTTCAGCCTAACCGCGGCGAGAATGCCCCGCCATTCGACATGGATTCTTCCGGCCACAAAATTATTATTAAGCTATCTGCAGACAATTTTGAATATTATAAAACTATTTCTTTAAATCAAAATTTACAACCTTTATTATCTTCGTTAATAATTATGCCTGCGTTAGTATCTATATTGGAAATAATTAAAAACTCGGTAGATCAGGAAGTTGAGCTTGAGGAATGCCGGTGGTATAGGGTGATTAGAAGCAGGCTTAAAGAGTTAGGAATTGAAACTGAAAATAAAAGCACTTTCTCTGACTCAACCGTTGCTGTCGCTCAAAAGCTTATCGGAGAACCGCTTAATACTTCACTTTTAGCACTTATTAACTTTGAAGACGAAGACTGAGGTGTGTGTGGTTTATGGAAATACAGTATATAAGTGATAGTTGTCTAGAAGAATTAAAAATAAATATTCAAAGCAATCTTGAAAAATATAAAGCGGAAGAGCTCTGGATTGATCAATATTTTGGAACGAACCCATGGAAGTTCCCCTCCAAAATTAGGGTAGAGAATGTGGATTTACAAATGCCCCTGAGCAGTACGATCCATTTTGATTATGAAAACACAAAAAAAATATACACAGCCTTAAAAGAACTTACAATTTTACAAGCTACAGATGAAAGATTATGGGTTTACTTAACTCACACTATCTTTTGGAAATATATGAGGAAAAGGTGGCCGGTAGAGTCGTATCTAGATAAAGATAAACCGGAAGAGGCTATAAAAGAACGTTATTTCTTTATGGCCAATCGAGATAGAGCACTAATTAGAAACGGTATTGCTCGTTTATGGTGGTACGGCTATGTTTCTTATGATGAGAATAGGGAAGATCCCTTTGAACTGACGAAAGTCCTCCTATCTAAATTGGATATTGCGCAGAGTCTTCTTGAACGGAGCTTCTCGAGGAATCCAGATATAACTAAATCAGTTCTTTCAGTACTAAAGCAGAAAGAGCTGGAGTCTTCATTTATTGATAGAGAGAATTTTAGAAGTTTGATGATGTACATTAATCAGCTTGGTGGTGTTACAATCTTAGATACCTTGGATCCAGAAGATTTAGAGGAACTTGTTAGAGAGAAAATCGAAACTTTGATGTAATGATAGTCCTGCCCAACAAACATGGGTAGGATTATTATTTTTGTATAGCATGTTCCTTCGAAATGTTGTATTCTAATAATTTACGAGATGCCACTTGAAAAATAATCTATGAAATGTTAAGCTGCTTATATATAGAACGGGCGTTCGTGATAAAAGGTGGGGAGTACAATGGAAAGTAAAAAGCTGTTAGCGGTCGATTTGTTTTCCGGGGCTGGTGGGTTAAGTTTAGGTTTTTTACAAACAGGTCAAGTGAAAATTGTGGCCGCGGTGGAAAACAATGAGTCCGCCCAGAAAACATATATAAGGAATCATAATAGTTATAATCATGAGAATGTTGGAAGAGATATTGGGTATCACAAGGATATCAGAAAAGTTAACTTTCAAAAGATAAAAGATGATTGGCAGAAGATAGATCTCGTTTTTGGTGGGCCACCTTGTCAAGGATTTTCAAATGCAAACCGACAGAAGTCAGAGCTTATTTCAACTAATAACCAATTAGTTAAGGAATATGTCAGAGCTATAAAAGAATTGGAACCGGATGCTTTTGTAATGGAAAACGTCAAGGCTATGAAATCAGACAAGCATAAGTTTTTCTACTCATCCAAGGATCAGAAAGAGATTGTGGAGGAATTAGGAATAGAACTAATCCCAGACAAAGTTATTTTAGGAAAACAGAATAATTTATCTGATGATCTTGTTTCTTTTCTAAGAAACTGCATTCAAAACAACATTGATTTATCTCCATTTATAATTACTGATAAGAATTTGTTTTCTAAGATAAGTCATATAAGTAGAAAAGAGAAAGAGGCTAATATATATATTGCAAAAGCTCAAAATGCCCTACAGAAAACATTGTTGAAATGGAAGGAGCAGCATAACAGTTATTGGAGCACTGCTTATGAAGAACTGTGGCTAAAGCTTGGGGTTTTATTATCGAGTAAAGAGCTTACTGATTCATCCCGAAACGATTTATTTCAAATTTTAAATGAAATCATTGAAGTTCAAAAAGTTCTTCTGAAGATGAATGAAATTCAATCCAATAACATTGAAATAGTCGATATTTTACTCGATCATAAGCATGTTTGTGTTGGTGTGCAGACGTATGGTGTAATGAAATACTTACTCTCTAAATTTAAGAGCATTGGTTATGTAATAAATGAGGATCATATCATAAATGCTGCTCACTTTGGTGCGCCGCAGCTCCGAGAGCGTCTTGTTCTTATCGGTGTAAAATCAGAGTTCGTAAGAGATAATTCCGTAGCCCTTCCGGTTCCGATTATCAAGGATCCAGAACAGTTTTATAAAGTACAGGATGCTATTGGAGATCTTGAGGAAATTGAACCATTTACAGCAATGGAAGCCGATCAGCCAATTAATGTGCCACTTCTTAAAAGCTGTAACCCGCTTCTTCAGTATTTACGTGGAACTACTAGTACAACTCAAAATCATGTGATGACGGAGACGACTGATACGGCCTTGGAAAGATTTAAAGTATTAGCGCCGGGTCAGAATTTCCACGATCTAGACGAATCCTACAAACAAACATATTCTGATCCTGGTAGAACTCAAAATACTGTATATTTGAGGCTTGATTATCAAGCTCCTTCTGGGACTGTTTTGAACGTTCGAAAGTCAATGTGGATACATCCGCGTAAAAATCGAGCAATAAGTATTAGGGAAGCAGCGCGGCTTCAAACTTTCCCAGATGATTTTATTTTTGAAGGTTCTAAAGATTCGCAATATCAGCAGATTGGAAATGCTGTCCCTCCACTTTTGGGCAGGGCAGTTGCTGAACAGGTGCTAAAGTACCTGGGAGTAGATGTCCAAGATACATTGAAAAATTTAATATCGCCACAAGAAACAGCTATCGTTTAAGTTTAGAGTCTCTGCTCATTGAGTAGGAGGCTCTTTTATTTTGACGGATTGTCAAACCAAGTGCGACAGTTCGTCCATGAAAGATTCGTAAGCAGACATCCAGCCAAGGCATTTACGAGGGCGATGGTTGATGAGGCGGATGGCCGCTGCCAGTTCCTCGTCCGAAACCGTCGCTAGATCATGACCCTTGGGAAAAAACTCCCGGAGGAGGCCATTTCCGTTTTCGTTAGAACCTCGCTGCCAGGAGGAAAACGGATCTGCAAAATAAACTTTCGTGCCGTGAACGTGCTCTAGCGCGGCATAACAAGCAAATTCTTTGCCGCGATCGGTTGTCGCCGTCTGAAAGGTCCCTTGCGGGTATTGACTGGCGACTACACCGAAGGCAACTTCCATGGAATGCGCGGTGCGATCGGGCATCTTTACGGCGAAGTAGAAGCGTGTTTTGCGCTCCATGAAAGTAGCGGCACAAGCCTTGCTATTCCCTCGACTGGACACAACGGTATCGAGTTCCCAATGCCCGAAGGTCGTACGTTTACGCACTTCTTTGGGGCGCTGACTGATCGGAGTGCCGATGAGGAAGCGACCCCGTGTTTCCATGGGTTTACGCCGCTTGCCTTTATGCCGCAGAACGGTCTCTACAACCGACAGAAGGCCGTCATAGATCCACCTGTAGATGGTCTTAAAGCAGACGAAGGGTTTCCCTTTGTGAGAATCGGTAGTAAAATCCCCAATATCATCGCTTGAAAATTCCCCACCCACCGCCGACATACTCTCCGGAGGGAGAGAGTCGAGATTGGTCAAGAACGGGGAGTTTTACAAGATGAAGGATATGAGGGAAAGAGGCATGAGCATCACACAAATCGCAGATGAACTGGGGAAGGATCGCAAGACGATTCGGAAGTGGCTGCAGGCAGGCGAGCCGGGGGGCTACCCAAAACGTAAGCCGACAGCGGGGAAATTGGACCCCTACAAAGATTACATAAAGCGCCGTATGGCGGAAGGCTGCCTGAATGCCATGGTCATCCTGGACGAAATTCGGGCGAAAGGCTATACCGGCGGCAGTACCATGCTTCGTCTCTTCATGCAGCCCCTGAGGCCGGCCGTCCTGTCGAAAGCGACCGAGCGGTTCGAAACGCAGCCCGGTGAGCAGGCGCAGGTGGACTGGGGCGAATTCAAAATTGAGCAAGACGGCCGGCTGAAAAGGCTGTATGCCTTCATCATGGTGCTGGGCTACTCGCGGGCGTTGTATGTGGAGTTTACGGAGGACAGTCGGCTGGACACGCTCATGGGTTGTCATTCGAGAGCGTTCGAGTTCTTCGGCGGCGTGACCCGAACCTGTCTGTACGACAATATGAAGACCGTCGTCACCGGGCAGGACGAAAGCGGCGAAACCATCTGGAATGAGCAGTTCGCCCGGTTTGCCGGGCATTACGGCTTCACGCTGCGCCGTTGCAAACCGTACCGGGCACGCACCAAAGGGAAAGTGGAAAACGGCGTCGGCTATGTACGCAAGAACTTCTGGCCGCGCATAAGCACCTTCACCGGACTGCAGGATCTCAATACACAGGCGCGTCACTGGATGGATGCCATCGCCAACCGGCGGCTGCACGGTACAACCTTCCGAGTGCCTTGGGAGATGTGGAAAGAAGAGACGCTCAGCCCGGTCACCGAGGTCCGCTTCGCCTACGCCGAGCGGCATCAGCGCAAGGTTTCGAGCGACTGCTACGTCTCATTCGAAGCGAATCGGTATACCGTACCGTTTCAGTACGTCGGCTCTGTGGTGGAAATCGAGGATGAGAAAAACGGCACGCTTCGTTTCTACTGCGGCGGAGAACTCGTCGCCGAGCATCCGAAATCCATGGGGCGGCATCAAATCGTCAGCAATAAAAAACACTTCGAGGGCATTCGCAGTACATCGAGTCGTCCGGTTGGAGAGCCCACGCCTCGTTATGTCCCACAAGCAGCACCAGAAGTGTTGGAACGCTCGCTTTCGGTCTACGAATCGCTCATGGAAGAGGCGGTGTTCCAATGATTCTGCAAGAGAGATTGGAGGCGGCGATCCGCCACTTTGGGTGGGTCCGCATACCGGAAATCATCCATCAGCACGCCGAAGAAGCGTCTAAAGCGAATATACCGTATCTGGAGTTTTTGGACAAGCTTCTGGCCGAAGAATTACTATTCAAGCATGACCGGTTCATTCAAACGCGAACGCGCCTTGCCCACCTGCCGTTTCGTAAGACGCTGGACCAGTTCGACTTTGCCTTCCAGCCGTCTGTTGACGAGCGCCGAATCCGGGATCTGTCTACACTCCGCTTTGTGGAGCACCAGGAGAATCTCATCTTCCTTGGTCCCCCGGGTGTGGGAAAGACACACTTGGCTGTGGCACTTGGGCTCGAGGCGATCAAGCGGCGGTACACCGTCTATTTCATTACGGCGCATGACCTGGTACAGACGCTGCAATCTGCTCATTTGACGAACACGATTAAGCAGAAGATCAAGATGTTCATCAAGCCCGACCTGCTCATCGTCGATGAGATTGGGTACCGCAAGATGGACGAAACAGCAGCTCACTTCTTCTTCCAGATTGTCTCGGAGCGATATGAGCGCGGCTCGATCCTGCTTACATCTAACAAAACATTCGGTGCCTGGGGCGACATCTTCGGTGATTCCGTGCTGGCTACGGCGATCCTCGATCGCCTCCTCCACCACTCCAGTACCGTCAACATTAAGGGCGAAAGCTACCGCATCAGGGAGAAGAAAAAGGCCGGCTTCTTCCGTCCTGAACCGTCAGGAGACGCAGAAGCCGACCGATGAATTTGGGGAATTTTCGAGTGATTGTTTTGGGGAATTTTCAACTGATGTTGACACCTTCACATCTGCGTTTTTCAGCAATCTGTTCGGGGGACCAGGTTTGCTTCAGCTTGTCCTGAAGCGCTGATGCAAGCTCAGGCGTGAATTTACCAGCAGGTACGCTTGCAGCTCTCCGCTCCTGATACGCCTGTTGGGCTCTCAGGGCTCCATAACACGGACCTGATTGACTACGATTCAGTTCACGAGCAATGGTGGCGTGATGACGACCTAGCTGACAGGCAATCGCGCGTGTCGACCAGCCCAACCGATGCAGCGTCTCTAGTTGTCCACGTTCGATTATGCTAAGATGGGAGTAGCTCATGTTGGGTTCTCCTGTAGAAAAATGGTTGTGTGGTAACTTCCATTTTACACGAATCCCTTCATGGGCCTCTTTGTTGTTCTAGCTGTCGCACTTCATATTACAATCCGTCTTTTGAAAAAAAGGATAACGTTGTTACATAAAGGATATAGGTCTTCTATGTCGAATATTGCTGTATATATAATAATCGGAAATATTTATTAAAACATAGGAGTACCAACTATGAGTATAGTTATATCTCAGCCATCAGCTACCCCTATCGTCCATGCACTTCGTTCTCTAGGGTATAATGCAGGGACTGCAATAGCAGATTTGATTGATAACAGCCTAGATGCAAAAGCGACTAAAATCATTCTCCAATTTATGTGTTTTGGAAACGATGGTGCCATAATTATTGCGGATAATGGTCATGGAATGAATGAAGATACGCTTCAAGCTGCAATGAATATTGGTTCCAAAGACCCGCGTGCAGATAGGCAGCCAAATGAACTCGGAAGATTTGGTATGGGGCTGAAGACAGCCTCATTTTCTCTAGGTAAGCGCTTGAGTGTTCTTACAAAACAGAATGGAATTTATGCGCAGCGCTGCTGGGATCTAGATCATGTCTCCAAATGCAATGAATGGCAGCTGTTTACGGCGATTCCGGATGAAGTTAGGCAATTCATGTGCGATATTGAAGGTGATAGCGGCACAGTAATATGTATTGATAAACTGGATCGGTTTATGGGAGCGGGAGGCCTAAACACGATACATGAAAGCAGTTTCTATGCCAAAGTCCGTCGTATACATCATCACTTAGAGTTTGTTTTTCATTCAATCATAGAAAACGGTAAGGTTCAGGTTATCCTAAATGGAAACGAGCTAGATCCCTGGGACCCTTTTATGGTTAAACACCCTTCTACTCTGGAAGGTGAAACGCAGGTTCTAAACATAAATGGAAACAAAATTAAAGTAAAATATTATGTTCTTCCTCATGCTTCATTCTTAAATGAAATGGAATACAAAAGGGCAGGGGGCAGCAGAGGATGGAGAGATCATCAAGGCTTTTATATATATCGTGAGAATAGATTACTGCATTATGGAGATTGGTTGGGAATGTTTCAAAAGGATACTTCATCCCAACTGGCAAGAGTCCGAATCGATTTACCAAATGCTGCAGATGAAGATTGGCAGGTAGATATTAAAAAGTCTGCAGTTATTCCTCCAGATAATGCAAAAACAAGACTTGAAACAATTGCAAGATTTGTTCGTAAAATTTCGCGCGATGTCTTTTATTATCGGACTCAAGGGTCCCATCCTAGTCAAACCTTCAAAGGGAGTCTCAATACTTGGGAGTTATCAGGTAGCGATGAAGGGCAGCAATTTGTATTAAATAGAAATCACCCTATTTTATCAGAAATACAGAAAAAAATAGATGATGAAACTTCGAAGCTGCTTAACTTGTATTTAAAGTTTGTTCAGTTGGGGTCACCCAGTAATATAACCGATTCACCCAAAGTAGAGGAAGAATCAATTCAAATAGTTACCGATGCCATGAAAGAGTTAGTGATCCAGTTTGCTTCTACCTTAATTAAACTTCAAGTTGTACAAAATATGCAGCAGTTGATAGATGCACTTGTTACTCAACCTGCTTTTGATGTTTTAAATCGCAAAACGTTGAAATCAATTATAGAAGAGGCGAATGTCAGTCATGAATGAGGCGAAAAAGTTATTTGAAAACACTTTTGCGACTAATTATATGAATTTGAAGTCTGTTTTGCCCAGCCAAGAGAAAGCAGCTAAGAAGGCATTAGAATTTTCGAAGCTCGTAATTCAAGGTCAAAACATAGGAGAAAGTTTGGTTGAGCAGTGGTCGTTAGAAATGTATATGAAATTTAATGTTGGTTTTGACATCATAAAAACACCTGTATTACGTTCAGAAGAAGAGAGAAATTGGTACAGCCCCAAATTACTCTTTGGAGCTTTTTTTTGGACCCGTTACAGAGACTATTTAATTAGAGTCAAGAATTGGGATCAAGAGGCCGTTGACTCCATTGATGATTCAACAAACGAAATCATGCGATCCTTGGGCAACCCAGAGGATATTTATCCTTTTGACAAGCGTGGGCTTGTTTTAGGATATGTGCAATCTGGGAAAACTGCCAACTTCACAGGGTTAATTAATAAAGCTTACGATATTGGATATAAGTTGGTAATTGTGTTATCAGGGGTACATAATGACCTCCGGGCCCAGACACAGTTAAGATTAGATGAAGAAGTCATTGGCAGTAGAGTCGATAAGACTGGAAAGCCGGTTGGAGTTGCCCAAATCTATGCAAATACTCCTAATCATATTATTTCTTCTTGGACTACTGTGGAACGTGATATCTCGTCTGAACCAAGTGGTATTTTTAATTTGAATCAAAAAACTCTTATGGTTGTTAAAAAGAATAGTATTGTTCTGGAGTCGCTGAAAAATCAGCTCGAATACCAGAAGAAGTTATTTAGTTTAGATATTCCTGTCTTAATTATTGATGATGAAGCAGATCAGGCATCGGTTGATACCTCCAAGGATGAAGATCCAAAAACTATTAATAAGCTAATACGGCAGATATTGGAGGTATTCAACAGGAGATGTTATGTGGGTTATACAGCAACGCCCTTTGCAAATTTATTAATTAGTGCTGAGGCCAAAACGGAAGATGAAGGTAAGGATCTTTATCCAAAGGATTTTCTTGTTGGGCTCCCCAAACCTAAAGAATACTGTGGTCCAGAAGAATTCTTTAATGTTGAAGAAGAAGCAGACGATCCGCGCCCAAGTTTAATTCGCCCTTTAAGGGATGCGGATATAGAAGTCTTTACTGGAATTAAAACAAAAGGTGACGCTGATAAATTTGAAGAGGTTCCTCCTCAGATGGAGGAATCCATCTTGGCATTTCTTTTAACGATCGCTGTACGAAATCTGCGAGGTCAGCGGAACAAACATAATTCAATGCTTATTCATACCTCGCGTTTTAAAGATGTTCAGTCGAGTGTAAAAGACGGCGTTGACAAAGTATTCAAAGAAATTATTACGCAAATTCAATATAACGAAAATAGTATGATTGTAAACGCACTTAAAGAGCTTTATGAGAAAGATATAATTCCAACAAGCAAAGCATGGCCTGGTGACGTAAAAGAATTCAGCTGGGATGAGGTTTATCAGGAGCTTAAGGAAAGTTCTAACAAAGTCAGTGTTTTCGAAATAAATGGAAATAGTAAAGATGCATTAGACTATCACCAATATAAAGAGGACGGTTTAAACGTAATCGCAGTTGGCGGAGACAAGCTATCACGTGGACTTACGCTTGAGGGACTCAGCATTACCTACTATTTTAGGAATTCGTTAATGTACGATACTTTAATGCAGATGGGACGCTGGTTTGGTTATCGAAAGGGATATATGGACTTATGCAGAATCTACACTACCGCAGAGATTGCTTCTAATTTTGAACATCTTGCCATTGCCATGATTGAACTGCGGAGAGAATTTGATAGGCTGGCAAAAGCAAAAAAGACACCATTGGAATACGCAGTAAAAATGCTGAGTCATCCAACTATGACATTAACAAGTCCGTTAAAAATGAGAAATGCCTCTATAACAAATGTAATTTATAGACTGACCCTGCAGCAAACACGTATATATGAGAACAAGGAATCTTTTTTTTCTCACAATATGAAAGTAACAGAGACTTTAACAAATAAATTATCCTCCGATTTCCAAAAGACACGTATAGGCTCGGGGAAAACGGGTTACTACATGGCTCAGAAAGTTGGCGTCGATAAAGTATTAACATTCTTATCTGAATATAAAACCAGCCAAGGGGCTGATAAAGTTGATAGCACCAAGATTGTAAATTATATTCAGCAAGTTAATGATATTGGAGAGCTATTATATTGGACCGTAGCAGTAGTTGAAGGAGATCCAAGCGATAAGAGTGGTCTTGAGAAGTTTCCAGTACGACTTGGGACATTAGAGATTGGCTCAGCTGTAGTTCGTGGTGTTAATGCGGAAGAGTATAACAATCAAGCACAGGCGAAAATTGATATACGGGCTATAGTTGCTTCGCGGCAGGAATTTATTGATCTCGATCATGATGAAATAAAGAATATGAAAGACAAGCAAGAGATTAGAAAACTGAGACCAAATGAAAATGGGATGCTTCTTATTTACCCGCTTCACCCTAAAGTAAAAGTATTTGACGACTTAGGATTTGCCTTTTGTGAGAACATGGTACCGATTGGAATCGGAATCTCGTTTCCAGATTCAGTTTTAGATGATTCTAAGATTTATGAAGTAAATAAAACTATTAAGTAAGTATTCTCATATAGTAGGGAAGATGTGCTGAATGCTGAATCTTAAATTAGAATATGAGCAGATGATTAATGAAATAAACAACCAATCTCAGCAAGAAGTATACAAATTGAGGGTCCTAACGGCTGAAAATCCTATACTTTTTGCAGGTGTAGATACTGCAAGTATGACTAGGCAGTTGTATATTGATTTAGGTTTTGAATCTTGGGAGACAGATCAGCTTAAGGCACTTCCAAAATGGCGAGGTTTATCTATTCAAATTGAGTATTACGAAAAATTGGCATTATTGAGGGGCCATTATTTTCTTGTATTGAGGCAAGAGGCTGAACATGGTACAGAGATATTTGAAGTTGTACTGCAGAATGTCGTGGATCATTTGCTGCTAAGGGTAGAGAATGAATCAATATTTTCAGTAATATACAAGGTGCTTGAGAGATGGCGTGTATTTTTTCAAAAAGGCGGTTACCGTAAACTAACCGAAGAACAGCAACGGGGACTTTTTGGGGAGCTGTGGTATATACAGGATTGGCTTAATCGGTTTCCAACTTCTCCGCCACTTATAATTGAACAATGGGAAGGTCCAACTAGTGGTCGAATTGACTTTAAGCATTCTAAACGCGGTGTAGAGATTAAAACGGCATTAAATAAGTTAAACAAGACAATAAAAATTTCAAACGAAAATCAGTTAAGGTTGACCAATGCAGTTACTAGTATATATCTCTATGTTTGCTTTATAGAACCAAGCAAAACTCATGGCATTTCTCTATATTCCCTTGTTAATGAGGTTCGCAAAAAAATTGCAAGCCGCTCAGACCGCATGTTATTAAAGTTTAATGACCTTCTTGAGGATTTAAGGTTTAAAGAAAATGATTATACCGATGATTTCTTTTTTGTAGATAAAGTAGAGGTATATGAAGCCGCGGCGAACTTCCCAAGAATATTACAGGAAGATCTCCCAAAGGGAATATCTCATGTTAGCTACAGTATAGATCTTACACATTGTGCTGAATTTGAGAGAAAAGTAGAAGAGGTATTTGATTTGTGATGGGGGACTCATTAAATGCTGGAAAGCAGACAAAGAAGTGAATTCCTGAAGGGATTTCTTGAAGAAATAGAAGAGAGGGCAGCAAAAACAGGCGTTTACCTTGTGCCTTTTCTTGAAAAAATGCTGTTGTTTATGGAACGAGATGTTGAACCGGATATTTTAATTCCTCCATATGCACAAAATAAGATTGCTGTTAATGCATATTCATTTGATGAGAGTCAACGTGTTCTTGATCTATACGTAGCAAATTATAACTTCGAGCAGAATGAGCAGGATTTAATTTCAATAAGTATGACTATGTTGACCGATTTGGCTAATCAGGCTAAACGGTTTATTACGAATGCTAAAACATTGGCTCAAACAATCGATCATTCTCTGCAAGCTCGAGATTTGGCTGTACTAATATCTGAAAACATTAGTGATATCGATGAAGTAAATATTTTTGTTTTGACTAACATGTTCTATACTGCGAATAAACCTATTGAGCTATCTATCCCTGGTATTGAAACAGTCAATGTTCAAGTATGGGATATAGATCGCATTCTTCAAATGATATTGGCCGAGCAAGGAATCCAAACAATTCATATCGACTTCGAACATGAATTAGGACAGACTTTTGAAATGATGTATGTTCCTAATACTCAACATGAAGGAACCATGAATTATTTTTCATGTTATGTAGGTTTTATACCTGCCGAGCTGCTTGCGAAAGCATATGATCAATGGGGGTCTAAACTCGTTGAGCGGAATGTCAGATCCTTTCTGCAAGCGAAAGGCGGTACCAATAAGGGGATTTTGAAGACACTAAAAGATCCAAATGAGCGGCGAATGTTTGTCAGTTATAATAATGGTATCTCTAGTGTAGCTCGTGCAGGGGATATCGAGAAAATAAATGAAAACATTAATCTTTTCCGAATTCAAGGATTGACGGGCTGGCAAATTGTTAACGGTGGCCAAACGACTGCATCCATCCACCAGGCTTATAAGAGTGGAGTCGATTTAACGGATGTTTATGTTCAGGCCAAATTAACAATTCTACATGTTGAAGCAAATCAAGAAAAAGATCAGCAGCTTCTTGAAGATGAAATGGTATCAAATATTTCAAAGTATGCGAATACACAGAATAAAATAAATAACTCTGACTTGCTAGCCAACTCTAGGTTTATGTCTGACTTAGAGAAATTTTCTAGGGATACATGGATACCGACTAACGATGGACGTAAAGCTGAGAGCAAATGGTACTTTGAACGCGCGAGAGGTCAATATGCAGTTGATTTGAATAGACGTAAACGTGGTAAGGAACAGAATGAATTTAAAAAGCAGTACCCAAGTGAAAAGGTGATTACCAAAGTTGACTTAGCTAAACATTTTATGTCATGCGAAGGTTTTCCACACATATCAAGTAAAGGTGGAGAAGAGGCCTTTAAGCGGTTTATGGAGCAAAACAAGCAGTATTGGAAATACGATAAGGATGAAAACGATGAGCTCATTCCATTGAGTGAAGTAACAATCGAGGTTTATCAAAAACTAATAGCAAGAACGATTATTAATTTCCATGTCACCGATATTGTGGAATCTATGCGACTACAGGGGTATAGAGCAAATGTAATTTATTATACTGTGGCTATGCTCCATCATATTTATGGAAAAAGGATAGAGCTGCTGGATGTATGGAATAGGCAAACACTTTCCGATAAATGGGATGAAGTAATACGGATTATTGCAGATAAGGCATTATTCTTCCTTCGCGATTCTGCCGGTGATCGAAATGTAACTCAATGGGCTAAGCAGGAAGCCTGCTGGGTGCAGTTTAAAGATGAATATACGAAGCAATTGAGTAATATCATTTGATTTCGAAATAAATAAAAACACTCACTACCGGGGACTGGTATGAGTGTTTTATTAATTATTATTGGACGTTAATAAACGGTGGGAATTTATAAGTCTAAATTATTTACGCTGCTGATATGGGTAAGAATAGAACATAATACGAAAAACAGAAGTGGTGAAAAAATGAGAGAAGACTCTTTTTTTTGGGAAAGTTTGCTGGCATGGTATTCCGAAAATGGTCGGCACCACTTCCCTTGGCGAAATACGAAAGAACCTTTTCGAATTTTATTAGCAGAATTTTTGCTTCAACAGACACACGTACGTAAAGTTCAGGAAGTGTATGAACAGTTGCTGCTTAAATATCCTGATATAAGTGAACTAGCAAGGGCAAATATTGAAACAGTGGAAGAAATCATTGCTCCTATTGGGCTAAGATACCGGGCAGAAAGACTAATAAAAACCGCTGAGATAATCCGCAACCAGCATAACGGTAATGTTCCAAACGATTATAAAGAATTAACTAAGCTTCCTGGGATTGGTGATTATATTGCAAATGCTATCCTCTGCTATGCATTTGACCAACCGGTTGTTCCAATTGATACGAATGTTATTCGGCTCTTTACAAGATATTTCGGTTATACATCTAAGAATCCGAGACCTCGAATGGACAAGGAGTTAGCGTCTAAAATAAGGTCCCATTTTGAAGGGATGGACAGTACAAGAGCAGCTAATTTAGCAGTGCTTGATCTTGCAGGTGTAGTGTGTACTGACAAAAAACCAAAGCATTTACAATGCCCAATTAGTCAAGAGTGTTCTTTTTTTTCTAAATGAAAAAGATAGCTAACTCATTTGTGAACTGTGACCCGTAAGATGGACACTTTGAAAAAAGTGCCCTCTTGTGGGTCATTTGTGTTTTAATCAGATTAGAAGAGTTGTGGGGATGTAGATCATGGGGAAAATCAGACGAGTTTTTACGGAGCAAGAGATTAAGGTAATAGAGTCGAATCCATCCGTACTTCGCGTATCGGAGAAAAATATCACGTATTCCCCTTCCTTTAAGATTACAGCTGTTCAAGCCAATCAAACGGGGCGTACACCAATGGAGATTTTCATACTGGCAGGATTTAACGTTGAACTTATCGGACAGGAGACGCCAAAGAGATGTCTGGAGCGTTGGCGTAAAATGTATGCTTATTCGGGTGAAGCCGGACTGCTGGAAGAGCGCAGGGGGAAAGGAAGCACAGGAAGACCGATCAGCAGTGAGATAGCGGTTGAGGAAAAACTCCGTCTTGCTGAGGCACGTATCAAGCCCTGGAAGCCGAGAACGAACTCTTAAAAAAGCTAGAAGCGCTCGAAAGGCACAAAGACAACAATGAATTACTAACGTCTTCCGAGCGCTTTCAGCTGATCAACCAGGTCGTTCGTAAGCATGGTTTGAGACGTGTAATCCGCTATCTATGTGGGCTTGCTGAGGTAAGCGCAAGTGGGTATTATCGCTGGTTCACGGCGGAAGAACACCGCCAACTTCGAGAGGCTGCCGATGAATGAGACTTTTAGCTTATTAAGGCGCACTTTGATGCACTTAGATGGAAGGCAGGCGCGCTTTTCATAAAGATGAGGTAGAACGTCTTAATGGGATCGTTATGAACCACAAGAAAATTCGTCGTTTGATGCGGAAATTTAGATTGGTTGCTGTCATACGACAAGCTAATCCCTATCGTAAAATGGCTAATGCCACACAAGAGCATCGTACCTGCCCGAACATCCTGAAGCGTCAGTTTGACCCAGGGAGAGCCTGAAATGGTATTGCTAACAGACATTACTTATATGCGTTATGGAAATGGCCAGTGGGCTTATTTGTCCTGTGTAAAGGATGGTGCAAAGAAATCTTAGCTCACTACCTATCATCCTCTTGGAATTGTCTCTTGTTAAACGAACACTTAGACGGCTGCTTAACCGTTTAGATGGGGAAGTACACTCTGAGACTATCTTTCATTCTGACCAGGGATTTCATTACACGCATCCTGATGTTCGTTCCCTGATTGCCAAAGCTGGATTCAAACAATCCATGTCACGGAAGGGAAGCTGCTGGGATAATGCTTCGATGGAGACGTTCTTGAGACATATGAAAGATGAATTAGAGCTCAAGGATTGCTCATCCCTTCAAGAACTACGAGTTCGTGTCAACGAGTACATCACTTACTATAATACCGAACGGGTTCAATGGACATTAAAAAAGATGACTCCTGATGAATACAGAAGCCATCTCATTGGTGCTTGATAAATATCGCCCCTTTTCAAAAGGATCCACAAATGGGGTCACAGTTCATTGTGTACTTCCAGTCATTTTATCAGTAAAAGCTAAATCGTAAGCGGATACTTCCGATTAGCTTCTACTAATCAGGCGAGCAACGCAAATCAATTATTATCGAGATTATAAAGGATATTGTGGTCAGATGGAAATTTGAATAAGGGGACCCAAAATTTTTCGCCATCCCAATCTTTTTCTTTACTGCCGACTATCCTATATAGAATTAATATAGGTTTATCATCTAAACCTATATTTCTAAAATAGTCGTTAGCTTCTTCAGATAAAATTGCACCAATGCCTTCACGCGTCTCGCTAAAGCCAATGTCATTATCTAGAGAATAGAAAAAAAGACCGCTCTTCTTATCTTTCTCAATAAGCCAATCAAGGTATTGAGTGATTACTTTGCTATTCCATCCTCCATTTTTTAATACAGTTATTTTATTTAAAAGTAGTTTCATTTCTTCTAACGAAATATCATATAAGGTTTTGCTATTAGGGAATTTACTCTTAACTACCTTATTGATACCTTTTGTAGTATCTTCAACAAATCCCTTACGAAATTCAGGTACTTTAGGGAAATATATGGCCCCAGCTTGAAATGCTCCTACAGCTTTCGGTATTACATTTGGACGAGTAGGTTTTATTTTATTGAAATCCAAATATAGAGTATTTTGTATTCCTTTTTTTGCTATTATTTCTCTCTGTGTTTTATCATGAATTGAAACTGTTTCAAATAGATCTACAAGGTCGTTCGGGATAAATATGCGAGTAACATCTAAATCTACAGATCTATAGCCACACATTCTCGCATGTTGAATAAGAGTATCAACTTGTGGGGTAGCTGAATGTCTACCGTAATAAGTTGTTAAAAGTCTTGGGATTGTTAATCCTCTACTAAATTTGTTACCACCAATTAAAATATTATATCGGTAATTAGAAGCCACTTCATTATCTGTGGAGGAATTTAGAACCCTGACACTACTATTAACAAGATTTCGTGATAGTGTTATTAATACCTTTTCGAAATTTAATTCCTTGGTATTAAAAGTTTTACTTAAATCTAAGAATTCTTCTTTCAATGTTTTTAATATATCATTCTCAACTTTATGCTTAATGGTTACTTTCAAATCAGTTTTAAATCTGTCAATAAAGTATTTTATTTTTTCATGCACTTTCTGTAAAGGGCTTATATGACATAAAAAAGTATAGCTGGTTGGTTTCTTCGTTGTTTGTTCTGTCATAATCTTTAGAGTGGCTGCAATATAAAATGAGCATAGAGCTTGCTTCAAACCAGCAGGCACGTTGAAATCAATATAATCATTATTTTCTTCATCAGTAAATAAGTTTATTTCGTCTTTTTTTAATTCTCTAATTACGGTGTCTTTATTATCAAGAAATAAAGTCTCAATACCAATATAACCATTTCCGACTGTAGCTAACTCAACAAAACTAGGTGATAAGAAATCTTTCTGCAATATTATTGCTTGAGGTGTGGCTGTAACCTGTAAAAATAAATTTAGATCTAAAGCTGAAATAATATTGTTCAGATATTGATTTATAGTGCTAGGTGGTCTGTCTTCATATCGTTGGTTTGTATTTAATCCAACAGCGTCAGCTTCATCATCAATAATCAGACTAGGTATATTGTGTATTTCATATTGATCCAAAAATTCTAGTAATTTTGTTAAGTCTGAAGAATTTTTTTTGCATACAACGACTATACCTTCATCATTTATTGTTTCTTCTACGTATTCGTGCGGTTCAAGCATTAATGTACTTATTTGGTTAACGTACATTCCTGGTAAAGATTCTTGGGATCTTTTTAAAGTTTGTTGTTGTAGGTCGTTGTTGTTATCCGTAAGTAGTATGAAGAATTTGTAGCTGTTGTCCGCGGCAAGTGCAATTGTCATATTAATAATATTGGTTTTCCCGCTTTGGACAAGACCATATAAGAGACCTAACTTACTGCTTTTATCATAGTTTGGGGATGGAGCATGTTGAAATATCTTTTTCGCAGTGGAAATTAAGTCAACAGTCGACTGTTCCCCAATCTCCTCTATAACAACTCTCTTAAAGTTATCCACGTGGAATCCATCTTCAACTAAATCTATAAGGTTCATTCCTTAATCTCCTTAGTAGTTTTTCTACCTTATACGCCTAATTATATGGTATCATTTTACATAGGAAAATAGTAGTAAAAAGGGGATAGAAAATTTAATGACTAACATAGTTGCGGATAGTTGGAGATCTGAGGTAACTGATAAACTGAACAATTCAGTATTTTATGATGTTTTAAAAAGAAGGTCTGACGTGGCAGTTAATGCGCTAGTTTCCATTATTGATAGTGCTTGTTATTATGCGTATCAAAGAACAAAAATAATTATCAGATATATGGAACAATACACTTTACACGACGGAGATCACCTTTTTAACGTTTTGAACTTAATGGAAAGGCTTATACCAGTTGATGAAGTAAATGATTTGAGCAATTTAGAGATTGCATTATTAATTTTAAGTGCTTTTTATCATGATATTGGTATGGCACCAGATGCAAGGGAAGTAGATGTTTGGCTTGGTCGTGTTAGCAAGGAAGACATGAGTCCTTATGAAATACAACAAAAAGAGAAATATGATAGGTATTGCGCTGCAAACCCATCATTACAAAGAAAAATAAGAAGAAATATTGCATCCGGAAATCATCAGCAGGTAAATCTTCTTGAAAAGCATCGGCTATCAGAATGGATAAGAAAAACTCATGCTGATCGAGCTAAGGAAATTGTTAATTCTCAAAGATCAAGGTTTGTTTACAAAAATTATAATTTTGCATCCGTACTAGGAAAGATTTGCTTAAGTCATAATGAGAACACATATTCGTTGCTTCGAAATGATCAACATGTTCATCCTAATTTACTCGTATCTACTGATGAATACGTAAATGCTCCATATATTGCAATTATATTAAGAATAGCTGATTTATTTGATTTTGATTCCAAGAGGACTCCAAAAGTCTTATTTGACCATATTGGAGTTAAGCATCCTGTAAGTCTTGAAGAATGGAAAAAGCACAGATCAATTGATGGGTGGAGTTTATCGAATGAACAAATAACTTTTTCAGCTACATGTGATCACCCTGCTATTGAAAGATCTATAAAAGATTTCTGTGTATACATTGAGCAAGAGATTACAAGTTGTCAGGCTGTTTTAAGAGAATTAAATTATTCTTTTGACAGAAGACATTTAAGAGATAAGTATAAGCTTAATGTACCTAATATAGTAAAACCACAAATTAGAATTGCTGAAGATGATAATGGGAATCCTAAATATCATTACATCGATGCATATTTTAAATTAAACCAATCTGAGATTATAGAGCTTTTAATGGGTACAAATCTTTATGGTAATACAGCATTCGCTTTAAGGGAATTGCTCCAAAATTCATTAGACACTTGTCGCTTTCGCTCAATAAAAGAAAATGACTGGGGTAATACATATAGACCTCTTATAAACATTAGGTTTAAAAGAGAGGAACACACCGATATCTTAGAAATAGAAGATAACGGCATGGGAATGGATGAAAATATTATTAAAAAGTACTTTTCAAATGTGGGTTCTTCGTATTATAGATCTGATGAGTTCTATCAAGATATAGCTACTGCATCTGATTCTTTCACTCCTATTTCTAAGTTTGGTATTGGTTTTTTATCAGCATTTATGGTTTCTGACTCAATTGAAGTAGATACGGTAAGAAAAGTAGACCGTTATCAAGTCTCTGAAAACCCATTAAATATTGAAATCGAAGGAGAGTCAGGTGTATTTTTAGCAAAAATTGGATCCAGGGAACATCCTGGAACTAAGATTAAATTATTTTTAAAGGATGGACATCCATTTGGAAATACGGGTGATCAAGAAGCTGACTCAAAGTTGTTAAATATATTAAATGAGGTTATTCGCTACAACTCTACTAAGATTATCGTTGAGACAGATGAATTTACTGTAGAGTATGATTCTTACGGACAGGAAATTGAAATGTGCATAGGGGACGATTTAACCGAATACCTAAAAGAAATTTATATACCACTTGATGGCCTTATTGAAGGATTATCAGGGAATATAAGATGCTTATTTTTGTTCAATGAAAAAATAGTGACAGAGATATCCATGCCAACAATAAATTATACAGATGATGATAGAACTATTAATGAATTTAAAAGGAGTTTTGTTTCTGATTCGGGATCTATACATGAGGTTATAACTTTTGTTACAAATACTACAAGCACTGTAGCTATCCCATCAAAAGGCTTTTTAACAATGGGGGGGATATGTATTAATGATAATTTATTTAATGTCGGTGAAAATAATAATTCAGCCAATATAGATTGGCCCTTTCCAGTTATTTACGATATAAAATTATCTGGTGAATTGGTTGTTAATTTAACAGCGTCGAGGAATAAAATCATTATTGATGAAAAATGGTCAGAATTTGTTGATTCATTATCTAAAATAGTTGCTATTAGATTAATTGAAGCAATTGATGATGAAGAAATAATCAAAAGCGTATTTCAATTAATTAATGGATATTCTGGAGCTCATGACTTGGAAAAGCATTTGCTTTTTCAATATGGCCAATTTATTTCTCAAAAAGCCATACAGCGAGTGAGAGGGAACTAGATTGATCAAATTGATTTTTAGCACTTTCAGAGTACAAAATAATTAGTTCCTAGACCATATTCAATAATCCATTCAACGCTGTTTTTGTTATTAGGTATTGATTCTTGTTGTTGACACCTTGTTGACGAACGTCGTCAACAAGCAATCAAACGCAAACAAAACGAACAATACGCTAATGTTAAAACCCTTATATATCAAGGGTCTTAACCAACTAACACAGAACCCAAACAACACCCACATGCTCCCGCATACGGTGCATGTGATGCTGCGTATTGCTCGAAAGTGAATAAAGCCCTATAATGGAGTGATGAGTTTGAGTAAAGCAAAAGGCAAGGGCGGAACTGGCAGGGGAACGGACAAAAAGGGCTGGAATCGCTGGCAGGCCAGTGCCAATAGAAAAAAGAACGCACCTAAGCCCTATAAGAGCAAAGGCACGAAAAGTGGAGATGGAGCATCAGCTAACAGTAGTTCCAAAAGCGGGACTTCCCGGCTTTCACCGAGCAAGCCGCAAGAAAATCAATAATCAGATTAAGGAGTGTTGGATTGAGAAAACAAAAACCAATGTCGTTTGATGAACTGCTGCAGGATTTAAAAGACCAGAAAACAAATGGGCGGGCTCCGAATTCGTTCGATCAGCTGTTCAACGAGTCATTCATGAGCAAGTTTACCCGCTGTAGCAGTTTTGGAGAGTTTTTAGAGAAAGGCAATTTTCAAGTCAGAACCGATGAAGACATCAACAACATTGTGGGCGAACTCTTCGACCGTCATGTAGCGCGGGAGACGGATTTCCCCGATTGGAAAGCGATGCTGGATCGGGCGAATGCGGAGCATGCCCATAAAAAGTGATCTTCCTTCAGATCGCATGACGGCATCTCCTTCCCGGAAGGATTGTGAAAAAGAACAAGGAAATCGTAGCAGCACAACCTGCACGAATTCCTGTTCTTTTTTCACTTTGGCGAGAAAAATCCGATCCAATCAGCTATGGACCGAATGAACGGAAGATGCCATGGAATTCCGGACCTAGAACGCAAGATGCGGGTTCTATTTTTTCGTTTTGTTGCTGAACTTGATTTGACAGCCTCATTGGGCTTGACTCGGAATTGCACGGCGGCATGCGCGGTGCCTTTACTAAAGTCTTTTTTGGACAGACTGTTGTTTAGCCATCATAACTGTCTTGCAAATTTGATCGATAATCGAAACAAAATTAGCTTTAAGATCATGCTCCCAGACCCGTATTAACACCCATTCATTATTAACGTAATATTGAGTAACTTCCAAGTCTCTTTCGATGTTGCGGCTTATTTTTTTTGTCCAATAATCAGGATTTTTAGACGGCAACTTATAATGACTTTTACAACCGTGCCAGAAGCATGAGTCAATGAAAATGACTACTTTATACTTTTTAATTGCAATATCGGGTTTTCCATACAATGAAAGAACATTTTTTCGAAATCTATAGCCATTTTTCCAAAGAGCCTTTGAGACGGATTGTTCTAATTTAGTGTTTTTACCTCTTATTTTCCCCATTAATTGGCTTCTGAGATGCTTCACCGGGCATTCAACTAGAACCAAAGGGACGAATAAAAGGATCTTTTTCCTGGGAGGCTCCTTTTTTATATATTCGGCCCTTTGTCAACTTATCGGCGTCTACGAGTTTCCCGATTCATGCGCTAATCCGATTGACTTGTATCCCGCTAGCCAGCTTCCGCTAAAACGAATTATTCGTCATTGTAATGCCCCTTACAACAAAACAACCCTATTCCCTCGTTCCCCAAACTCCCACCCATCGTTCCCCCAAACGCCCGCCGCGCCTTCCGGTCCCTAATGATTATTGCAGGTCCCTGCGCATTATCCGCCTGCCGGCCTGAGCGGCCGAAGTGATTATAGACTACACTCGAACACGCGTCGTATGCTTGGATGAAACTAAGCGTCAGGGGAGGCGTGTTTGTTGAGTAAAATGGTTGTGCCCGGTGCCCATTCCCTGTCCGGAGGCGGGACGGCCGCGGCGGGCAGCCGCCCGAGGCCAGAACGGCTGGGTCGGATCATCAAGAACCGGTGGCTGTATGTGCTGCTGCTGCCGGGAGCGCTCTACTTTGCGCTGTTCAAATATTGGCCGATGTGGGGGATCGTCATTTCGTTCCAGAACTATCAGCCCTTTCTCGGGATCAGCGGCAGCGAGTGGGTCGGCTTCGAGCATTTCCGGCGGTTTTTTACCGACGATCAGTTCTGGACGCTGCTGCGAAATACCTCGGTGCTCGCCGTGCTGAACATCGTGTTCTTCTTCCCGCTGCCGATCGTGATCGCGCTCATGCTGAACGAGCTGCGCAGCGGGCTGTACAAGCGGTTTCTGCAAACGCTGATTTACGTGCCGCATTTTGTCTCGTGGGTCGTCGTCGTCGGTGTGGTCTACATCTTCTTCAGCACGGAGGAGGGCATCTTCAACCAGCTGCTGGCGCAGCTCGGCTTTCACAAGATTAATTTCCTGCTCAGCAAGGCCTGGTTTCCGGTGATGATTACCGCCGAGGTCATCTGGAAGGAGACGGGCTGGGGAACGATCATCTTCCTCGCGGCGCTGGCCGCCGTGGACGTCAGCCTGTACGAGTCGGCGCGGCTCGACGGGGCGGGGCGCTGGCGGCAGATGTGGCACGTGACGCTGCCCGGCATCCGCGGGACGATTATCATTTTGTTCATTTTGCGGCTGGGCCAGTTTCTCGATACGAGCTTCGAGCAGATTTTCCTGATGGTCAATTCGGCCAACCGCGAGGTCGGGGACGTGTACGACACGTACGTCTACATGACCGGCATCCGGCAGGGGCAGTTCAGCTACAGCGCCGCGGTCGGGCTGTTCAAGTCGGTCGTCGGGCTGGTGCTCGTCCTGCTGGCCAACAAGCTTGCCAAAAAATCGGGCGAAGAGGGGGTTTTCTGACCGATGGTGCAGGACAAACGCTGGGGAAGCCGGCTGTTCGACGGCATCAATGCGGCGCTGCTGCTGCTTGTGTCCACCGTCGCGGTCATTCCGTTCCTTTACATCATCGCGGCGTCCTTCACGGCGAGAGAGGAGCTGCTGCAGAAGACATTCGTGCTGTTCCCGACCAAGTTTTCGCTCGAAGGGTACCGGTATATTTTCAGCAACGATCTGATCGTCCGAAGCATCGGGGTCTCAATCTATATTACGGTGCTCGGAACGCTGCTCAATCTGCTGTTCACGTCGACGATGGCCTATGCGCTGGCGCGGCGCGACCTCGACGGGCGGAAGCCGATCATGCTGCTCATTTTGTTCACGATGCTGTTCAGCGGGGGGATGATTCCGACGTATCTGGTCATCCGCGATATGGGGATGCTGAACTCGCTGTGGTCGCTTATGATTCCGGTACTGATCAGTCCGTTCAACCTCATCGTGCTTAGAAGCTTCTTCCAGAGCCTTCCCGGCGAGCTGGAGGAAGCGGCGAAAATAGACGGTTGCAAGGATTTGGGCATCTTATTTAAAATTGTATTGCCTTTGTCGATGCCCGCCATGGCGACGTTCGCGCTGTTCTATTCGGTTACGCACTGGAACAGCTATTTTCAGGCCGTCCTGTATATTAACGACTCCAAGCTGTGGCCCGTTCAGGTTTGGCTGAGACAGATCGTCATCGTCGCGGAAGGCGGCTTCGGGGATGCCCAGTACAACGACACGAACACCGCACCGCCCGCCCAAATCGTCAAAATGGCCGTGATTGTCGCCAGTACGCTTCCCATTCTTGTCGTCTATCCGTTCTTGCAAAAGCATTTCGCTAAAGGCGCGCTGCTGGGTTCCGTGAAAGGGTAAAACTTAAGGAACGGAGGAATCGGATGTGAAGAGAAGACCGTATTTTCTGAAGCTGCTGGCCTTCAGTCTACTGCTTGCGATGATCCCGGTGGCCATCCAGGGCGTGCTCTCCTATCATAAAGCCTCGTCGGCCATTCAGGATAAGGTGCTCGAGAGCAATCGGCTGCTGCTGCAGCAGTCGCTGAACCATACGGAGCAGATTTTGAAATCGATCGAGACCACGATGCTGAATTACGTCAATTCCACCGAAATGCTCAATGCGATGAATTCACCGATCGTGCCGGCGCAGTTTCCGCTGTTTACGAGACTCAACAACGCCGTTTCGTCGATGAGCTTCTATGAATACGGCGTGCGGCGGGTCTACCTCATTAATTTCGCCAAAGACTGGGTTATCGACGGCGAAGGAACCTATCATCTCGGCCAAATCGACGACCGGAGCAAATACGATAAGCTGCTGAGCCGGTTGTCTTCGCCTTCGGCGTGGGTGCCGAACGAGGGTTATATCCCAAGCACCGATGCGAACCGCAGCGGGAAGGACGACAACAGCCTGCTGCTGGTGCAGAAAATTCCGCAGTACTCCACCCATCCGACCGGCCTCGCGATCGTCGTCTTTCCGGAGTCGGCGCTAAGCGGCATGATCGCGGGCAGCGAGAAGCTCGGGACGTTCCTTATCACAGACAGGAAAAACCGCGTCATCGCCCGGTCCGACGCCGGTCATCTGGCCGGGACGTCGCTTGGTGACGCCGTGCTGCGGGATATTCGGATGCAGCAAACAGAAAGCGGTTTCAAAACGCTAAAGGAAAGCGGTGAGCAGGTAGGCGTCACCTTCATCCGCTCATCCTACAACGACTGGACGTACCTGTCGATCTCGCCGTTCAGGCAGATTACGAAGGACTCGCGGGCGATCGGCTCGATCGTGCTCGTCATCTGTCTCGTCATGCTGCTGTTCATCGTCATTCTCGCGCTGCTCGGCTCCCGCAAAATGTACCGGCCGATCGCGCAAATTTACGAGTTTGCCGCCGAATCGGGCCTGGGCGGGCGCGGGGACGAGCTGGAGCTGATCCGCCGGCAATTCTTAAGCATGCGCAATTCGCAGTTCGAGCTGAAGGATCAGCTGAACATCCAGCTGGCGCAGCTGAAGGATTTTTTCCTGCAGCGGCTGCTGCGGGGCGAGCTGGGCACGGAGGAGGCGCGCGAGAAATGCCTGTCCTTCCAGATTCCCGAAGACTGGCGGATGCTCACCGTATTCACGACGCGCATCGATTCGCTGGCGAATACCCGCTTTCAGGAGAAGGACAGCGATCTGCTCATGTTTGCGCTGAACAATATCGTGCGGGAGCTGATCGCGCCGAAAACGCGATTTCCATCGGTGCTGCTCAACACCTCCCAGGCGGCGGTTATCGGACACGCGCACGAGGACGAGGAGGAAATCCGCCGGACGATGTATGCCATGTGCGAGGATATCCAGGCGACGCTCCGGCAGTATTTGGGCGTCCAGGTCAGCATCGGCATCAGCAAGCCGTACCGCCGTCTGGTCGATACGTCCCGGGCGTACGAGGAAGCGCAGGAGGCGCTCGGCTACCGGATCAAGTACGGGGACGAATCCATTCTCTACTTGAAGGATGTCCAGCCTGACGAGGAGGACAACATGCTGCCGGCGTTCCCAAGGCACGTGGAAACGGAGCTGATCGCCGCCCTCAATATCGGCGACAAGGAGGCGGCCGAGGCGCAGTTCAACCAGTTTCTCGACTGGCTGCTGGCCCAGCCGGTCAGTTACCGGGAGCAGCAGGTGTACCTGGCCCGGATTTTGCTTGATCTGCTGAAGATTGTGCAGGACATGCGGATCAGCGCGAAGCATCTGCTCGAGGGCGAAAGCTCGATTTTCACCCGGCTGTTTAGCCTGCGGAATTCGGAGGAGCTGCGAAAATGGTTCCTGAACGAGGTGATCGACGACATTTTGGAGCTGCTGAAGAATCGCCGGGAGATCAAATACGTGAAGGTCGCCGAGGAGCTCGCCGCAATGGTCCGCGCCGAGTATGACACCAGTCTCAGCCTGGAGCTGTGCGCGGACCGGCTGGGCGTCCATCCGAGCTACCTGAAGCGCGTGCTGAGGAAGGAGCTCGACACCAATTTCAGTGACTACCTGTCCATGTACCGGCTGCAGAAGGCCCGCGAGCTGCTGCTGGAAACCGATCTTCGAATCGCGGACATCGCGGAACGGCTGCAGTATAACAATTCGCAGAACTTCATCCGTTACTTCCGGCGGATGGAGGGCGTGACCCCGGGCGAATATCGAAAAAAAAGAAATCCGGCGATGATTAGCGGCTATACCGGGTAATTCGCCGCAATGAGCATTCCGCGGTCCGCACGGATTATCGCGCGCAGCCGCCGGGCGATGGACTCAAGTGATTATAGACGGTATTCGCCGGGGCTGCCTAGAATGGGGATGCCGACCGGGATGGCCGGCCAATTTCCGAGAAGGAACAGGGGGGTTTACTATGGTGAAGCAGCAAGTCGGCAGGAAGTGGACGGCAAGAAAAGGGTTGGCTGCGCTCGCGGCCGTGCTGATTTCCGCGATGCTGGCAGCCTGCGCGAAGGGCGGGGGCGGCGAAAGCACCGGCAGCGGCGGCACCAGTCCGGGAGCAAGCTCGGAGGCGGCGAAGAAGCCTTTTGTCATGACGATGGTCGATCAGTTCAGCCAGAACCAGCCGCCGGCGGAGGACGATCCGTTCGTGCAGAAAATCAGGGATTTTACCGGCACCGATTTGAAGATGACATGGATTCCGGGCGGCAATGTCAACGAGAAAATCAACGCCATCATCGCCTCTGGCGACATGCCCAAAGCGCTGATCGTCTTCGAGAACAAGTCGACGACGCTGATGAACGCCGTCCGTTCGGGCGTCTTCTGGGAAATCGGGCCGTACATCGACGAGTTCCCGAATTTGAAAAAGTATTTGGACCCGCAGGTGCTGGACGGCGTCAAAATCGACGGCAAGCTGTACAGCCTGCCCCGCTCGCGCCCTCTGATCGGCGACGGCGTCATTTTGCGCCAGGACTGGCTGGATAATCTCGGCCTGAAGCAGCCGACCACGATCGACGAGCTGTATAACGTGATCAAGGCGTTCACGCTGGACGATCCGGACAAGGACGGCAAGAACGATACGATCGGCCTGGTCGACGAGAGCACGCTGCGCGGCTTCGGCTTCGTGCAGGCGCTGTTCGACGCGCCGAACGGCTGGGAGCTGAAGGACGGCAAGCTGTCCCCGGCACAGTTCAATCCGGGCTACCTGGAAGCGTTGAAGTTTTACCGCAAGCTTTATCAGGAAGGACTGATGAACAAGGAGTTTTCGCTGCAGAGCCGCTCGCAGGCGCACGACCTCCTGAACAAGGGACAGGGCGGCCTCTTGATCGGCGACCCGGACATGATCGTCGGCCTGAATGCCGACAAAGTGGATCCGAAGGCGAAGTACACGACGTTCGTCAAAATGAAAAGCAAGGACGGCACGGAGCGCGTGCTGATGTCGAACGGCTATACGGGCAACTTCTTCTTCCCGAAATCGGCCATCAAGGACGAGGCGGAGCTGAAGCAGGTGCTGGGCTTCTTCGACAAGCTGTCGGCGCCGGAGATGCAGACGCTGTTCACCTGGGGCATCGAAGGAACGCATTACACGCTGAAGGACGGCAAAGCGACCGTCAGCCCCGAGCAGGCGGCGAATAACGCGGTCGTCAACAACCGGCGCAACGAGCTGGCCGTCGTCGACAGCTTGCAGGCGTCGATTCCGGGCGAGCGCAATCCGATCGATCAGCTGTGGATCTCGGCCAAGCAGGAGATGAACGACAAGGTCGTGACGAATCCGGCCGCCAACCTGATCTCCAAGACGCAGGCGGAACGCGGCACGGAGCTGGATCAGATTTTGCAGGACGCCCGCGTGAAGTTTATTATCGGCGAAATCGACGAGGCGGGCTGGGATGCCGAGATGAAGAAATGGCGCAGCTCCGGCGGCGACCAGGTCATCGAGGAAACGAACGAGCTGTACCAGAAGATGCCGAAATAAGAGCTCGGCGAAGGAGGAATGCAACGTGATCAACGGTTCGATAGTCCGGCTGGAGGCGCTGAGCGACTGTCTGCTGCTGCTGGAGACCGACAATTCGATCGGCTCCGCATTCAAGGAGGCGGCGCGGCGGGAGCGGCATTTTGCGTTGATGGCCGGCGCCTCGGGCGCCCGGGGCGAGACGGAACGCGAGCTGCTGCGCCGCTGCAGGGAGGCGGCGCGCTCCGGCGCGGAGGACGAGCGGCTGCAGGCGAAGCTGGCGCTGGCGCTGGGCCTGGCGGCTTGGGGCGGCATCGGCGACCCGGCCGAGGCGCTTGGCGACAAGCGGGTATACGGCGACGCGCTGCTGTACCGGCTCCACTATATCAAAGGGGACGCCCCCGGCCCGGAGGCCGCTTCCGTCCGCGCGCTGCTGAAGGCTATGCGCCAGCGCAACACGATCGAGCTGCATACGTTCGTCGCCAATACGGCGATCGTCGACGAATGGATCGAGCTGATGA
Source organism: Paenibacillus humicola (assembly GCF_028826105.1). Lineage (NCBI taxonomy): Bacteria > Bacillati > Bacillota > Bacilli > Caryophanales > Paenibacillaceae > Paenibacillus > Paenibacillus humicola. Next base: position 789,647 of record NZ_JAQGPL010000001.1, read on the forward strand.
GCCGCTGGGAGAGCAGCGCCGATCCGGAGCTGGACGCTTTCGCGGCGGTTGTGGCCGATCCGGAGCTGGAGCGGCTGGCCGAGCCGCCGGCCGGCGGGCCCTTCTACGCGCGTGGCGACGCGCTGCTCGCGCTGATCGAGCGGCTGCGCCGAGGAGAAGCGGCCGCTGCCGGCGAACTCGAAGCCGCGCTGGCGGCCGAGCCGGCGAGCCTGTACGCGCGGAGCGTCCGGAACGGGTACCGGCGGCTGCAGGAGGCACAGACGTTTTTTGCGGAGAAAACGGGGTAACCACGCGGACCGGCTTCGTTAATAAGTCATCCGGAAGGAGCGAGACGATTGTCCGAAAATATTACGCATTTTTCCTCCATGGAAGATTGCTTTCATTTCATGGCGGTATCGCCCGACATTTGTTCGACGTTCAAGGAAGCGGGCCGCAAGTACACGAATTTGGCCCGGCTGGCGAGCGTCACCCGCTACGGCGACAAATTCACCGCCCCCCTGATGGGGGAGCTGCGGGACGCTTATCGCGAAGGACGCTTCGACGAGGCGCAGCAGCGCAAGCTCGTCTACGTGCTCGGTTGGCTGTGCCACCGGGCGGCGGACCGCTGCATGAAGCCGGTGTTCAGCTCGTTCGACAGCTCTACGCTGCGCCACGCCGAAGCGATCGATTACTCGCCGTCGGAGTGCAGCGTCTACAACGACGCGTTCATCTACAAGCGTTATTACGCGAATGAGCGGGATGGCCTTTACCCGGCAGCCGTGTTCGAGGAGGGGATGGAGAGCATCCCCGGGCACGAGCGCTTCGACGTGGCGGGTACGCGCGAGCTGAACCGCATGCTGATGCAAAATTCGCTGCTGCCGATGCACCGCCCGGAGGAGACCGCCGGCGACCTCGACGCCTGGTTCGAACGGATCGAGCAGCGGCGGCAGCGGTTTACGCTGGAGGTTGAGCGGTACGCGGACGCGATCTTCCGCCCCGTGCGGGATAAGGTCGACCGCTACCTCGTCCGCGCCGAATTCTACGACGAATCGGAGCCGGCGACCAAGCTCGCCGTCCGCCTTCGCTCGGAGCTCCCGGACGTTACGGAAGCGGAGGTCCGTGAAGCGATGGCGGCCGAGCCGCGCAGCAGCTATGCGCATATTTTGCATACGGGCTATCGCTATCTGACGTCGGCGAGCGAATTTTTCACCGGCAGCATGAGCGTGGAGGAGCTGAAGGACCGCTTCGACATCGGCAAGCTCGGCCGCGACGGCCAGCCTGCGTGATGCCGGCCGGGTTTCGTCGACGTCCCGATCTTCGGGGCGCCATCGACCTGCACGTCCATTCGGGACCGGACGTGCGGGCACGCGCCCATGACGACGTGCAGCTGGCGGCGCAGGCTGCGGAGCTTGGCGCGGGGGCCGTCGTCATCAAGTCGCACGTCGTGCCGACGATGGACCGGGCGTGCCTCGCCGGTCTGCAGGTGCCCGGCGTGCGCCTGTTCGGCAGCATCACGCTCAATCCGCCGGTCGGCGGGCTTAATCCGCATGCGGTGGAAACCGCGCTGCGGCTCGGCGCCAGCACGGTCTGGCTGCCGACGGTCTATTCGGCCGCGCACCTGCGGCTTGAGGGTAAGAGCGGCGGCGTGGAGGTAACCGCCGGCGGGCGGATCGTTCCGCCGCTCCGGGACGTGCTGAAGCTGGTTGCCGAGCGCGACGCCATTCTCGGCACCGGTCACTTGTCGCCGGAGGATATTTTCGCCGTTGTGGACGCGGCCCGGTCGCTTGGCGTAAACAAGATCGTCGTCACGCATCCCGAATCGTACGCGGTCGGCATGTCGCTGGCGGACCAGCGAAAAATCGCGGAAAGCTACGGCGTGTTGTTCGAGCGCGTCTGCGCCCAGCCCGACCGAAGAGGCGGATACGTGTCCAACCTGGGCGTCAATCTGCGGGCGATCCGGGAGCTCGGCTGCGAATCGACCGTGCTCGCGACCGACGGCGGCCAGCCGGAGCTGCCGAGCTGGACGGAGATGATGACGGAGACGGCGCGTTACATGGCCGAACACGGTCTGACACAGGAGGAGATTAATGGAATGATGAAGCGGACGCCCGCCCGGCTGCTCGGTCTGCCGGCGGACGCAAGCGAAGAAACCTGACGCAAGAAGGAGGCGGCACGAATTGTCCAATCGTTTTATCGGGATCCAGCTTGGTCCCGCCAGCGTGTACGACGAGGGGGCGGACCACTGCCTCGACCTGATTCAGGAGCACGGCGGCGTGAACGCCGTCATCGTGGCGACGCACAGCTATTACGGGGCGCACGGCCGGTCGGCGAAGGCGCTCGCGCCGGATCACGGCGTGCCGGTGCGCGACGAGCGCGAGCGGAATGTGACGAAGGTTTGGATCAACCACCACGAGCGGTATTTTGGCGGCACTTATCTGCGCCACAGGCGGGATCCGCAAACGGAGGAATATGCCGACCGCGACGTGCTGGCGGATTTGCTGGAGCCGACGCGCAGGCGGGGGATGAAGCTGCTGGCGCGCATTCTCGAGCCTCACCAGCGCAGGTCCGTCGATTTTATCGACAACTGGCCGAAGGTAATGGCCATCGACGTCTACGGCCGGATTTATCCGAATACGTGCTTCAATCACCCGCAGTACGTCAACTTCTGGCTGTCGACGGTAGAGGACATGTTCAAGAGCTACCCGATCGACGGCCTCCAGTACGGGTCCGAACGGTCCGGTCCGCTCTCCCGCGTGCTGCTGCACGGCGAGGTGCCGAGCTGCTTCTGCGAGCACTGCTGCGCTCGGGCGCGCGCCAAAGGAATCGACCCGGAGAGAGCCAGGGAAGGGTACCTGCAGCTGTACGAGTACGTCACCGGCCTAAAATCGAACACGGTGAACCCGGTCGACGGCGCGTTCGTCACGCTTGTGCGGATTTTGCTCAAATATCCCGAGGTGCTGGCCTGGGAATACGACGCCTACACCTCCCGGGAGGAGCTGACGCAGAAGCTGTACGGACTGGTCAAGGCGATTCGCCCGGACGCGCAGTTCGGCGTCCATATCGACCACCAGCAGAGCACCTACGACCTGTTCCAGCTCGCCGAGCTCGAATACGCGGAACTGGCCCGCTACTGCGATTTTATTAAGCCGATCGCGTATCACGATATCGCCGCCCCGCGCGTACGCCGGTGGCTGCTCGACAGCGTGCACGGCTCTTTTCTGCGCGAGCTGCCGCTGGAGCACCTGCTCTCGGGCTTTTACGATATCATGGGCCTGGACAAGAACAAGGAGCCGAAGCTGGACGAAATGGACACCAATGGCTTCACGGAGGACTACGTCTACCGGCTGACGAAGCGGATCGTCACGGACGTCGGCGGCAAGGTGCCGGTCTACCCGGGCATCGGGTTCGACGTGCTGTGGAACGCGGACCATTTTCCCGCCAATCCGGACACGATCTACAAGGCGGTACACCGGGCCTTCGAGGCCGGAGCCGGCGGGATCGTCCTTTCCCGCGAGTACGCGGAGATGCGCCTCCCCAATCTGAAGGCGGCCGGACGCGCGGTCCGGGACCTCGGGCTGTAGGCTAAGGCGGAACCATCGGATTGGCGCGATTCGCTGCAATGAATCATCGGAGGGCGGACCAAGCTTGTGTTGGGTACGTCTCCGGTTTTATGCGGACCATATCCAGGGATAGTCTTTGTACCGGGTACAGGACGTCGACGTGGGTCAAGATAGGAGTTCGGACCGGAGCCGTGTTTTAAGTGAAGTAAATAAACGAATATATTTGGGACAGAACAAGCTTTATCAGCGGCTGGCACCGGTATTCAACCGATGCCAGTTTTTTCTTTAGCCGATGGAGGGAAACGTACATTAGCCGACAGGCAGGCGTATATGCGACCTTGTATGCTTTATTCATGCACCGGAAGCAATTTGTCGCGCCGGATTGGGGACTTTTGTGCTAAAATCAGTTAGCTGCAGGGACGGCTGGATCTATTAAATGGATGGCTATGAAGCCGGGGATGTCCCGGATTTGAAAGAAGCCCGTTTGTAGTGGGGATCGATTTGGAGGGTTGGAAAGATTGCCCGGAATCTCATTGTCCTGGTTATATTTTGAATTGGTTCGAAGTAGACCGGTTACCTAGCCCAAACTCAGTTGGAGGACGATTATCGATGCATAACAAGTTTTCCGTTAAAAAAATCAATCAACTGAGAAGGAAAGCGGAGAGAATCTGTGAGCCGGTTAACGATATGCTGCTGGAGGAGCAAAAATGGACCTTCATAAATTTTGAACCGGTGAATTTGCTGAAACTGTTTTCTTCATTAAAACTGAAGGAAGGTTTCGTTCTTAAAGCATACCTTTATCGGACAAATGGAAATGGTAACGGGAGAATTTTCGCTTACCCTGCTGTAGCAGCACATCACCTGGATCATTATTCTGCCGAAAATAACTTTTTCTATAAAAAACCGGAGCTTGCACTCGAGAATCTTATGGATGCTATCGACGGCGACGGTTCTCCATGGTCCTATCTCAGCGCCTCTCTATTTGCGCGCGAAGCAGCGGAATTTGGCGCTTTATGGCACGGGGTAAACTGGGGGAATCATCGCATAATTGAGAAGGATCCAACTGGAACCGATGAAGCACTCATGGTGCCGGCGCCGGATGCGGAATGGCAGTGGCTTCAGGCCAGACCGAAATCCTGGCTGCCACTTGTTATTCAAAAACCGGGTAAGGTTACGGTCAAGTTTTATTCTCATAGCGAATATATTACGGAGTCCATTTATGAACATACAGTTATTTACCAGCCCTTCAATTATACTGCTGTCGAGTCCATTAAGAAACGATTGCGAAGGGGCAGACCGGTTTTATCCATTAAGATGACCCTTACGATAAATAAACAACAACCGTTCGAATCCCGGTGTCCCGACTATTCCGAAGCTTAAGACGGGGAAGTTGCATTTAATTTCATGTCATCGGAGGAAGTAAGGGAACTGCTTGAAACCAAATACTCAGAGCGCTAGAGCCATTTTGACGAGTCGGCATAGTTTAGTCCCCGTCTAAATCGGTTTTCAATGTGATAGAATTGAATAATAGGCTGGGATTAGGGGGGCGGCTATGCATTTCGAGCAGATCGACAAGCTGAAAAACGAACTGGATTTGCTTCGGCCGCTGCCGGCAGCTGCCGTCCGGAATTTAAATGAAATCTATCGCGTGGAGTGGACGTACAATTCCAATGCGATAGAAGGAAATACGCTCACATTGCTGGAAACGAAGCTGGTCCTGGAAGATGGGCTTACCATCGGCGGTAAAAAGCTAAGGGAGCATTTCGAAGTCATCAACCATGCCGAAGCGATTTTGTATGTTCAAGATATTGTCGACCGCAAGATCGAGTTGTCTGAGTATGTGGTAAAATCCATCCACCAGTTGGTGCTTCGAAATATTGATGACGAGAATGCAGGGCGCTATCGGACCGTAAATGTTGGTATATCCGGGTCGAGCCATACACCACCGCATTTTACGGTTGTTCAGGAACAAATGGAAAATTTGATCGATTGGTATCTGGAGAAAAAAGATCGGCTGCATCCTGTTGAACTTGCCGCGCGGCTTCACTTTCAGTTTGTTTATATTCACCCTTTTGCGGATGGAAATGGACGGACGGCGCGGCTGATCCTGAATCTGATCCTGATGAGCCGCGGTTTTCCGCCGGCAATCGTCAAAGCGGAGGATGAGGCGCGATTGCATTATTACGAAACGCTTGAAGAGGCCATCGCCATAGGCCGATTGGAGCCGTTCTTTCAACTGATTGCGGAATGCGTGGAAGACAGCCTCAAGCGGTATATCGGAGCGGTGAAATAGCATCCTTAAAGCATAGCAAAGAGGCAGGCTCGCCCGAACGAACCTGCCTCTTTCCTTATGCTCATTTGTACGGATCGATCGTTTGAATCGTGCCGTCCTCGTTATACTTCAGCTCGGTGTATTTGACGGAGCGCTTGTGGTTGACGCCGCCGGACAGGGAGCTGTCGTGGTAGAACAGGTACCATTTGTCTTCGAACTGGACGATGGAATGGTGGGTCGTCCAGCCGATGACGGGCGTAAGGATGGTGCCTTTGAATTCATACGGCCCCATCGGATTTTTGCTCATCGCGTACACGAGGCAGTGGGTGGTGCCGGTCGAATAGGACAGGTAGTAGTAGCCGTTGTACTTGTGCACCCACGGGCCTTCAAAATATCTCCGGTCCTCGTCGCCGGCCGTGATCGGGCTGCCGTTCTCGTCGACGATCGAAATTTCCTGCGGCGCGCTTTTGAACGTCAGCATGTCGTCGTTCAGCTCGGCCACCTGCGGGCCGAGGGCGGGCTCATTGCCGGAAGGTCCGGCCGCGTCAGGCTGGTACGTTCCCGTCTGCCATTTCTCCAGTTGACCGCCCCAGAGGCCGCCAAAATAAACATAAGCCCGGTTGTCGTCGTCCACCAGAACGGCGGGGTCGATGCTGAAGCTTCCCGGGATGTAGCTGTCCTGCGGCTTGAACGGACCGGCAGGCGACGGGCTCGTGGCGACGCCGATCCGGAAAATATCGTCCTTGTCTTTGGCCGGGAAGTACAAATAATAGGTGTTGTTCTTGAACGCTGCGTCCGGCGCCCACAGCTGCTGCTTCGCCCACGGAATATCTCTCAGGTGGAGCGCCTCGCCGTGATCGACGCACGGCGACTGGAAATTGTCCAGTGACAGCACATGATAGTCTTCCATCGCGTACTGGTCGCCGTTGTCGTTCGAAGGCCCGTCGTGGTCGAGGTCGTGAGAAGGGTAAATATAAATTTTGCCTTCAAATACGTGCGCGGACGGGTCGGCGGTATAAATATGCGTCACTAGCGGCTCTTTAGGTTTTACGGGATTGTTCATTTCAAGCTCTCCTCCGTGATCAAATGAAAGCGTATGTATTTATGTGATACTAGTATACCAGATTCGCGGCGAATTGTGAGCAGGGATCCGGATGTCATTTTTTGCAGCTTGCGCGCGCCCGATATTTCCTTTCCCTGTCGAACACATGCAAGCCGAGAATGACGCCGGGACCAATCGATAAATAGCTGTCAAAAAACGGCAGAAAGCTTCCTTTTTCTCGCAGATCGGACTATTCTATATATTAATAGATTTGATAGGCGAACGGACAGGTTCTCTGTCGAAAATGGAAAGGTCGTGACTGATTTTGGAGCAAACGAACCCGCCGATGCTGCGGCAGCCGTCTTTCGCAAAAGCATGGGCAGCACGTATTTTGTCCACGACCTCGTTTCAAATGCTTTCCGTCGCGATCGGATGGCACATGTACGCGATAACGGACGATGCCTTCAGCCTGGGGCTTGTCGGACTCGCCCAGTTCCTGCCGATGGTGCTGCTGACGCTGCTGGTCGGACATGCCGCCGACCGGTTCGACCGCCGGAAAATCGTCTTCCTGTGCCAGCTGTTCGAAGGCGCTGTCGCGGTGTTTCTGGCCGCCGGCAACCATGCCGGATGGCTCGGGCGCGACCAGATTTTGCTGGCGGCGGCCGTGATCGGCGCCTGCCGCGCGTTCGAGACGCCGACGCTCGCAGCGCTCGTGCCGGAGCTGGTGCCGAAGGAAATGATCCCGCAGGCGTCGGCCTGGTCCGCGTCGGCCGGCCAGACGGCATCCATCCTCGGACCGTCCCTCGGCGGCCTGCTGTTCTCGTTCGGACCGGAGCTCGTGTATTTGACGTCGGCGGCGGCGCTGCTGTTCGCCGGGATCCTGATCTTTTCCATCCGCATGGTGCGGGGCGCCCGCAGTTCGGAGCAGCAGGTGATTCGTTCGATTTTCTCGGGGCTCGAGTTCGTGTTCCGCCGGAAAGTAATCCTGGGCACGATCTCGCTCGATCTGTTCGCTGTGCTGCTGGGCGGCGCGACGGCGCTGCTGCCGATCTTTGCAAAAGATATTTTGCATACGGGGCCGTGGGGTCTCGGTCTGCTGCGGACGGCGCCGGCGGTAGGGGCGCTCCTGATGTCGCTCGTGCTGGCGAAATATCAGCTCCGGTACAGGCTTGGACCGATCCTATTCGGTGCCCTGGGCGTCTTCGGCTTGGCGACCATCGTTTTCGCCTTGTCGAAAAGCATGGTGCTGTCGCTTGTGGCGCTGTTCCTCACCGGCGCATCGGACGTAATCAGCGTTGTCATCCGGTCGACGCTCGTGCAGATGAACACGCCCAACGAGATGCGCGGGCGGGTGAGCGCCGTCAATTCGCTGTTCGTCGGCACGTCGAACCAGCTCGGCGAGTTCGAATCCGGCATGGTGGCCGGTTTGCTCGGGGCCGTCCCCGCCGCCTTCATCGGCGGCCTCGGAACGATAGCCGTCGCCGGCTTGTGGATGTACTTGTTCCCGGCGCTCCGGCGTCTGCGCTCCTTCTCGGACGGGTGACGCCGGCGCGGACGGGGGGCCGGCAGGCTGTCGACGCGCAGAACGAAAGACGCGATATCCTCCGTTGACAGACTTCCGGCCCGGTGTTAGTATCAATCAGGGATAAGCGACGATTGAACATCCATTTTGTGTAATTGACATGCAACCCGGCTCGTCTCTCACGCGTTTGCGTTCGCGATTGGAACGGCCGGTCTCATACGTTGGGTAAACAAAGCTCTTCTTTGCGAAGAGTTTTTTCAATAGCAAGCAAGGTTTCACGAATCCGCCAAAAAGAATGTGATGACGTGCTTCAGCTCAATTTCAGAACCCGAAAGCAGGCCTTCCTCGACAAATATTTGACGGGGGAATCGATCGATTATCGGCAAATCGTGTCTCTTTTCGTGCCGATTCTCGTCGATCAGGCGTTCATTATCGGTCTGAACATGCTCAATACCGCCATGATCAGCTCGTCGGGCGTGGCGGCGGTCAGCGCAGTCAATATGGTCGATTCGCTGAATATTTTTTTGATCAGCGTCTTTATTGCCGTATCCACAGGGGGAACGGTCGTCGTCGCGCAGTACAAGGGCAGCGGCAACGACCTGATGGTCTCCAGAGCGGCTGCCAGCGCCGTCACCTCGGTGTCGCTGCTGGCGCTTCTGCTGTGTGTCTTTATCGGCATATTTCACAATTTGACGCTGACCGCGCTGTTCGGTTCGGCTTCGGCGGACGTGTTCAGCAATGCCAAAACGTATTTGGTCGGAAGCAGCCTCTCCTACATGGGGATCGCGCTGACGGAAGCGGTGTGCGGGGCGCTGAGAGGGATCGGGAGAACGCGGGCGTCGCTGGCGCTGTCCATGATCATGAATTTCTCGTACGTGCTGCTTAACGTGCTGTTCATTAACCTCCTGCACATGGGGGTCGTCGGCATGGCGCTCTCCGTCAATATCGCCCGTTACGGAGCGGCCGTCTGCGCGCTGTTTTACTTGATGAAGATGGATACGAACCTGCACGTGCAGCTGCAGGACCTGCTGAAATTGAACGTTGCCATGATCAAACGCATTCTGCTCGTCGGGATTCCGTTTGCGGCGGAGCAGCTGTTCTTCAACGGCGGCAAAATGCTGACGCAGGTGTTTATCGTCAGTCTTGGCACGTACGCGATTGCGACCAACGCCATCTGCGGCTCGATCGCCGGCGTGCTGCAAATCCCGGCCAATGCGCTGGCGCTGACGACGGTGACGGTGGTCGGACAGTGCATGGGGCGGCGAAACGTTGAGGATGCGCGGAAATTTACGAAAACGTTTCTCGGGCTGTCGGCCTGCGCCTGCCTGCTGATGGGGATGATCGTCGTGCCCCTGTTCCATCCGATTGTCAGCCTGTTTCACCCGCCGGAAGCGATCGTGCCCGACATTTTCAAGATTGTGATTCTGACCTCGATCCTGCAAATCCCGTTCTGGTCGTTCAGCTTCCTGATGCCTTCGGCGCTTCGGGCGGCGGGCGATTCGAAATTCACGTCGATCGTCTCCATGCTGTCGATGTGGCTGTTCCGGATCGTGCTCGGGTATATCCTGGGCATCGTGCTGCACTTCGGCATCGTCGGCGTCTGGCTGGCGATGAACTGCGAGTGGGGCGTGCGCGGCGCGATTTTTCTGCGGCGCTTCTACGGGAAGAAGTGGTACCGGCACCGCGTCATCGATTAAAGAAGAAGGAGCCCGGCTTAATCGCCGAGCTCCTTTATTAGTTGTTTGAACGTAAAATACGCCGGCTTCGGCGTGTAGTCGTCCCGCATGATGCCGAATTGGTGGAAAGGATCCTCTTTGGAGCTGTCCGCATCCCGGAGATCGAACAGAACGTAATGGGTGATGTTCAGCTCCTCGCGCAGCCCGTGAACGGTGCGGATCACCGTCTCCAGCACCTCCGCCTGACGCTCGCAGGTCCGCACGCGGTTGTCGAACGGATTGATGCCCGTCGGCCAGCCGTTCTCGGCCACCCGGATCGGCACGGAAGCGGGCAGCCCTGCGGCGGCCAGATGCTTCTCCCGCAGCTCGCGCAGCGTGCGCTCGACCGACGCTGGAATTTCGGACGGTTCAAGCGCAGCCTCGAACACATCCGGATAGAAATTATGCCCTACAAAATCGACCGCCTCCGCAAACGGTTTGCCTCCGGTCCGCGCCAGGCTTTCCCAGAAGCCGGGAACCGCCGCCGGACCGTCCGGCACCGAACCGAAGCCGACGGGCAGCCGCAGTCCGAGCTTCAGCGCCTCCTGCTTGGCCGTTTTTACGCCCTCGACCAGGGCCAGGGCGATATTCGGCTTCGAGCCTTCCATAAACGACAGGTTCGGTTCGTTCGTGATCTGCAGCGACGCGAGCCGGGAACCGTAACGGCCGACGATGGTGCGGACAAAACGAAGCCAGCCGTCCATATCGAGCTCGGACGGGTGCAGGTTTCCGATCGCCCAATTGCCCAGCAGGCCGTTTGCGGCATATCGCTCCGCGGCGGCCAACGTACGGGCTTCCATCTCGGTTCCCATATCGACCACATACATGCGCGGATGCAGCGTCTTGTTCCCGCGCAGCTCCTGAAGCGCCGCCCGGATTTTGCCGTAATCGTCCTCCGGTCCGAGGGCGAGTCCCGTCGGCGAGCCGGCCGGGCTGAGCGGATAGATCCCGAATGTGAATGGGGTTGTCATGCCATCCCTCCTTATGGTGCAGCCTGCATTTTTGCGATAAAGTAAATAAAATTGTACTAAATTAATGGCAGTCTATTAAATAAATTTAGATTAATAGAGGATATCCGTTCACTTTTACCTCAAAATAATAAATGTTTATTTACTTTTAGTCAAGTACTGGTGCCAATCCCGCCGCCACAACCACCAGCACGTCTCGCACCATCGCTTCGGCCGTGCGCAGTTGAGGACCCCGACTCCACTGTATAGCTGTTCCCAGTATGCCCCAACTAATGACGAGGGCCGTGGTTTCCACCATCTCTTGCGAAACGGAAGCTTTCGACTCTTTGCTGAGCCAAGCGACCAGGAGCTGATAAAGCTCTTTTTGCATCGCGATTTCAAACAGCGGTTCAAACTGACTGTTCTCCGGAGTCCGAATCATGTACTGTCTGGTAAGGGCAAGAAAATCAAAAACCGTTAGAATGAGGATTCGCAAGCTGCTCATATTCGATATTGAAGAATTAGGCAGCGCCTCCTCCAATTTCCGTTGGAATTTTTCTCTCATCCAACATTCAAGGAAAGCATATTTATCTTCGAAATGTGCATAAAATGTGGCTCGGTTTACAGTGGCTCGATCGGTAATGTCCTGCACGGAGATAGAGTAAATGTTCTTCTTTTGTTCAAGCAGCTCCATAAAGGACTGCAATAACAACTGACGCGTGCGTTTCACACGGGGATCGTTTTGATTGACCGGCATTTTCAACGTCACTCCTCAAATCAGGGATTCCCAAGCAAACAACAAAGACACGTAGATGTTGTCTACACAACGATTACGATCATTTGCTGATTGCTCAAAACGCCCAAACCGCTTATCATTCATTCTACCGTATAGTTTACGCGAAAATGCTGTTTAAACAACACTGTGTATTTTGTGTCGGTCAACGATTGCCAGCCTTTTAAGCTGCAAGAAAGGATGAATGGTTTCATGATGGTCATTACCGCTCCTACTGGCCAGATCGGCCGCCAAGTCCTCGACATGGTGCTGGATCGTGCAGAGTCAATCCGTGTGATCGCACGCGATCCCTCCCGTTTGTCCACACGTGTGCGCGATCGCGTCGAAGTTATACAGGGGTCGCATGACGATATCGATGTTGTCATCAAGGCGTTCGCAGGCGCTGACACCGTATTTTGGCTGGTACCCCCTAAACCCCATGCGAAGAGCATCCAAGACCATATTCTGGGCTTTGTTAAGCCGCTGTGCGAAGCTATCCATACCCATGGCATTAAGCGCGTGGTCGGTATCTCGAGCCTGGGCCGCGCGACAGCCAAAAACGCCGGACAGATCTCCGCAATATTCGCCATGGACGATCTGATCGAGAGCACGGGCGTGAGCTACCGCTCATTGTGCATGCCGGGGTTTATGGAAAATATGCTCATGCAAGTCGAGTCGATCAAACGTCAAGGCGTGTTCTTCCATCCGATGTCCGGGGATCGCAAGGTCCCGCACTGCGCAACCCGCGACATCGCCGCCGTTGCCGCGAATCTGCTGATCGATCCCTCCTGGAGCGGACAACAGAACATACCGGTATGCGGCCCCGAGGAGCTGTCCTTCAACGACATGGCTCAGATCATGTCCGAGGTGCTGGGGAGGGCGATTCGCTTTCAGCAGGTCTCTGGTGAGGACTACAAGGCCGCATTGATGCAGCACGGGATGTCCGATGCGTGGGCGCAGGGGTTGATCAACATGGCGGCTGCGGTCGACAAAGGGATCTACAACGACGTACCGCGCAACCCCGAGTTCAGCACGCCGACACGTTTTCGACAATGGTGCGAGGAAATACTCAAGCCGGCCGTTCTGGCCTGAGCCTCACCGCCCAGAGCATGCATTCTGCAATGAATGCGAACGGCTTATCAGCAAAGGATACTTAACGATTCAATCGGAGCCTCTCGTATTTTTGATCGAACGCAATAAAGGAAACGAAACATAATAGCGGATCCCAAAAAAGATCGGGGTCATTGGTATTTGGTATCGTATCAAAGCGGTATGTTGATGCAAGATCCGGCGGGTGGAAGAAATCCAATTTCACCGCAATCCGAATACCCGAAATTTATTGCCGCCGGACCGGGCGATAAACAAAATCTTTCGGATTTTTCGGAAGCGACGGGACGAATTTATGATACGATTAGGTCGCAATCAAATTTTATGGAAAAGGGAACCGGTGCAATGAACAAAATCGACAGGTCTCAAGTGGAGGCCGAGCTGAAGAAATTCGTCGGGGCGGACGTATATATTCACAGCGAGGCGACCTCGTTCGTATTCGTCCGTAATTTCAAGGTCAACGTGACGCATGCATTTATTGCCGGAGACGGCCCTTACCGGGCTGCGTTCCGATTTGACGGCCACGGCTGGCTGCGCATGGAAGCGCTGACGCACGCCGAAGTCGATGGTAACGGCCGTCTGCTGCTCGCCGGCTTCGACGACAGAGGCCGGATGAACGTTGCCCTGCATGTAGGAAAGGAGCCGTTTCCGGAATGAACAAGAACAAGAAGCTGCTCGCCGTCTTCGCGCATCCCGACGACGAGTCCTTTATTTGCGGCGGGACGCTGGCCAAATACGCCGCCGAAGGCGCGGACATTACGCTGGTCAGCGCCACGCGGGGCGAAATGGGGCGCCGCATGGGCAACCCGCCTTACTTAAACCGGGAAACGATCCCGGCCGCCCGCGAAAGCGAACTGCAGGAAGCCTGCAAATGTCTCGGTATCCGCCGCCTGATCTTTTTCGATATCCGTGACAAGACGGTCGAGTTTCAGGATGAAGAGAGCCTGATCGGACGGATCGAAGCGCTTATTCACGAGATTGATCCGGACGTCGTGCTGACGTTCCATGAGAAGCTCGGCGGGCATCCGGATCACTGCGCAATCGGTAAAGCGGCGACGGCTGCGTTCCGGCGCGCGGGCCGCGGGTCGCTCTATTTTATTTCGTTCGGCGATTCGATGGAATATCCGGAACGATACGGGTATACCCGCAAAGATATTTTCAAGATCGATATCCAGGCCCACTTAAAGTCCAAACTCGCCTCGTTCCGGGCTCACCGCTGCCAGACCGAAATCGACGAGTCGATTTGGCGGCCTGACAAGGAAGCGTTGTCGCGCTTCGGGCGGTATGAATATTTCATTCAAGGCAGTCCCGCTGTGAAGGGGCAGCCGCACGATAACCTGTTCCCGGCCTAGACGGCGCTGCCTGCGGGGAATGATCGACAGAGGCGGAAGCCGGCATTCGTGAATGCCGGCTTCCGCCTCTGTTTTCGTGCCGGATCACTCCGAGCGGAGCTGCTCTCCCAATGCGGAGGCGGCCAGCGTATGAATAACCGCGTTGTCCATCGGCGGATTGTGCAGCCCGGCGCGCACGTCGCGGTAATAGCGCTCCAGGGGCAGCTTGCGCGACAAGCCGGTGCCGCCGACGATTCGCATGGCCAGGTCGACGATCCGGATCGCGTTGTTGGTCACGGTGTATTTGGCGAGGCCAAGCTCCGCCTTCATCGTCGTACGGCTCTCCGGCTCCCGGTCCCAGCGGTCGGCGGCCATATACAAGTACGAGCGCGCGGTTCTCAGCAGCACCTCCATCTCGCCGATCGAAGACTGGACGGTCGGGAGGGAGGCGATCGGCTCGCTCAAGCTGTTGGGCCGATAGATGCGGGCAAAATCAAGGGCGAAGTCCCGCGCGGCGATGGCGATGCCCATATAACACGCCGGGATGTGCAGCATCCAGCCGCTGCCGTCGTCCGCGCCTTTCCCGGTCAAGCGATTGTGAGCGGCGGTGAATGCGCCGTCCAGCACGACGTCGTGGCTGCCGGTCGCGCGCATGCCGATCGTGTCCCAGGTCTCGACGATGCTGACCCGGTCGGAGCGATGGACGAGAAAATCCCCGGTCGTCTCTTCGCCCGGGATATAAGCCGATACGACGAAACGGTCGAGAATCGGCGACAGCGTGCTGAACGTTTTGCGTCCGGTAATCCGCCATCCGCCGTCGGCGGGCACCGCCGTCGTTTCCGGCCGGCCGCCGCGGCTCGGGCTGCCGGACGCGGCCTCGCTGGCGAACGTGTTGATCATCGCCCCGTCCTCGACGACCGACCGGCACAAATCGGCAAATACCGCCTCCGGCCATTTGCGGGTTGTACGAAGGTGGAGGACCTGTCCGATATGCCAGCCGACGGCCAGCGCCGTCGAACCGTCTCCGTACGCAATTCGCTCCTGCAGCAGCACCATTTCGTACAGCGAGATTTCGTCCCCGCCGTATTCGCGGGGGACCGTTGCCTTCAAGTAACCGGCCTCGCGCAAATCGGCAAAATTTTCAAACGGGAAAGACCCTTCGCGGTCGTGTTTTGCGGCCCTCTCCGCGAATCGTTCGGCCAACTCCCCGATTTTATCGGCCCATTGTCTTTGTTCTTCCGTGCGAATATAGTGATCGATCAGACGTTGCATGCTTCTCCACTCCTTTCCATTGTATTATACCAACTGGTTTTAGGCTGTGCACAGAATGAATGATAAGAACGACTTTGAAACGGCAGAGCCTGCACTTGTCTATCAAATCATAAAGCCGCTGGACGCTTGCTCGTGCTATAATGAATTGGAAATGAAACCGTTTGCGGGAGGAGTAATGATCATGAGTCGAAAAGAACGACTGGGCGGGCGTTTGACGCCCCTGCTGAAACGTTTTATGGAGAACGGGCCGGCAGGCTGCGCTTGCAGCGTGATTCGGCGCGGAGAAGTGCTGTACGAGGAGCACCTGGGCTACGCGAACCTGGAGAGCAAGAAGGAAATCGGCCCGGATACGATTTACCGGATTTACTCGATGACCAAAGTCATTACGTGCGTGGCGGCGCTGACGCTGTACGAGAAAGGGCTCTACCTGCTGAACGATCCGTTGGACGCTTATCTCCCGGAATTCAAAAATCCGCAGGTTTTCCGTTACAATGCATTCGGCTCCCGGACGGTGTCTCCGGCGGCGGGGCCGATTCGGGTGAAAGATTTGTTTACGATGAGCTCCGGTCTTACATACGGCGGCGACGATGTCGAAACCGCCAGATTAACGCGCGACAAAATGGAAAGCGACGTCAGGCCGACGGATATGCGGTCGCTGTCCAAGGCGCTGGCCGAGATCCCGCTTGCGTTCGATCCCGGCACGCACTGGCGGTACGGCACGAGCCACGACGTGCTGGCCGCGTTCGTCGAAGCGCTCTCCGGTCTGACGTTCGAGCAGTATTTAAAGAAGGAAATTTTCGAGCCGCTCGGCATGACCGACACCTCGTTCCGCATCGAGGAGGGTAAAAAGGACCGGCTTTGCTCGATGTACGACTACGCGGAGGGCGGCGAGCTGACCTTGAACACGAGGATGGACCGGAACTATCAGCCGGACTCCCGTTACGAAAGCGGCGGCGGCGGACTGCTGTCCACGCTTGCCGACTACAACCGCTTTGCCCAGGCGCTCGCCCGGGGCGGCGAGCTGGACGGCGCGCGCATTTTGAGTCCGAAGACGATTCAGCTCATGGCGACCAACCACCTGAACGCCGAGCAGCTGAAGGATTTCAATTCGCCGGGCTACGGCTACGGGCTTGGCGTGCGCGTGCTGATCGATCCCGCAGCCGGCGGCAACAACGCGACGATCGGAGAGTTCGGCTGGGCCGGTCTTGCCGGCTCGTACCTGCTCATCGATCCGCAGGAAGAGCTGTCCGTCGTATATATGCAGCAGATGCTGCCCAGCCTCGAGCCCTACATTCATCCCCGGATTCGCGCCGTCGTCTACGGGGCGCTGAGTTAAGCGCTCGGCAAGCGAAACGTTCGGTCAAACCCATATTGCGAGCGACCCCCGGCCATAACGGCCGGGGGTTTTTTGCGTGCTGTACGGTGCAAATTTTCCGCCGGCCGGCGTACGGACCAGCCGAACGGAATCGCCATGGCCGGTGAAAAGCGAGGTTTAAGTGCGCCGTATAGAAATATTATCCCCGATTCCGAATATAGATGTAAAATAGACTGACATCCAAGTGATATTCCTATTCCGACAGCGTTTCCTCTTCTTGTTAATGTCAATTATATTGACACTAACATTACAGCGATTTTATAATGGAATAAAACGCGAACATTACGATTTTTCGGCGATCTATTGTTCGTGATAGAGAGAGTTATTCAGGAGTGGAAGGAAGGAACGGCGCAAGCGGAACGCTTCTGCCGCGTCATTCCGGCCGCGGGCGGAAGGAAGAGCGGCCGGATGCGCAGCAGGCATCGCGGACAGCCGAGGAGGAGAAGCCGGGCATGTTTATGAACGGCAAAGTCTTCTTTATCGGCGCGAAATGACGATTTAACAGCCGGTTTTCCGGCTCATTGTTGGCGGGACGATGCCCATCGGCGGCGGCGGTTCGAATTGGACGCCGTGCCTACAGCTGCCGGCAAGGTCAACGAATCAGCGGCAACGCGACTCCATTCATGCCGAGACGATCCATCCCGACGGAATGATCGTCCGGCGCTCCGTTCCATGCGACCGCAGCATGCCTGCCGACAGGGCTGACGCGCCCGGCCGTTTTTGTCGAATTTGGAGGACTGGAGGAAATGCAATGCCGCACAATAGGGGGACGGGACCGGTCGTGCTGTCACTGGAAAAGGTTACGGCCGAATTTGACGGCTTCAAGGCGTTGAACGGAGTGAATCTGCAGCTTCGGCGCGGGGAGATTCATTTCCTTATCGGACCAAGCGGCGCGGGCAAGACGACCATGCTTGACGTCATGTGCGGCAAGCTAAAGCCGGCGCAGGGGCGAATAATTTATCCGGACGGCCGGGAGCATCGGATCGTCAAAATCGGCGGCAGCCGCATCTATAAGTCTCCGGTCGTCTCCGGTCTGACCGTTGCCGACAATCTGCTGCTCGCCTTGCATCCGAACCGCGGCATTTTCGCCGCTCTGATCGTCAAATCCGACAAGGAGACGCGCAGGCGGCTGGCCGACATCCTGGAGACGACCGGGCTGAAGGAGCACGCCTTGCGCCGTGCGGGCGGCCTGCCTCCCGGACAGAGGAAGCGGCTGGAAATCGGCATGGCGCTCGCGCAGGAGCCTCAGGTCCTCCTGCTCGACGAACCGGTTGCCGGCATGTCCGGCGCCGAAGCGGAGAAGACGGGTGAGCTGCTCGTCCGCATTTCCGGTCAGCGCGCGGTGCTGGCGGCGGAGCGCGATATGGAATTCGTACGCCGCTTCGCCGGCAGGGTGACGATTATGCACGAGGGCAGACTGCTCCTGGACGGCACGATGGAAGAGGTGTGGAGAAATGCTCTGGCTGCTGTGGCAATCCGGGGCGAAAGCGCGCGGGCGGAAGGCTGACCGGCATCGGGTGTTCCGGCTGCGGCGGAAGAAACCCGCGCTGCATGATGATGAACGGATAATTTCAATGAACGGACCGTTTAACTTGCAGTTCCAATTCGGTTTGGCTATTCTGAAAGAAAACGCATTCTCCGGCAAAACAAAAACGCTCGGGAGGGACAACGTGAAACTGACGGAAAGAGAGAAGGAAAAGCTGCTGGTCATGATCGCCGCCGATTTGGCGAGACGCCGGCAGGCACGGGGGCTGAAGCTGAATTATCCGGAAGCGGTGGCCATTATTACGTACGAAATGATGGAGGGGGCGCGCGACGGCAAGACGGTCGCCCAATTAATGAACGAAGGCGCGCAAATCCTGAGCCGCGAGGACGTCATGGAGGGCGTGCCGGAAATGATTCCGGATATCCAGGTCGAAGCGACGTTCCCGGACGGAACGAAGCTTGTGACCGTGCATAATCCGATTCGCTAGGCGGCGTCCGGGCGGAGCGCACGACGCTCGGCTGCGAGGCGTTTGCCGGTACAGAGAGAGGAGCGCTGCAATGATTCCCGGTGAATATGTGCTGCGGCAGGAAGAGATCGAATGCAACAAAGGGCGGCGGACGGTACGGCTCTCCGTGCTGAACACGGGAGACCGGCCGGTGCAGGTCGGCTCGCATTTTCATTTTTACGAAATCAACGAGGCGCTGAAGTTTGAGCGCGATCAGGCTTTCGGGATGAGGCTGAACATTCCGGCGGGAAGCGCGGTGCGCTTCGAGCCGGGCGACCCGCACACCGTCGAGCTGGTGGAGTTGGCGGGTCAACGCAAAATATATGGCTTGAACAATAAAACGAACGGCACCGCCATCAAGGAGTGAACAACGTGAGTTTGCGCATGAGCAGGGAGCAGTACGCCGACATGTTCGGGCCGACGACGGGAGACGCGATCCGGCTTGCGGACACGGAGCTGTTCGCCGTGATTGAACGCGATTTTACCGTCTACGGCGACGAAGTGAAGTTCGGCGGCGGCAAGGTCATTCGCGACGGCATGGGGCAGCATCCGCTCGCCGTGCGGGACGACGGCGTGATGGACCTGGTCATCACGAACGCCGTGATCGTGGACCATTCCGGTATCGTGAAAGCGGATATCGGCATTCGAGACGGAAAAATCGCGTCCATCGGCAAGGCGGGCAATCCGCTCCTGATGGACGGTATCGATATGATTATCGGAGCTTCGACGGAAATTATCGCGGGCGAAGGCATGATCGTGACGGCCGGCGGGATCGATTCGCACATTCATTTTATTTCTCCGCAGCAGATCGACGCCGCGCTGTCCTCGGGCATCACGACGATGATCGGCGGCGGCACCGGCCCCGCCACGGGGACGAACGCCACGACCTGCACGCCGGGCGAATGGAACATGTACCGGATGCTGGAGGCGGCGGAGCATTTTCCCGTCAACCTCGGTTTTCTCGGAAAAGGGAACTCCTCCTCGCCGGAGGCGCTGGAGGAGCAGGTGCGCGCCGGGGCGATCGGCCTGAAGCTGCACGAGGACTGGGGCACGACGGCCGCGGCGATCGACTGCTGTCTCGGCGTCGCCGACCGTTACGACGTGCAGGTCGCGATCCATACCGACACGCTGAACGAAGGCGGCTTCGTGGAGGAGACGCTGAAGGCGATCGGCGGCCGCGTCATCCACACGTACCATACGGAGGGCGCCGGCGGCGGCCACGCGCCGGATATTATCAAGGTGGCGAGCTATCCGAACATTTTGCCGTCCTCGACGAATCCAACGCGGCCGTATACGAGGAACACGATCGACGAACATTTGGACATGCTGATGGTGTGCCATCACCTCGACCCCAACGTGCCGGAGGATATCGCTTTCGCCGATTCGCGGATTCGCAAAGAGACGATCGCGGCGGAGGACATTTTGCACGATCTGGGCGTGTTCAGCATGATCAGCTCGGATTCGCAGGCGATGGGACGCGTCGGCGAGGTAGTGCTCCGGACGTGGCAGACGGCAGACAAGATGAAAAAGCAGCGCGGCAAGCTGCCGGGCGACGAAGGCATCGGCGACAACGGCCGGATCAAGCGGTACGTCGCCAAATATACGATCAATCCGGCGATCACGCACGGCATTGCCGATTATGTTGGCTCGGTCGAGGTCGGCAAATACGCCGATCTGGTGCTGTGGCATCCGGCCTTCTTCGGCGTGCGGCCCGAGCTCGTGCTGAAGGGCGGCTTTATCGCGCACAGCCTGATGGGCGATCCGAACGCGTCGATTCCGACGCCGCAGCCGGTCATGTACCGGCCGATGTTCGGGTCGTTCGGCAAGGCGGTGCGGGGCACCTCGTTCACGTTCGTGTCGCAGGCCGCTTACGAGCTGGGCATCGGCGAGCGGCTCGGGTTGACGAAGACGCTGCTGCCGGTGAAGGGCGTGCGGAATCTGAGCAAAGCCGATATGATTCATAACGGCGAAATGCCGCGGATCGACGTCGATCCGCAGACGTATGAAGTGAAAGTGGACGGGCAGCTCGTGACCTGCGAGCCTGCGGACGTGCTGCCGATGGCGCAGCGGTACTTTTTATTTTAGACGGAAGGGGCCAGCGCGTAACATGATCATTGAACGCATCGTCGGAAATATCGCCACGACGCCGCTGTCCGCCGCACATCGCGAGAAGGTCTATATGCGCAGCGACGATCTGGTCAAGCGCATTCAGCGCGTGACCTCCGATCACGGCCGGGTGATCGGGATCCGGCTTCAGGAGCCGAAGGATCTGCAGGACGGGGATATTTTGTTCGCGGACGAACGCAACGCGATCGTCATCAGCGTCATCCCGGACCGCCTGATCGTCATCCGCCCGGAGACGATCCGGCAGATGGGCTTTATCGCTCACCAGCTCGGCAACCGGCACACGCCGGCACAGTTCGAGGAGAACGAGATGCTCGTCATGCACGACCGCCTGATCGAAGAGCTGCTGCAGCAGCACGGCGTGCCGTATGCGGTCGAGGAACGGTCGGTGCGGCAGGCGTTCCGCCACATCGGCCACAGCCATGGATAAATGGCGGCTTGTGCTGCTCCAGCTGTGCGACAGCGGCTTCCCGTCCGGCGCTTTCTCCCACTCGTTCGGCTTCGAAACGTACGTGCAGGAGGGGCGCATTACGGACAGCCGCACGTTCCGCGCCTGGCTCGAAGCGTATTTGCTCCGGCAGTGGGTCTATAACGAAGGCTTCGCGCTGCGTCTGGCGTATGAAGCGCTGGAGGGCGGCATGCCGGCTGAGGCGTCCGCATTAATAGCTCAGGGCACGGCGCAGACAGGACGGCGTATCCGGGCGGCCGGCTTGCCGCTTGACCGCCGTTCCGATGGAGCGCACCAAAAGGCGCCGGAAGACGCTGCACCCGCTCCGGCTGACGCTGGGGTGTTCGCGGCGGTCTGGGCGCTTGACCGCCGGATGGCGGCGCAGACGATTCCGCACGAATCGCGAACGGCCGGCATCCGCATGGGCCGGCGCATGCTGGAGCTTGTGCGCAGCCTGTGGCCGGACGTCGCCGGGCTCGTCGAATACGGCGCGCAAATCGCGGCGGGACGCTGCCGAGGGCAGACGGCGATCGTCTTCGCGATCGTCTGCCGCGGCAGCGGCGTTCCGCTGCGCGAAGCGCTGCTGCATCTCGCGTACGCGGGCTCGGCGGCGCTCGTGCAAAATGCCGTACGTGCCATCCCGCTCGGCCAGACCGACGGCCAGCGGCTGCTTGCCGGGCTGCACGGCGTATGGGAAGCGGCCGCGGAAGCCGTCCAGTGGCTGCACGAGGACGATTTCGGCATCAGCCCGCCGGGGCTGGAGCTCGCCGCCATCCGGCACGAGCGGCTCGACGGACGCATGTTTATGTCATAACGGACAACATGTACATTCGCGTGTCGTAACGGACAACGGACGCATGCGCATGTCATGACGGATAACGAATGGTGAACATTGGATAATGAACAACGAACGGCAGACCATTAGCCAAGGGAGGAAAGCGGAATGAAACCGATTCGAATCGGGGTGGGCGGACCGGTCGGCGCCGGCAAAACGATGCTCGTCGAACGCCTGACGCGCCATTTGCACGAGCGGCTGAGCCTCGCCGTTGTGACCAACGATATTTATACGAAGGAAGATGCGGCTTTTCTGATCCGCAACGGCGTGCTCCCGGAGGACCGCATTATCGGTGTGGAAACCGGTGGCTGTCCGCATACGGCAATTCGCGAGGACGCTTCGATGAACTTCGCCGCCATCGACGAATTGATTGCGCGGCATCCGGATGTTCAGCTGATCTTCGTCGAGAGCGGCGGCGACAACCTGTCCGCGACCTTCAGCCCGGAGCTGGTCGATTTCAGCATTTACGTAATCGACGTGGCGCAGGGCGAGAAGATCCCCCGCAAGGGCGGACAGGGCATGATCAAATCCGATCTGCTTGTCATCAACAAGATCGACCTGGCCCCATACGTGGGGGCGAGCCTGGAAGTGATGGACGCCGAAGCGACAAGCGCCCGCGGCGGCCGGCCGGTCATTATGACCAATCTGAAGATCGACCACGGTCTCGATAAGGTCATCGCCTGGCTGCGCGAGGAAGTGCTGCTGGAGGGCCTGAATGCCGGCGCTTGATGCCGCGCGCTACACCGGCTATCTGCGGCTGACGGCCTGCCTCCGCCAGGGACGGACGACGCTTGCCGAATCGATCGGCACCGGCGCCTATAAGCCGTCCCGGCTCGTGGAGGCGGAAGGGGCGGCCGGCGCGCTCTTGTATCTGATGAATCCGGGAGGCGGCTTCGTCGACGGCGACCGTTACCGGCTGGAAATTGCGGCGGAAGCGAGGGCGGAGCTGGCCGTCACGACGCAATCGGCGACGAAGGTGTACAAGACGCCGCGGGACTGCGTCCGCTCCGATACGGAGATCCGCATCGCCGCCGGCGCGCTGGTCGAGCTGCTGCCCGACCCCGTCATTGCTTATGCGGATGCGCGATATTTCCAGCGCACGCGCATTTGCCTTGAGCCCGGCGCCTCCGTCATCGTCGCCGATGCATGGACGCCGGGCTGGAGCCCGTCCGGCGCCCCTTTCACGTACGAGCGTATCGACTCGTTGACCGAGCTGTATCTGGACGGCGAGCTAAAGGCGCGCGACCGGCTCGCGCTTGTTCCTTCCGCCGGCGGCGAGTGGGACGACCTCGACGGCTTTACGCATTACGGGTCGCTGCTCGCCGTGCACGAGAAGGCCGACGCGGCCGCGCAGGACAAGCTGGCCCAGCATCTGGCGGAGCGGCTGGAAGGCAGCGGCATCCGCTTCGGGCTGACCCGTCTGGACATGGCCGGGTGCATGCTTCGGGTGATGGCCGGCAGCACCGAACAGCTGCGCTTGGCGATCGATGTCTGCCACGGCTATATCCGCCGGGAATGGCTCGGCAAACCGCCGCTGCGGCTGCGGAAGTAAGAACGGATAAATCAGCTCGAATTCGACACAATGCGACTTTTCGGAAGGCGCGGGTCTTAGGATCTGCGCCTTCCGATTTTTTTTGCCCAAAATGCGACAAAGGCATGAACCAATTGTTACATTCTGGAATATAACGGATATGTAAGCGTATACTTGATTAGGGGTGTCATTCCCGTCATGTCGAGAGCCTGGCATGATCGTGCGGCATGATGAGGCTGATTTTCGGGGAGGAGGGCTGCCTGAAATCGTTGGCGGAGCGTAAGCGAAGCGATTTTGCGCAAAATATGAAGCGCTTTCAACTGGAGGGGTATGCGCATGAAGAACGTGTCGAAAAAAGGTCTGCGCTTTTTTCGTTTTCATGCTTGCCGCAGCAGCTTGCCTGTTTATCGGTAATTCGGATCGCGCTTTTGGCGATCCCGCGAATTGGATTACGCGAAACGGCGACAAGCTGATGGACGGGGGAACCGAGTTCCGGTTTATCGGAACGAACGCCCCGTTCCTGGGCAGAACATGGGGCGACCCGGCGGAGTTCGAGGACGAAATCCGCGCGGCAAGCCAGTCGGGAATCAATGTGATCCGCCTGTATCCGTTCGAAGTCAAAATGAGCAGCGATCCCGCAGGTACCTATCGACACGTCATGGGACCCGGTAACTTCAATGACAGCGCCTTTCGGTTATTCGACAAAATTCTTCAGCTCGCGAACCGGTACAACGTCAGGCTGATCATTCCTTTTGTGGACGCCTACACCTATGTGGGCGGCACGGCCGATTGGGCGGCATTCCGCGGCAAAAGCGCCGATTCTTTCTGGAGCGACCCGGTCGTAAAACAGGATTTCAAGGATTTCATCCGGTACGTCGTGAACCGGACCAACACGATAACGAACGTGCCGTACAAGAACGATAAAGCCATTCTGGCCTGGCAGCTCGGTAACGAGCTTCGTTCCACGGACAGCTGGACGAGCGAGATGGCGGCGTATATCAAGAGTCTGGACCCGAATCACCTTGTGGGAGACGGCGGGTATGTGCGCGCCCAGGGCATCAGGAGCAATGCGCTGAACGACCCTAATATCGATTTTATTGATCCGCATATCTATCTATACCACAATTATGCGGATCCGGTCGCAACGCTGAACAACTGGAGAGCGACGACGCAGGGGAAAAAGCCGCTCATCATCGGCGAATTCGGCGATTTCCCGCCGGAAACGACCGATCGGCTGCTGAGCACGATGCAAAGCAACGGCACGACGGGCGCGATGATCTGGGGCACGATGTTCCATCACCGGATGGGCGGATGGCATTGGCCGCCGGTCGGCGACTGGTCGTACGTGCGTTACCCCGGATTCCCGAGCGGCGACTGGGCGAACGAATCGGCGGTCATCGAGCTGCTGCGAAGCTATGCGTATTCGTTCAGAGGCTCGGCTGTCCCGGCATGGCCGGCGCCGGACGCCCCGGTGCTGTTTCCGTCGGATTCCGTCCATGCGCTGTCGTGGATGGGCGTCTCGACCGCGGCTTCTTACGACCTCGAACGTGCGGCCTCGGCGAACGGACCGTGGACGGTCATCGCCGGCGGCGTAACGGATGACGTGACGGCCCCGGAAAATTACAACTACACCGTGCCGGTCGCGGACGACCCGGACGCTGTGCTGGGAAAGGGCTATTTTTACCGGGTCAGAGCGAAAAGCCCCTCGGGCGTTTATTCCCCGTATTCCAACGTCATCGGGCCGATGAAGCCGCGGGAAACGACGGTCGTCGATAACGGGAGCGGCAGTTATTCGGAGTCGGGGACCTGGGGAAGCAGCTCGCTTCCCGGCAGCTACGGCGGCGGCTCCCGCTACAGCAGCGCAGCCGGGAGCACGGCGAAGTGGATGCTGAACGTTCAAGCTCCCGGTTATTATAACGTCTATGTCCGTTATCCTTATCATCAATCCTCGTCGCAAAGCGTAACGTATACGGTGTACCATAACGGGGCTGCCGACAGGGTGTCCGTCGACCAGCTGAGTATTGCCCAGGGTCAGTGGCGTCTGGTCGATACCGCTTATTTTGCCGCCGGACCCGGTCAATACGTCATGCTTACCGCCGGCGGCAAAGCCGGTACCTCCGGCAGCAACAGCCGGGCCGACGCGGTCATGATTGAGCCGGTGCTGTTCGGCGACCTGTTCCAGAGCGGCGGGACGAACGGCTGGACACTGGCAAGCGGCGCTTGGGCTCCGGCGAGCGACATCTCGATGGTGCTGAAGCAGTCCGCGCCGGGCGTTGCGGAGGCGAGGGCCGGGGGCGTCTATGCGAACGCCGCCGTGACCGCGGCTGTCAAAGCGTACAGCGAAGGCACCGAAGCCGCATCCGGGCTGATTGCCCGGGCGAGCGCCGACCTGTCCAGCTTCTATACGATGCGGATCAATTACGATCAGCGCAAGGTTCAGCTGTACAAGAAAATAAACGGCGTCTGGACGAAGCTCGCGGAAGCGGAGCAGTCGGCAAGCCCGGGAACCTGGTATTTGCTGCGGCTTGAGCTGAGCGGCCGCTATCTGACCGGGTACGTCAACGGCGTCCGGAAAATCAGCGCCGCCGACGCCAGTCTGACCGAAGGGTATGCCGGACTGCGCACGCATAACCAGACGGCCGTATTCGACAATTTCATCGTGGCGCCGGATTAACCGGCGTCCACGCTTCGCGATAGCCGTGCGGCCGCCCTGGCCCGCACGGTTTTGAAGCGTATACACCGGTTCGGCGGAAGGAATAACGTTATGTTCAATCCAAGGAAAGCCAGTTTTAAAGTGAAGCTGCTGCTCGGGATTTCGGCTATCATCCTGTTTACATTTTCCATGGCCGGCGTCTTCTCGTACCGGACGCATCTGCGGCTGTTCGAGGACGAGGTCAGCGGCAGGTACGTCAAAGCCGGCGAGCAGGCGATGGCGCAGCTCGATCTGCGGATCCGGGAGCTTTCCCGCATCGCAAACTACGTCGTATTCAACCCGACAATCGAGAAGAACGTAACGAAGCTGTCAAAGGGCGGCGTGCCGCCGGTCGACCGATATTCGATGCAGAGCGAGATCGGCGCCGAGCTTGGCCAAGTGAAATTCGACGCGCCGCAGGTGCTGTCGCTCTACCTGTTCGACCTCAGCGGTCGGAACTATTATTACGGACTGATGCGGGAATCCGTCGAACCGATCGTAGGCGAGACGTTCAAGGAAATTCTCGCGAAGGTGCAGGCATCGGAAGGCGAAATGGTATGGATGAACAAGCGGCTGCCGAGCCATATCGAGAAAAGCGGATACCGCGACGTCGTCATCGCCGCCCAGTGGATGCGCAGCAAGTTTATTATCGAGAGCAACTCGGAGCAGCTGGACGAAGGGTACATGGAAGACGGCGGCGGGATGTACGGCATGATGGTCATGGTCGTCGACCAGTATTTCCTGGCCCGGTCGTTCCGCGAAATTGCAGGCGGGGACCATGCGGGAAGCGTCTATTTGTTCGACCGGCACCATAACCTGCTGTATACGAACGACATGCGGACGGGACCAGCCGAAGCCGCGAAGCTGCTGGAGCGCAAAACCGACGGAATCGAGAAAGCGGGGGGCGCTTCGTACTACTTCGCGAAGCATGTTTCGCCGGAGACGCAGTTTACGCTCGTCAGCCGCATCTCGATGGCCGATTTTCTTGAAAAAAGCCGGCTGATCCTGAAAATCAGCGTCGCAAGCGGCGGCATCAGCGTCCTGCTCAGCGCAATGCTGATTTTCCTGCTCAGCCACCGGCTGCTGCGACCGCTCCGGGAGCTGGTACCCGCGATGCGGACGATGCGGGAAGGCAAGTTCGATATTCGCATCAAGCCGCGCTCGAGCGACGAGCTCGGGTATATCGCGGACAGCTTCAACGCGATGGCGGCGAACCTGAGCTCGCTGATCAAGGAAGTGTACTTGCGCCAAATCAGTGAAAAGGAAGCGGAGCTGAAGGCGCTGCAGGCGCAGCTGAACCCGCATTTCCTGTACAACACGCTGAACGGCCTTTACTGGAAGCTCTACCTGCAGGACGACCGCGAAACCGCAAGCCTCGTCTCCGCGCTGTCCGGGCTGCTGAAATATTCGCTCGAGCGGGTGCGCAAACGGACGACGCTGCGGGAGGAGATCGAGCAGATCCGCAATTTTTTGCGCATCCAGGACGCCTTCGTAAGCAGCCGCTTTCACGCCCGCATCGAGATGGACGAGGACGTGGCCGCCTGCCCGACGCTGCGGCTGTTCCTGCAGCCGATCGTCGAGAACGTGTTCGTGCATGCCTTTCGGGAACAGCGCGATACGCCGAACGAGCTGCTGATTCGCGCGTACCGGCTTCATTCGTTTCTGAAGCTGGAGGTTTCCGACAACGGCTGCGGGATGAGCCCGGCCGAGATTGCCCGGGTCATGTCGGACGAGCTCGCGGACGAAGGCCGCACGCCGCTCGGCGTACGCAGCGTCATGCGCCGCATCGATCTGATGTACGGTCCGCCTTACCGGCTGGAAATCGCGAGCGCGCCGGGGGAAGGGACGACCGTCCATCTGTTTTTGCCGCTCGTTCAAGGCGCGGAAGAAAGGGAGACGGACGTATGAACGGAAAACTGCTCATCGTCGAGGACCAGACGTTTTTTCGGAAAGGCTTGCGCAAAATGATCGAGGAGCACGCCATCGGCTGGACCGTAACCGGTGAAGCGGAGCACGGCGAGGAAGCGGTCCGGCTGATCGAGCGCGATCCGCCGGATCTGGTTCTGACGGATATCCGGATGCCGGGCATGGACGGAATTGCGCTGGCCGAGTATGTGCACCGGAACCGGCACCGGTTCGATACCGCCCTCATCATGCTGACCGGATACGAGGATTTCAAATACGCCCAGGCGGCGCTGCGGTACGGGGCGATCGATTTTCTGCTGAAGCCGTGCAACGAGGAGACGCTGATTGCCGTGCTGCGCAAAGCGTTCGAGCACGTCCAGGGAAAACGGCAGGAGAAGCGGCGTCTGCTGGAGGCTGAACGGGAGCGGCGGGAGAGCCTGCTGCGCGCCTTTATGCTGCGTCTGCCGCACGATGCGGCGGCGGCCATCCGGGAGTCGGAGCAATATTTGAACCGGGAGCTGCTGTTTATCCGCGTGGACAGCTTTTTCCCCGCGGATAAACCGTACGGCAAGAGGGATCTCGGCCTGCTGCAGTTTGCGCTGTTCAATATTTTGGCCGAGCTGCTCGAAGAATGCGGCGCGCGGTGGACGTCCGTGCCGCTCGAGTTCGACTGGTTCGCGCTGTTCGTGGAAGGCCCGTATCCGGAAACGTTCAAGCCGTCGGCCGAACGAAACGTATACCGCTGTCTCGGCCTTCGCATCGAAGTCTTCCCGGCCGGCCGACTGTCCGAACCGGACGATCTGCCCGCAGCCTGCGAGCGGTTCCGCCGAAATTCGGAGCCCCGAGCCGGGGCGGGCGATCTTCGCCGCGCTGCCGGACAAGATGCGCCCGTGCGCCAGTCGAAGGTGAAGGAGCTGCAAATGCAGCTCGCTTCGGAAATCGCGCTTGGGCGGATCGAGTCCTTGAAACGGATGCTGGACCTGGCCTCCTCACGGATATCCGGGCTTTCGCCCGAGGACGCCAGGATGGAGGCGCTGACGCTGGCGATGGCCATGGACAAGACGGCCGTGCAGTCGTTCGATGCCCGCGCGGAAGACCCGTCGTTCGGCAGACGGCTGGAGGAGCTTCGGCGGACGGCGAATGCGGAGGAAGCCGCACAATGGGCGAAGCGGGCGGCGGACGGTTTTCTCGCGGAGTACGAGGACTGGAGAGAGGGACGCAGCCGGAGCATCGTGAAGCGCACGCTCGAGTATTTGGAACGGCATTACATGGAATCGTGCCCGCTGAAGGAGATGGCCGAGCGGTTCTATGTCAGTCCCGCTTATTTCAGCAAGCTGTTCAAGAAAGAAACCGGCGACAACTACATCGCCTATTTGACCCGGCTTCGGATGACGAAAGCCGCGATGCTGCTGCTGAATACCGACATGAAGGTGTTCGAGATCGCGTCCGCGGTCGGCTATGACGATCCGAACTATTTTACGAACGTGTTCCGCATGCTCTACCGGCTGTCGCCCAGCGATTACCGCAAGCGGAAGCGGTGACCGGAGCGCCGCCGGCGCGGCGGCCGAAGACGAGCAAAAAATTACAGGTTTTCGTCAATTCCTTCAAGGCCGGCAAGGACGTCCTCCCCTTAAAATAAAGGTGCGCACATAAGCGGCGCGTTCATTCTGCGGCAAGGGGGGGAGTCATTTCGTGGCCGTTCATGCGACCGGGACGAAGCGGACGGCTCTGGAAGCGAAGCGGGCGGGAGCCGGAGCAAAGATTAGACGCTGCGCGCCGCTGTATATCATGTTCGTCCCGGGCATTCTGTTTTATTTGCTGTTCAAGTATTATCCGATGGGCGGACTCGTGATCGCCTTCAAGGAGTACAACATGTACGACGGCATTCTGCGAAGCCCTTGGGTCGGGCTGGACAATTTCCGGATGCTGTGGAGCCAGGCGCAAACCGTCCGGGTCGTCTGGAACACGCTGATGCTCAGCGTGCTGAGCATCGCGATCGGCTTTCCGGTTCCGATCCTGCTGGCCGTCATGCTGAACGAGGTCCGGCGGATGTGGTTCAAGCGGTCGGTCCAAACGCTCGTCTATTTGCCGCATTTCTTCTCCTGGGTCATCGTATCGGGCATCGTGCTCGATATGTTTTCACAGGAGTCGGGCATTATCAACCACTGGGTCTCCAGCCTGTTCGGCGAGCCGTATCCGTTCCTCTACAAGCCGCTATCCTGGGTGGCGGTGTTCATCGGCTCGGGAATTTGGAAGGAAATGGGGTTTTCGGCGATCATCTATTTGGCGGCGCTGACCTCGATCGATCCCCACCTGTACGAGTCCGCAAGCATCGACGGGGCGGGCAAATGGCAGCAGATCCGGCACGTGTCGATTCCCGGAATCATGCCGACAATCGCGCTGCTGCTCATTTTGCAGGTCGGACGGGTAATGGACGTCGGCTTCGATCCGGTTTATATGCTGTCGAATGAAAGCGTTTCAAATGTGTCCAGCGTGATCAGCACCTATAACTACTTTTTCGGGATTCAGCGTGCGCAGTTCAGCCTGACGACCGCCATGGGGCTGTTAGAAAATGCGGTCGGGTTCGTGCTTGTCGTCATGGCCAACCGGATCGGGCGCCGGTTCGATCAACAATTATGGTAGGAGGCGGGGTCCTGTGAAAGTCGTATTCGGCGACAAGCTGTTTTACGCGCTCAACTATGCTGTCCTGACGCTGATCGGCCTCAGCTGCCTGTTTCCGCTGCTGCACATTATCGCCGTTTCGCTCAGCGAGTCCCGCGCGGTCGATTCGGGACTTGTGTCCGTGCTGCCGGTCGGCTGGGTCATCGATTCCTACAAGGCGCTGATCGACAATACGCGGATATTGCCCGCTTTCGGGAACAGCCTGCACATCACGGTCGTCGGCACGGCGCTGTCGATGGCGGCGACGATTTTGACGGCGTACCCGCTGTCGCGTCCGTATTTTTACGGCAGGCGCCCGATTACGCTGGCTCTGGTGTTCACGATGCTGTTCGGCAGTGGGCTCATTCCGCACTATTTGGTCATGAAACAGTTCGGGCTCATCAATTCTTACTGGGTCCTGTGGCTGCCGGCGCTCATCAACACGTACAATGTGCTCGTCATGCGCACGTTCTTCGCGAATATTCCGGGCGAGGTCGAGGAGGCGGCGCGTATCGACGGCTGCGGCGAATGGATGAACCTGTTTCGGATCGTGCTGCCGCTGTCGCTGCCGGTCCTCGCGACGATCACGCTGTTTAACGCCGTCGGGTTCTGGAATTCGTTCATGAACGTGCTGATCTACATCAATGAGACTCGAAAATACAATCTGACCGTGCTCGTGCAGCAGATGATCCGAAGCGATTCCATTCTGTCCGAGGTGATGTCGGCCCAGCCGGGCGATATCGCCAGTGTGACGAACGAAGGCATCAAAGCGGCGGGCATCATGGTCATGATTGTTCCGATGATGCTGATCTATCCGTTCCTGCAGAAATATTTTGTCAAAGGGGTCATGCTCGGATCCGTCAAAGGCTGATTCGCCGCAAACGCGCGCCGGCCGCCCGGGTCATGACCGTGCCGAAAGGAGTTTGCAATGAAATCGAAAAGCAAGAAGTGGCTCTACGCTTCCATCGTGCTTGTCCTGACGGTCGCCGCAGCGGCTGTCGCGGGATGCTCGAACGGCGGAGGCGGCGAATCGGGCCCCGGCGAGCGGGCGGAGAACGGCCCCGGGGGGACGGATACCGGACGCAAGGAAATTTCCTCGACGGTCTACGACCGATCGAACGTGCCGTCCACCGAAGGAACGACGGAAGACAACCGCTGGACGAAGTGGATCAACAAGAACGGGCCGGTGGACGTCAAATTCGTCGCCGTTCCGCGGTACGAATCGCGGCAGAAGCTGAACGTGCTGTTCGCGTCGGCAAGCGCGCCGGACCTTATTTTCGAATACGATCAATATATTAAAAACCCGCTGTACGATCAGAAGCAGCTGATGCCGATTGACGAGATGATCGACAAGTACAGCACGGACTATAAAAATCTGCTTACCCAATACCCGATTCTGAAAAAGGTCGGCATGAAATCCGACGGCAAGCTGTACGAGTTTGCCCGCCTGAACGAGGTCGTTCCGATTCATGCCATCCTGATCCGCGAGGACTGGCTGAAGAAGCTGCACCTGCAGGTACCGGAGACGACGGAGGACATGTACAAGGTCGCGAAAGCGTTCACGGATCAGGACCCGGACGGCAACGGGAAGAAGGACACGTACGGCATGGCGCTGAGCCTCCAGTCGGGCATCGTCATCGATCAGGTGTTCCAGGCGACGAACTGGGTCGTCAAGGACGGCAGTGTGGTCCGGGAATGGGACAATTTCAAAGCGGCCGCCGAATTCAAAAAGCGGCTGTTCGACGAAGGCATTGTCGACAAGGACTACTTGAACGACAAGAACGGCGTGAAAGCGAAGCAGGATTTCATCAACGGCAAAATCGGCATCTATCCGATCCAGCTGGATTGGTACAGCTTTACGATTAACGAGCTGGCATCGCTTAAGAAAAATGTGCCGGACGCAGTCGTGACGCCGATCCCTTATCCGCAGAGCCCCGCCGGGCAGTTTAATCCCGCGTATACGAACCCGGTGCAGGCGACGGCCGTCGTCAATGCGCACGTGAAGGACCCGGAAGCGGTCATGAAATACGTCGACTTCCTCGTCCGGCCCGAAACGATGAAGACCCTCAAGTACGGTATCGAGAACGAGCACTGGAAGATGGGGCCGAGCGGCTGCCCGCAGGTGATCGATACCGACAAGACGAAAACGGAGGTCAGCTACAACGTCGACCTGCAGATGCTGAGCTCGAGCATTTTGGACGCGAAATGCGGCAAAATCGGAAACAAATTCAATCCGGACAATCCGATTGAGAAGGAAGGTCTGGAGATGTTCAAGAAAGCGATGGACATCTATACCGACCCGAATAAGCCGTATGTCGAAATTACCCATCCGGAGCATATGCCGCAAATTCCGAAGGAGATCGATACGATTTCGGCAAATCTGACGAAGCCGGTCAACGATCTTTGGGTGAAAGCGGTATTGGGCGGCAAAGATTACACGCCGCAGCAGGCGCTTCAGGACGCCAAAGCAACCTGGGACAAAGGCGAAGGCGGGAAGGTCGAGGACTGGTTCGCTAACTGGTGGAAAAACGACAGCAAAAACGCGTTTCTGGCGAAGGATATCATCGATATGATGAAGCAGCAGACCGGCAAGTAACGTGCGCGGGTGAAAGGGGCACGGGATGATGCCGCTTCGGCAATCCGGGTCCTAACGGACATCATCCGGGATGATGCCGTCTTGGTAATCCAGGCCAAGCGGACATCATCCGGGGATGATGTCGTATCGGCAATCCGAGCGAGCGGACATCATCCGGGGATGATGCCGTCTTGGTAATCCAGGCCAAGCGGACATCATCCGGGATGCCGCTTCGGCAATCCGGGCCGTGTACGGAAGCTGCATGCGGTGCGCAATGAGAGTGCGAAGCCGGGAGACGACGGGGTCTCCCGCTCGATACAATTGAGTATGTAAGCGCTTTTTCTGACAAGCTGTGGGATTTATAAGTGAAACTGGGAACTGGGGGGGATCCTGAATGTTTCGCAAATGGGGAATGATGCTTGCAGCGATTGGCTTGTCGGTTTATTTGCTTCTTCCGTTCACATCGGCGACTGCGGACGGACCGGCCGCGGCAGAAGAGACAACTGGCGTCGAGCTTACGATACCAAGCGGCCTCGTCGACGATTTGAGCGACTTCAGCAAGACGTTTCAGCGCAGCAACATGTATACGGAGAAAGGGAATCCGGCCTATTACGGCGACGACGCGGGCAGGGCTGCCCGCAGCACGACGAATACCGGCTATGTCCTGTATAAAACCGATTACGATATGACTTCGTTCGCGGCATACAGCTACTTTTATGCCGGCGTGGCGATCGTGGGGCATAAAATCTACGCGTCCACCGACGGCGCGGCTTATACCGAAGTGACGGCGAACGTCTATACGTCGGGGGATCCCGTAAGCAACTGGCAGCTTTACGTTTACGAAGGGCTGCAGCTGCCGGCCGGGACGCATTATTTGAAAATCGAGTTCGCCGGCAGCGAGAAATCGTGGACGCCGCAGCTGGCCAAGGTCGTCATCAATCAAAGCACCGTATCGGTGCAGGCGAGCCCGGAGACGGGGGTCATCGGTACCGAGCCGCTTGCGGTGTCGCTGCAGACGCCGACGGTCGGCGCGGCCGTGTATTACCGGATCAACGGCAGCCCTTCCTTTCAGACGTACACGCAGCCGCTTGCTTTGACCGGTTTTACGAGACTTGACGCCTACGCGCAGCTGGACGGGCTGCAGCCCAGCCCGATCCGCAGCTACACGTATTTTTCGCAAGGGGATATGCAGATTGACCGGTACGGTCAAGTCATAAACGCGAGCTTTCCTGCCAAGGTGACAAGCGATCAGCAGCTTCGGGACGATATCGCAGCCGATCAGGCTTATTACGGAAAACTGAAGCCGCCCGCGGCTTTTGATCCGATAGGCGGTTTGACGGACAGCCGCATGAAGCTGAAGCTGAAGGCAACGGGCTTTTTCAGCGTGCAGCAGGTGAAAGGCAAGCCGCAGCTCGTTACGCCGCAGGGCGACCTGTTCTTCAGCCTGGGCGTGAACGGGGTCACGAACAACGAGACGTATACGAAAGTGACCGGCTCCATCGACCGCCAAAAAATATTCGAATGGGTGCCGGACTACAACAGCGAATATAACGGCGCCTTTATCGGCTCGAAGGATAATTTCTCCTACTATATGGCGAACAAATACCGCAAGGCCGGCACGATGCCGACGTTCAACGACTTTTTCGCGGAAGCGGCGGGCCGGATGAAGAAATGGGGCTTCAACAGCATCGGCGCATGGAGCCCGACTCCGCAGGCCAAGGCGAGCGGCTTGCCGTACACGCTCGTACTGCCCCTGAACGGAATGGCCAAGCCGTCGGAAGTCAAAGTGTTCGACATTTTCGCTGACGGCGCGGTGCAGGCGATCGACGACGCTTTTGCGAAATCGCTGCCGGCGCTTAAGGACGATCCGAATCTGATCGGTTATTTCGTGGACAATGAATATGCCTACGAGAAATTCATCGCGACCGTGCCGAGGCTGAAGGCCGCCACATCGGGGCTGAAGCAGCGGCTGGTTCAGATGCTGCAGGAAAAATACGGCGATATCGCCGCGTTCAACAGCAGCTGGGGCACGTCGTTCGCCGGCTTCACCGATTTGAACGAAACTCCGCTGTATATCGACACGCAGCAGGCGTCGGACGACGTCGATCAATTTTTCCATCTTTATCTGGACACGTATTACAAGACGGTCAAGCAGCTGTTCGAGAAATACGACCCGAACCATCTGCTGCTGGGCGACCGGTGGCTGACGCTGCCGATGCAAAGCACGAAAATCCGCGGCATTTTGGCGGAAGAGGCCGGCAAATATATGGACGTCATCAGCATTAACCATTACTCCCCGAACCTCGACGTCGCGATGCTGAAGGACGTCTACGAGAAGTCCGGGCACCGGCCGATCCTGCTGTCCGAATGGAGCTACGGCACCGCCGAACAGGGCCTCGCCCCGATCGTGCTGGGACCGAACGCAAGCGAGCAGGATCGCGGCTGGCGGTACCGCAATTACGTGGAAGGCGCGGCTGCGCTCGGTTTCGTCGTCGGCGCGCATTGGTTCGATTATGTCGATCAGGCGGCGGGCGGCCGCTACTTCCAAGACATCGGCGGCGAGCACTACAATACGGGGCTCGTCAACGTGGCGGATCGTCCGTACAAAACGTTTCTGGATGCCGTGATGAAGACGAACCGGGGCATTTACGACGTGGTGCTCGGCAAGAAGCAGCCGTTCCGTCACGATTTTGGCGATGATACGGGCGGCGGCACGGGAAAAAATCTGCAGATCGAAATTCCGTATACGCCGGTTCCGATTCCGATCGACGGCGTATTGAACGGTTATTCCTGCGATACCGGTGCCGCGGTTCTGGACGCCGGCAGCCTCGTATCGGGCACCGGCGGCGAAGGGATCTCAAGCAGCTTCCATTTTGCCTGGGATGAGAACAATCTTTACCTGACCGCTTCCGTGACGGAGCCGACGCCAATGATGAACAGCTACCAGAACAGCAATCTGTGGAAAGGCGACGGGATCGAACTTTTCACGGGACCGGACGATCTCGAGCTGGCCGGCAGTCTGCAGTTCAGCGACCGCCAGATTATCATGAGCTCGGCCATTGTGAACGATGCGAACTACTGGATGTGGTTCAATACCGGCCATCAGCCTGCGGTCACGATGAACGTGCAGCCGGCCCAAGACGGGCAGGGATACGTCCTGGACGCCGCGATTCCGTGGAGCGCGATTCATATATCGCCGGCGGACGGTGAACAGTTCTTGTTCGATTTCGGGTTCGACGACAGCGAAGACGGCGTGAACCGGCTCCGCCAGTGGATCTGGAACGGCACGAACAAGGATAACGTCGACCGCGGTCTCTGGGGACTGGCGAAGCTGACCGGCGGCCCCGCGGAGTAACCCGCCGGACCCGCAGCTACTCGGTTTTTAGAGGACCCGATTACAGCTAACCGGCGCATTGGCTTGCAGCTTATCCGATTCGCCTTCCGTCTGTCTGAAAATGACAGGCGGCGGGCGATTTTTTTACGTCCCGATTCGGCTTTTGCTTGCTCCCTGGAACGGCTTATTGACCGGTGTTGCTCAGCCTATAAAAAGAGACGGCTTCCGGTTGACACGAAAAATACGGATCGGTATATTTAAAAGTAGAATTAGCACTCAGACGAGCTGAGTGCTAAACCGATTTGTTGGAAAGGGGATCCAGCCTGATGACCGTTAAGCAGGAATTTAAGGCCGAATCGAAGCGTTTGCTGGAGATGATGATCAACTCCATTTACACGCAGAAGGAAATTTTCCTCCGGGAGCTGATTTCGAATGCCAGCGACGCCATTGACAAAATCTACTATAAAGCGCTGACCGACGACGGGCTTGTATTCAACAAAGAAGATTACTACATTCGAGTAACGGCGGACAAAGCGGGCCGGACGCTGACGATTTCCGATACGGGCATCGGCATGACGCGAGACGAGCTCGAGAACAATCTTGGCATTATCGCGAAGAGCGGCTCCCTTGCCTTCAAGCAGGAGAACGAAGCGAAGGAAGGCCACAACATTATCGGCCAGTTCGGGGTCGGCTTTTACGCCGCGTTTATGGTTGCCGATGTCGTTACGGTCGTCACGAGAGCGCTCGGCAGCGGCGAAGCGTACAAATGGGAGTCCGAAGGCGCCGACGGTTACTCGATCGAGCCGTGCGCGAAGGACACGGTCGGGACGGAGATTACGCTGAAAATCAAGCCGAACACCGAGGAAGACAGCTACGACGAATTTTTGGAGGAGTACCGGCTGCGGTCGATCATCAAGAAGTACTCCGACTTTATCCGCTACCCGATCAAGATGGACATGACGCGGAGCCGGCCGAAAGAAGGCGCGGACAACGAATTCGAGGACTACGTCGAAGAGGAAACCGTCAACAGCATGGTCCCGATTTGGCGCAAAAACAAAAACGAGCTGAAGCCCGAGGATTATGAAAACTTTTATAACGAGAAACGGTACGGCTTCGACAAGCCGTTGAAGCACATCCATATCAGCGCGGACGGGGCCGTCGTTTATAATGCGATCCTGTTCATCCCGGAAAATACCCCGTTCGATTACTACACGAAAGAGTACGAGAAAGGGCTTGAACTGTATTCGAACGGTGTTCTGATCATGAACAAATGCGCGGACCTGCTCCCCGACTATTTCAGCTTCGTCAAAGGGATGGTCGATTCCGAGGATCTGTCGCTTAATATTTCCAGAGAAATGCTGCAGCACGACCGGCAGCTGACGCTGATCGCCAAAAACATCAAAAACCGCATCAAGAGCCAGCTCCAAAGCATGTTGAAAGACGAACGGGAGAGCTACGAGAAATTTTACGAATCGTTCGGCCGCCAGCTGAAATTCGGGGTGTACAGCGATTACGGCGCCAATAAGGACACGCTGCAGGACCTGCTCCTATTTTACTCCTCCAAGGAGAAAAAGCCGGTCACGCTGGACGAATACGTTTCCAGAATGCCGGAGGATCAGAAGTACATCTATTACGCCGCCGGTGAGTCGATCGAGCGCATCGAGAAGCTGCCGCAAACCGAGCTGGTCGCCGACAAAGGCTATGAAATCCTTTATTTTACCGACGATATCGACGAATTCGCGATCAAGATGATCACGACCTACAAGGACAAAACGTTCAAGTCGGTTTCAAGCGGCGACCTCGGCATCGAGCCGGATGCGGACGAGAAAAACGCCGATGAGGAAGAGAGCGGAAACAAGGAGCTTTTCGAGCGGATGCAGACGATCCTGGGCGGCAAAGTCAAGCAGGTCAAAGCGTCCAAACGGCTGAAATCCCATCCGGTCTGCCTGTCCACGGAGGGCGAGGTTACGATCGAGATGGAGAAAATCCTGAACGCGATGCCGAACAACCAGGACATTAAAGCGGATAAAATATTGGAGATCAACGTCAACCACCAGGTGTTCCAATCGCTTAAGGATGCGCTCGGCAACGATGAAGAAAAGCTGAATTTGTACACCAACCTGCTGTATCATCAGGCGCTCCTGATCGAGGGTCTGCCGATTGGCGACCCGGTCGCCTTCACGAACGACATTTGCAAAGTGATGGTATAAAAGGGGCTGTTTTGGCCTAAATTCCACGAGACCCCGGTCCTGCCTGCAGGGCCGGGGATTTGTTTTGGTTCAGACGGGGAAGCGAATTTCGAGCCGCCCCGCTATAATATAGCCATACGGATTCATTTTATGAACAGAAAGGGACGGACCATGATCGAAGTGGCGGCGGCTATTATTGCAAACGAGCGGGGGCGGCTGCTTATTGCGCGGCGGAAGCGGGGGAAGGCGCAGGAGGGGCTGTGGGAGTTTCCCGGCGGCAAAATCGAACTTGGCGAAACCGCCGCGGATTGTCTCCGCAGAGAACTGCTGGAGGAGATGAATATCCGCATCGACCCGGTTGCCTATTTTGCCGAAAACGAGCACCGGTACGTCGATGCGCATATCCGGCTAATTGCTTATACAGCCCGATATCTCGGCGGAACGGTGACGCTCTCCGATCATGACGATTACCGGTGGGCGGAGCGCAGCGAGCTGCGCGAGTACGCATTTGCGCCTGCGGACCTCAAATTTGTCGACATGCTGCAGCAGCAGGGAGAGCCACGTTGAAGCGGGAGCGGTTCGTTTTAACGGGCATCATGGGCCTCAGGTTCCGGTTTTTCATTTTTCGGCGATCGCCTTCTCTACCGGATCCTGCTTTCATTGTATAATGTTCCTATCGAGTCAGAGGAGGAACACGAACAGATGACGCTTATCAACCAGCTGCGCGAGAAGGACGAGTTCGTCGGCTTTTATTTACTGAAGGAATTGGACGTCAAACAAACGAACGCAACGCCGCCCAAGGACTATTTCGATATTGTTTTGTGCGATTCCAGCGGGCAGCTTCCGGCAAAATATTGGGACGTTTCGGCGGCCGATAAAGAGACCTTTTTCCCGATGGGACTGGTCAAGGTGCATGGAGTCGTGCAGCTGTACCGCGAAAGGCTGCAGATCCGAATCATGCGCATCCGCAAGTCAACGCCGGAAGACGGTGTCAGCGTTACGGATTTTATCCGTTCCGCGCCTATCCGGCCGGTCGACCTGATTTACGCCATCAAACAGGCGATGGACAGCATCGCAGACCCGGAGATCAAGGCAATCGTCTCGTTTTGCGCAGCCAAAGTCGAGGAGAAGCTGATGCACTACCCGGCCGCAAAAACGCATCACCATGCCTATTT